>CAVBJS010000001.1:0-133267 GCA_963596015.1 Bacteroidaceae bacterium
AAAGTCCTGTATATCGAGAATTGCATATCTGCCGCGCCCGTTCTTTGTCAGAAAACCGGAGCACCAACAGCCACATCGCGCAGCACTTCGCTGTAATTTTGCAGATCGGAAATAGGTTTGATATTTGGCATATTGTTCAACGCCTTTCACCCATAGCGTATCCCAATCTGCTGTACAATTCAACCGCAGTTTTTACAACACATGAATTTTATTGATTTCCAATTTGCTAAGTTACATTGCGGGCCGCACGGATGCGTTCACTGGCGTATGCTTGGATTTGAAACAGCCCCACAGGACGGGTTTTCCTGCGGGGCTGCTTCCTCATATCTTCTCATCCGGACTATACCGTCGGTTGCGGAGTTTCACCGCATCGGGCGCTTCTGCGCTTCGCAGACCATACTGCCGGTCAGGGATTTCACCTTGTCCCGAAGATGTTGAATTGAGAGCGTTTCTTAGAACTCGTGGGGAGGGTTGCCGGAGAAGTCAGCGATGATGCCGTGGGCATTATCAAGATAAAACACCTCAAAGATGGGATTGGTAGCCTCGCCGTACTGCCCCTTCACGATGGGGTTCTGGATGCACATTTCCTTGGCAGTCATGTTGTTCTCGAACACAGCCTTGCCGCGCAAACGAATCCATGCGTATTCCGGGCTGGAAACAGAAATTTCGATCTCCGGATTTTCCTGCATATCCTTGTAGACATCCTTGGTGTTGTTGGTGCAGAACCACAGCTTGCCGTCCAGTTCGCCAGCGAACCTGCTTCACCAATGAATATGTTTAAAAACTCTTTCTTCTCCAGATCAGACATTCCATCGAACATCTCGTCTAACTGAAGAAGTATCCAGCAGAGCTACTTTGATGTCAGGTTTTCATCAATAGGAACCCCCGTCCCGGTCAGCCGTCACATCATGCAGCATCTGGGTAAATTCCGGACGGCCCGTGATGTTCTTTCCGGATTTTTCATCATCATCCGGCATACATATCTCCACGCCGTCTTTCATGAATACTTCCATCTGCCGCACCTCCGGAATGTAGTAGGGAATTTCCCTTCTGTCTTCCTAAGCGGGTTTGACGGAAATTTTTCCGGTTATGACGAAAGAAAATTTTATATCCGTTTACGACAAGTCCTCCCGTAGGCCATTCTATATTCAAGAAAACATACACACTGCACCTACACCGTGTGAGCGATCACTCAAATTTCTTCTTGTGTTTCCCGGAACAGGTGTTATAATTACAGCAAACATACACACAACTACAGGCTTGTGTGTGCATTTGCTTTAAGGAGATGATCCTATGCTTTTAAGTTATCAGGAATGCATTGATAAATACGGCAGCGACTATCAATTAAAAAAAGAAATCGGAAACGGAAAACTTTTTGTAAAAGAAAAGGGGATCTACTCCACCCTGAAAAACACTTCCGAAATAGACGTCATCATGCGGAAGTATCCCAAAACCGTATGCACCGGAAGGAGCGCGTTCTATTATCATTCCCTGACAGATGTGATCCCCGATCACTACTATCTTGCATCCCGGCGCACGGATACACGGATAAAAGACCCCAGAGTCAGGCAGTCCTTCCTGAAGGATGACATCTTTGAAGCCGGCATCTGCGAAATGCAGTATAATAACTCATCCATCCGCATATATGACCGCGAACGGATGCTCATCGAACTTATGCGGTTTAAATCCAGAATCCCTATGGATTACTACAAGGAGATTATCCAGGACTACCGCAGGATATCTTATGAACTGGATTTTGGTCTGGTCGAAGATTACGCTGCCCTGTTTAAGAACGGCTCCAGATACATGAACATGATACAGACGGAAGTGCTGTGATGAATTTATATGAAGAGATCGAAAAAATAAAAGCTTCCGGCTACAGCGAACAGAATGCCCGGGCAAAGCTCGGACAGGATATCGTTCTCAAAGCCATCTCTGACAGCGGCATGGCGGGAAGCGCCACGATCAAGGGCGGCGTCGTCATGCGCAGCATTTCCGGTGACGCACGCCGCGCCACGCAGGACCTCGATCTGGATTTCATCAGGTATTCCATTTCCGATGATTCCATCCGCACCTTCGTCCGGAAACTTAACTGCGTAGACGGACTGACGATCAAACTCACCGGAAAGATAATGGAACTGAATCATCAGGACTACAAGGAAAAGCGCATCCATATCTCCGTCACCGACACGGAAGGAACCGCCATATCCCTGAAAATGGATATCGGGGTACATAATGACCTCTCCATCGAACAGGATGAATACGCTTTTGATGTGGGATTCCAGGAAGATGCCGTGAGTCTTCTCATCAATTCACCGGCGCAGATGATCACTGAAAAGCTTAAATCCATGGTCAGATTCGGAAGCAGGAATACCAGATATAAGGATGTATTCGACATCTGCTATCTGAGCGAACGCGCGAATATGGAACAACTGAAAGACTGCATCAGAAAATATATCTTTGAAGATAAAACGCTTCGGAATGTTTCCGACATGAATGCTGTCACACGCAGAATAGAGCGGATGTTTGCGGACCCCGCCTATCTGCGAGAACTGCGATCATCCGACAAGAACTGGCTAGATATATCCGCCGATAAAGCCATCGAAAAGGATCTTGCTTTCATAAACAGCATTGCTTTTTAACAAAAACAAAAACAGCGACCAGAACATCTCGGTCAGAGCGTCTTCCAGCGTATAGCGGTTGTTCTCGGAGAAAAGCGAAATTCCAAGTTCAACGGCGTACACAGTTCCAAGTTAGCCTGAATTATTCATCCCAATAGGGACAGCGCGGCTGAAAGCCGCATAACTACTACAGTTGTTACGATTATTGCTTTCATCTGATAGGTGAATAAAAAAGAGCTCACATTTCTGGTAAAATGTGGTTGTCTAAGTCACAAATAACCAAGAAAAGGAGCTCTCTGTGAACATTTTAAACACCACATCTCTTGAAAGCAATAGGCGGCCTTGCCGCCATACATGAACCTTGATTTCTTCACATGAAACCTGTCGTATCTGAAGTAGCAGGGATACTATACCCATTTTTAGGTGGTGTCACCTTGTTGGAAGACAATCACGAGCTCAGCAGCGGGTTACGGCTTGTCAATAAGTCAAGCACATGGCTCTGTGAATAATTCAGGCTAAGTTACCTTGCGGGCCGCACGGATGCGCTCACTGACGTATGCTTGGATTTGAAACAGCCCCACAGGACGGGTTTTCCGGCGTTTCGGCATTTGTCATTTTTGCACAAATATGCTATACTAAACTGAAAATTCCTGTACAACAGTAATATATCCAAAATGGAGATTTGGTATGAAGCCGCGCAGTCTGCAGTCCAAGTTATTTATCGCATATCTGGGTATGGCAAGTCTGGTCCTTTTTGCTTTTTCTATTTTTTTTTATATAGTTGTGTCCAGACAGCTTAAGGAAAGTCAGATTCAGGCCATGAGCACGCTGAACTCCAGTTTTCAGTCACAGGTAGATTCAGCGATCAGAGACCTTGATGCCGTGTCTGTAAATATCAATTACAGCAGTCAGTCCAAGTCCATATTAGACCAGTCCTTTGACCTGAATATCTCCAACGATATGCTTTCTGAAATGTCTGAGCTTTTTATCTCGTTAAGCGGAACTGAACTGAAAGCAGATCAGATCAATCTCTATGATTTTTCCGGGAATGTCCTGCGGTCAGGTCTGAGCACTAATGTGATCAGAGATGTCAGTTCTGATAATGAATGGCTTCAACAAGCCCGGCAGGCAAACGGTAAGATGGTTCTGACCCGTCCCTATTGCACCAGGCTTTATTCCAGGACTGCCAAATACGACCAGTGGTTTATCTCCCTGTACCGTTCTTTTACCAATCAGTATGGCCGAAGTGTAGGTGTGATTGAAACCGCCAAGCAATGCAAATCCATTTTCAAAAGCGTGATTTCCTACCAGAAAAAGAATCACGAAACAGCGGCTGATGTCTACATCTTTGACAGCACCGGAAATCTGATCTATCCTTACGAAATATCTGAAACAGAGTCTTCACAGATTACTCCATATTATGAGCTGACACAGCCGGAAGCGGCTTCCACAACCCTTATCAGCCCACTTACCGGTAAACTGGAGTATGCCACGAGGATCGATTCCAGTTATACCGGTTACACTTACCTCACTGTCCAGAAAGAATCTGTCATCCTGGCACCGGTTTATAATCTGCTCCGAATTCTGATAGTTGTAGTTGCCGCTTTTCTGACCGTATCTGTTGTTTTATCCTACCGGATTTCCAGATCCGTGGTAAAGCCGGTAAAACATCTCAAACACATTATCCAGCGGATGGAGCTTGATTCCCTTGGGCTGGAGAAGGTTACTTCCTATCCGGTATCTGTCAACGAACTCGAAGAACTCTATCAGGCTTTTCAGATGATGAGTGATAAACTAAAATCTTCTATGGTTCAGCTCACTCATGCCCGGGAACAGGAAATGAAAGCACAGAATATGGCGCTTCAGACACAGATCAATCCACATTTTTATTACAACACACTGTCCAGTATCATGGTTCTTGCGGAAAACGGTGATTCTGACACAGTTGCAAAAATGTGCCGTAACCTCTCAGCTATCATGCGTTATATCACCAACAATGCCACTGCTACAGTGACATTGCGGGAGGAACTGGATTATGTGCAAAAGTATCTGTACTGCATGAAGGTACGCTATCAGTCCAGTCTGACTTATTCCATTGATGTAGACGAAACTCTTATGGATAAACAGATTCCCAAGCTGATCATTCAGCCAATCGTAGAAAACGCCATCAAATATGGAACTAACTGCGAACCACCCTGGAACATCACAGTAACCGGCACTGTTTCAGAAAAGGGCTGGCAAATTGACATTTCTGATACCGGTCCCGGATTTACAGAGGAGGCACTTGCAAAAATTTCACAGACACTGCACCGGGCGAACAATAATCCTGATCTCCCGGAACTTAAGATCAATGGATTGGGAACTGTTAACGTTTACCTTCGTTGGAAGTTTTTCTGCCATGGTAGTTTTATCTTTAACTATGGGAATACCGCGGACGGCCACGGCATTGTTTCTATCGGCCGGTATTTCACATAGCATCATAGAGGAGTCGTAACATATGAGTTATTCAGTTATCGTTGCAGAGGATGAAGAACTCCTTCTTAATAATTTAGTACAGAAAATACAAAAAACCGATCCTGAATTTCAGGTTGTAGGAACCGCCCAGACCGGTGCACAGGCACTGGCGCTGGCAGAGAAGCGCAGCCCTGATCTGATCATTACAGATATCCGAATGCCGGTTATGGACGGAATTTCTCTGCTCACCAGAGTGCGGGAGCAACTTCCATTTACCCGTTTTATCATTACCAGCGGCTTCTCTGATTTTGAATATACGCGAAAAGCCATTACACTGAAGGTTTCTGACTATCTTCTCAAGCCCATAGATCCGGAAGAATTACGAAACGTCCTTTCGAAGATCAAGCATGAATTCCAGATTGCCCGAAACGATTACAGTACAATATTTAATGACAGTACTTCTGCCATGACACCGGCGCAGATTGCCTCTCTTCTCAGAGATTTTATGGTAAAAAACTACGGTCAGGACATCAATCTGAACCTGATCGCAGATAATTTGAATTACAGTCCAAGCTACCTGACTAAGGTTTTCTGTCAGGCTTATGGATGTACACCTACCAAATTTCTCATAAATCTGCGCATGAATAACGCACAGTGGTTTCTGATCCATGAACCGTCCTACTCGATCCGGCAGGTCGGGGAACTGTGCGGCTATCATGATCAGGGATATTTCAGCAGGATTTTCAAGAAACATATCGGCAAAAGTCCTCTGGATTTTCGCGAAGAGCATCATATCCCCGACAGCAGTGATATCCCCTGAGCAGGTACGACAACGGGGCTGCCGCACACTTGTGCGACAGCCCCGTTATTATGTCGCTGCAGCGACCAATCCTGCAAAGCAGGATTCTTTCCTGTGAAATACCCTTATTGCCTGAATGTAATCCGATATGTACCACTCCCTGTCTCCGCAGACATATAGTCTGCAGTCTGTACAAAGGTAAGTCCATCCTTTTCCACAACTGTTTTCACCTGATCCAGACGGATTTCCGCCGTTATTCTTTCACAGCACCGGAGGTCATTCCTCCTACGATATATTTCTGACCGACCATATACACTAGGATCACCGGGATACAGGTCAATACGATATCTGCAAAAATATAATTCCAGTAGCTCTTATTCTTTCCAAAGAACTGATAAACCGCCATTGTCATAGGGAACATTTTACTCTTACTTGACAGATACAGCGGTGTAAGGAAATCACTCCATACACCCATAAACTGCAAGATAAAGCAAGTTACCATAGTTGGTTTCAACAACGGCATGATGATTTTGAAAAAGAGGCTGAGCGGGCCGGCTCCATCAATAACCGCCGCCTCATCCAGCTCCACCGGTACCGAGATCACGAAGTTTCGTATGGTAAATACACAAAACGGAATCATCGCACTGGTAAAGACCATAATAATTCCTACTCTGGTATCGTTCATATGCAGGATATTCAGAACCCTTACCAACGTTACATAGTTTACAGGGAAAAACAGACCGCAAAGCACAAAATAATAAAGAAAAACATTCAGCTTCGTTCTGTTTCTGCACATTACAAATGCCGCCATCGCACAGAGAACAACTCCAAGTGCAGTTGAAACCAGTGCATACAGGAGACTGTTGCCAAATCCCTGAATAAGATTTCCCTTCTCTATAACCTCCGTATAATTGGAAAACAGCCATTCCTTCGGAAGGGAAAGGCTCATCCTGGCAGCCTCACCTTTCGTCTTGAAGGAATTAACAAGTACCATATAAAAAGGAAGTATGACTGTCAGGCTCAACAGGATACATACAATATGCTTGGCAATATTCTGGACTCTTTTTCTCATTGCTGTACCTCCTGTTTTCCCAAAATCTTAACAATAGCAACACCAACTGCGGCCGTAATCACGAGCAGAATCGTATTCAATGCCGAAGACATTCCGTACTGTCCTCTGGAATAAAGCTGGAATGCATAGGTTGTCAGTACATCTGTTGCATGTCCCGGACCACCGTTTGTCAGAACGTATACAATATCAAATACTTTCAGTCCATATGTAATACCGAATACCAGATTGATCATGATCGCACCGCTTAACATCGGCAATGTTACATAACGAAGTCTCTGCCAGAAATTCGCACCATCGATTTCTGCCGCTTCATAGTAAGATTTCGGAATCGTATTCAGACCTGCCAGAAAAATTGTCATGACATAACCAATACCTCTCCAGGCATCCACTCCATAAATAGATTTCCATACCATGTTCAGGTCTGACAGCCATTTCTGTTTTAAAAATCCCATGTGCAAACCATCAAGGATAGTATTCAGAAGACCTGTGTTGTAATTCAAAATAGACTTAAATACAAGTCCGATGATAACAAAAGGTAAAATAGAAGGCAGATACAGAATCGTCCGGTAAAATCCTTTTCCTTTAAGTCCTTCCTGAAGCATGATTGCAATAAAAAGTGCCGGAATCAACTTTACCACATTGGATATAATTGTAAATTTCAGAGTATGTCCGATACCGCCCAAATAGTCCTTATCAGACAAAAGTATCTCTTTGAAGTTATCCAGACCCACAAAATGCACTCCATTAAGTACACTTCTTGAATTCCAGTCCGTCAGAGAATATCCCACTCCCATGATACTCGGAAGCAGAAAGAAGATAATATAAAATGCCAAAGGCAGTACCAGAAACCACCACGGGTAAATTTTCTTTTTATTCATAATCAGCCCACCTTTACCAAACAGTGCGAAGGAAATCTCCTCCGCACTGCTTAAATGTCATTTTTATTTCCAGTTTTCGTCCCCTACAGTCTTTGCAGACTCTGCACGGTTGGTATCCATGTTTTTAAGAACATCATTCGCTTCCATCTCTCCCTGGCAGAAAGCAACCATATCCTGACCAAACTGCATCCAGTAATCATTTGTATATTTGGTTCCTGTCTGAAGAACAGGTACACCCTTCTTGTTGTCGTCTACAGTTGCAAGGAACTCTTCCTCTTCTGCAAGCCAGTGCTGCTTAAGATTATCATCGTTTACATCAAGGTTTGTATAAGACGGTGAATTATCCAGGATTTCCTGAAGGCTCTCTGTTGTTGTTACGAAATTGAAGAATTCTCTTACAAGATCCTCATGCTCCGTTCCTTTGTAACCGAACATTGTAGGACCGGACGGGTTGGTCGGATACCAGGTATTGTCACCAAGCGGGATAAGGAACATTCCGAATTCATCTTCTGTGCCAGTATCATCCTTAATCTGCTGGATATAACTGGAGTTTGACATCGCCATTGCAATATTTCTGTCGCCAAATTCATTTGACATATTTGTGCTGTCTGTTCCGATCCAGTCTTCTCCGAAGTATCCTGCATCAGAGAGTTCTTTGAACTCATTCAGTACTTCCAGCATCTTCTCATTATCTGCGAAAGTTGCCTGATTTGTATTTAAAGCATCATACAGACCTTCTGTTGCTTCCTCATAAACTCCACCGATCTGGAAGAAAGCAAGCTGATGCTGCCATCCGTCAGCTCCCGGCAGGAACCATGGTGTGATTCCGGTTTCCGAGATTTTAGCACAGAGTTCCTTGAATTCAGCATAGTTTGATGGCACTTCCCATCCATTTTCTTCAAAAAGCGTCTTGTTATAAACCATTACATATTCCGGAGAATTATGCCAGATCTGAAGTCCATATAACTTGTCATTATAAACACAGGATGCTTTTCTTGCTTCCGGCATCAGATTTTCCCAGGATGAACCGGTAAAGTCGATGCAGTATTTCTCAGGGTCAACAATTGTTGATTCGATTGCAAATGGGTTGGACTGGATCCAGAAAATATCCGCACAGGAATCTGTAGCCAGCTTGGACTGGAGCAGATCAGAATACTGGTCAGCCGGGATGGTCTGAAGGTCAACTGTTACACCATACGTATCCTCAAAGCGCTTGATCGTATCATCATATCTGTTATCCATCCATCCTGCTGATACAAGAATACTCAGTTCCTCACCAGAGAAATCTTTCTCTGAATCTGCTGCTGATTCGTTCACAGCCGTAGCTTTTGTCGTACATGCCATCATAGATACCGAACAGACAATCGTACAGGCAATCGCCCAGATTTTCTTTTTCTTCATTATTATTTCCTCCCTTTATTCGCTTGTTTGCTGCTGTGAATATCTTCACAGCTCCCCGTTTCTTATGAGAACAGTTTATCGTTTACATTTACTATAATCCATGGATTATCTGCTTTTCCTTTAGTACTTTTTTCACCTCGAACTATACTTTTTTCACATTTTGTCAGTTTTTTTATTTTGTTTTTTATGCTTTATATCTTTTATACACATTTCATCATTTCAGTTTTCTTGTTATTACGCACAAAAAAGGATGCGAACGACGCATCCTTTTTGACATCATATTTTTCTGAGTATAACCTCTTCTTCCGGAAACATGGGAACTTCCAGTATCTCACCGCTTAATTCCAGTCTCTCTTTCTGCTGGGAATATTCTACCGTCACACACTGACCCTGCCACGGGTTCTGTATCCTGCATGAATGACCTTTATGGCTGATCACCCGAACTATTTCAACCTCTCCGTCTTTCAGGGAAGCACTTACCTGAAACGCACCACACGCCCAGAATCCCCTGAAGGATGCATTTTTCTGACTGTGCAGCGGCCATACAGGAAAAATCCTGAGCACTCCTTCGAAGCTCTGCAGCATCATTTCCTGGACAGCATCCGGAATCGTATTAAGCTGTTCGATTCCATGAGGATTCTCCCGGAGAAATCCGTTTGGCAGCCCTCTGTGTACGATCATCTGTCTCATCTCTTCCCAGATGATCTCCGGATCATATCCCACTCTCACCGCCGCTGTAAAGAAAAGACAACTGAGATTGGACGCATTGAACGCTCCTGCCTTATAAAAATGTGGATCCCGGTCAGTGACTCCGGCTTCCTTCGCCTTTTTTTCCTCATATTCTCCAAGAGCTTTCTCCACCAGTGCATGGATATGAACGGTATTTCCCGCAATCTCAAGCTCTTTCGGGTCACTTCCCAGCCCAATGGCACTTCCCGGATAAATATGCATTACATTCCCCGGAAAATGCAGGGACCATTTACCTCCAACCCCTTCATCGTAGTAAACTTCTTTTTTCTGCTCCTTTTCATCAAGCAGTGTTTCCAGCTCTACATCTGCCTCTTTCCACAGAGTCGGATTCTCCCTGATATCGTGGATCGAACCTGACGGATAAGGTGCCAGGTGTTCTGCGATTTCTTTCCATTTCAGTTCCTTCTCAGCATCTACCTGCAATGCCCGGCTGATCTCCGGTATCCATGTAAAGAAGGTTTTCAGATATCCCAGCGTATTGACCGGATCCTCCGCGATTCCATTCTCTCTGATATTGCTGTCAGTCCTCTCATGCATTCCGTCTTCTATCACATGATAAATCCCATCCCTGCAAACCAGATCAGATTCCCAGAAATCGGCAACTCCCTTCAGGAACGGATACACCTTACGTGCATATTCTGTATCTTCCGTCAGTCTCCACCTGAATATCATATTCAGTGCTCCATGTAAAGCCGGTGATTTCATATGAAGAAGAAGCGCTTCGCTCACCAGCCCGTGAGGTCCAAGCCCCAGCGGATAATACAGCCCTTCATGATGCAGAAGCCTTTTGCTCATCTCAGCCGAAATATCCATAAGCTTCAGATATGGTGAATCGTGCGGATCTGACTGCTTAAAATGGCCGGATACCATAAGATTCAAATATGGTGACTGATGATTATAATTTATCTTGTAATTGCCATTCCAGGCCGGTCTGTCAAAAGTGCTGATACCCAGGATATTCGGAGGATATTCCGGATCTCTCGACAGGCTGGCAAGCATGTATTTTGACAGGTAGTAGCGCTGTTCGATCACCGGATCTTCCAGTGAAATCCCGGAAATGCTCCAGAAATTTTTCCACCAGGACAGGTGTTGTTTCTCAAGCTCCTTCACATCCCGTCTTTCCATCCACCTTGCCCTGGAAAATGCATACTCATATGGTCTGGAACATTTTGCCCAGGTTCTTACCGGGATTACAAATATTTCCTTTTCCCCCGGATAAAGTTTCCTGACAGCTATCCTCTCATGCAGTTCCTGTCCGGGTGTCTCTTCCACAAAACAGCCTGCAAATCCGGCTTTTACCGGCATATCAACGTGTTCACTGAACTGTCTGTAGCCACTTATGATTTTTCCGGTGAGACGTTTCACCTGAAGTGGTCTGCCGCCTGTCAGTCCGGTAAACATACCATTCTGTATTTCCTCTGATTCTCCCAATCCCCAGATGTCTGCCGCCGTATCACAGCCTTTCCCTTTTTCATCCGGAAAATAAAAGTCATAGCTTAACTCAAGTTCTTTCTCCGTCTCAAATTCAAGTACCAGCAGATTCTCTGTAGCCGCCACCCAGCTCTTTATCCTGCACTGCTTCTTCTGTGCATCCGTTAAGACAGTAAGCGTCTGCGCTGTTTCAAAATCCTGCTCCGTATACCACTCTGCATCCTCAAACTCCGGAATGTCAAATACCATCCTTCCAACAGGTCTGGGTCCTCCCAGGCATACTGCCGGATCACATTTGGCTGAATCATTATCATGAAAAAACTCCCAGTTTGCCGCACTTTCCATCTGCCAAAAATCATTCGTCGTAATCCAGAACTGTACAAACCGTGCAGTTCCTGCAACCGCCGCCAGCAGATCACCATTTCCCAGAACAGGAGCATCTATCTTTGTTCCCGCATTCTGCCATATTTTCCAGCGTCCTCCGCCTGAAACATCCACATTTCCAGCAGGCACTGCCTGTGGACACTGTGTAAAAACAGCTTTTTTTCGCATTGTTCACTCTTCCTTCCAATAAATCAAATCTCATCCTTGTACATCTCTGAAATCCGATATTACTTTCCTGCAATCTCTACTTCATATACCGCTTCTGGTACCTGCATTCCCGGATAACTGCCCTGACGTTCACCAATGTCAAGCTTTCCTTCCGCCTCTTTCCATTTCAGCGCAGTAAATGCACAGGCGCCCTTTTCAAAATTGTAATTATTACCCTCATCTTCATAAAGAACAAACTCACCATCTGCCCCCGGATAAACCATGATCTTCACCGGTTCTGCCGGCGTCTGGTCAGCATAGGTAAGCCCCTCTGCCACAGGAATGATACTGCCCGCTTTTACAAAAATCGGAATCCGGTCGATCGGCGCATCTACTATCACATACTGACCGCCCATATACTGTTCATTTGTCCAGTAATCATACCATTTCGCACCCTTCGGAAGATAGCAGCGCCACTTCTTCTCACGCTGGATTTCCCTGCTCTCCTTTTCATAATACATCGGTTCTGTCACCGCACAGATCAGAAGTGCCGATCCGAACATAAATTCATTGGTGATTTTTCTTGCCTCAATATCCTCCGGAAAATCAAAAAGCAGGCTTCGCATGATCGTAGCATCTGCAAAATGCACAGCTCCTGCCAGTGAATAAATATACGGCATCAGATGATATCTCAATTTGATAAATTTCTCTATCGCATCATAAAACATCGTGCCCTTCTCTCCGAAATTCCAGATTTCCCTCGGAGTGTCCGTTCCGTGAGATCGAAACATCGGCAAAAAGGTTCCCATTTCCAGCCAGCGGGTATAAAGCTCACAATATCCTTTATCCTTAACACCTTCATTATATTCGCCCTGCCAGAACCACTTCGGTTCCGGATCTGTATTACATCCGCAGCCCCGGTTCTGCCATTTATCTCCTACAGTAAAGAAAGCTCCTATATCCAGAGTCCAGTATGGATATCCGCTCAATCCCATGTTTAGTCCTTCCACAATCTGTTTACGGAAGTTCTCCCAGGAAGCACAGGTATCCCCTGACCAGAGCATAGCACTGTATTTCTGCCCAGAAGCATATCCGGAACGTGTCAGATTCAGCACACGCATATCCTCTGTCGTTTTCCTCTGATTTTCATAAATTCCCTTTGCATGAAGCAGGGCAAAAGCATTCGCCACAGCCGGATCCAGATATTTCTTATGCTCTCCGCCGACCAGTTCATAGCGCTCCCATGGTTCTCTTTTTACCCTTCCGCCCCAGTCCGGTCCGGAAAACGGTTCCGTTGAATCACACCACCAGGAATCAAAACCCTTGTCAAAAAGCCCTTCTTTCGCCTGTTTCCAGTATATTTCTCTTGCCGCCTCATCAAATGCATCATAGGTTGCATAATCATACAGTAAGTGTCCTGTATCCAGAAATTCTTGATGGTTTTTTCCCCCTGCATTCATGTTAGGCCACGCGGAAACCATGCTGTGTGCATGTAAGCTGTGCAGCTCATCCATGCATTCTTTCAGATCTCCATAACGTTTCTCATCTACGATCTTTTCGCCCCAGTTTCCCGGCTCCCAGGTATTCCAGTCCTGAACCACACAGTCGATTGGTACGCCGATCTCACGGTAACGCTTCACAATGTCAGTCAGCTCCTGCGCTGTATAATACTGTTCCTTGGACTGTATGTATCCATAAGCCCACTTCGGCAGCATCTGGGCTTTGCCTGTCAGATAACGGTAATCATGGATAATTCCGTCCATTGTCTTGCCGCCCATGAAATAATAATCAATCCTCTCCACTGTATCCAGAAACAGGTAGGATTCCTCTCTGCTGTCATTAAAGGTCATCAGCGAACAGCAGTCTGTGAGAATGCCATATCCTTCCGTGGACACAAACACCGGCATCGGAATGCGCATATTATGCTGATAAAGATACTGGTCATGGCCTCTGTAGTCATAAATTCCCTCTTCCGCCTGACCAAGACCGTAAATCCCTTCGCCCTCTTTCCAGTTAAAGAACAGTCTGGCTCTGTATCCGGTTCTTACTTTCTGCGCACGGAGATTCTGAATAAAGTTTCTTTCACCATCTACTGTTTTCACACGATTGATGACCGGTTCTTCATCGCCTGTAGTATAACGCATTACATCAATTTCTGTCAGATCCGCATGATTCTGGTCAAGCCAGAGGCTGTCATCCGGGTGTTTCCAGCAGACCGCTCCGCTGAGCCGGTCAACCTCTGCTTTCACGGCATCCGTACTTACAATCACTTTTTCTTTGTTTTCTTCTGCCTGAAATTTAACCGGTGGATATTCCTTTTTTTCAATGATCAGTGAGTCATTTACATCGCTGATCTCCGTTTTTGAGATCACACAGCGGATAATTTCATCTGTTACCGGAACCAGACGATAATTCATCCCTGCCGCCTGAAATTCCACATATTTTGTTGTTTTTGTCATACCTTTTCCCCCAATTTACTGTATGTACTCTCCGATCCTTTCCCAGAGTTCCGAAAGTACACTTGTGATATAAAAAGACTGCCGCGTTAAAGTAAAGCATCGGCTTTATTTTTTACTCTAACACAGCAGTCTTCTTCTGGTCTATGTCATTTCTGAGACCTATTTTTAACTATTTTTACCCCGGCTGTCCTTAGGTGAAGTCCCCATATATTTCTTATATAGCCTGTAAAAATTGGAAATATTATTAAATCCGCACTCCATCGCGATTTCCGTCACATTCCTGTCCGAATCTCTGAGTAGCTCTCTGGCGTGTCCCAGACGAAGTCTGGTCACATAGTCACTGAACCCGATACTTGTCACCTTACGAAAATAAGTAGAAAAATAATTTTGGCTCATATATACGGATGCCGCAACTTCCTCCAAGGTCAGCTTCTCACAATAGTGTGCATCGATGTACTCAAAAGCCTGCTCCAGCCGCTTCATCGCATTCTTCTTTTCCTTCAGCATTGCATCTGATTTCGTCTCATCCTGATAAGCCCGAATCAGCATGGTAAGGATTTTCAGTACATTTGCCTTGATCATAAGCGGATAACCCACCCTGCGCTGCTGCCACTCCTGATAAATCTCCTGAATCCCCGTCATTATCTCGCCGTTTACAGCATCTTCTTTGCCGATACGGTTCTTGAAATTACTTCCCCTCTCTACGAAAGGTTTCAGATATTCCGTATCAAACATACTGATCTTCTCAGCAACAAATTCCGGAGAAAAGATCATGACCAGAAGCTTCATATCATCTCCCAGCAAATTCCATCCATGAGGTTCTACATTATTAAAGATAATAATATCTCCTTCCGTCATGGTATATTCCTGCCCGTTGACAAAATAATTTCCCTGTCCTTCCAGTACACAGGTAATCTCAAAATAACTGTGCCAGTGCTGAGTACCCGGTCTGCTGTTCTGAGGTGTCAGCCGCACCTCCGCGATCTGAAAGGGGAAATTTTTGTCAAGAGGAATGTTGTCTCTCTCCAGCTTCATGTTCTGCCTCCTGTAAACTCTGATATTTACAGTATAGCAGATTTCAGATTGCGCCGAAATCTGAGATAAAAGTCTCCAGCCGTTTCAGTTCTTCTTCATGCTTTCCATGAACTGCTATCCGCAGATAATCATTACCGGAAATTCCCTTTATCATATAGTAGTCATTTTCTATTTTAAAGAAAGGTTGCCTCAGCATATCCAGATATACAAAGTTCCCCAGCGGTTTCAGCTTCAGAATAAACTCTCTGTCAATGCTGCCGTCCAGCAGATAGTCCACTGCAAACCATCCGGACTCTGCACATTTTTCCCTGGATGGCTGTTTCCCGATTATTTTCATTACCTATTCTCACTCTGTTTTATCGGTAAAGTCAATTGCCAGATACCAGACTCGCCGCTATCTCTCTGGCAGCTTCCACGAAACTTCTGATTTCTTCTTCCTCAGTAAACCATGAAACACTTACCCGCACTGTTCCTCCCTCCTCAGTCCCCATAGCCTGATGTACTAACGGTGAACAATGCAGTCCTGCCCGCACGATGATCCCATATCCGTTTTCCAGAATATATGCCGCATCAGAAGCTTTCAATCCCCTGAAATTCAAGCTCATGACCGGACCCTTGCAGTCGCTCCGGCTGCCATATATGACCACTCCGGCTTCTCTTTTCAGGCCATCATCCAAAAGCTCCATCAGCTTTTCTTCTTTCTTTTGTATCGTCTCTACTCCGGTCTTTAAAATAAATTCTATCCCAGCCAGAAGCGAACAGATTCCGGGAATATTCTGTGTTCCTGTCTCATACTCATAGTCTTCATTTTCGTAAGTAAGCTGTGCGCTGTTTCGCCCGGTTCCTCCGTATTTCAGAGGCTTTAGCTTTAAGCCTCCCCGGATATAAAAACCGCCGGTTCCCTGCATTCCAAACAGACTCTTGTGGCCTGTAAAAATCACAGCATCTGCTCCCCATTGCCGCACATCAACAGGAATACATCCTGCACTCTGAGATACATCCGCCACCAGCATCATTCCTTTAGCCTTCGCAAACCTTCCAAACATCTCCATATCCTGTATTGCACCGGTTACATTAGAACAGTGATTTACTACCAATGCAGATGGCTTCACACCTGTCTCTCCTGCCGACTCCCAGGCTTTGACAAGTGCTTCTTCTGTAACTATACCATTCTCCATACAGGGTATGACTGTTACCGGACGTTCCCGCAGTACAGCCGCATTCATAAGCGGCCGCAATACACTGTTATGTTCAGTCTGCGTAACCATGATTCCCCTTCCCGCTTCTTTGTAATCCAGTCCGCACAATGCCGTGTTCAGGCTTTCCGTAGCTCCGGATGTAAAGAAAATCCGTTCCGGTTCATCAATTTTCAGAAGTTGCGCCAGTGCTTCCCTGCATTGCTGCTGTACATCCTTCTTCATAATCTGACTGCCTCCCCGAAATTGCGATACAGGCGTGTCCGAAAGACACGCCTGTACTGCTTCTCCTACGTTGGAAGGCTTCGGCCAGGATGTGGCCGCATTATTCAGATAAATCATTCTTTATCATCCTTCCAGGATATTGAAATTCATAACCTTTGCGATTTTCTTTATCAGTTTGGTATAATCTCCGAAGATCAGAACCTGATGATGTCCGAAGCCTGCCAGATTGTGCATAAATTCTCTCGCATCGTCCATTTGAATATAATAATAAGGACTGCAATAGGTTTCTGCGTATTCCGAACGGATAACCTTGCCCTTCTTAATGCACATGGTATCCCCTGCAGGATTGAAACGTCCCAGAGTGATGTAATCATCCTCATTCTGAGTGAAGTCAACCTGAAGCTTGCCGCCGAAGCCCTGACCGGTAAATGCCCAGAGTTTGTATTCCAGCGGTTTTGTTCCATATCCATTCATGCACAGAGCCGGCACTGCATGATGTATACGCAGAAGCTCATCTGTTTCATGATTAGGATTTCCCATAAATGCCGGACGGTTTGCTGCATACTGCATAATCAGCATAGCCATCAGCGCATTCAAATCTTCTTCGCAGCCGCTTGGGATTCCTTCATCCTTCATGATGGAATGGCACATACATGGAGTAAACTTGCGGTTCTGCGGAATTTCTGTAGTGCAAAGTTCATGACAGGCAGTAGAGAAAGCATTACAGTCATAAACATCCATCATTTTTTTTGCAGCGAGATAGTATTTTATATCATTGATAAACCATTCAGTATTTACCTGTGTATCTGCAGAACCGGCAATTAATTTATCTGCGATCGGTTTTGCCTCTTCATCTGTGATTTCATCCATATATTTAAAGATAGAAGTAAATGGCAGCTTGATTACTTCAAAACCATAACGGCGGCGCAGGACTTCCGGATCACGAATCAGACTCTGAATTCCGAATGTAGGCTGGGAACCTGCTGTAAGTACCAGTGCTCTGGTATTGCGGACTGCTTTTCTTACCCAGAGGATATGCAGAATCTCATTGACATCCTGCAGATCCATAGCTACATAAGCCTCTACTCCGATTGATCTGCAATATGCGGCAAAGTCAATTCCCTCGTTACCGTTCTGCCAGATCACAACCGGTTTATTATAGCGTTCCAGTTTCGGGATTCTCCATCCCATACACAGGAAGCAGTCAATCTCATCCAGTCCTTCTCCGATTTTGTCAAAAAGTTCTTTTTCAACAACAAAGGATTCGTTGTATCTTACATCCATAGGTTCTGTAAACTGTACTTCGCTGATCACATCCTCCAGTGCTTTTACAGATTCCGCAAAAGTTTCATCTGCTGCCTTTTTCTCAGCCTCTACTGTCATATCCTCTTTTCGTCCTGCACGGCATGGACCTTCCCAGAAATGAGTATGGGTCAGACAGCCGACCAGTGGTTTCACAACAAGTTTTACATCCATTGCTTTCTGCTTCATAATTTGAAATACCTCTCTTTCTTATCCTCATCCACCAGACTGCAAACTCCAAGCCATCCCCCGGACAGCTCCCCCAATATCTGCTGAATCGTTATCATTAATCATAAATTATACCCTTTTACCATGGACAATCTTCTGTAATCTTACGGACAAAGTATACTTTTTAAAGTTTCTTATGTATATTGTATATTTTTCTCCGGTTTTCTTTTTATGTTTTGTATATTGTGATTAGGACGTCAAAAGGTACGCCTCATGAACCTTGAAAATTTCATATAAACCTGTAAATAGATTGCTTTCCGGCACATGAAAAAATTGTTTGTAGAAACGGCAAAAAGCTCCCGAAGGAGCTTTCCACGCTTTAAATATACACTAATTTGGTTTTTGTCGGGCCAAAAGAACAACTGTCTCAATCCCGGTAGTCCAAGGGAACTGATCTACGCAGGCCGCCCGCTGGATCTCATAGCCTGCCTCATAAAAGGCCGCCAGGTCTCTGGCCAGGCTGGTGGGTTTGCAGGAGATGTAGAGAATGTGCTTTACTCCGTAGGATAGGATCTTAGGCAATGCTTTGGGATGCACGCCGTCCCGGGGCGGATCTAAGATGATCACATCGGGCTTTTCCGATATCTCATCTATGACCTTCAACACATCGCCGGCAATAAATTCACAGTTGGTGATGCCATTGCCCGCTGCATTTTTCTTTGCTGCCTCTACGGCCTCCTCCACGATCTCCACGCCGATGACCTTGCTGGCCGCCGGGGAAAGCATCTGTCCGATGGTGCCGGTACCGGAATAAAGGTCAAAGATGACAGGCTTGCCGCTGATCTCTCCCGCATCCTTTAGGAACTCTCTGGCAGTCTCATACAGCACCTCTGCCCCGTAGCTGTTGGTCTGGAAGAAGGAAAAAGGAGAAATACGGAAGGACAGACCCAATAGTTTTTCATAAAAATAATCCTGTCCGTAGAGGATCTCTGTGCCTTGATCACAGATGGTATCGGCTACAGAGTCATTTTTGGTATGGAGGATGCCTGTAATCTTGCCTTCCAGTGTAAGCCCCAACAGCATCTCTGTGAACGGCGCCAGATCATGTTCTTCCTGGGTGGTGGTGACCAGGTCGATCAGGATCTCTCCGGTATGAAGCGCCTTGCGCACCAACAGGTGTCGCAGGTAGCCTTGATGCGTAAGGCGGTGGAAGAAGGTCACCTGCTCTTTCTGTTTTTCTTGTTTTTTTTGTTGCTCTTGTTTTTCTCGTTGTTCTTGTTTCGCTTGTTGTTCTTGTTCTTCCTGTGCCTTCTCCTGTACCTTCTCTTCTACTCCTGTCGGCTGATACAATGCCCCCCAATAGTCCCGGACTGCCGCCAGGATCGTTCTGTAATCCTGATCCATGATCTGGCAGTCTGTTACCGTCACCAGATCATAAAAGCTGCCTCTTTTGTGCATGCCAAGGGCCAGGGGACCGCCTTTGTATTCGTCTCCAAAAGTAAATTCCATCTTGTTCCGGTAGCCGTAGACCCGGGGGCTTTTCCGAATAGGCTCAAACCAGGAGCTGTCCTGCAGCGTCGGATTTTCGGCTTCTCTGACTGCCTTTTCCAACAGGTCCCGGACCTGTCCTTCCTTAAGCCGCAGTTCTTCCTCTTCCGACAATGTCAGATAGGTACAGCCGCCGCAAATACCGAAATGGGGACAGACGCTAGGCAGCTCTAAAGGAGATGGTTCCAGCACCTGCAGCAGCGCTGCCTCTGCCTTTCCGTGCTTTTTCTTTTGTACCCGTACCTCTACTTTCTGGCCGGGAATGGTATTTTTTACAATGCAGGTACCTTCCTCTGTATGCATAATGCCTTTATTGGGAAAGTTAACTTTTTCTATCACACCCTGCAGGATTTCACCTTTTTTCATAATTACCTTCCTATGCCGCAGCCTGTCTGCAGCACCATGAGGAGAATTTCGCGAAAGCGGATTCTCCGATACGATATACCCATATGATATTTACGACATAAGGGCATGTTCTTTCTTTTGTTGCCCCGCAAACACCACATGGACAGTGCGTGGCATTGTGGCGCTTGCGCGCCGCATGAGCGGTGCGTGGCACTGTGACATTTGCAGACCGCATGAGCGGTGCGTGGCACTGTGATGTTTGCAGACCGCATGAGCGGTGCGTGGCACTGTGATGTTTGCAGACCGCATGAGCGGTGCGTGGCACTGTGGCGTTTGCAGACCGCATGGCAGATGTATAACTGCTATGACAGCTAGATCCATTTGATATTCTTCACCATGCTGATAAATTCGCCGTTGGTCTTGGTCTTGGAGAAAAGATCTAACACTTTATCTACCGCTTCCTCTGCCTTCAAGCCGTTTAGTGACTTGCGGATGGTCATGATGCCGTTCATCTCATCCGGTGTCAGTAGCAGATCGTCTCTTCTGGTGCCGGATTTCTGGATATCGATGGCAGGGAAAATACGGCGCTCTGACAGTTTCCGGTCTAAGACCATTTCCATATTGCCGGTGCCCTTGAATTCTTCATAGACCACGTCGTCCATTTTAGAGCCAGTCTCGATCAATGCGGTGGCAAGAATCGTAAGGCTGCCGCCCTCCCGCATGTTTCTGGCTGCGCCGAAGAAACGCTTGGGCATATGCAGAGCTGCCGGATCAAGACCGCCGGAAAGGGTGCGGCCGCTGGAAGGCTCTGTCAGGTTATAGGCTCTGGTCAGTCTGGTGATGCTGTCTAGAAGGATCATGACATCTTTTTTGTGCTCCACCAGTCGCTTTGCTCTCTCGATGACCATCTCCGAAACTCTTTTGTGGTGATCCGGCAATTCATCAAAGGTGGAGTAGATCACTTCCACATTGGGACCTTCGATGGCTTCCTTAATATCCGTCACTTCCTCGGGACGCTCATCGATCAGTAAGATGATCAGATGGATCTCCGGGGAATTCATGGTAATAGATTTGGCTACTTTCTTAAGAAGGGTGGTCTTACCGGCTTTCGGCGGTGAAACGATCATACCGCGCTGGCCCTTGCCTACCGGACACATCAAATCCATTACCCGCATCTCCACCCCTGCCCCGGGGCGCTCCAACCGGATCCTCTCATCGGGAAAAATGGGGGTCATGTCCTCAAAATTATAGCGCTTGGTGGCCTCCTCCGGGGGAAATCCGTTTATGGATTTGACATATAAAAGGGCGCTGAATTTCTCTCCCTGGGTTTTGACACGAATATTTCCTACCACAATGTCGCCGGTCTTTAGATTAAAGCGGCGGATCTGACTGGGAGCTACATAGATGTCGTTGTCGCCGGGCATATAATTGGCGCAGCGGATAAATCCAAAGCCATCGGCCATCACTTCCAGGATACCGTTGGCCATCTGGCCGCTGTCCAACTCACTGGCAAACTCATCCTTATGAAGAATGGGCGTATCCGGACGAACGGCCTGTCTGGGTGCTCTGGTATAGGTGCCCGGACGGGAAGATCCTCTGGCGCCGGAATTGGCGTTTTGATCGGTGTTTATACCGCCGCCAGCGCTATTGCCTGTAGTGACATTGGAATTACCGGCTGCATGGCTTCCTGCGGCGATATTCGTATCCGCAGTGAGATTGCTGTCTGCGGTGTTATTGGGAGCAGCACCTGCATTATCGTTAAGAGCCGCATTTGTGTTGCCGTTTGCGTTGTTACCGCTGTTGCCGGTGGTATAGCTTCTGTTATTATTTTGACGCGTGTTGGTTTTGGTATGGGCTTTGCTGTTGGCGGCTGTATTGACCGGCGCACTGTTCTGAGAGAGCGCAGTCTCAGCGGGAGTCTTGCTGCTGTTTTCCCCCATATCTGCTTTCTGTCGGCGCAGGTTCTGGCGCTCTTCCATGGCTGCTTTGGCATCGATCTGATCCTGTTTGATCATAGCCTCGATCAAATCCGCCTTTTTAAGTGCAGAAACGCCCTTCATTCCTCGATTTTTGGCAATTGCTTTCAGGTCAGACAATGCCAGCGATTCATATCGCTCTTTTGTCATTTGCTATTCTCCTTAAAGTTAAATTAAATACTGTATGGGGTCATGTTCCGAACGGAACGATCGAACTTTGCTCGCCTGTGATATGCTTCCTAAGTGCGAGATTCTCTGATGTGTGTAAATTATAGTATTTTTTCCGCAGAAATTCAATCGTTCAAAAGCAGCAAATCCCCTGGGAAATGTGAAGATTTTATGAAACCTGCAATTTGACAGTGTCGGCGAAAATGCGCTATATTACAGATTGCGTGTTAGAAACGTATTTGTAAATAGGAAAGAGCTCTTTCGGTTTTATATAGCTTTTTTCAAACTTATTCATACCACCACGAACACGGTTTATTGTTAACGGAAAACACATAGAAGAAATTCCCCCGGCATTTCTTTACAGAGCATAGCTTCCGCGGTCCACTGCGGCATAGAGAGGTAATCATGATCCTGGCCTGTCATCATATCAGCAAACAATTTCTGGAAAATCCTATTTTGACGGATGTCACCTTCCATATGGAAAAAGGAGAAAAGGCTGCCATTGTAGGCGTCAACGGCGCCGGCAAATCCACCCTTTTAAAGATCATCATCGGGCAGATGCAGCCGGATGAAGGCACCGTGGCTTTTTCCAAGGATACCTCCTTCGGCTATCTGGCCCAGAATCAGAATGTATCCTCCGAAAATACCATTTATCAGGAGGTTCTGACCGTCAAGCAGCATATCATCGATATGGAGCGTCAGATCGATGCCTATGAAAAGGACATGGGAAAAGTGCAGGGCGCTGCCTTAGAGGAGCTCATGACCAGTTATACCAACCTGCTCCATGACTTCGAGCTGCAAAACGGCTATGGCTACAAGGGTGAAGTGGCCGGAGTCCTGAAAGGACTTGGCTTTACCCAGGAGGAGTTCGATCAGCCTATCTCTACCCTGTCCGGCGGCCAGAAGACCCGGGTGGCACTGGGTAAGCTGCTGCTGCAGAATCCGGATCTGATCATCCTGGATGAGCCCACCAACCATCTGGACTTAAACAGCATCCGCTGGTTGGAAACTTATCTCATGAATTATAAGGGGGCAGTGCTGATCGTCTCCCACGACCGCTATTTCCTGGACCGTATCGTCACTCGGGTCATTGAACTGGAAAACACCAAGTCTACGGTCTTTACCGGTAATTACTCCGCCTATGCAGAGCGAAAGAAGGCCCTGCGGGAGCAGCAGCGCCACGCCTGGCTCAATAACCAGGCCGAGATCAAGCACCAGGAAGAAGTCATTGCCAAGCTTAAATCCTTTAACCGGGAGAAGTCCATCAAACGGGCGGAAAGCCGGGAAAAAATGTTGAAAAAGACCGTTGTTCTGGAAAAACCCACCGAACTACGGGACGACATGCGCCTTACCCTGACCCCCTGCATCCAAAGCGGCCGGGAAGTTCTGCATGTGGAGAATCTGGCAAAATCCTTCGGAGATAAAGAACTCTTCCGTGGGCTTACTTTTTCCATCCGCAGGGGGGAACATGTGGCTCTCATCGGTGATAACGGCACCGGCAAGACCACGATCCTTAAGATCCTCAATGAGCTGTTCCCTGCCGATCAGGGATATTTCCGCCTGGGCACCAATGTCCATGTAGGCTATTACGATCAGGAGCACCACGTGCTTCATGATGATAATACGGTCTTTGAGGAGATCGGCAATGCCTATCCTTCCATGACCAACACCCAAATCCGGAATCTCCTGGCCTCTTTCCTGTTTACCGGGGAGGATGTATTTAAGCGGATCGCAGACTTAAGCGGCGGCGAAAAGGGCCGTGTCTCTCTGGCTAAGCTTATGCTGTCCGAGGCAAACTTCCTGATTCTGGATGAACCCACCAACCACCTGGACATGGTATCCAAGGAAGTATTGGAAAATGCCTTAAATGCCTATGAGGGAACGGTGCTCTACGTCTCCCACGACCGGTACTTCATCAACCATACTGCCAGCCGCATCCTGTCCCTGACCCACGAGGTACTGCTCTCCTACGGCGGCAACAACGCTGCAGAAGCGCCGGAAAAATATATCGGCAATTATGATGCTTATCTGGAAAAATCAGCCCAGGTGGAAGGGGTACTGCTGCAGGATGCCATCGCCAAACGAGATGCTGTGGCACCCGGCAATGCGGGTGTAGCTTCCGAGAATGGAGCCGGCTTTGGAAATGGCAATGGCTTCGGGACTGACGCTGCCTCCGGACTTGCATCCACTTCCGGCTCAGGCGCTTTCTCCGGTTCTGCCTCTTCTGTCGGCACTGCCGGCACAGGCACCGGTTCTACAGGCACCGCTTCCGGCAGCCAAGCCGGCAATGCTGCGTACGGAACTGCCAATACCACCTTTTCCGCGCCGCAAGGTAATGCGGCTGCTTCATCCTCCCCGGCTTCCGCTGCCACCGACTGGAAGAAGCAAAAGGAAGAACAGGCCAGACTTCGTAAAGCTGCCAATGCTTTGAAAAAATGCGAGGAGGACATCGCCGCCAGAGAAGAGAAAAACAAGGAGCTGGAGGAAGCCATGGCCCTTCCGGAGAATTGCACCAATGTGGGCAAATTAAACGAGCTGGCCAAAGAAAAAGCCGCTAACGATGAGGCCCTCGCCGCTCTGTATGAGCAATGGGAAGTGTTGTCGGAGGAAGTATAGAAAAATCCCGGAGGTCATGATCCTCCGGGATTTTTTTGATCTCTATCTTCTGTTTCTGCTTACTTTGCCAGCTTCTGATCCAATGTATCCTTAATGGCCAGGATAAACTCCTCAGTGCCTAACTTTTCTACGTGCGGCAAGGTTGTGATCAGGGCCAGATCGCCGGTCATCTTGCCGGATTCAATGGTCTCAATGACAGCCTCATCCAGTGCATCCGCAAACTTCTGCAGCTCTGCATTGCCATCTAACTCACCTCTCTTGCGAAGAGCGCCGGTCCATGCAAAGATAGTAGCCACAGAGTTGGTGGAAGTAGGCTCGTTCTTCAGATACTTGTAATAATGACGCTGCACGGTGCCATGGGCTGCCTCATATTCGTAAACACCGCTGGGGGATACCAGAATGGAGGTCATCATAGCCAGAGAGCCAAAGCTGGAAGCCATCATATCGCTGAGTACATCGCCGTCGTAATTCTTAAGGGCCCATACAAAGCCACCCTCGGACTTCATAACTCTGGCTACGGCATCGTCGATCAGGGTATAGAAATAGGTATTGCCGTTGGCCTCAAATTTCTCCTTATATTCGGTATCGTACAGGTGCTGGAAGATTTCCTTAAAGTCTGTATCGTAGGTCTTGGAGATAGTATCCTTGGTGGAAAACCAAAGATCCTCTTTGCGGTCTAAAGCATACTGGAAGCATGCTCTGGCAAAGCTTTCGATGGAGGCATCTGTATTGTGAATACCCTGCAGGATGCCGGGCGCCTTAAACTCAAAAATGGTCTTTCTGATCTCGGTTCCATCCTCGCCGGTAAAGATCAGTTCTCCCTTGCCGGGGCCGGGCACCTTGATCTCTGTATTGCGATAGACATCGCCGTAAGCATGACGGGCTAAGGTAATAGGCTTTTTCCAGGTGCGAACGTAAGGCTCAATACCCTTTACTAAGATCGGGGCACGAAATACGGTACCGTCTAAGGACGCACGGATGGTACCGTTGGGGCTCTTGTACATTTTCTTAAGACCATACTCTTCTACTCTGGCCTGGTTCGGTGTGATAGTAGCGCACTTAACGGCTACGCCATACTTCTTGGTTGCCTCTGCGGAATCGATGGTCACCTGATCATCGGTCTCATCTCTGTGCTTTAAGCCAAGGTCATAGTATTCCGTATTCAGGTCGATATAAGGCTCCAGCAGATCCTTCTTGATCCACTGCCAGATGATGCGGGTCATTTCATCACCGTCCATCTCTACCAAAGGTGTCTGCATTTTGATCTTTTCCATGATAATCTCCATTCTCCGCTGTAAGGGAATTCTTGCTGCTGTTTCTTATTTTATGTTAATTTTGATGTAGATCTATGTGCCGGTTCCTCAGTTAAAGCATTGCGGTAAAAAATATCTTTCATTTGCTCACAATGCCATTGCTGCCCTAAGGACATTCAAGTACTGTACTAAGGACTCTTTCGCTGCAATATGAAAGCTTATCAATGCTTTTATTTCTATACTTTTTTATTTCTATACTTCTAAGACTCTGCATCCTCTTTATAGATTTCAAACAGGCCGTTTTTCACCATATTGTCGTAGGCATTTTTCATGTGCTCATCTGCCAGGCGCTCGGCCAGATCTGCCTTCTGCGCCTTAATGGCTTCCATGATGGCCCGGTGTTCCCGATTGGATGCATTGGCCCGTTCGATGGTGGAAAGAGTCCGCTGTCGAACCCGGAGCACGTATTGATGATAATCGATCAGCAGATGCTCCAACATCTTGGACTGACAAGCTTCATACATAATATAGTGAAAACGGTTATCCAGCTCTGCGATCTGCTCCATGTGACGCTTTGCCGCATGAAACTCCGCCAGATAGACATTTTCTTCCATTTCATCCAGCTGTTCCTGGGTGATAAACTCTGTGGCCCAGCGGGCGCAAAGCCCCTCTAAGCGGGAACGGATCATATAAATATCCTTTACATCCTTAGGCTGGATGCCCGTCACATAGGCGCCTCGGTTGGGAATGATCTGGATCAAACCCTCCAGCTCCAACTGCCGGAAAGCCTCCCGCACCGGCGTTCTGGAAACACCCAGTTCTTCGCCGATGGCCACTTCTTTTAATTCTTCGTGATCCTTGTATTTGCCGCTGAGGATATCCTCCCGGATCTTATTAAAGACCCGACCCCGCAGAGAATATTTGTCACTTACTTCTCTTTTTACATCATATTTTCCAGTTGTCATTTTCCATCCTTATCAGTCCAGCAAACGTCCGCTTTCGCTGCAAAGAGCGTCGATCTGGGTCTGCAGCTCTTCGTCTGTCATAACCGTCACACGGCCGTCTGCATACTGCTGATCCACCCATTCCTTGACCTCAGAAACCAGGGGATCGTTTTTGGTCACCTGCTTATCCGCCGATAAGGAATAATAATTATTGATCCAAAGAGCGATACCAGCCAGGCCGGAAGTGTTGGAGATAGCAGCTACCGGCGGCCGTCTTAAGAATTTCTCCGTATCAAAGATATTGTAGATCTCTTCGTTCTTTAAAAGGCCGTCGGCGTGGATGCCTGCACGGGTTACATTGAAATTCTTGCCTACAAAAGGAGTTCTGGGAGGAATATGATAGCCGATCTCCTTCTCATAGTATTCTGCCAGATCCGTAATGACGGTAGAATCCATGCCATTTAGATCGCCCTTAAGCTGGGCATACTCAAAGACCATAGCCTCCAGCGGTGTATTGCCGGTCCGCTCGCCGATGCCGAACAGGGACGTATTGACACCGCAGCATCCATACAACCATGCAGTGGTGGCATTGGTCACCGCCTTGTAGAAATCATTGTGACCATGCCACTCGATCTGCTCGTGGGGCACACCGGCGTGGGTGTGGATTGCATAAATGATGCCGGGCACGGAACGGGGAATAACCGCACCGGGGTAATTGACACCATATCCCATGGTATCGCAGGCCCGGACAATGATCGGAATGCCATATTCCTTCTGCAGCTTCATCAGCTCGGCGCAGAAAGGCACCACATAGCCGTAAATATCCGCTCTGGTAATGTCCTCTAAGTGGCATCTGGGGCTTATCCCCTCCTCCAGGCAGTCCCGGATCACGCTTAAATAGTGCTCCATGGCCTCTCGGCGGGACATCTTTAACTTAAGGAAAATGTGATAATCCGAGCAGGAAACCAGAATGCCTGTCTCCTTCATACCGATTTCCTTTACCAGCTTAAAATCCTCTTTGCTGGCACGGATCCAGCTGGTCACCTCCGGGAACTTATAGCCCCGTTCCAAACATTTGTCTACAGCATCCCGGTCTTTCTTACTGTATAAAAAAAATTCACTGGCCCGGATCATACCATTAGGGCCGCCCAGTCTGTGGAGCTCGTCATAGATATGCACGATCTGCTCTGTGGTATAAGGTGCCCTGGACTGCTGTCCATCCCGAAACGTAGTATCGGTGATCCAGATATCCCTGGGCATATTATGAGGCACGATCCTGTCATTAAAAGGAATCTTCGGAACCTCTGAGTAAGGGAACATATTTCGGAAAACGTTAGGTTTCTTAACGTCATCCAGGATATACATGTGCTCCTCGATCTCCAGCAGGTTATTATGACGGTTCATGTTGACGGGACGATTTTCAAAGGTCTCTATATCTCGTGCCACGGTGGATTCCTCCTTGTGAAGTCCTTATTTTGCGGTTTGCTAACGCATGACCATGTATCATTGTATACAACAAGTACAATCTTGTCAATGAGTACTCCTTTTTGAGGATAAACATAGGATTGTAAAGTGTTATTGTTCAGACGCCTCCGAAAAATTCTCCAAGGCTTTATATGCCTTGTTTAAAACGGTAGTAAAGCGTAACTCTTCAGATGGCTCCCGAAAAGACCGCCGCGCGACTTCATTGACTTTATTGCTATGTTATTTGACTTCATTGCTACGTTATTTGACTTTATTGCTATATTATTTGACTTCATTGCTACGTTATGTCTTGTTATATTTTCACCTTCTCTTTTACCTTATCCGGCACATCGATCAGTCCAAACCGGTAGAAAATTCCATATATGTAGGATATCCCACGGATATCCCCCAGTGCCTTCGGCCGCTCAACCACCGCTCCTATCTTTTGGATATTGCCCAGTGCCAAAAGCACGGAACTCCACGCCAGGCTCTTACTCTTTTCACGCCTGTCGATCCACAGTTCTTTGGTATATTCGTTATTTTTACCTTTACGTACCTCATATGTGAAAGGAAGACCCGAGTAGGTTTTAAAGCATGTACCGGCATAAGAAACAACTGCATCCCACAGATGCTCCTGTGTCGGCTCCGCCTGCAGTTTCTTCACTGCGATGCATCTGTGCCGGAGCTGTGCTTCTGTACCAATTTCCTCTTTTTCTGCTGTGGGAAATGTCAATTGTTTCATCTTTCTTTACCCGTGCGCTTTACTCACGCAACCTCCATTTTGTGTATTTCATTGTGTATTTCACGTCAAACAGTTAGTTCACCTAGGCTCATTTAGTATTTCCTACCACTTTGGGTTTATATTGATTTTATTATAGTATAGCCGTTATAGAAACAAATCCTTTTTTCAAAAGCTTCATAAATAAAAAAGTTATAGTTCAGACGCAGGCAAGAGGCAGATCATAAGCAAAACGGCGCAAAGTGCAAGGTGCGAGACATCTGCCGCGCTCCGGTGCATGGCCGGGCAACACAAAATTATCATATTAACAAAAAGGACTTCCCCACACAGAAATTCTGCATGAGAAAGTCCTTTCATCACTTACAAACTAGCGGGGTCAATGCTCTTGCCGTCTCTCCAGATCCTCTCCAGATCATAGAGCAGACGATCTTCCCGATTAAAAATATGTACAATAAGGTCGCCGAAGTCCAGCAGTACCCAAGCAGCATTTTCATAGCCTTCGGTCTGTCTGCAGATGCAGCCTTCCCTGCCCAGCTTTTCCTGTACTGCATCGGCCATAGCCTGGATCTGGCTGCGGTTGGTACCGCTGGCGATCAGGAAATAATCTGCCAGTACAGAAACCTCACTGATGTCAATAAGACGAATATCTACTGCCTTTTTATCTTCTAAGGCCTGAATGGCCAGTTTAGTAAAGGCTGTTGCCTTCTCTTTATCTTTTTCCATTTTCACCTCTTTTTGCCGCAGTTTACTGCGGCAGCACTTCACTACCTGCGGTTCTTTATCAGTTCTGCATAGTATGCCCTTGTCTCTTCCGTAGCCGTGTCGATCTCCTTGCCGGTCTCCTTTAAGTATTGCAGGGTATCGCTTAAGATCTGCAGCATGCAGGCATCCAGATCCTGAAAGGCAAGGCGCCGTACCCCGGGAAGTCCCGGTGCCTCACAGCGCCCCGGCTCTATATAATCGGCGATGAAAATGATCTTTTCCAGTTTGGACATACCGGGCTTGCCTGTGGTATGCCAGCGGATAGCCTCTAAGATCTCCTCATCATGGATGCCATACTCTTCTCTGGCCACCACTACGCCAGTCTTGGCATGTAAAAGAGAAGGATTCCGGCGTTCCATCTGGGTGATCTCTATGTCGTCTTTCTCACACAACCGGATAGATTCCTTTTCCCCCAGGCATTTAGCGCAATCATGCAAAAGCCCAGCTGTCTCCGCCTTTTCGATATCTGCACCGTGTACCATAGCCAGGGAAGTAGCGGTAAAGGCTACTCCCAACGTATGCAGATAGCGGCTGTACTTTAATTCTTTTTCCAGTTTTTTCGTAAAGGCAGAATATCGCTTCTGCCGTTCCTTTCGATCCGTAGTCTCTGCCATCTTAATCCTCATTTCTGAGTATCCATACTGCGAACAGGCAACAAGAATTTCTGATTCTCATCTGCCGTCAGGGCTATCTGTGATGTCCGGAATGCAAACAGCTAAGTGAATGCTATCTCATCAGTAGCTATCTCTTCAGTAGATTTTTCATGCATACCGGTCCGGCCCCGATTCATGTATAAATTTCATTTTCCTCAATGTACCTGCGCACGCTCTCCGGTATCCGATAACGAGTGCTCTCGCCGTTTTGATAAGCCTGACGCAGCGTAGTGGAAGATATCGGTATGCAGGGTGCATGTAAAAGCTCTATGCGGGCGCCGTATTGCTGCTGCAGGGCAGCCATATGCTGCAGCAGCTTTTCATCCGGTGTCTCATCCGGCCGCAGAGCCGCTAACACGGTGCAGCAGGCAAATACTTTTTCCGGATGATACCAGGCTGCCATAGAGGCAATGGTATCGGCACCTACAATGAAGTAATAGGAAGTATCCGGATCCTGTCTTTGCAATTCCTCCAGTGTATCGCAGGTATAGGTATTGCCGGGGCGCAGGATCTCCATATCGGATACGGCGAAATGGGGATTGTCCGCCACCGCGAGACGGGTCATAGCGAGGCGGTGCTCCGGACTTGTTACCTTTTTTTCCCGGCAGTCCTTAAAATAAGAATGACCGCTGGGTATAAAAAGCACCTGTTCTAAGTCAAACTCCTGCCAGGCGCACTCCGCCATAAGCAGATGCCCTATATGTATGGGATCAAATGTGCCCCCCATAATGCCGATCTTTTTACTACTATGCCCCATTCTCATCCCTCTGCAGCGCAAAATATCCGCTAACGCAAGCTTCAATGCTTAAGCCTTCGGCAGCACGATCTTCGGGTTGTCCTTGTCGGGACGGTATAAAATAAAACGTCTGCCGATAACCTTCACCAGGGTAGAACGGGTGCGGCCGGCCACAGCCTCTGCGATCACTGCCGGCTCCTCCGGGGAGGTCTTTAAAACAGCGATCTTGATCAGCTCTCTGTTATTAAAAAGCTCCTCTACGCTGGTAACCGTCTCCGGACTTGCGCCGTTTTTGCCCACCTGCATCACAGGATCTAAGGTGCTGGCAAGACTCATAAGATAAGCACGCTGTTTACTTGTTAATGTCATGCTGTTTCCTTCCTGACTTACTCGTCATAATATTCAAAGCTGTGTCCATAGAGACGTACGGTATCACCCTCCTGGATGCCCTTCTTCTTCAGCTCTTCCAGGATCAGGTTTTCCTTCATGAAGTTCTGGAAGAAGGCAAAGCCCTTTTCGGATTCCAGGTTGGTAAAGGTCAGCATCTTCTCGATCTTAGGACCTTCCACCACGTACTCATTGGCCTTGGCATTATAGGTAATGGTATAAGGAGCCTCACCCTCATCACCGGAAAGCTCTGTCTCCGGATCAAATTCCTGCGCATAGACAAAGGTATCCTTAGGCATCTCCAAAAGAGCGTCGTTAACGGCATAAAGAAGCTCTTTGATGCCCAGCCCCGTAGCTGCGGAGATCTCAAACACCGGAATGCCCATAGCCTCATAGGTGGAATGGATCTTAGCAAGTACTTCCTTGCCTTCCTCAGTCTGGATCAGGTCCACCTTGTTGGCAGCGATGAACTGCTTTTTGTGGGTCAGATCCGCATTGTAAGCCACCAGTTCCTTATTGATGGCTTCGATATCTTCTAAGGGATCTCTGCCCTCTGAGCCGGAGGCATCTACCACATGCACCAGTACTTTGGTGCGCTCGATATGGGCTAAGAACTCGTGTCCTAAGCCTACGCCTTCCGATGCTCCTTCAATAAGACCGGGAATATCTGCCATGACAAATCCACCGCCGGTAGGCAGATCCACCACGCCAAGGATCGGAGAAAGGGTGGTGAAGTGATAATTGGCGATCTTAGGCTTGGCATTGCTGACCATGGAAAGCAGGGTGGATTTGCCTACGTTGGGAAATCCCACCAGTCCTACATCGGCAATAACCTTTAATTCCAGCAAAAGCTCGAGGGTTCTGGCCGGCTGTCCCGGCTGGGCATACTTGGGAGCCTGCATGGTGCTGGTGGCATAATGCTGGTTGCCGTTGCCGCCGTGTCCGCCTTTTAACAAGACATAGCGACGGTTTTCGCCGGACATATCGATGATCACCTTGCCTGTTGCCGCCTCTTTTACCACGGTTCCCTCCGGCACCTTTAAGGTAATGCTCTCGCCCTGCTTGCCGCTCATGCGCTTCTTGCCGCCGTTTTCACCATTCTGGGCAGCATACTTGCGCACGTGACGAAAGTCTACCAGAGTATTTAATCCCTCATCCACTTCCAGGATCACATCGCCGCCGTTGCCGCCGTCACCGCCGTCCGGACCACCGGCAGGAACATATTTTTCTCTTCGGAAAGAGACGTGACCATCGCCGCCTTTGCCGGAACTGACGATGATCTTCGCTTTATCTGTAAACATAGGCACCTACCTGTCTAAAAAAGAAGGCTTCAAACAGTTGCCTGCCTGAAGCCTTGTCAAATACCATTTTGTACAGAAGCTCAGCCATAAAGGTCAAGCATGACTGCATAAAATTTTACTGCTCAACCGGATGAACGCTTGCTCTGGTCTTGTCCTTGCCGACACGCTCAAAGCGAAGAATACCATCAGCAGTTGCAAACAGGGTGTCATCACCGCCGATGCCTACATTAACACCGGGATGAATGTGTGTGCCACGCTGTCTGTATAAAATGTTGCCAGCCTTTACAAACTGTCCGTCAGCTCTCTTTGCGCCCAGTCTCTTGGAATTGGAATCACGGCCGTTCTTGGTGGAGCCCATTCCCTTTTTATGAGCAAAGAATTGAAGGTTTAAGTTTAACATGGATTATACCTCCTTGATTTCATAGACAAGATAATCCTTACCGTACTGCTGCTGGATCCAGGAAAGTCCGTGGATCATGCACTCCACCAGAAAAGAAGCCTTTTCCTGCGGCCTGTTCTGAAAAACACAGGTGATATACCCGTCCTCTTCGTCATAGCCACATTGTACACTTTCTCCCAGCAGGTCTGTCAGACAGTTAATGGTATTGATGACGATGGCCGATATGCCGGCGCAAACCACATCTTCCCCTTCCTGTGCAAACCCTGCATGTCCTTCACAGGTGAAGGATTGAAAGCTTCCCTTTTTATCCTTGCAGATGGTAACTCTTGTCAATGCTCTGTCCTGTTGTTATGATCTGTTAATGGGTTAGCCGTTGATCTTGTCAATCTTTACACGTGTAAAGAGCTGTCTGTGGCCGTTCTTCTTGTGATAGCCGGTCTTGCTCTTATACTTGTAAACGATTACCTTCTTTGCCTTGCCCTGCTCCATAACCGTGCCGGTTACAGTAGCACCTGCAACGTCGCCGGCTACTTTCATAGAATCTCCGCCGATAGCAAGAACCTGATCAAAAGTCACGTTCTCTCCAGCCTCTACAGCCAGCTTTTCTACATCGATGACGTCGCCCTCGGAAACTTTGTACTGCTTTCCGCCTGTTGCAATAATCGCGTACATATAAGGTACCTCCTTCTTATCAATACTCGCTGATTGTGGTGACGAATCCTTCCTTCGTACTTTCACGGGGAACTGTAAGTACCGGGCAGCTCCTGCCGTTCATGCAACATACGCTGTTGCGCTGCTGCAACTACCTCATCATGCGGCACATACTTGATTACCATACCATCTCATTCGGGACTTGTCAAGAAGGTTCTTTTTATTTTCAGAGACCGACATCTGACTGAGTTACACTAGTCTAAAGTGCGGCGCCGGGCGATGTCCCCAGATTCGGATACCGACCGCAAGAGCCGCCGACTGGGCGGAGGCTGTTCAGCACCCGGTGACTGCACCAAAACCGGACTCACTGATCTATTTTATTTCATTTTTCTCCCGGAAAGCAATACCACCGCAGCCCCACAGGAAAGGGCAATGGCCCCCAGTAATATTGCTATATTCTTAAGCAGATCCGACTCATCACCTGTCTGAATGCCGCCATTGTGGTCAGCGGATTGAATAGGCTGACTTTCCGGAGCAGTCTGTTCTATCTCCTGTGCTGTCTCCTTTGTCTTCTGCACATTTTCTCCGGTTCCGCTCTCCTGCTCCGGCACAAAGCCAAAGCTGGTATTCTCGGGAATGATCAACAGTACTTTATTGGTTTCAACGGAAGTTTCCTCTACCGTCACGGTAGCGATGTTTTCCAGCTGCCTCCGGGCCGGCGTGTCCTTGGCCGCAATGGTAAAGGTGACGATGCCCTTAGCATGGGGCGCTACGTCTTTCATGGTCCAGGTGATAACGCCATCCTTTTTGGTACCGCCTTGTCCGATCTCCGTAATACGGGCAAATTTTTCCAATTCCGTTACAGTATCCCGGATAAGAATAGTGCGGGGCGTATCCGAAGGATTTTCATAGGAGATACAAAACTGCGCTGTATGATCCCAGTATAGGGTACCGCCGTTTATATCCTTGCCTTCACTGTTTTTCACTTCCTTGATGGGATCCGGCATGACATAGACGGTCACTTCGTTGGTGGTAAGTCCGGCCTGGTCTATGGTTACCTGTGCGGCATTGATCAGCTTCTCTCCCTTTGCCTCCTGCTTTATCTTCACCTTCATGGTCACATAGCTCCAGGCACTGCCCGGGGCTTTAACGGTATATTGCACGGTGCCATCCTGACAGGTTCCCCCGGAGGAAGCCTCCTCAAAAGATAGATGTGCCGGAAGGGTATCCGTGATCTGCACTGTCTTCTCCAAAGGTGCAGGATTATAAAAAGAGATCTTATACAGGAAGGTATCGCCGCTCTTTAAGATCTTTCCATCCAGAGAATTTCCCTCCTCATCCAGCACTTCCTTTCGTACCTCCCGGAAAATATAATTATCGGTGGTATTAGTAGGCTCATCCGCCAGATCGATGACGGCATTGGCCTGGTTGCGGATCAGGGTATCCTCCGTCTCTTCCCGTACCTTAACCTGGAAGCTGAGGATCTTTTGCTCTTTGCCTGCCAATGTACCTTCCCAGCGGACCACGCCGTCTTTATAAGTGCCTCCATCCTGTGCCTTGATAAATTCCGTCTGCGCCGGCACCTGATCCGTTACCACATACTTTTTGGTATTCACCGTAGGATTTTCCACGCTGATGCGATAGACCAGCGTCTGCCCGGCCTGTACCACCTGATGGTCGATCTGAGTACCGTCGGTGATGGTCACCTGTTTCGTCGGATCCTTTAAAAGAGGATTGCGCACCAGGTTTGTCACTTCCTCTCCCACCCCGGAGACACAGACCAGCGCACTGTTGACGATACGACTCACAGCGATATCATCTTTGACCCGTACTTTAAAGGAGACGTTTTTCCACTCTTCCTTTTTGCTTTGATCAAGTGCTACGATGATCGGCGTATTCAGATGATAGCCTGTCGGAATGGGAGCATATCCTCTGGCCACATATTTATCTTCATATTTTGCTTTGGTTTCTTCATCGGCAATGACAAGGACATTGTCCTTGGAAGAAACATACTCCAGGCCGTCCGGCAGTTGGTCGAAAAGGGTGGTCTTTCGCGCTGCACTGGCTTTATAGCGCAGCTGATAGGTAAAGACTGTCCCCTTTCCGATGATCTTCTCATTTATGCTGTTCCCGTCCAAATCAAGGACCTCCTTCTGTGCCTCAATGGCTTTATAAAAGCCTGCATCTAAATCCCGCAGGGAAATATATACACTGCCGCTTTCTCCATTCTCCGGCATATTTATACCTTTGATCAGCGCTTCCTGCAAAATGCCGTCTTTGCATATTTCCACGGCATCACTGTTTACATTTTCCGACACGTTTTCTGCCTTATAGACCGTTCCCCGATACTGGGTAATGGAAACATCCTCTGTTCCGGAAAAGACGATATCAAATTCTCCCGCCGGCAGATTGGTGAAGCTGTAATAGCCGTTGCGGTTTGTCCTGGTGGTACAGATCACATTGCCAAGGGACTTAACAGGTGTCGTATGATCATCCTTCGGGTAAAGGGTCACTTTTACACCCTGCAGCAATTTCTCCGTACTCTGTCTTTGGCCGTCCTTGTTCATATCCAGCCAGGCGCGGCCGGAGAGATTTCGGTTAATATAGACGGCTCTTGCCGTATTGGCACTGTTCATCACTGAGATGGTATTGACATAGACATCCCCGGCCTTTGCCCCCTCTGCCTTCAGAAGGATATGGGCTTTCAATGTACCGCCGGAAGGCAGTCCGCCCAGAATACACCAGAGTACCGGCGCCGTCCCCTCCATATCCTTTACCGTGCCATCCTCCAGGATCCGGGCACTCTTCCAGTTCTTCTTTATCTCCGAAGCAGATAGATCGCAGGATTGCGATCCTTTTTTATCTGCCTTCTCTGTATAGTAAAGCTGATAATCCGAAAGCTTTCCCGCATCTGCCGTGCTGAGCTTAAGCTCCCTTATGGTAAAGTTGCCGTTAAAACTGCTGCCAGCACTGTCTCCGGAAAAAGGCATGGTATCCGTCATCACCAGGTCCTGCACATCATTTTTGGTAAAATTCTGCCATTGCAGGGTAAAGCCTATATCCTCTCCTAAATTGTTATAATACGAATCTGCCTCCTTACGAATGGACAGACCGGAGAGCTTTACCACCCGGAAGCCGGCGGCGGACATATTTTTATTGGTAATATCCGCCTCTCTTTGATCCTCCGTGGTCTTGATGGAAGCGGCAGAGGAATAATATCCGGCGTTTTCCGCCTGGGTTCTGTCAATGGTCAGGCTGTAGCGGATAGCCGGCAGATCTGCAGATATAGGCACATTTTTGACAGTGAACGTAAGGACGGTCTCTCCGTTTTCATTCAGACTTTTGGAAGGCGTGATCTTCTCACCGCCCTCTACGCTGCCATGACTGCCTTCCTTGGAAGCTTGTTTATAGGTGCCGCCGTAGACAGCATCCTCGTTGTAGATAAGCCCCTTCGGGATCACATCGGTAACGGTCATGGTGGTAGCGGGAAGCTCCCCGGCGCCAAGCTGGGTATCCATGGAGGGCTGCAGGCACAGATCTACCACCGTCTGCCCGTTATCCAGGTCATAGACACTCTTATTCTGTCCGGTGGAGATCTGAGAAATACTCTTCGCTATTTTGGCCTTATAGGTCATCAGATAAAGACTGTCTCCATTGTCGGAAACCGTATTGTCCCCGCCCACATAGCGGCCGTTCTCCCATGTGGCTTTTACATAATCCGTAGGCGTCCAGTTAGAGAGTGTGGCCGCAGGCATAACGGCACCGTTGTTTTGCCAGTCCAGTATGGACGGGATCTTACCTTTGTATTCCTGTTCTGTTCCCATATATACGTTGGAGCGCTCCACGGTCTGGCATACCTTTCCTGCCATGGAAATATTCCTGGTGGCCTCAAAGAGTACACCGGTTATGCAAAGGCGTCCGCCCGGCAGGGGATCATCGGACCTGACCTGCTGCAGGATGCCGGTGCAAACGGCACCGCTTTGCTGCAATTCCTGCAACGACCCATAATAGCGCATGTCTTCTATGCCTGCTGCCGCCATTTCCGCATCGGAGTTCCAGCCTGTTCCGTCTTTTTTGGCCGCATACAGCGTGGTATGTGTCACGCCCCGCACGTATTCCGAATGATGGTCGGCACCGTTTTCCGCATAGTTAGACAAAACACTGGGATCAATGATAGGCGTCATGCCCTTATCGTCGAACTTCATCAGACTGTCCGCACCGTAAAGCGCAGAGCCATCCCGATTCTTCACCAGGCATCCAAAGCTGATGGTAAAGCGCTGCCCCAGCGCTACCGCATCTCTGCCATTTCCGCACTTGGCATTGGAACCGTCTACGTCCACATAGGGATGCAGGCTGCTGTATTTTGAAGGATCCAGGGCAGCGGTATAGGAAATAAAATTGTCATAATCTCCTTTTCTGCGAAGGCCATAGCTCTCTGAAATATGATCATCATCCTTCTTCGCCTGCTCCCGCACTATTTGACCGGAGACACTTTCTGCCTTCAGAGCAGTGGTCTGCATATGCAGATACACAGAGCCCGCCTCATACTTTTCGGCCAGATAATCCTGGTTTTCGCCAAAGGGGACCATGATATAAAACTGTCCTACCGAGAAAATACCCACATTGATATACTGAGGTCCTTTTTGGTAAAACTCCTTACTGTAGTATTTGGATTCCGATCTGGCACCGTAACTTCTCTGATAAGGAAAATCCCAGGGATCGATCTCATAACCGGAAACTGTCACATGCAGTGTATTTCCCTCTTGTACCACCTTCCAGCCGCCGCCCTTGCAGGCATTGAAGGAATGGCAGGTGGCATTATGGGGAGAGGCTGTAATTATATTTTCTATAAAATAGCCATTCTCGATGACATCTCTTCCCACAGCACCGGAGGTAGTATTAGTATTGCTGCCTGCCGCCCATAAAAGAGGTCTGTACCGCTCATCCTGTTCTAAACTTGTCACCACTCCCTCATTGCCATAGCGATAAGAACTCCCTAATTCTATATCAAAGGTAATATCTCCCTGGGGCATTTCGATGCCCCGTAATCCCTTGTTCTCATCCCCTGTGTTCAACAGCTCCAGACTGATACCGTATTGAAACAGCGCTCCGGTCTTTTTCCCCTTTCCTTTGTTGGGCGCATCCTCCGTTCCTTTGTCAAAATCAAAAACGGAAGCGGCCGGCTCGGAGCCGGTTTCAATCTTGATATTATAACTGGGCGCGGCACTGACTTTGATGCTCTCCGGCTTTACATGAGCCACTTCCTCTTTTTCGTGTTCCGGGCAGATTCCTTCTGTGATATTGTGATCCATCCAGGCATAAAACTCCGGGGCGATCACCTCAGCATTTTTCATACCCGATACTAGAAGGGTGACGTTGACCGTCTGTTCTATAACAGGAAGGGCGTTGCTGATGCCTGCCTCCTCCGGATCCAGATATTTAGAGGCATAAAGGACCTGCACCGTTTGCCCGTCTCTCTCTTCCTGGGTCAGTTTATAATCATAGTCCGTGCCTGTTCCGGCGGTCATCCACCCCATGCTGCCGGTATCAAACTGCACCTGTTCTTTGCCTGCAGGCAGCACAAACCGGAAATGGATATAGCCCTTTTTATAATAGGCATCCGGTGTATATCCCTCGCTGGTCACCGCCAGGGTATAGGTAATGCTGTCATAGGAGCGGACGATCCGGTTATGGTCACTGCTGTCATTGCCGGGCGCATCATTTTGGTCAAAGGGACCGGTTCCGTCCTCTATGGATTTAACGACAAAGGACTTGATATATTCATCGTCATTATCTAAAAGCGGCAGTGTGCCTGTAGGCTTTCCCACTACCACTATTTTTTTTGCACTTAAATTTTCCACCATGGTATCGGTGGACACATTTCGCACGCCATAGGTGATCTCGTAGGTGATCCCATATTTATCACAGGAAACAAAACCGGTATCACCCGCCTGATAGACAAAATCCGGCCAGGAAGACCGGATATCCGTCACCTCGATCTCGAAATTGGCGATTTCTTCCTCTGTGATCTCTTTATCCTTTTCCTTTTTTTCTACATTCAGGGAGACTGCATGGAGACAATCATAAGCGGTGTTCTTTAAGATGCTGGTCTTGCTGGTGCCGGAAAAGCTGAAAAGATAGTCTTCATCCGCATACTTAACAGTTTGTTCCTGTCTGCCTTCCTGCATCTCTATTATCTTATACGCTGTTTGCAAAAGCGTATCCTCTGCGTCATAGGCTCCGTAGGTGATCCGGTAACTGGCCCCTTCTCTGGTATCCGCCAATTCCTTCATCTGGTCTGTATAGGTAAAATCGCTGTCTCCGGTAGCAGTGATGTTGATGACCCGCACTGTCAGAACTTCCTCGCCCCGCATGGCGCTGACACCCTCCAAAAGAGAGAGTGTCTCTCCCGGGATCACACCTACCACCCTGTCTATGCCGGAAAAGACGATCTCTTTTTCTTTGGTTTCTTTATCTTTGGTTTCATTTTCCTTGGTGTTATTTTCCTTTGTGTCTGTTTCCTTGGTGCTATTTTCCTTGGTGTCATCTTCCTCGGTGTTATTTTCCTTGCTGACATTTTCCTTGCTGTCATTTTCCGACTCTTTCAGGGAATCTTCCTCTTCTGTTTCTGTGCCTTTCCCGGGCAGGCTATTGTCTGCGGCAGAGGATTCTCCTTTTTTGTCTTCCGAAGCGGAGTCAGACGAAGTATTATCTGCAGCCGCATTGTTGCCTGCTGCAGCGTCATCCGTCCCGCTGTTATCTGTCATGCTGTCGCCGGAGGAATTGCTGTCGGAGGTACTCACAGCTATAACGGCATTCTCCACCGCAGCGGTATTTGTGCCGGTACTTCCACCGGCATTTTCCTTTGCGTTGTCATTATTTCCTCCGGCGTCCCCCTCCTGCGCCTGCGCCGGTATAATACTGTTTTCAGATGCGGACGTGGAAGCTAGGACCGTGCCGGCCGACATCACCTGGGACAGGGCCAGAAACGAAGCCATCAGAAAGATTAAGAGCGATCGGTAGTGCTTTTTCATTGGAATCCTCCTCAGAATTGATAGTAGAAATGAAATAACAGAACAGAAAATTAAAGAGATGAGATATAGAAGAAATAAGAATAAAAGAGATGAAAATAAAAGAAATAAGGATAAAAGAGATATGAATAAAAGAACCCAAAAGACATACTGCCGAAAAGGACTTACAGCACAGCTCCGTCGGTCAGATATACGATCACTGTACAATAAAACAGTTCGGAATCCTCCCGGCAGTATATACAGATTCCGGATCAAAAGTAATAGCAGGCCTGCCTGGTCTGTCATTCTGGAAATAAAACCGAAGTGCGATCAGAAATGAAAATAGAATCGATGAAAGATGTGATTGCAGGATGTGATTTCAGAATTGAAGTAAGAAACGTCCTGCGGCCCTGTCCGGAAAGACTGATCGCAGGCCGCTATCTTGTTTTCATTATGGAAAAAGCCGGGATAAAATGCAATGATTTTACCCCGGCTTTTTTATTTTCTACATCTGCGAAAAATATGCACAGAAACTATGTTCTTTTAACAAAAATACGTCTGTATCTCCCGTAAATACTGTCTTTTGTTTGTCAAACGTCGAACAAAATACATCTGTGCAGACTAAGATCCTGCAGCGATCATCTTCCTTCCGACACCCACTGCCGGATAGGCACTTCTTCTTTTTTTCTGGTGATCTCCGCCAGGCCCAGCGCTGTTATATCCACTACTCTGGTATGGACCGAATCTTTCTTGGCCAGCTCGCGCAGCGCTGCCAGCAGCGCCTCTTCTCCCGCCGGCTTCATGTTCACAAAGTCGATCAGAATCATGCCGCCCAGATTTCGAAGACGGATCTGCCGCATGGCTTCTCTTGCCGCCTCCAGGTTCTGTGCGAGAATGGTCTTCTCTCTGTCCTCCTGTTGCTGCTTATTTATAAGGCCCGGTTTACTCTTGGAAAAAGCCTCGTTTTTGCCGCTGTTTACATCGATGGCGGTGAGAGCCTCGGTAGGCTCGATGATGAGATAGCCGCCGGAAGGAAGCCATACTTTTTTCTGCAACGCCTCTTGCAGCTGAGAGGAGAGCTTATGAAGGATCATAAGCGGGATCTGCCCTTTTTCCTGACACCCCACAGGCTGACCCGGCAGATATTCCTGCAGCAGTCCCTGTATCACTTCCCGGTCTTCTTCCAGGTTATTATCCACAAGAATTTCCGTCTCCCCGAATAAAGACAATCTTCGAATGTGCCGGATCAACGCCGGCTCTGCTCTGTACAGGATGCTCCAGGGCGTGCGGGAAGCGGCCGTCCGGTCAATGGTCTGCAGCTTATCCTGCAGTTGCCTTAGTTCCTCTAACAGCGGCTGCAACGACTCTGCACCCGCCTCCTCTTTAAGCAGTTTTGCCGCCTCTGTGCGCACGATAATGCCATAGGGACAGGTGACGCCGGATAAGGCTTCCAACAGGGCCTGCTTTTCTCCCTGGGTTAACTTTTTCGAGACATGTATACCTCTGCCTCCCAGGATCATTACCAGGTAATGGCCTTCTAATGTTAATTTAGCACTTACCTTGGCCGGCTTTGATCCGGCAGGCAGTGCCGTGATCTGCACCGCCAGTTCTCTGCCGTTCTTTACCGGCTCCGGGCATTCGGCAAAGGGAAGGCAGGCATTGGGCACCTTGGAATCGGCGCTTAGCTGCACAAAAGCCGCCCCGACGCCGGGGGCCGTATTTTGTACCCGTCCTACCACAATATCCCCAACAGAAAAATCTTTCCGGCCTACTTCTGCCGGAAAGACTTCTGTCAACACGTCCTTTTCAAGGACAAAACCTATGGTTTGTTTTTCGTAACGTGAGATTATGATCTTCATGGATGCCTTTCCGGTGATCACTCCTTAGGGCGCTCTCTTCTGGCCAGTTCATCTGCGATCTGCTGCCAAGTCACATTTTTTTCCGCCATTACCACCATCATGTGGTAGAGATAGTCTGCCATCTCATACATCACTTCATTGGGATTGGGATTCTTAGCTGCGATCACGATCTCCGTGGATTCCTCTCCCAGCTTTTTCAGCATTTTGTCGATGCCCTTGTCAAAGAGATAGTTGGTATAGGAGCCTTCCTTGGGATGTTCCCGCCTGTCGATGATAGTAGCATAAACCTGCTCTAAAACCTTCTGGGGATTATTTTCTTCATTGCCAAAAACTGCATCTGTCTGGAAGAAGCAGGAATGGCTGCCTGTATGGCAGGCTGCTCCCACCTGTTCTACCTTGGCCAGCAGCGTATCCATATCACAGTCGGCGGTCAGAGAGCGGACGAACTGGTAATGACCGCTGGTCTCGCCCTTGATCCAAAGCTCCTGTCTGCTTCTGGAATAATAGGTCATTTTGCCGGTGGCAACGGTCATGTTGTAGGCTTCCTCGTTCATGTAAGCCACCATCAGCACCTCGTCGGTGCCCACTTCCTGTACCACCACCGGAAGCTGTCCGTCGCTGTTAAGCTTGAAATCCGACCAGGCAAACTTAGCCTCGTGCAAAAATACCGGAATCTTATTTTCCCTGCACAAAAGCTTTAAACTCCGAAGCTCGGTATAATTGTCATTGATGGCATTGCCTGTAAGAGCTGCCACGTTGTCATAAGTGAAAAAGTCCAGGATCTTATCTAAGGAAACCTCCGGCAAGGAGATGATGGTGGGAATATTCTTTAAAGAAAGGGCGTCCTTTACGCCGGTCTCATCCACCAGGATCATCTTCGTCACATATTCCCTGATCAGTGCCTCATGCTCTGTCACCGCATCCGTAGCTCTGTAGCAGGCCGCGATCCGGTCCTTGCCGAATTTATCCGCCACTTCCTTGGTAATATCGATATTATCCTGTCTGGAAAAATTGAGCGCAGCCATTCTGCAGCCGGCATACAGCAGCTTTTTCACATCCTCCATACGACGGATGTTGCCGGCACCGATGACGGGAATGGATACACTTGCACAGATCTCCTTGATGATATCAAGAGCCGCTTCGTGGGCCTCATCTCCCTCTGACTGGTCAAAGATGATAAGACCGTCGGCGAAGTTTTCGCTGTAGCGCTTTGCCAAAGCCACCGGATCCGTATTGGTGATCTCCGGATCTGTAAGGCTGCGGACTGCTTTTTCGTTTTTTAAATAGATGCAGGGAATAAACTGCTTGTACTGTTCTGTCATAAACATCCTTTCGTGCTGAGCACCTCTGTGATCCGCTCATCGTAGCCGGTGGCCATATCCAGTGCCTTGGAAAATGCCTTGAACATGGCTTCTATAATGTGGTGGCTGTTCTCTCCTTCCAGGATCTGGAAATGCAGGTTCATGCCCGCCGCGTAGGAAACCGAATAAAAGAATTCCTTCACCAGCTCTGTATCAAAGTCTCCCACCATAGGCGCCTTGATGCGCTCCTCGCCGCTAAGGACGAAGTAGGGTCTGCCGCACAGATCCACAGCACAGATCACCAGTGCTTCATCCATGGGAAGCACAAAATAGCCATACCGCCGGATCCCTTTTTTATCTCCTACTGCCTGTCTTATGGCGTCCCCTAAGACGATACCGGTATCCTCCACGCTGTGATGGCCGTCTACTTCCAGATCACCCTGTACATCCAGCGTAAGATCAAAAAGTCCGTGGCGAGCAAACGCATGCATCATGTGGTCAAAAAAGCCGATGCCGGTATGTACTTTACTCTGTCCGGTGCCATCCAGACAAAGCTCCATCTTTATCTGGGTCTCTCCTGTGATCCTCTCACATTTTGCTTTTCGATTCATGTATACCTCATTTCTGAGCAGCTTACGCTGCGAAGAGGCGACGAGAATTTCAGATTCTCGTCTGCCATCAGGGCAATATGTGCCGACGACGGCACATATTGCGGTTTGAAAGTTCTGCCATCGGGCAGAACTTTCAAACTAGCCTCATTTCTGAGCAGCTATGCCCTCTATTCAAAGCGCACATGCACGGAGTTGGCATGAGCCGTCAGTCCCTCGTTCTGTGCAAAGACTTCGATATCCTCATGCACCCGCTCTAAAGCCTCCCGGGAATAGGAAATGATGCTGCTCTTCTTTACAAAATCATCCACGCTTAAAGGAGAGAAAAATCTTGCGGTTCCGTTGGTAGGCAGGATGTGGTTAGGGCCTGCATAGTAATCCCCCAGAGGTTCGCTGGAATACTGGCCTAAGAAAATGGCGCCGGCATTCTTGACCTTGGTCATTACCTCAAAGGGATTGGCCGTGACGATCTCCATGTGCTCTGAGGCAATGGCATTGGCAGCCTCTACCAGCTCATCCATAGTCTCTCCCACAAAAATGTAACCGTAATTATCCAGAGACTGCCGGATGATCTCTGCTCTGGAAAGCTCCTTTAAGAAGCCGTCCACCTCTGCGGAAACCTTTTCTGCCAGTTCTCTGCTGGTGGTCAGTAAAATAGCGCTGGCCAGAGGATCATGCTCTGCCTGGGAGAGCAGATCCGCCGCCACGAATCTGGCATTGGCCGTCTCATCGGCGATGATCAGGATCTCGCTGGGGCCGGCTACGGAATCAATGCCGGTATAGCCAAAGCAGGCCTTCTTGGCAAGAGCAACAAAAATATTGCCGGGACCTGTGATCTTATCTACTCTGGGTATGGAAGCGGTACCAAACGCCATAGCGGCAATGGCCTGTGCGCCGCCTACCTTGTAAATTTCATCCACACCTGCGATATCAGCAGCCACGATGGTGCCGGCCGGCACCTTTCCCTGGGCATTGGGCGGTGTGCATACAATGATCTTCTCTACGCCGGCCACCTTGGCAGGGATCACATTCATCAACACACTGGAAGGGTAAACCGCTCTGCCGCCGGGCACATAGCAGCCGGAAACGGCAATGGGAGTCACCTTCTGGCCCAGGATAGTGCCCTCTGCCGTAGTGGTGATCCAGCTGTTGGTCTTCTGCTTTTCATGGAAAGAGCGGATATTGGCCGCTGCTCTCTTCATGACTTCAATAAAGTTATCATCCAGTTCCTGATAGGCAGCCTTGATCTCCGCCTCGGTCACCCGGATATTCTCCGCATTCAGCTGACAGTGATCGAATTTCTCTTCATAGGCAAAAATAGCCTCATCTCCGTCCCGGCGCACATTGTCTATGATCTCCCGGACGGTGCCTTCCTGCTCTGTATAATTGGCAGGGCTTCTCTTAAGAAGGGAAGCCAAAACCTTATCCTGTTCATCCTTGGTTAAATTTAAAATACGCATTGTTTCCTTTCTTGCCGCAGTCTGCTGCGGCAACACGAAGAGAATTTTGCAAAGGGTCTGATGCGTTTACGCATCAATCTCACCGATGGCGCTCCTAAGTCTCCCGATCAGATCCTTGATCCGCTCTGTCTCCATCTGCATGCTGACCTGGTTGACGATCATGCGGGCGGAAAGGGGGCATACTTCTTCTAAAACCGTCAGCCCGTTTTCCCGAAGGGTGGAGCCGGTCTCCACGATATCCACGATAACGTCGGAAAGCTTTACAATGGGGCCAAGCTCTACGGAGCCGTTAAGCTTGATGATGTCCACCGTCTGATTTTTCTGATTATAGAAATACTCTCTGGCGATATTCGGATACTTGGATGCCACCCGGATCATCTCGTGATGCTGCAGCAGCTCCCCGGCTTCCTTGGGCCCGCATACGCACATGCGACACTTGCCGAAGCCCAGATCCAATACCTCGTAGACCCGTCTTTTCTCTTCCATGATCACATCGGAGCCTACCACACCGATGTCCGCAGCGCCATACTCTACATAGGTGGGTACATCCGGCCCCTTGGCCAGGAAAAAGCGCAGCTTTTGCTCTTCATTGGTGAAGATCAGCTTTCTGGTACCCTTGTCTTTTAACTCCTCGCAGGAAAATCCTGCCTTCTCCAGCAGATCCATGGTCTTATCTGCCAGTCTTCCCTTGGTAAGTGCAAATGTTAAATATTGCATAGCTTATCTCTGTATCCTTTCCGACTGATACCGAATGGAAGGAAGTCCGCTTGAACGTCTTGGACCATTAGCTTCTGGTATCATCATATACGATTATAGGAGGCTGTCAATCATGCCTGCCGCATAACTACATCAATGCCCTCAGCCCGAAGCTTCTGTGCCTGCTGCAGCTTCTGCCCGTAATCCTCCGTGGTAAAGGTGATCACCTGGGGCTCGCCCGGGATCTCTACCTGAGCATTTTGTCTGCGCAAGGCTTCCATCAGAGAATCCACCTGCAGCATGACACCGATGGCGTCTGCCTTCTTGCCAAAATGGGTCAGCAGCGTATCATAACGGCCGCCGGAAGCGATGGCGTCTCCTACCCCGTAGGTATAACCCTTGAAGATCACACCGGTATAATAGTTGTAACGATTCAGCATGGAAAGATCAAAGCTTACATACTTATCAAGCCCATAGGCCTGCAAAACCTGCAGGATCTGGGTCAGCCGGTTCACTGCCGCCTGGGACTGACTGTTGGATGCTGCCTGGGCCGCATTCTCCAGTGCTTCCTTAGAGCCGATAAATTCCGTGATCTGCAGCAGATCCTCCCGCCACTTTTTGTCGATGCCGTTTTCGATAAGTACACGCTCCGCCGCAAAATAATTTTTGCCGGAAATATGCTCTCTGATGGCTTTCTCTGTCACAGGATCCATGTTGGCAGCACTGCAGATCCCCTTAAAATACTCCGCATTGCCGATACTGATCTGAAAATCCTTTAAGCCTGTATGAAGAAGTGCTTCGATCAGTAGGGCGATCATCTCGCCGTCTGCATAGGCACTGCCGTCCCCGATCAGCTCCGCACCCATCTGGGTGGTCTCCCGCAGCTTGCCCTGCAGACTGCTGACATTGGAAAAGGCACTTCCCTGATAGCAAAACCGCAGGGGCGCTGTCTCATCCATATAATACTTGGCCGCACAACGGGCAACAGAAGGCGTAAAGTCCGGTCTGAGCACCAGAGTATTGCCCTCTTTGTCGAAAAATTTGTACAGTTCCTTAGAAGGCGTCGTACCGATCTCTCTGGAAAAAACATCGAAGAATTCAAAGGTAGGCGTCTGAATATCACTGTAACCAAACAGATGGAACTGCTGCTGCACCGCGGCGATCACCGTCAGCTTTCTGGCATATTCCCTGCCATAAATATCCCGCAATCCCTCCGGGGTATGTAAAAGTTCCTGTCCAGGTGTAGAAAATGTGCTCATCTTATCCCCATTCCGCAGACGCCCTATGTGAGAGGAATCTTCGCGCAAATCTGGAATTTGCTCGAAGATGCGGCTGTTTGCGACGCCTGCGGTACAAACAGCTATGAGAACGGCGTGAAAGATCTGCTATCGTGCAGGTCGTCCGTACTCTCCTCCCATAACACTTTCAGGATACGCGTGTGAGGTGCTGGATTTCATCGCGCATCACTTTAGTGCTTTAAAGTTCTAATTTGCTACTACGGTAAAACACTGTATGCAGTATACATGTAATGTGAAGGATTTGTCAACCTTCAGCAAGGGTTCTTTGTTCAACGAACTGTAAATGCACCGTTTACTCCCGCTCCGACAGATCCTTATTGATCATCTCCAGATACGGCACCAGTACCCCCTGCTTCTGGGGCAAAATATATGTTTTATCCAACTCATCAAACCGAAAGCTCTTCCTGCCGCCGCTTTGTGCTCTCTCCCAGAAGGGAAGGAAATTGCGAAAAGGAAGATAATAATAGATATTCTCCGCCGTATAATAGATCAGAAAGAAAGCAATGCCCTCCTGCTTTTCAAACGCCTGCATGAATTCCACCTGATGGGGATGGATATTTTGCAATGCAAATGTCATCTGCGCAGATTCCTTGGCATCGAAACATACCGGGATCCCCTGGATCACACCGATATAATCCACCGTACTTTTCTGTTCAAAATAGGCCAGGGTGATATGCCGATGCTCCTGATCGATCTTCATAGGAGTGATGGGGGTAGGGATCTTCTGGATCAGGGCCAGATTCTTCTCTCTGTATTTTTCGTTGGTCCGGTTGATCATCTCCTCCAGCGTAGAGCCACGAAGTCCCCTGGAATTCCATGTTGCCATATAATCCTCACTTTACAACCGTTCAGCACCTGCGCCCGATCGGTAATCTTCTATATTCCATTATCCATGATCTTCGAAAAGATCATCGGATCCGGCGCTGTAAATTCTCTTCCCTGCAGATAACCAAAGGGCGCCGGCATCTGCGCCGGAAAACATATCCGACAGGCAAACAAAAGCTGTCCCTGTATGCCGTATTTTTTCCGGCACTGCACATTGAAAGCCCCGTCTCCGTATTTCGGATCCCCGGCGATGGGATGGCCCTGAGAAGCCAAATGAGCCCGGAGCTGATGGGTCTTTCCCGTGACCAGCAGTGCCTCCAGCAGGGTAAAGTCTTTTTCCGTCCGCAATGGCTTATAATGGGTCTCGGTATAAACGCCTTTTCCTTTATTCCGGTCATCAGCCTCAAGAGCCTTAAAGGAAACCTTATTGACCGCCTCATCCTTTTGCAGATATCCTTTGATCACCCCGGCGTCCCGGATCTGCCCCCGTACTACCATATGGTAGTATTTATGTAAGCTCCTGTCTTTTAAAAGAGCCGCAAACATCTGACTGGCCGGCAGCGTTTTGGCACACAGCAAAATGCCGCCTGTTTGATGATCCAGGCGGTTGCATACAGCGGGCTTAAACAAGGACAGGGATGCCGGCGTGATCTCCTTTTTCTTTAGCAGATAACCCAAAAGCCACTCATTCATGGACAGATCCTGCGGCTTGGCTTTCTGGGAAAGAACGCCGGCAGGCTTAACTACCAGCAAAATGTGTTCATCCTCATAGAGAATGGGCAGCTTTCCATGCATTGCTTTGTCTGTGATCTTTTCATAGGCCTGCAGGTAAGCCTCTGTCTTTTCCTCTTTGGCCGGATCTCCAAGGCCCATAAATTTATCCAAGGTCTCTTTGGCAAAAAAGACGCTGACCTCATCTCCCGCACGCAATATCTCTCTGCCGTCTGCCTTTGCTCCGTTCAGGGTAATATTTTTCTTGCGCAGCATTTTATATAAAAAAGAAGACCCGGCGACAGGCAATCGTCGCCGAAGATACTTATCCAGGCGCTGACTCTGTTCGTTATCTCCTATGATCCATTTTTCCATAATGATCCCCATTTCCCGGGCACAGTTTGCCGTAGGAATCTCTGTTTCTTCCCATGTTTACAGCGAATAAAAGACAAGCGTTCCTATTTCCCGCTAAGCTGATCTTTAATTTGCATTTTCACAGTTCACAACGGTTTATCATCCTAAAGAGAAATAGAGCGAAACAGATTAAAAAGTGCTTCGCTGCTGCCTGTTTTTCCCTCTGCCAGGGCGTTCAGCTGGTCCAGACGCTCTAAGTACTTGTCCAGGCTAAAGAAGATCTTGACGGTATAATCGTGAAAGCCGTTATTTTCCATCATCTTTTTGATATGCTCTTCCCCGGCCCGGCCATCACATGCGGCCGTCTCCGTAAAGGCACATACATTCTTTCCGGCCTTGGTGATATGGCTCAACTGAAAGTTCTTACTGTAGCTGGTCATATACAGATCCCACGCCCCGGGCAGATCGCCGATATGCTGGTTGATCCTGCTGCGGACCTGCTCCGAGCAAGGCTTTGCCTTATGGAACATGATCATATTTACCACACATTTGCCCAACGGCAGACACCCTAAAGCCGCCAGGATCGTAAAGAGATTTTTATTGGTGCCAAAATACCATCTGGCCACGAAATAGATCACCAGTACCATGGCTAGCATCAATATGGAAACTGCGATGGAAAGCTTTCTTCTGTTCTTTATGTATCCGAATTCACCTTTTTTCTTCATATGTTCCTTTCTGAATCTCAACAGGGAAACGATCACACAAAGAAAGTCGATTTCACATGCTCCATGTAAAATCGACCTTCCCTCTCATTCTCCCTGTTACTGTCCGTTTGTCCCCATTATATCCTCGCCGGCTGCATCTACATCCGGCAGATAGCCGGTCCCTTGTCCCGCAGCCTCGGGATAATAGCCTTCCTCCGGCGCAGCATCTGCTGTCTGATCATACAGCAGCTCCTCCTGAGGATGAAGATCTGCTCTGTTCTGACGCAGGGTCTTGGCATAGCCGTCCAGGTTGTTATTAAAATTGGCGTAGATGGCGTTGGTGCTCTCCATGGTACGCGTGGTCACTTCCTCTAACTGGGCTAGCATCTCATCCATATATTGCACAGCGGAAGCACGATATGCATTGGCCTCATTGATGGCCTTATCCAGAATATCCTGGGCCTGCTTGGATGCTAACTTCACCACTTCATTGGCCTGTGCGTAGGCCTGCTGCATGATCTCATGCTCATTGATCAGCTCATTGGTATGTACGGTAGCCTCCCGGATCAGCTCCTCCGCCTTGCTCTTGGCATCGTTTAAAATGGCTTCCTTATTGTTGATGATCCGCTGATAATGCTGGATCTCCTCCGGCAGCTTGGCCCGAAGCTGCTGCAGATATCCGTCCATTTCCTCCCGGTCTACTACAATCTTAGAATTAGAAAAAGGCTGATTATGACAGCTGTCAATGTAATCCTCTATCTGATCAATCTGCTGCTCAATTCTGCTGCTCATTGGCTTCTCCCGTTCCTATGCTGTCAATTCACCGTATCTGTTCTGCACACGTAAAGGCAGCCTGTATCTCCGGTGCGATCCTGCATCTGTCTATTTTATAGTCTTGAATTTCTCATGTACCCGCTCCTCGATCAGAGGCGGCACACATTGATGGATATCTCCCTGAAAGCTGGCGATCTCCTTGACGCTGGAGGAGCTTAAATATGCATACTCCAGACTGGTAGTCAGGAAAATAGTATCCAGACTTCCCCCTGATAACTTGCGGTTGGTCTGGGCAATCTGCAGCTCATACTCAAAATCCGTAATAGCCCGCAGTCCCCGAATGGCAATATGCACATTCATCTTTTTGGCATAATCGATCAGCAGGCCCTGAAAAGAATCCACGCGTACATTGGGTATATCCTTCGTCACATCTTGTAACATTTTAACACGTTCATCTACGGAAAACAACGGCGTCTTAGCCTTATTGTCCAAAACAGAAACGATAAGCTCGTCAAACATTTCCGCAGCCCGTCTGATCACATCAATATGCCCATAAGTTACCGGATCGAAGCTTCCGGGATAAATTGCAGCTTTCATTATACTCCTAACTTGGCAGGTGTCCCTTCTCCTGCGGCTTAGTTCTTTTTCTTAAAGAAAATATGCTCGTTACTCTTATACTTCTTTTCTCTGACGATCTCTAAAGAGGTATCCTCCATATAGGAAAAGTCGGTATCCAACAGTGCTTCCACAATGATAACGGTATTTTCCGTCACATAAGGAGCGCTCTCCAAAGCTAAAAGTGCAGCCTTCTGTACCGGGGATTCATAGGGCGGATCCAGATAAATGATATCTGCTTCCTTCTCATGAATGTTACGGATGGCATTAAGCACATCCTGCTTCATTACCGTAGCCTTTTCCTCAAAGTGAGTCTTGTGAAGATTCTCCTGAATGCACTTTAAGGCATCTCTTCCGTTTTCAGCGAAATAGCAGTGCTTAGCACCCCGGCTGAGGGCCTCGATGCCGATGCCGCCGCTGCCGGCGCAAAGATCAAGGAAGACTGCGCCCGGCACGTCCATCTGAATCATATTAAAAAGTGTCTCTTTGATGCGGTCCTGGGTAGGTCTCGTATCAATGCCGTCCGGCGTCACCAAAGGAAGACGCCTGGCTGTACCTGCGATTACTCTCATATATCCTCATTTCTCCGGAATATTCTATTGCCTGCTTCCTCTGCCGTCCCGGGAAGCCAGTTTTAATTTATTCAATTCTACTTCTTTTTCTTTAAATTGAACAGACTTTGACTCCAGGTTCCTGGTAAAATACACATTTTCTACAAAATCGTTCTTGATCAGCTTCATGCCCCGGACGCCTACGGCGATCTTCTTTTTCTCCGGGATCTGTTCTACCGGGAATTTCAGGAAGTAGCCTTCTTTGGACTGGAATACGATATTTTGCTGTCCGTCATAGACGCTGACGCAGACCACCTCGTCTCCCTCTGTCAGCTTGGTGGCCGCTACCGTCTTTTTCGCCACATCAAATTCGCCGCCGTCTACCAGCTTGCACATGGAATACTTCGTCACAAAGATGACCCTGTACAGATTAAGAGCCGACTGACTGGTCACCAGTACGATCTCCTCTTTGGAGGAATCAAAATTGCCTATATTATCAAGAGGTACGCCCTTATCCCGCAGCTTGGCCATGGGAAGATCCGCCATCTTGACCGTATGAAGCTGGCCGGTATTGGTAAAGATACAGATCTTGCCGGTATTTTTGCAGCACACCACGTACTTAAACTCTGCCTCTACGGTCTCCTTATTACGCTGATAGGTATTGGCATCCAGGGTCTTGGCATAGCCGAAACGGTCCATAACAAAATAAACATCTGCCTCTTCTACAGGCTTTTCCACGTAGACTGCCTCTTTGGCCTGCACGATCTGGGTGCGTCTTTCGGTGCCGTAGGCCTTCTTAAATCCCTGCAGTTCCTTGCGTATCACCTGGGTCATGGAAGTCCGGTCCTCTAAGATATCCTCGTAGCGATAGATATTGGCCACGGTCTCCTCATGCTCTTTGATCAGCGCCTCCAGCTCTAAGCCGATCAATTTATAGAGGCGCATATCCAGAATGGCATCTGCCTGTGCCTCGGTAAACTGCAGCTGGGCTGCCATGACAGCAGATTCCGGTGACTTAAAGGAAACCCCGTCTGTCTTGCCTTCTACCATGCAGGCTTTCGCCTGGGCTCTGTCCTTGGAGCCCCGCAGGATCTCGATGATCAGATCGATGACGTTGCAGGCCTTGATCAGACCTTCCTGGATCTCCCGGCGACTCTTTTCCTTTTCCAAAAGGGTGGTATATTTCCGGCGGTTTGTCTCAAACTGGAAATCGATATTGGCCTTCAGAATCTGGCGAAGGCCCATGGTCTCCGGCCGGCCGTCTGCAATGGCCAGCATGTTGACACCGAAGGTATCTTCCAGTCTGGTCTTTTTATAGAGAAGATTCTTGAAATTCTCTACGTCCGCATCCTTTCGCAGCTCGATAACGATGCGGATGCCTTCTTTGCCGGACTGGTTGGTGATATCCACGATATCCTGAGTCACCTTATTTTCGGCAAGGGAAGCCACATCCGACAGAAACTTGGCAATATTGGCGCCGATCATGGTATAGGGGATCTCGGTGATCACCAGATTGGTGCGGCCGTTTTTGCCTTTTTCCGTCTCTATCTTGCCCCGGATGCGGATCTTGCCGCTGCCGGTCTCATATACGGACAACAGCTCGTCCTGGTTGGTGACGATGCCGCCGGTGGGAAAATCCGGGCCGGGCATGATCTTCATCAGCTCCGCCGTGGTGATCTCCGGATCAGCCAGATAAGCCAATTCTGCGTCGATCACCTCTGCTAAGTTGTGGGGCGGCGTAGAGGTGGTCATACCTACCGCAATGCCTTCGGAGCCGTTGATGAGAAAATTGGGTATCTTTACCGGCAGCACGGAGGGTTCCTTTTCCGTCTCATCGAAGTTGGGCACGAAGTCCACTACGTCCTTATCAAGGTCCGCCAGAAAAGCCTCTTCCGTCACCTTCTGCAGTCTTGCCTCGGTATAACGCATGGCAGCGGCGCCGTCACCCTCGATGCTGCCGAAATTACCGTGGCCGTCTACCAGTGGCAGCTCTTTTTTAAAGGTCTGCGCCATCACCACCAGCGCATCATAAATGGAGGAATCACCGTGGGGATGATATTTACCCATGGTATCACCGACGATACGGGCACTCTTACGGTACGGACGGTCATGCCGGATTCCCAGCTCCCGCATATCGTAGAGGGTACGCCGCTGTACAGGCTTTAAGCCATCCCGCACATCCGGCAGCGCTCTGGCAATGATGACGCTCATCGCGTAGTCGATATAGGATTTCTGCATCAGTTCCGCGTATTCTGTCTTGATTACCCGGTCTTCTCTCATTTCTGTTACGGCCACTGCTTAACCTCTCTTTATCTAGACATCCAGTTCCGCATCCTTTGCATGGGAATAGATGAATTTCTTTCTGGGAGGGACCTCCGCTCCCATTAAAAGCTCTGTCATTTCATTTGCCATACGGGCATCTTCGATCTGCACCAGCTTCATCATCCGGGTTTCCGGATTTAAGGTCGTCTCCCAGAGCTGCTCCGGATCCATCTCGCCAAGGCCCTTATAACGCTGCAGGGTAAAGGGACCCTTGTGCTTTTTCCTGTATTTTTCCAGGGCATAGTCGTCGTAAAGGTACTCTTCCTTGCCTCTGGCGGGCATTACCTTATAAAGAGGCGGCATAGCCACGTATACATGTCCCTCAAAAATAAGATCCGGCATAAACCGGTAAAATAATGTCAGCAACAGGGTGGAAATATGGGCTCCGTCCACATCCGCATCCGCCATGATGATGATCTTGTCATAGCGCAGCTTGGTGATATCGAAATCGTTGCCGTATCCTTCGGAAAAGCCGCAGCCGAAGGCGTTGATCATGGTCTTGATCTCCGCATTGGCCAGGATCTTGTCAATGCTGGCTTTTTCCACGTTAAGGATCTTACCCCTGATCGGCAGGATAGCCTGGTACATACGGTTTCTGGCGGTTTTGGCACTGCCGCCTGCGGAATCTCCCTCTACGATAAAGATCTCGCACTTGGAAGCATCCCTGCTCTCGCAGTTGGCCAGCTTGCCATTGGAGTCAAAGGAGTACTTCTGCTTGGTCAGCATGTTGGTCTTGGCCTTTTCCTCCGTCTTGCGGATCTTGGCCGCCTTTTCCGCGCAGCCTATGATCTGCTTTAAGGTCTCCAGATTTCTGTCAAAAAAACGGACGATCTCATCTCCCGTGACCTTGCTTACCACCTTGGCCGCATCCTGGTTATCCAACTTGGTCTTGGTCTGTCCTTCAAAACGGGGATCCGGATGCTTGATGGAAACTACCGCCGTCATGCCGTTTCTTACATCTGCGCCGGTAAAGTTGGCATCCTTTTCCTTCAGGATGTTTAATTCCCTGGCGTAATTGTTGATGACATTGGTGAACATGGTCTTAAAGCCGGTAAGATGAGTACCTCCTTCTGCGTTGTAAATATTATTGCAAAAGCCCATGACATTCTCATGGAACTCATTGACATACTGCAGGGCTACTTCCACAGAGATGCCTTCCGTCTCTCCGGTAAAATAGATCACATCGCATACCGGCTCCTTGCTCTTATTCAGATCCCGGATAAAACCTACGATGCCATCCGGCTCGTGATAGGTAATGCTTTCCTGTGTGCCCGTTCTTTTGTCCGTATAGACGATGGTAAGATTGGGATTTAAATAAGCCGTCTCATGCATACGGCTTTTGATCTCTTCCTCCCGGAATCTGGTCTTTTCAAAGATCTCATTATCGGGAAGAAAATTGATCCGGGTACCGGTCTCCCTGGTCTTGCCGACTACCGGCAGAAGGCCATTCTGAAGCTCTGTCAGGGGCTTTCCTCTTTCGTACTCATCTTCATAGATAAAGCCGCCGTTCTTGATACGCACCGTCATGTGCGCAGACAGGGCATTTACCACGGAAGAACCTACGCCGTGAAGACCGCCGCTGGTCTTATAGGCCTCATTGTCGAACTTACCGCCGGCGTGGAGGGTCGTCAAAACGATACGCTCCGCGCTGACCCCTTTTTCATGCATACCCACCGGTATGCCGCGGCCATTGTCCTCTACGGTGCAGGAACCATCTGCCTCTAAGGTGACCTGTATCCGGTCACAAAAGCCCGCCAGATGCTCATCCACGGAATTATCCACGATCTCGTAGATCAAGTGATTCAAGCCTCTGGTGGAGACACTGCCGATATACATACCGGGCCTGGTGCGCACTGCCTCCAGGCCTTCAAGGACTTTGATGCTTCCAGCATCATATTGATTGTTCTGCTTCGTCATAGATCTATGTAACCACCCGTTTGTTCTTTATTGGAAAAGAGAAGGATCCAGCTTCTTCGAGCAGGCGATAGCCAGGGCACCGGGCCCAATATGGCAGGAGACGCTCAAAGAAAGTGCATCTTTTCTCACCTCGAAATTGGGGAATGCCTCCTGGATCTCCTGATACCAGATCTCTTCCTGCTCCGGCACATTGGCATGGACCGCGTAGAGATATACGGTCTCACTGGCTGTGCCGCCGTATTTATTCTCGATGTCGGCGCGCATGGCGTTGATCATGGTAGATTTGCCCTGGTTGGTACTGCGGGCCTTGGAAAAGGCATCCAGCCGCTCTCCCTTGATCTGTAATACCGGCTTTAACTTCAAAAGGCTTCCGATGGCAGCTGCTGCCGGTGTGATCCGGCCGCCCTTCTTAAGATAATGCAGGGTATCCAGCATGATATAGATGCTGGATTCAAACTTTACATCCTCTAAGATCTGACGGATCTGGGCTGCATCCTTTCCTGCATTGGCAAGGGCGATGGCATCCTCCACAGAACGCTTCTGGGTCACGGAAATACGCTGGTTATTCACTACCTGTACTTTGCCGTCATAGTCATCCGCCAGCATCATGGCTGTCTGGCAGGAGCCGGAGAGGCCGCTGCTCATGGGAATGTATACGATCTCCTCATAGTCCTGCAGCAGCTCATCCCATAAATCCGTCACGTCCGCCGGAGAGGGCTGGCTGGTCACCACCGTGCCGTCCATGGAAAGCTTCTCATAAAACTGCTCTCTGGTCAGACTGATATCCTCTAAATAATCAACGCCATCAATCGTAAATGGCATAGGCATCACGCGGATTCCCATCTCCTTGGCCATTGCCTGGGTGATACCACTGTTACTGTCAGTTACAACTGCTACTTTCGGCATATCTTCCTCCTTAAATTCCGTACACACGTACGGACACATATGTCCATAATACGGTCAGATAGACCTAAAGTCAACAGATTTTGCCTCTGCGGCCACCCGCCGGCGCAGAGCCTCATGCTCCGGTTTTGCCAGCTGCCGATCCTCCTGTACCACCTCATTTAGCAGGGCGGCGGCGGTTTGCAGTAGGGACGCATCCTGATAAATGTCCGCCAACGCAAAGCCTAACGCACCGCTTTGACGCACTCCGAAGAGATCTCCGGGCCCCCGCAGTGCCAGATCCTGCTGGGCTATGGCAAAGCCGTCGTTGTTTTTTTCCAGAATCTCCAGACGTTTGGGCTTTTCCTCCGATGCATTCTCATAGAGGAAAATGCAATAGGACTGCTCACTTCCCCGGCCGATCCTGCCTCGCAGCTGATGCAGCTGGGCCAGACCAAAGCGCTCTGCATTTTCCACCACCATAACGGTGGCATTGGGTACGTTGATGCCTACCTCCACCACAGTAGTGGAAACTAAGACATCGATCTCTCCCGCCCCGAAGCGCCCCATGATCTCCTCTTTCTGCGCCGGTTTCATACGGCCGTGAAGTGCTTCGACGCGGATCCTGTCTCCGAAATACCGACTTAGCTTCTCGGTGGTTTCCATCACATTGACCATGGGCGGTCTTTGTCCTTCGCCGAAGCCAAGCTCCTCAATCATTGCCTTGGAACTGCCGGCAAAGATCTCTTCTTCCGTTTCCTCTTCTCCCTCTTTGCCTTCGTCGATGGCAGGGCAGATCACATAGGCCTGTCTTCCCTTTTTCACTTCTCCTGCTATAAATTTCCAGGCTCTTTCTCTCTCCCGGGAGGGCAGCGCACAGTTTTTCACAGGCAGCCGGTTCTTAGGTCTTTCCTTTAATAAGGAAACCTGCAGATCGCCGTATAAGATAATGGCTAAGGTACGGGGAATCGGCGTGGCGCTCATGACCAGTACCGGCACCACTTCTCCTTTTCCCGCCAGGGACTCCCGCTGTCTGACACCGAAACGATGCTGCTCATCGGTAATAACCAGCCCCAGATCATGATAGGAGACCTTCTCCTGGATCAGCGCATGGGTGCCGATGATCACATCCGCCTCTCCCGATGCGATAGCGGCAAGGGCCTCTTTTCTGGCTTTTCCCTTCACAGAGCCGGTGAGAAGTACCGGGTGAATGGGCAGGTCATAGTCCTCTTTCATAGAAAGTAAAGTTTCCATATGCTGGAGTGCCAACACCTCGGTGGGAGCCATCAATGCCCCCTGCCGGCTATTGGCCGTGCAAAGAAGAAGGGCAAGAAAGGCCAGAATGGTCTTGCCGGATCCCACATCTCCCTCTAGCAGTCTGTTCATAACATAAGGGCCGGTAAGATCTGCCTGAATCTCTCTCCAGGCGCCCATTTGTCCCTCTGTCAGGGTATAGGGAAGTCGGCGGATCAGCCTGCCTGTCTCCTCACTGGGTTTCATCGGGGCGGGATTGCGCAGGCTCTCATTTTTCCCTTTTTGCAAATGGACTGCCGTAAGGAACAGATAGAACTCGTCAAAAACAAGCCTCTCTCTGGCCGCCTGCACCGCCTTTCGATCCGCCGGAAAATGGATCTGTCTTATAGCCTCCGCCTCTTCCATAAGGGAAAGATGAAACCGGCTTTGCAGTTGCTGCATCTCACCCTCGGTCAGGTATTCCGCAGGCAAAGGGCATTCCCGCAGGGTCTGCTGCATCATCCGCTGAAACAGTTTCTTCTTAAAATGAAGGGGAAGGGCGTATACCGGCTGCAGGGAGTCGGCCAGCAGATCGTATTCCTCTTTGGTAAAGCACTTTGGCTGCTCCATGACCCAGGTCTTATTCTTTAGCTGCTGCAGTCTTCCCCAAAAGAGCCGGACACTGCCAAGGGGAAGCGATCTCCCGATATAGGGCTGATTAAACCAGGTCAGCCGGATCTGTCCGGTGGCATCTGCTCCCTGAAAGTGCACAATGGTCCTGCTGCCTGCCCGCACGGGTCTGCCTCCGGAAAGAAGGGTCAGGCGAAGGGTCACCACCTCTCCCGGGCAGCAGTCTGCCAGGGCCTTGGGCTGCCCGAAGCATTCATAGGTTCTGGGATAATAGTTGAGCAGATCTCCCACCTGATACAGCTCTCTTTTTTCTAACAGCGCAGCCGTCTTCTCGCCTACGCCTTTTAATTCTCTAAGGGGAGTATGCTGATCCAAAGATACCTCCTATGCAGTCGTGCAAAATGCCCTGCCGTAAAAGAAAGGACGGCTGTGGGCCGTCCTTTCCTGGTCATGACTGATCGATCCTATTCATTGCAGAGAATAATTTTTGTTACCATTCAGACCACGTCCCCTCACCCGGATATTTCCGGCAGGACCCGCCCCATGGCCGGCGTCTGAACTGTATCCAATCTTTTTCCTGCTGTTTTATACTGTCTGCTGCTTTATACCGTTGCACTGCTGCGCAGCAACACTTCGCATGCTTATACTTTATTCTGCGCTGAGAATATAGTAATAAATGGGCTGTCCGCCGCTTTGTAATTCCACATCGCATCCGGGGAAAGCAGCCTGTACCTTTTCCTGGAAGGCCAGCGCTTCCTCTTCCTTGATATCTGCGCCATAGTAAACACTGATCATCTCGGTATCGCTCTCAGCGATCTTCTGCAGGGTCTTTAAGGCAGTTTCATCTCTGTCAGGTCCCACTGCCACAATGCCTGCATCACCGATGCCCATCATATCGCTTTCGTGGATCTCCATGCCGTCGATCATGGTATCCCGCACCGCATAGGTCACCTCCGCGCTCTTTACGTGGGCGATCTCTGCCGTCATGTTGGCCTTATTGGCCTCTGCGTCTAAGTCGGGCATGTAATTGATGATGGCGGTAATACCCTGGGGAATGGTCTTGGTGGGGATCACGATAATATTCTTATCCTTGGTCATTCCCGCTGCCTGGTTGGCTGCCAGGATAATATTCTTATTGTTAGGGAAAATGTAGATAGTATCTGCATTCACCTGGGAGATGGCCTGCAGCACATCATCGGTGCTGGGGTTCATGGTCTGTCCGCCGGAGATCACATAATCGGCACCCAGACTCTTAAAGATCTCTTCAATACCGTCACCTACGGAAACTGCGATAAAGCCCACTTCCTTCTTAGGACCGAGATCCTGTACCGGCGCTGCCTCTTCCTGCTGGGGAGCGTCCTGGCTTTCCGCTGCCTTTTCCATGGTCTCCTGGTGCTCTAAACGCATGTTGTCGATCTTGATCTTAGAGAGCTGACCATAGAGTAAGCCTCTCTGGATGGCAAGACCGGGATCGTTGGTATGTACATGTACCTTCACCACTTCTTCATCCGGCACGCATACGATGGAATCGCCGATAGACTCTAAGTAAGCCTTGAAATCCTTCTCTGTCTTGGAACCGAAATGCTTATCTAAAAGGATGATAAACTCTGTGCAATAGCCGAATTTGATCTCCGCATTGGCGCGAACGTCCGGATTTACCTGATCCTTGCGCGCGCCTTCCTTCGGAGCAGAAACCTCTTTGGCAAGTGCTTCGTAATCGATCTCTTTGCCAAGATAAGCGTCATAGGCGCCCTTTAATACCTGCATCAGGCCCTGTCCGCCGGAGTCTACCACGCCGGCCTGCTTTAATACGGGAAGCATATCCGGGGTGCTGGCCAGAACAGAATCCGCATACTCGATGACGGTCTTGAAATAGACGTCAAGATCTGTCTCGCCCTGGTCTGCCAGTTCTCTGGATTTGGCAGCGGCACCTTTAGCTACTGTAAGGATAGTGCCTTCCTTTGGCTTCATAACAGCCTTATAAGCAGTCTCTACTGCCCGGTCAAAAGCATCCGCAAATACCGGCACATCCACCTCTGCGTGCTCCCTAACGCCCTTGCAGAAGCCTCTTAAAAGCTGGGAAAGGATAACACCGGAGTTACCTCTGGCGCCACGCAAAGAACCGGAGGAAATAGCCTTGCAGATAGCCATCATATCCTCTGACTCGCCTAAGGAAACCACCTCTTTGACTGCAGACATGATGGTCATGGTCATGTTGGTACCTGTATCGCCGTCCGGAACGGGGAATACGTTCAGCTCATTGATCCATTCTTTGTTTGCTTCCAGATTTTTAGCGCCGGACAGGAACATCTTGGACAATGTTCCGGCGTTTATTGCATTTGTACTCACGTTAAATCTTCCTCCTGATTAAAGCAGCGCCGACTGACTAGTCGATGACCTTGACGCCCTCGACGATGATATTGATCTTCTCAATTTCCAGACCGGTAAATTCTTCTACCTTATAGCGGACATTGTTGATCAGATTATCAGCTACCGTTGAAATATTTACACCATAAGAGACGATCACGTGAAAATCGATGACCAGTTTTCCTCTGGCATTTAATGATACATTGATCCCCTTGGTCATGGAATCCTTCTTAAGCAGGTTCACCAATCCGCTTTTCATATTGACGCCTGCCATACCCACGATGCCAAAGCACTCTGTGGCTACGGTCCCTGCATACTGTGCGATCACTTCGTTATCTATGGAGATATTTCCCATATGGGTATTCATGGAAGATGACTTCATATATTAGGCTCCTTTCCAGCTTTCGTCCGGATGTGCTGTGCTGCATTATCTGCGTCGGATACACGGCTTTTTGCAGCCCGTTTCCCTGCATACCGGAACTCATACAGATTGTATTATACCTTTATTATAAAAAAAATGAAATACCCAAACACAGGAATGCGTCAAAGCAGTGTCTTGATCGTTGTGGCCCCGCCGCCTGGCTGTCGTCTGAACTGCAGTATTGGCACAGATGCAATAAAAAAAGCCCGGCAAGCCGGACTTTTCATTTCACATTGGGATACAAACTATAGTCTGTATACTGCAGATATCCTGAGAGAGGCACAATTAAGCGCGCTCTACTTTGCCGGATCTTAAGCAGCTTGTGCAGACATGCATCTTCTTTGTTCCGCCGTTGACTTTGCAGCTAACGTTCTGAACATTAGAATTCCAGATTCTGTTGGATCTTCTATGTGAATGGCTGACGTTGTTACCGAAATGAGCGCCTTTTCCACAAATATCACACTTCGCCATTTTTACACCTCCCTACATTTTATTATAGGTATTACACAACGTTCATATTTTAGCAAATAGATTTTTAAAATGCAAGGAAAAATTTATAACTTTCTCGCCGCATCGTGCTCACCGTTGCTCTCCTTATGCTTCCTTGTTCAGAAAAAGTTTCTGAGAATAGGGATAAAGAATAGTCAGCAAAATATTGCCAAGCACACCTACTGCTAAGATCTCACCCACGCCTACTGTGATCACCATAAACCACACTGCATCTGCCATACCGTAGGCAAATTTAAGGACCAACGGAATGATCAGCATATTGCTGATGATAGGAGGCAGAACTGCCTTTATGCGATCTGCGATGGAAAGGCTGCGCTCTCTTTGGCCATTCTTCATGGTGCAGCAAAAGTAATGGGTTCCCACTGCACCGATCAGGGTTGCCAGTGTGCCGAAGATGATATCCGGCAAAGCTGCACCGCCTAAGATATTGCCAAGCAGACAGCCGATGGTCACGCCTACCACGCCGGTAAAGGAAAACAGAGGCAGGACGCAGAGCATCTCGCTGACACGGAACTGGATGGCGCCAAAACTGATGGGCTGCAGTGCCAGTGTCAATACCACATAAATGGCTGCGATAACCGCAGACTGGGTCAGAAACATCGTGTTACTTTTCTTTTTCATATTCAATTTTCTCCTTTAGTTTTGTTTTACGTGTGGAAGGTCTCGAACACACGATTCATTTTACGGCGGAAATCGCCGGCTGCCTGCATACGACCTTGGTTTTAAAAGGCAACGTTCAGGAGTATAGCACGCCCTTGCAAATAAAACAAGGGCTTATTACTTATTAGGGAAAGCGGCCTCGATGGCGTCATCATCGTCCATCACATCCCCCTGGGGATCCTTGGCCACAAATTTATCGATCACTTCCGGGATCAGATCAATGAGCTTGGCTGCTGCATCCTGATTCTTGATATTGACCACCTTTGTGGTGCCGCCCCGGATGATCAGCACGGCATTGGGAGACATCTTGGCGGAAAAGCCGCCTGCTCCGCTGTTCTTTTTATCGCCGCCGATCCTGGCACCGGCGCCGCAGCCGATGGTCACATCGGAAAGAGGGATCACCACGGTATCCCCTACCTGTACCGGCTCGCCGATCACTGTCTTAGCCGCCAGAACGCCGTCTGCGCCATCCATTAATGCCTTTACTACTGCAGAAATATTATTTTCAGCCATTGCTTTCCTTTCTATGCCGCTTTTTTCTGCGGCTTCTTTCCGGATTTCTTTCCGACATTTTCTTTCTTGAACAGTTTTATTACCCGTTTGATCTTCTTGTCAAAATAACAGCTTGCCGCTGCCTGCAGCAAAACGAAAATGGTGATCCTGCCTTTGGCATGTAGATCAAGGTATACCATGCATCCCTCAAATTCAGGCTGCAGATACAAATGTCCCGCTGTCCAGGGATAGAGAATGCCTTGTATCTCCAGGAGTTTCCCATCTGTGCCCGGGTCCCCGGTGCCTACTGTACCGGCTAATGTCCACTGTCTGGGCAGAAGCTGATGCAGGATCCTTTTGGTCTGCTTGCTTACCTTTTCAAGGGCCGCTGCGAAGAGCTCACTGTCTAAGATCCTTGCGTAGTAGGAAATATTTTTCCCCATCTCCTGTGCTTTCTTCCAAACACTCTTTAGTTTATCACAAAGCTTCTGCTTTATGCTCTGTATTTTGTCGAATAATCCTGCCGCGGTACGCTTTTCCTGCTGCCCGGCCCCATTCTGCGCCGTCTGCGTACTGTCTGTATCTTCTTTTTGCCTTGCCTTTGTTCTTTCCAGATAGGCTTTTCTGTCTGCTGCAAGACTTTCCTGTTCCTCTGCATTGCCCTGCCCGCAGCTCTCCGGGGCATTTGGTTCTTTTTGAGCAATGATCTTTTCGGCAGTTTCTGTTTCTGCAGTCTCGCTTTTCGTTTTCTTCTTCTGTGCAACTGCTTTTCCGGCTGGTTCATTCACAGAAGCTTTACGATCGACCGATCCATTCTTCGGAGCTTTACTCCCGACTGCTTCATTATCCAAACTCTTACTCTCGGGCACTTCTTTATTCGAATTCTTTCTCTCAGCCGTTTCTTTCTCCGCTATTTCGTCCTCTTGTGCATCTTCCTTCTTATCAAAGAGATGGGTCCTGAAGACCTTGAAGCATAAGATCCGCAGCGTAAATTCCGGATCCTTGGGATATTCGATTCTGCCGTTCACCAGATGCAGCAGCCAGGATACCCGTACACTGCCGGCAAGATTTTCCAGCAAGGCTCCTGTATCAAATTTCTCCCGCACTGTATCGTCATGTACGGCGCCGTCGATCTGATAACGGATCGGCACAAAGAGTACCGCCAGAAGCAGAGCCAGGACAATGCCGAGAACAACCAGCAAGATGACCCCGATGATTTTTAAGATCATAAGTAATGTGGCCACATTTATCCTCTTTTCTGCGTATTAGATGAAGTTTGTCCGTTCTCTGTGGATGTATCCTGTCCGTCCTGGGACTTTCTGCCTGCCCAGAAGGTATTTCCTTTTATCACAACCCCTTCCGGAAAAAGATAGGTGCGCACATCTCCTGTACCTGTATGCGCACAGGCTTCCTCTATCAATCCCACCACCATATCCATGGCATCACTGCGTCCGGCAGCCATACCCAGAATGAAGGGACGGTTTTTCTTATAAAAAGGCTGTTGCAAAAAGGCACTGTTGATGATCTCCAACTGGTTTACACTTTCCTCCCGGCATAAAAGGATCAGATAGACCGAAAACTGTCCCGCCCGGTGACGCAGCCGCCATTTTATCCTGTTCGGATGTTCTATTTTATTGCTCACATAGAGGTTCTGATAAAAATACATCCCGTCTGTACCTGTAATCCTGTCAGTTATAAGTGCATCGATTCAGTCACTGTGCATCTTTCGGCCCCGGACACCTCCCGCAGGGTACGTCCCACAGCTAGGGCCAAACAGTAACTCTGTTTATGATTGTAACACACACCGTCTGCCTCGTCACTGTGAAAACCAGGCATCCAACACGCGTCTTGCGATAGGGACCGCATAATCGCCGCCGCTGCCGGCTCCCTCTATGATCACCGTGATGGCCACCTGGGGATCCTGGACCGGTGCAAATCCGGTAAACCAAGCATGAGACTGGGTAGAATCATCCTCAAACTCCGCAGAACCGGTCTTGCCGGCTGCCGTATAACCGTACCCCTTCAGTTTGGAAGCCGTTCCCTCCTCGATCACGTCCGCCATCAATTCCTGCATAGTCCGGGCTGTGGTACTGCTCATGATCTGGCGGTAGGATTCCGGCGTTGTTTCCTGGATCAAGGTGCCGGTAGCACTCTCCACCCGATCCACCACATAAGGCTTCATCACCACGCCGTCATTGGCTATAGCCGCTGTGATCAGCTGCAAATGCAAGGGAGACATACCGGTGGAGCCCTGACCGATGGCCAACTGTATCATGTTGTCTGTGGAAAGCAGGGAGAGATCTCCTTTGTTTTCCGTAAGGCAGGTGGTGCTGACAGAGCTTGACAGTTCATAGGGCAGCTCTTCCCCGAACATCATGGTTTTTAATTTGGAAGCAAACTCTTCTCTGTCCAGGGAAAGACCGATATTGGCAAAGGAAGAGTTGCAGGATTTAGCAAAGGATTTCATGAAATCCACGGTGCCGTGCTGTTCATTATGAAAGCAGTGAATGGTCTCCCCATCTCTGGTAAAGGTACCTGTGCAATTGTAGGTATAGGACTCCCAGGTGTTGGGATTTTCCTCCAGATACTCCACAGCATCCATGATCTTAAAGGTAGAGCCGGGCGGATAAAGGCCCTGGGTAGCACGGTTTAAAAGCGCACTTTCTTCCTCATTTTGGGAAATATCGTCCCACTCTTCTTCTATGGTATTGGGATCAAAATCCGGTTTGCTGACCATGGCGAGGATCGCACCGGTGGCAGGGTCACTGACGATGATCGCTCCTTTATACAGACCAAGGGCATCATCGGCCGCCTCCTGCAGCGTAGGGTTCAGGGTAGTGATCACATTGTTGCCGGGCATTTTCTGTCCCAGATCCGAATAAGCCGCTTTTTCCGGAATGGTCAGGTCCGCATGGATCAACGTATAATTATAAGCACCATCCAGACCGCTGCCGCCCATACTGTCATATCCCACGATATGGGAAAAAATATTTTTAAAGGGATAATTTCTGGTCTCTGTCTCCCCGTTTATCACCGTCTCCGCCAGCACCTGTCCATCAGCCGCCAGGATCTTGCCCTTTGTGTTTTCTGCCAGCATCTGACTCTCACGACCATTGTAACTGTTATCAAACAAGGTTTCCTGCTGGGAAAGGGCATAGGAGACAAAGCTATAGGACATGACGCCGAACAGCAGGATAAAAATTCCCGCCGTCAAAAGGGCCCGGTATTTTTCTTTTTTAAGCTGCTGTTTTTTGCTTTTTCTGCTGTCTATCATTTTCCCTCTCGATATCACAGTCTGTTTGCAAAGATATTTATAAAGATCCGGCAAAGGAACGTCTTGTTCCATTATCCACATTAAAATATGGAAGATGCCGAACAGATACAAAATAAAAGGCTTTTACTTATATAAAAACCGCAGATCCATGGTTTCGTCGTCATTCAAAAAGCCCTCGTATGCATCCGGCACCACTTCCTGAAATCCCTGCAGATCAATATCCTCTGGATTCGGATTCCAACTGCCCCCGCTCTGTCCTTCATTACGGTTATACATACCATTCCGAGGTGCTGTATTTGGCGACATCCGCTTACTTCCTACAGTCTTTTTTTCTCCGTAAGATCTTTCTCCATAGCCTTCTTGCTGTGGATAGCGGTAACTGTCCTCATATCCATAAGATGCGGCTGCCTGTTTTCTCCCCTGAGGTCGGTAGCCTATTTCCTCCCGATATCCTGTGGGAGAATCGTTTCTTTCCTGCCGGATGTAATCTCCTCGTCCGGCATAGTTTCTTCCCGGCCGATACTTTTCCTGCCCGGAATACCTCCTATCCGCACCATACTTTTTCTGTCCGGAATACGTCCTGTCCGTACCATACTTTTCTCGCCCGGAATAGTATTCCTGTTCCTGCGGACGTTCCTGTCGGCCCGCCCTTTGCTGCCTCTGCCTGTTTCTTTCCCGGTTACGGATCTCCTTTTGGATCCGCCGGTCTCTTTCCTCATAGGAAGAATCCCTTCCATAGAATGGTTCTTCTGCCGGGATTTTGGCAGACTGCGGTCTCTTTCCACGCTGCGATCTTTCTGTATAAGGATCATCTGACCGTCTTTCCTTTGTTCTCTCCGGCTGTGACTTTCTTCTTTGCTCCGTCCGCTCTGGCGTCGGCAGGGCCAGGCGCTGCTGCCTGTGCTTCTCCTGTAATACCACGCAGCACTGGGCGATCCCAAACATAAAGATCGAGGTGATCATGGAACTGCCGCCGTAACTGATAAAGGGAAGTGTGACACCGGTCAGCGGAATAAAGCGCACTTCACCGCCTACCGTCAAAAAGGTCTGAAAAATAAAGGCGATGGCAATGCCGAAATTCAAATATCTGCAAAACAGGTCTGTCTGCCCCAGTGTCAGCTGCAAAAAGCGGATAAAGCAGCAAAGGAAGATCACCAACAGCCCCACAGCGAAGATCAGACCGAATTCCTCTGCAATAGCGGCATAGATAAAGTCGGATTCCACATAGGGAATCTTATCCGGCGTTCCCTTTCCCAGGCCCTGTCCCCACAGGCCACCGCTGCTGATAGCAAATAAAGACTGTGTGATCTGATAACCGATGCCGTCAATATAGCTCCAGGGATCCAGAAAAGCCTGCACACGCACCCTTACATGGGAAAAGAGGTGATAGCTGATAAAAGCGCCCAGGGCACCGATGCCTGTGCCCGTGGCCAACACGTACCATTTCCCCGTGGCATAATAGAGCACAAAAAGCCATACCACAAAGAAGATCAAGGCACTGCCCAGATCTCTGGAGAGCACCAGGATGATCACATGCATGGCCGCCGTCACGGAGACACTGGCCATTCTCTTGAGATCATTGCCCCAATAAAGGGCTGCCGCCATAAAGAGGATAAAAAGGATCTTTACAAATTCCGAGGGCTGCAGAGTAAATCCGAAGATCGTATAACTGATCTTGGAGCCCTGGGTCACACTGCCCAGTATAAGGACCACCGAAAGCAGACTAATACCCAAAATGGCATAAAACCATGTCAGCCTTTTCCAGAAAAGAATGGTAAAAAAGTGAACCTTGCGTTTCTTTTTCTTTTTGGAAAGCGGATCCCACTGCATCCAGTCCGGACACTTCACCGGCGGAAGCTTCTGTACCACAAAAGGGATCAGAAAAGCAAGGGCAATGCCGGCTGCCGCCATGGAAAACTGATGGACACCCTTTTCAAAGGAAAGTCTGGTCAGCATACTGATGCCGGTGATCATAAACAGAAATGCGTGATTGAGAAGCTGCCTGTCGATATAGGGGAAAGCCTTTCGGATCCAAATGGCCAGCGTAAGGAAAAAAGCCGTCTGCACCGCCCAGAAAAGCATATGGGCCCGGGCATCCTGTGTGGCAGCGGACAAAGCGATAAAGCAGACAAGATGCAGGGTACACAAAAGGATCAGCTGCATAGCGTCCACACATCGCTCCAGCACGGAAACCGTCTGGGTGCCGGTCATATTCCGCCCCTTATCCTTGCGAAAGGCAGCCCTGCGCCGCAGCCCGCCCATAGGCAGGGAAAACAACGCCGTCACCCCGTAAAATAAGAGCAATGCAGGAATAAATAATCTGCATATTTCCATTATATAAATCTGCATTCCTGCCCTCCTCTCTTCTTTAGCCCGGGCTGTACTTACGTAAACCCATGTTAGCAGGTTATAGGTCTGCTCTCTGTTCCTCTCCTAAAACCATGGCACATAAATCATTTCATATCCCGGCACAAATTGGCAGAATTTGTCTAGTCTGCCCCTTTCTTGTAATGTCCCGTGGTATATTTTGCCACCGGAAAAGGCATCTCCCAGCCTTGTCTGTCCTGCTTCTCCACAGCGCCGACGTACCAGTCCAGCACAGCCTTCATTTCCTTTTCCTTCTCCGTGGTAAAGCTGCAAAGAAGGATCCTTCTTTCCTTTAAGAAGGCATCATTTCCAAAGCCATGCAAAGACAAGGGCACGCTGTTATAGATGATATTGGTACAAAATCCGCAAAAACAACGCACCGGAAGCTTTTCTCCCATGCGGTCGGTCAAAGTCCAGAAATCCCCTTCTGTGCCGTCACATCTGGCGCTTGTCTTTTTGATGCAGTTGGCCGTGATCATCATAGGAAGTCTGCCATAGACTGTCAGGATCCCCTGTGCCTGTCTGTGGGGCTGCAACATGTTTGTTTCCATCTTATCCGGCTGCTGATCAAAAACCTGTCGCAGCTCCCGTCTGTTTAATTCCAACGGAAAGATGGTGTCTGTACAATGGGAAAGGAGCAATTCTCTGCTCTCCCTGTTCCACTGATACAGACCGCTGTCGGCGATCATGATGCCCCGGTAATGACGTTCCCGCAAAAACTGTAATTCCTCCAGCGTCCGCACCAGCACACCGTCGTAGCTGCGTTCCTGCAACTGTTGCCAGGCCTTTTCCATCCACTTGTGATGGAAAGTGCGGTATACGTAGGGAAGTCCCAGCAGGTAAAGAGGTCTTTGCGGCTGCCTGTTTTCCTCGCCGGACTGCCCTTCATTCTCGCCGGGCTGTAGGCTTTTCTCACCGCAAGCCGTTTCCCATCTTTTTCCTTCTTCGCCTGTATCGTCACCAGCTGCCAGAAAAAGGCCGCTATCATCGATCACCCCGGCTACCCCCGGGTGCATGCAGGCGATCTCCCACTGCATGGCATTGACCGTTTGGACCCAGATGCGCTGCGTTTTTCCGGTTACAGAAAGCAAAGTCTCTTCTCTTGTATTTTCTCTTGTATTTTCTCTTGTATTTTCTATTGTATCTTCATCCGTCTTTTCTACGGTCTCTGCTTCTGTCTTTACCGCTGTCCTTAACGCTGTCTCTTGGATTGTCTCTTCGGCCGCCTTCTCTGCGATCTCGTCTACTGTCTTTTCTACTGCTTTTTCTGCTGCCTTCTCTGCAGCAGATTCATTTTTCTGCTGCGTTGCTTTTTGCAACGTTTCATTTTCCTGCTGCATCGCCATGAGATTATGACGAAGCACTGCTTCCTCCATAGCCTGCAGTCCTTCTCTTCGCAGCGCATTTAAAGAAGCCACCGGCAGGAAAACCTGTCCCTGTATCGTAACCTTCAGATCTTCAAAAATAAAAGGCGTATCCCCAGTCTTAAAAAGTCTTTTCCTTACTTCCGCTTCTTCCATAGGTCTGGACTTTGCGGACTGTACTTCGTCACCTGTCACCTGAACTGTCAGCGTCAGGGATTCCTGCTTGTTTACCTTAAGTTCCAGCTTAGCCGGCTCTCCGGCCTGTAAATAAGCCTCACCCTGCACAGGAATTTTAAGTCCGCTGTTTAAATAGGTCTCCCGGATCTCTTTAAGAAGCTCCTCATCAGCACCCGAATATCCCGGCTTTCCCATGGTAACCATATCGGGACCGTTCTTCTGATGATAATAGCCTGTGTTCAGATCCGTACGCAGATAGAGTTTTTGCAAAAGCCGCCGATCCCCGGGCTCCACCTTCCATGCGCGGACCTTTCCTTCGCTTTTTGCTGCCATATAGCGGTCAATATACTTGCGGTATATGGCCGTAACTCCCGCTGCATATTCCGGCTTTTTCATACGACCTTCGATCTTAAAGGAAGAGATCCCTGCCTCGATCAGTTCGGGCAGGATATCCAGGGTACAAAGATCCTTCATGGAAAGAGGATAGGTCTCTCCTGGTATCTCTTTCCACGCTTTCTTTCCTTTTTTTGCCGTCTCGGTTCCCGCTGCCTTTCCCTGCTCGTCCAGGATCCGATAGGGAAGCCGGCAGGGCTGGGCACAGCGGCCCCGGTTGCCGCTCCTGCCTCCTATGAGACTGGAAAAAAGGCATTTACCGGAATAGCAATAGCACATGGCACCGTGGATAAAGGTCTCCAGCTCAATTCCGGTTTCCCCTCGCAGAGTGCTGATCTCCTCTAAGGAAAGCTCCCTGGCAGGCACCACCCGGCATACACCCTGTTCCTGTAAAAAGCGGACTGCCTCCGCGCCTGTCACCGACATCTGGGTGCTGGCATGCAAAGAAAGGGTCGGACAGGCCTTCCCGAGGGCGCGAAGCACCCCCAGATCCTGCACAATGACCCCATCTAAGTTTCCCTCTGCCACCAGATCCGATACAAATTCCACCAGTCCCGGCAGCTCACTTTCCCTGGTCAGGGTATTTACCGTCAGATAGATCCTTTTGCCAAACAGATGCGCCTCCCGCAGCGCCGTCAAAAGCTCTTCTTTGGTAAAATTGACGGCATAGGCTCTGGCGCCGTATTGCTCACCGGCTAAATACACCGCATCGGCGCCGGCCCGCAATGCGCCCCGAAAGGCCTCCATACTGCCGGCGGGTGCCAGTAATTCCGGCGCTTTATGAACATCAAAGGGGCTGCCGGCCGGCCGCCCCTCTTTATGTAAAGTATGTATAAATTCTTCTTTCATCGCTTTATCTGACAATCTTGCCATGCACATAGTGCAGCTGTTCTATGAATGCACTACTGCAGGAAGCGTATCCTGATGCTGCTTTTGGGCACTTTTTAATTCCGTCTCCAGCTGAATGATCTTTCTGGCAGCTTCTTCCTTCTCTGTCACCAAAGTCCGGTATGCCTTCTCTGTATTTTCCAGTTTCATCTGAGCAGCGATCAGCTCCCGCTTTAAGTTATACAGATCCTTTTCCTTGACATCAATGTCTTCTTCCAGGAGCTTTGCATCGCTCTGGGCTTTGAAATAATCATCCGCCACATTGATGTTCAACAGGATGTTCTGCATATCCAGCGGAAGTCTGCTGTAGGAAGCATTCTGAGAAATCTCTGAAATCTTTCCATTTATATAGGAAGCAACCTTCTGCAGGTACTCCTCACTCTCATAGCCGCTGAGCGTATATACTTTTCCGCCGATCACAACTTCGCAGTCAACTTTTCCTTCCAATGTTTTACCCTCGTTCTTCTTTTAATGCTGCCATATATTATATATCCTACAAAAGGACCGTTGCAAGGAAAATCGATGGGATTTCCTTTGTGGTTTTGGTTATTCTTTAAGCAGCTCCCCCGGGATCGTCAGTCCCAAATGGCTGTAGGTCTTGGCCGTAACCACCCGTCCTCTGGGAGTCCGGTTGATCAGTCCGTTCTGCAAAAGGTACGGCTCTACCACGTCCTCGATAGTACCCGCATCCTCTCCCAGAGAGGCAGCCAGGGTATCGAGGCCTGCCGGACCTCCTCCGAATTTCTCGATCAGGGTAAGCAGGATATTTCTGTCCATCCGGTCCAATCCCAGCTTATCTACATCCATCAGATCCAGGGCTGTTCTGGCAGTCTCCTCCGTGATGACACCGTCAAAACGGACCTGGGCATAATCCCGCACTCTTTTTAAAATGCGGTTGGCCAGTCTGGGGGTTCCGCGGCTGCGTCTGGCCATTTCCTCCGCGCCTCCATCCTCCAAAGGCACATCCAGAATGGCTGCGGAATGAAACAGGATCTGTTTTAATTCCGGAATGGTATAAAACTCCAGCCTGTGGATCATGCCGAACCGATCTCTTAAAGGAGCAGACAAAAGTCCTGCTCTGGTGGTGGCGCCTACCAGGGTGAATTTAGGCAGATCAAGGCGAATGGACTTAGCCCCTGCCCCTTTGCCGATCATAATATCGATGGCAAAATCCTCCATGGCGGGATACAGAACCTCTTCCACCTGCTTGTTCAAACGATGGATCTCGTCGATAAAAAGCACGTCCCCTTCCTGCAGTCCGTTAAGGATCGCCGCCATCTCTCCCGGCTTTTCAATAGCCGGTCCGCTGGTGATCTTTACATTGACCCCCATCTCGTTGGCAATGATACAGGAAAGTGTGGTCTTGCCAAGTCCCGGAGGGCCATAGAAAAGCACGTGATCCAGTGCTTCCTTTCGCTGTCTGGCTGCCTCGATGGAGATCGACAGATTTTCCTTGATCTTCGCCTGCCCGATATAATCTGCCAGCTTCTGAGGGCGAAGGGAACCTTCGATGGGCACATCCTCCTGGGTAAAGCTGGTCTCTATCATTCTTTTTTCCATTATAATCCCCGTTTGATCCGGAAAGCTTCCTATAACATCAGCTTAAGGGCCGCTTTCAGAAGGGTCTCCGTATCTGCCTCCGGCGCACTGCCGGCGGCACTGCGCACCGCCTTAAGAGCCTCCGTTCTTCCATAGCCCAAAGCCACCAGTGCCTCTGCCGCTTCCGTCCGCACATCTCTGTTTTCCGCACTGTCTCCGGCACTGCCTCCACCGGAAGGAATATGCAGCACGGCGCCGCTCTCATCCTCTTCTCCCGGCATCTTTAGTTTATCCCGCAGGTCCAGGATCAAACGCTCCGCCGTCTTTTTGCCGATGCCCGGTGCTCTGGCAATAGACTTGGCATCTCCTGCCAGAATAGCAAAGCGCAGATCATCGCTGCTCATGGCCGACAGGATGGAAAGACCTCCCTTAGGACCGATTCCGCTGACAGTGATCAGCTGCTTAAAAAGCGCCAATTCCTCTTTACTAAGGAAACCATACAGGGCGAACTGATCCTCTCTTACATACATGTAAGTGAAAAGCTTTGCCTCTTCACCACGCCTCTGCATGCGAGAAGCTGTATCCGGGGAGATCAGCACTTCATAACCGATCCCTCCCACATCCAATACCGCGCTGTTCTGGGTCACTTCCTCCACGATGCCTTTGACATAAGCGATCACGCCTTCTTACCTTCTCTTTCTTTTTCCCTGTAAAAGGCCGCCTTCTCCGGATCTCCTATTGTCTCTGCGATCACTGCACAGTTTTCACACAATAGTCCGTAACCGTCGCCTTTTGCATCCTTCTCTTCCAGCATATGCAATGCCTTTTCGTATTCCGCCAGAGCCTGGGCGCTGTGTCCCTGCTTTAGCAGTGCCTCGCCTATGCCGGCTATATTGCTGATCACTCTGGGATCCTGTGCCAGCTCTCCCTTGGCAAAATGTTCGTTGGAGGCCTTGAAGGCTTCCTCTGCGTTCTCATATTTTTCCGTCGCAAGATAAAACAGTCCCTGATGGCAGAAGCACAAAGCAAAAGCTTCTTCACTTCCCCCGATCTGTCCCAGCAGACTCTCGCAGCGCCGATAAGTATGCTCTGCTTCCTTTTCCTTCCCCTGCTGCTGATAAATGTCTCCCAATTGCAAAAGGACCATGGCAAAATACTCACTCTGGTCCATTTGCAGTTCTTCTAATAGAAGAAGCAGATCGTCGGAAACCGCTTCCGCCTTATCCTGCGCTCCCAGTATCTGATAAAAGCCCACCATCTGACTGGCGATGGCTGCATATGCCTCATAATTTTTCTCTTCGTCCGCCTGCTTCAGTGCAGACAGAAGCCTTTCTTCCGCCTCCCGGGTCTTACCTTCCTCCAAAAGGGCGCTGATCTCTGTCATTAGTTCGTTCATGATTACCTTCCTATACCGCAACATGTCTGCGGCACGCAAAATATCAAATTCCTTTATATGCCACTTGCCGGTACATCCTCCGGCTCATCCGGAGGAACCTGTGATCGAAGTCTGCCGGATAAACCGGCGGCTGTACTCTTGCACGCTTAGTCTTTACTTCTCTGCGCATATGAAATAGAATAACACAATTCAATTTTTTATGATATAGTCATTAAGGAACCCAAAGACAGGTGTTACAATTTCGCCCCTACCACATAGCCGGTGGCTGCACTGCAACGACAGGTTCCTCATAGTAGTGAAAGGAAACAGACTTATCATGAGACTGGTATTTATCAGACATTGCGAACCCAATTATACCATCGACTCCCTCACGGAAAAAGGGTTCCGGGAGGCACAGCTTCTTTCTGAGCGCTTGAAAGACTGGAAAGTGGAACAGTTCTATGTCTCTCCCCTGGGAAGAGCCAGAGATACCGCCCGCCCCACTTTAGGAAAACTGCACCAGAGCGCCATCACCTATGACTGGATGCAGGAATTCACTTATCGGATCGAAGATCCCACCACAGGACGGATCCATGTTCCCTGGGATTACATGCCGGAATACTGGACCAGACAGCAGGAATTCTACGATCCGGAGGCCTGGCTCTCCCATCCTGCTTTTCTGGAAAATCCTCGGATCGTCCCCGGTTTTCACCGGGTCTGCCGCGGCATCGATGGTGTTCTGGCCCACTATGGTTATACGCGAACAGAGCGATTCTACAAGGCAGATCCCGTTCTTACCGCTGATGATGACGATAAGACCATCGTATTCTTCTGCCACCTTGGCATCTCCCTGGTGATGATCGGCCATATTCTGGGATTTGCCCCCGTGCAGCTTCAGCAGTGTATCTATCTGCCCCCCAGTTCTGTCACCATCTTAAATGCAGAAAAGGTAGTCCATGATAATGCCGCCTTTCGCGCCCAGGTCATCGGAGATACTTCCCACCTGCGCATAGGCGGGGAACCGGTTTCCGCCATGGGCGCCTTTTCCAGAGTGACATCCCAGTAAAGATCAAAAGAAATACACCGGGATCAAACGAAATATACCGGATACTGAACAAATACAAAAAGAGTCCTCTCTGTAAAGGAGAAGGCTCTTTTTGTATTTGTTCCTATTTCTGTTACCGGTCAGGCCGTGCCGCCCGGCCGGTGTCTGAAGGGTGTTTTTTGTCCGTGTTATTCCGCGCTGCTTATGCCTGGCTGTTGATATAATTGATCAGACCGCCTTCGTCGATGATCTTCTGCATAAAGGGCGGGAATGCCTGTCCCTGGAAGGTCTCTCCGGTGGTCTCATCGGTGATCAGGCCGCTGTCAAAGTCGATGGAAACCTGGTCTCCGGCCTTGATATGCTTGGGCGCCTCTGCACATTCGATAATGGGCAGTCCGATGTTAATGGCATTGCGGTAGAAGATTCTGGCAAAGCTCTCTGCGATAACGCAGGAAATGCCGGAAGCCTTGATGGCGATGGGCGCATGCTCACGGGAGGAACCGCAGCCGAAGTTCTTATCTGCTACGATGATATCGCCCTTCTTGACCTGGTGTACAAACTCCTTGTCGATATCCTCCATGCAGTGGGATGCTAACTCTGCATGGTCGGTGGTATTTAAATATCTTGCCGGAATGATAACGTCTGTATCTACATTATCTCCATAACGAAAAACGGATCCTTTTGCTGATACCATATCTGTCTCCTCTTCTACAGCTCAGAAGGCTGTGAAATCTTGCCGGTCACGGCACTGGCTGCAGCTACTGCAGGGCTTGCCAGATAGACCTCAGACTTTACATGTCCCATACGTCCTACAAAGTTGCGGTTGGTGGTGGATACGCAGCGCTCTCCCTCTGCTAAAATGCCCATGTATCCGCCAAGACAGGGGCCGCAGGTAGGGGTGCTGACCACAGCGCCGGCCTCGATAAAGATCTTTAACAGACCCTCTTCCATAGCCTGCAGATATACGCTCTGGGTAGCAGGGATCACGATGCAGCGCACGCCCTGGGCCACCTTTCTGCCCTTTAAGATCTCTGCCGCTGCCCGGATGTCACTGATACGACCGTTGGTGCAGGAACCGATGACTACCTGGTCGATCTTGATCTCCGGCATGTCATCAAAAGTATGGGTGTTTTCCGGCAGGTGCGGGAAGGATACGGTGGACTTAATGGTGGAAAGGTCGATGTCGTAAACTGCAGTATATTCCGCATCCGCATCCGCCTCATAAACCTTGCCTGCCCGCTGGCTGTGTTCCTTCATGTATGCCTCGGTCTTTTCGTCTACAGGGAAGATACCGTTTTTCGCGCCGGCCTCGATAGCCATGTTGGCAATGGTGAAACGATCATCCATGGAAAGGCTAGCCACGCCATCGCCGGTAAATTCCATAGACTGGTATCTGGCACCGTCTACACCGATCATGCCGATGATATGCAGGATCACATCCTTGCCGCTGACCCACTTGGGAAGGCTTCCGCTTAAACGGAATAAGATAGCACTGGGTACTTTAAACCAGGCCTTGCCGGTAGCCATGCCTGCAGCCATGTCCGTGCTGCCTACACCGGTGGAAAATGCACCTACTGCACCGTAAGTACAGGTGTGAGAGTCTGCGCCGATGATGGCATCTCCGGGAGCTGTCAGTCCTTTTTCCGGAAGCAGTGCATGCTCAATACCCATCTGCCCTACTTCAAAATAGTTGGTAATATCATTTTTCTTTGCAAATGCCCGGACGCACTGACAGTTTTCTGCTGACTTAATGTCCTTGTTGGGCACGAAATGATCCGGCACCAGGGCGATCTTGTCCTTGTCAAAGACTCCGTTTTTGCTGAATTTGTCCATTTCCTTGATGGCAACAGGGCTGGTAATGTCGTTGCCAAGTACCAGATCCAGGTTTGCCTCGATCAGCTGACCGGCTTCCACATGATCCAATCCCGCATGTGCCGCAAGAATCTTCTGCGTCATTGTCATTCCCATGACAGTTCTCCTCCTTCGTATAAAAAAGGGAATGTCGTTTTCGCGACATTCCCCTGCATACGTAATTTAAAATCGCAGCTTCGAATGCCACAGCTAAACGCCATGGCAAATAAACCGGAAACGATGGCGATTAGTTATTGATCAGCTTATCATCGTCATTCCAGCTGTATAGCTTACGGATCTCCTCGCCAACCTTCTCGGATGCGTGCTCCTGCGCCTTCATGCGCATCATCTTGAAGTGTACCTGGCCGCCTGCCTCAGACATATCAAGCAGGAAGTCTTTTGCAAAAGTACCATCCTGGATATCGGAAAGGATCTTCTTCATAGCCTTCTTGGTATCCTCGGTTACGATCTTCGGGCCGGTGATGTAATCGCCGTACTCAGCGGTGTTGGAAATAGAATAACGCATTCCCTTGAAGCCGGACTGATAGATCAGGTCTACGATCAGCTTCATCTCGTGGATGCACTCGAAGTATGCATTTCTGGGATCATAGCCAGCCTCGCACAGAGTCTCGAAGCCTGCCTGCATCAATGCGCAAACGCCGCCGCAAAGAACAGCCTGCTCACCGAACAGGTCGGTCTCAGTCTCGGTACGGAAGGTGGTCTCCAGAACGCCTGCTCTTGCGCCGCCGATAGCTGCTGCATAAGCCAGTGCTCTCTCCTGTGCCTTGCCGGTTGCATCCTGCTGTACAGCTACCAGCATCGGAACACCTCTGCCTGCCTGGTACTCACTTCTTACAGTGTGACCGGGAGCCTTGGGAGCTACCATGGTTACATCGACATCCTTCGGAGGTACGATCAGACCATAGTGGATGTTGAAGCCGTGTGCGAACATAAGCATATCGCCTGCCTTTAAGTTGGGAGCGATAGACTCTTTATAAAGCTTAGCCTGCAGCTCATCATTGATCAGGATCATGATGACGTCAGCCTTCTTAGCTGCCTCAGCTGCGGTATAAACTTCCAAACCCTGCGCCTCAGCCTTTGCCCAGGACTTAGAACCCTCGTACAGACCTACGATGGCATGTACGCCGGACTCGTTTAAGTTCAGAGCATGTGCATGACCCTGGCTGCCATAGCCGATGACTGCTACGGTCTTACCGTCTAACAGTGCAGGATTGCAATCAGATTCATAGAAAATTTTTGCTGTTTGTGACATTTCGTTTCTCCTCCGTTAGGTTATTTATGCAATCGCCGAAGTTTCCTTCGACAATTCCTATTTTCAGTCGGCTAACCCCTGCGGCTCTCCGACCGGAAACGCTGTGTGACAGGAACCATAGAATCGGAAAAATTATGGTTCATCAATATAAATGACATGATCGATGCCTCTGCCCAGTCCCGCGATACCGGTCCTGGCCAGCTCTAAGATCTCGAAGCCGTCTAAAAGACGTAAAAAAGCATCAATCTTGCCCTGATTACCTGTGATCTCGATGATAAGGCTTTCAGGAGAGACATCTACGATACAGCCTCGGAAAATATTGGTAATGGCGATAACCCCCTGCCGCTGGGCTGCGTCTGCTCTGACCTTGATCATGGCCAGCTCTCTGTAAACGCTTTCCTCCGGCTTTAACTCATGGATATCACGGACATCCACCAGCTTGGCTACCTGCTTCTCGATCTGCTCTAAAATGTCATCATCACCGGTGGCTACGATGGTGATCCGGGTGATCCTGGGATCTGCCGTCACGCCTGCGGTAATACTGGAAATATTATATCCTCTTCTGGAGAAAAGTCCGGAAATACGGGATAAAACGCCGGATGTATTATCGACCAGAAGCTGAAAGACTTTTTTCTGTGTGGGTTCTTCTACCTTCATATGCTCTCAACCATTCTTCCTAATCACTTTTCGACTCATTATAAGACTCTGTTTTTTTTATGTCAATCTTTCCCTGCGCAATCACACAGAGTTTTCACATTCATGTTACCGTTCTGACGCCGGCCGGGCGGCAGGGTGGCGGAGTGTGTCCGGGTGAGGGGCCTTGCGAGGCCTCGGTCCTTAGCTCGCGTTCTTTGCGAGCTTAGTACCGCTAGGTCCGAAGGATGGAGCCGAGAGGCGTCCCCTCACCCGGATACCTCCGTCAGGACCCGCCGCCCGGCCGGCGGCTGAACGGTAACACCTTGACACAACTACCGGGCGACAAAGCGGTGCCAGATATCTAAATCGTATCTTTACACTTCTGCAGTGCCACCGTGCCCGTGCGTGTGATCTCCACAATACTGATGGTCCGCAGCGTATCCATAAAGATCTTTACCCGCTCCGGGGTATCACACATCTGGATGGTCATCATACTCTTGGACAGATCCACGATCTGTGCCCCCATGATCTCACAGTTTTCCATGATATCCTTGCGGTTATTGCGGTTATACTTAACCTTTACCAGCATCAGTTCCCGGCTGATGCTCTGGGCCTCGTCAAAGGTTTTTACCTTAATGACATCCAGCTTTTTATTAAGCTGCTTTTCGATCTGCTCTAAGGTACGCTTCTCCCCGGAGCTGACGATGATCATATTTGACACCGCCGGATCATCGGTCTCACCTACTGCCAGGGAATCGATATTAAAACATCTTCTCCAGAACAATCCGGCCACCTTGCAGAGCACACCGGCCCTGTTTTCTACCAATACAGAATAAATTCTCTTCATGTAACTCTCCATTTCTGCGCAGTTTTGCTGCCAAGAGACCATGGGATCTCAGCGTTTAAGATTCAGATCACAAACGCCTTCTCCACCTGCCCTCCGTTTTTCTCAGACAATTCTCCGGACAACTTCCCGGCTGCATCCCGATCACTTCGGAATACAGATCACATCCGGATCCATCCCGGTTATCTAGACAACCTCATCAGGAGAAATATCGCACTGCAGCAGCACCGATTCATCATCCTGCAAGAATTCGGTCAGAACAGGATCCATGTCTTTTTCCTGGGAAAGATGCAGGTACTTCATGCCGTAAGCTTCCGCGATCTTATCAAGGGCAGGGCTGCCGCTTAGATCCGTCACGGAGAAATGGTCCTTGTAATTATAATGCTGATACTGTCTTACCAGTCCCAGCCAGCCGTTCTTCATCACTACGATCTTTACCGGTACCCGGTACTGACGCATGGTAGCCAGCTCCATCAAGGACATCTGGAAGGCACCGTCTCCGCAGACTGCCACAGCCTGCCGGCGAGGGGCTGCCAGCTTGGCACCCATAGCCGCCGGTACGGAATAACCCATGGTGCCCATACCACCGGAGGTTAAGAAGCGGCCGTTTCGCATCACATAATTGGCGCAGGACCAAAGCTGGTTCTGGCCTACGTCTGCCACATAGACCGCGTCCTCCTGCATAGCCATAGAAAGGCTGCGGATAAAGGCCGCCGGATCTATGCCGCCCTGTCTGTCCTTTTTATTTTTCTCTTTTGCTTCCTGTGCTTTTGCTCTGTACTCGGAGAGCTGTTTAACCCAGGGTGTATAATCCATATGCACCGTCTGCTCACTGATATCTTCAAAGATATGCTTGATGTCTCCTACCAGCGGAATGGTAGGGCCGGCGCTCTTGCCGATCTCGGCAGGGTCCACATCGATGTGAACCAGCACCTTGTTCTCAGTGATCAGATCCGGCTGGCTGATGGAGCGGTCTGCTACCCGGGCGCCGATCATGATGATCACATCTGCCTCGTTCATGGCCCTGTTGCCGTAAGGCTGGCCGTTGTTGCCCACCATGCCGAAGAAAAGAGGATGATCGGTAGGCATGACGCCCAGGCCCATCATGGTGCAGACTACCGGAATATGGTTCTGCTCCGCAAAAGCCTGTAGCTGTGCTCTGGCATCGCTTAAGTGCACACCGCCGCCGGCGCAGATGATCGGTCTGCTGGCACGCTCCAGCTCGTGGATCACCTTGGAGATCTGCACAGCATGTCCTTTGACGGTGGGCTTATAGGTGCGCATGGAGATCTCTTCCGGATAGGAAAAACGGGAAATGGCTTCCTGCTGTACATCAATAGGCAGATCGATCAATACAGGGCCCCGTCTGCCGGAATTGGCAATAAAGAAGGCCTCCTTCATGATCCGAGGAATATCCGATGCCTTACGCACGATATAGCTGTATTTTACAAAGGACTCCACAGCGCCGGAAATATCTGCCTCCTGAAAAGCATCGCTGCCCATGAGCTTGGAATCCACCTGTCCGGTAATGCACACCATAGGAATGCTGTCGGCAAAAGCAGTGGCAATGCCGGTGATCAGATTGGTTGCACCGGGGCCGCTGGTGACGGCTACCACACCGGGTTTTCCGGAAATGCGGGCATAGCCGCTGGCTGCATGAGCCGCATTCTGCTCCTCCCGCACCAGGATGGTTCTGATCTCTGTGGAGAGAATACTGTTATAAAAAGGGCAGATCGCCACCCCCGGATAGCCGAAGACATACTCTACACCTTCTAATTCAAGACATTTTACGATCGCGTCCGCACCGTTCATCATTGCTCATCCTTCCTTTAACATAAATCCTGCTCTTTACGTCTTTATCCTGTCATTAAAAAAATGGTCACCATGCGTCTGAAAGCCATGCTGCAGTTCCGCTTCCGGTCATGGACAGATCCTGTAACAAAGCCGGACAATGTATCCCGGCTGGCGGCCGTGCAATAGCGATCAATGATCTCAGAGAAACCCATACAAATGTCTATAGATCCTGCAGATAAGATTTACTGCCATGTCATCTGTATCTTCAAAATAGAATGGCTGTACAAACAAACCAGCCATCAGAGGGGATGCCGTTCTCCGGACAGAAATGAAAGACCTGATGTCTTCTATCTTACAACGGACACTGCATATTGACAACAAAAAAAGGACGGACAGAGGGTAATTCTGTTCGTCCTTTTTGCAGTACCCCCCGTCATCATATGACGAACTGTACTGTGATCCATATCGTTCTTACTTGCTGCTTTTTGCCGGCTGCTGTAACGTTGCCGACTCATTTCGTTTTGCAGCCTGTCATGCTGCTTTTCTGCAACAAAGCCCGTGCTTGGTATCTGTTGCACCTCATCGAGTTTCACGAAAGAAAACTTTGATGGGCGCTGAACAGTTACATGTATCTTACATAAACTTCTTATTCTTTATGCGAAGTCTGGACAACGCTCTGGCCAGAGAAGCCTGGGCCACATGGTACTCTGCCACGCTTCTCTTCTGGCGCATCTGCTCTTTTGCACGCTCTAAAGCTTCCTCCGCTCTTCGCTTATCGATCTCCTCCGGGGTCTCTGCGGTATCTACCAGCACCACCACACGGTTATGCACCACCTGGGCGGAACCGAGGCCGACGGCCACACTGGTCCAGGAGCCGTCTTCCTTCTGTACATCCAGCTCTCCCACTTCCACCGCCAGAATCAGCTCGGAATGATGGGGCAAAATGCCATAGCTGCCATCTAACGTGGGAATGATGATCTGTTTGGCCCTTCCGTCGAAGAAGACACGGTTTGTTGCAATGATTTTCAGGCTGAACGTAGTCGATGCTGCTGCCATATCGTTCTGCTCCTTTTATTCTCAAAAATCACAAACACCAACTTCCTATGCTTCTCCGGACGCTGTCAGGGCATCTGCCTTTTTCTTTACATCATCCAGGTTACCTACGTTAAAGAAGGCTGCCTCCGGATAATCATCCATCTCGCCGTCGATGATAGCCTTAAAGCCGGCTACCGTCTCCTGCAGCGGTACATATCTGCCGGGGATACCGGTAAACTGCTCACCTACGAAGAAAGGCTGGGACAGAAAACGCTGGATCTTACGGGCACGGTATACCGTAACCTTATCCTGCTCTCCCAACTCTTCCATACCCAGGATGGCGATGATATCCTGCAGTTCCTTGTACTTCTGCAGGATCTGCAATACCTTCTGGGCTGTCTCGTAATGGGTCTTGCCTACCACTTCCTCCTCCAGGATACGGGAGTTGGACTCCAGAGGATCTACAGCCGGGTAGATACCCTGCTCTACGATCTTTCTGGAAAGAACGGTGGTGGCATCCAGATGTGCGAAGGTGGTGGCCGGTGCCGGGTCCGTCAGGTCATCGGCAGGCACATAAACAGCCTGTACACTGGTGACGGAACCATTCTTGGTAGAGGCGATCCGCTCCTGCAAAGCGCCCATCTCATTTGCCAAAGTAGGCTGATAACCTACGGCGGAGGGCATACGTCCAAGCAGAGAGGAAACCTCTGAACCTGCCTGTACGAAACGGAAAATATTATCGATAAAGAGCAGCACATCCTGATGCTTTACATCACGGAAGTACTCTGCCATGGTAAGGCCGGTCTCTGCTACTCTCATACGGGATCCCGGGGGCTCGTTCATCTGACCGAATACCAGCGCAGTGTTCTTGATAACTCCGGACTCTGTCATCTCTGTCCAAAGGTCATTACCCTCTCTGGAACGCTCACCGACACCGGTAAAGATAGAGTATCCGCCGTGCTCTGCTGCCACGTTACGGATCAGCTCCTGAATCAGCACGGTCTTACCTACGCCGGCGCCGCCGAACAGGCCGACCTTACCACCCTTTGCATAGGGAGCCAGCAAGTCGATAACCTTAATACCTGTCTCCAGGATCTCTGCTACAGGCTTTTGCTGGTCAAAGGAAGGGGCATCCCGGTGGATCTCCCAATGCTCTTCATTTTCCAATGACTCTTTGCCGTCAATGGTATCACCCAGGACGTTAAAAAGACGTCCTAAGGTCTTCTCACCTACCGGCACCTTGATGCCGCTGCCGGTAGAGGTTACTTTCATATCCTTCTGCAGGCCTTCACTGGCTGTCAGCATGATACAGCGAACTGTATTATTGCCGATCTGCTGTGAGACTTCCATAATGGACTTTTTGCCGTGGTTATCCACTTCCAATGCGGTCTTGATGACCGGCAGCGGCTCTGTCGGAAATTCCACGTCTACTACAGGTCCCATGACCTGTACGATTTTTCCTATCTGCTGCATATTCATCTCCATTATACCTGCCATGTACCCTAATGGTTCATCTTCTGCGCTCTGGCACCGGCACAGACCTCCGTAATTTCCTGGGTGATCTGTCCCTGACGAAGCCGGTTGTATTGCACACTCAGCTCCTGCTTCATCTTGATACCGTTTTTATTTGCCGCATCCATGGCCATCATACGGGCATTCTGTTCCGAACAGAAGGACTCTACCAACGCACCGTAGATATAGCCCGTCATATAGTTCGGCACAATATTGTCGATCACCGCCTTGGGAGACGGCTCCATGCTGAATTCCTGCTGCAGCACTCCCGCCTGGGTCGCCTTGACAAAAGCCTTGTCATCCAGCTTGTTAAGAGGCAGAAGCTGCATGATCTCCGTCTCGGCGGTCAGGCTGTTCTGCATTCTGGTATAAACAATGTAAACCTCATCGATTTCCTTATCAAAGTACAGCTCCAGCATTCTCTCTGAGATCATTCTGGCTCTGTGCAGGGAAGGATTCTGCGCCGTGTAATGAAACTGCTCGTCGATGGGGATTCCCCGCTGTTCAAAGTACTGGCGTCCTACCTCACCAACCACGAAGAGCATGTTGTCATCGCCCTTTTTCAGCTGGTCTTCTACCATTTTCAGTACGTTATGGTTGTAGGCACCGGCCAGTCCTTTGTCGGCCGTCACGGCGATATAGCCTCTGCGCCTGTTTTCCTTACTGACGTCCGTTCTGAAATCCAGATACGGATGGGTAAAGTCATCCGGCAGGTGGCGGATGATGCGGGCCACCAGAGACTGCAGTGCGTAGAAATAAGGCTCCGTGTCTGTCAGCGACTTTCTGGCCTTGCGCAGCTTGGTAGAGGAAATCAGGTACATGGCATTTGTGATCTTTAAGGTATCGCCGATGCTGTTAATTCGATCCCTGATCTCTCTTGTTGTCGGCATTCTTTGCCTCCTTCAGGTAACTTTCCTTGAACTTCTTTGCTTCTGTCAGGATCTGCTGCTTTACATCATCCTCCAGAGTTCCTGTCGTCTCAATGCCATTGCCGATCTCCGGATGCTCTGTATCAAACCATGCCAGCATCTTCATCTGGAAATCCTTGACCTGGGGTACCGGAATATCAATCATCAGACGATTGGTGGCTACACACAGGGTAATAACCTGCTCATGCATGGCCAACGGATGACCCAAGGGCTGCTTTAACAGTTCCATCAATACGCTTCCCTGGGCCAGCTGCTCCTTGGTAGCCGCATCCAGATCGGAAGAGAACTGGGTAAATACTTCCATCTCACGATACTGGGCCAGATCAATACGCAGACTTCCGGAGGCCTTCTTCATAGCCTTGGACTGCGCCGCACCACCTACACGGGATACGGAAAGTCCTACGTTGACTGCCGGTCTCATACCGGAGAAGAACAGATCACTTTCCAGGAAGATCTGACCATCGGTAATGGAAATAACGTTGGTAGGGATATAAGCGGACACATCACCTGCCTGCGTCTCAATGATAGGCAGTGCCGTAATGGAACCGCCGCCCTTTTCATCGGACAGTCTGCTGGAACGCTCAAGCAGACGGGAATGCAGATAGAATACATCGCCCGGATAAGCCTCACGTCCCGGAGAACGGCCAAGCAACAGGGAAAGTGCACGATAAGCTACGGCGTGCTTGCTAAGATCATCATAAACGATCAGCACATCCTTGCCCTTGTGCATGAAATACTCTGCCAGAGCGGTGCCGGCGTAGGGTGCAATATACTGCAGGGGTGCTGTGTCTGCTGCGGAAGCAGATACCACGATGGAATAGGACATGGCATCATGCTTTTCCAGGGAGTTGACCAGCTTAGCCACGGTAGAAGCCTTCTGACCGATGGCAACATAGATACAGATGCAGTTCTTGCCCTTCTGGTTGATGATCGTATCGGTAGCGATAGATGTCTTACCGGTCTGTCTGTCGCCGATGATCAGCTCACGCTGACCGCGGCCGATAGGGAACATGGAATCGATGGAAAGAATACCGGTCTCCATAGGCTCGCTGACAGATTTTCTGTCAATGATGCCCGGTGCCGGTTCCTCTACAGGGCGATAGTCTGTTGCTGCGATATCACCTTTTCCGTCAATGGGTGCGCCCAGCGCATCTACGACTCTTCCAAGGAAAGCATCGCCTACCGGAATGCCGGCCTGTCTGCCGGTGCGGACCACCCGGCTGCCCTCGCCGATCTCTCCCTCGGGTCCAAAAAGGATGGCACCGATCCTGTTTCTTTCTACGTTCTGCACCATGCCCTTGACGCCGGTATCAAAAACTACGATCTCGCCGTACATAGCGTGGTCGATGCCGTCGATCTGAACGATACCGTCACCTACGCTGGTAACGAATCCGATCTCTTTAGTCTCGGCCTGGAGATTAAACTCCTCCACGCTGGTACGCAGGATAGAGATGATATCCTTGGTGCTGTTCTTTTCCATAGCCGCATCGGTCAATGCGGTGCGGATCTGCTGGATACTCTGGGTAAACTGCTGTGCTCTGCCCTGGTTGCTCCAGTCGAACTCATCCTCTCCTACCTGCAGGATAAAGCCACCGCCGATAGAAGCATCTTCCCTGAGAACGAACTCAAACTCCCGGGTATTATACTTATGCTCGATGTAACGACGAATGCCGGCTTCCTGCTCCTGGGTAGGCTTTGTCACATAGCGAAGGATAGCCTTCAGCTGTCTGTTTTCCTTCTCAGGCTCTAATCCTGCATATGCCTCACAGATCTCATCCCATAATTCCACTGCATCGTTGTCGCACAGGATCTTGAGGAAATCTCTGATCTCCTCCGGGAAGATCTTATCTACAACGCTGTGGCGGACCGTAAGAGGTGTGGTGGGATCGGACAGTCTGGCAGAAATCTCCGGCACTGTCTTAAAAATTTCGTCTGTATTTGAAACTGCGCTCTCAGACAGTTTCATGGCACGCAGACTTTTTGCGTAACGAATCGTATCTTCTCTCATGCCTTCTCACCATTCTCTGTCTTATTGTCTGCAGCAGCTTCCTTTAAGAAGGCATCATACAATGCCAGATCATTATCACTGCTGTTCTTGGTTGCTGCGATCCTGGAAGCAGCTTCTGTTACCAGATCGGCGATCTGGTCCGTTGCTTCCTTAACCTTTGCTCTGCTCTCCTGATCGGCCTGCACTCTGGCATCGGCAAGGAGCTTATCTGCCTGGGTCTGGGCATTGTCCACGATACGAGCGTACTCCTTAGCGGCATCCTCTCTGGTCTTGGACATAGCCTGACTGCGCTCCTCTTCGATGGAGCCGAGGGAATCCTCATACTGCTTCTTTAATGCGCTGGCCTGTTGGTTTACTGCCTCTGCGTCTGCGTAAGACTTTTTGATCTGTTCTTCACGCTGTGCAAGAATATTTCTAACCGGTTTAAACAGGAACTTTTTGATCAGGAAGTAGAGAATGAGCAGGTTTATAATAGTACAAATCAGATTTACGGGATCTACCCTTAACATTTGCATGTCTTTCTCTCCTCTTGTGAATTAATTCTGTATATACGGATTTTACAGCATGAAAATGCAAAGGATACCGATAACGAAACCGTAAATGGAAGTTGCCTCGGCCAGTGCGGCACCTAAAAGAAGCTTCTGTGTGATCTTGGAATCTGCCTCAGGCTGTCTTGCTACTGCTTCACATGCCTTACCGGTTGCGATGCCGATACCGATACCACCACCGATACCTGCCAATGCTGCGATACCTGCTCCGATTGCTGTTACTACCATTGTTTTGTCCTCCTCTTTTTAAGCCGGGCCCGTAGCGGTTACAGAGCCCTGGGGTTTGTGGTCTTGATTTACTTTTTTGCTGTTTACCAGCAGTCTGTCTTTAAAGAAATCCCTTATTCTCCTACCGCTTCTCTGACAAACAGGGAAGTTAAGAATACGAATACATAGGCCTGGATCAGTCCGTCGAAGAAATCGAAATAGAGACTGAATACCACCGGGATACCTACCGGGATCAGCATCTTGATCAGTTCCATGATGACGAACGCACCCAGAACATTACCGAAAAGTCGCATGCACAAAGAAAGCGGCCTGATGGCGATCTCCATAATATTCAAAGGTGTAATAACGGCGGTCGGCTCTGCAAAGCTCTTCACCCATCCTTTTACGCCCTTCGCCACAATGCCGGAGGCCTCGATCAGGATAATGCTCATCAGGGACAATGCCACGGTGATGTTCATGTCCTTTGTGGGAGGCTTGACACCAAATACTCCGATGATATTGGCAAAACCGATGTAGATCATCACGGTGGCGATGTAAGGGCCATACTGACTGGCACGCTCTCCTAACATTCCCGCGGTAAACTTATCTAACCAGGTCACAATGAACTCGGCTACCATCTGACGCTTTCCGGGATTTTGTACCTTCATCCCATGGGTAAGCCAGATCGCAAGTACCACGAGAACGGCCATGATGATCCATGTGATGACTACGGATTCATAGATCTCGATCCCGCCAAATATCGGAATGGTAAAGGCTGTTTCTACGTTTAGCTGTTGTATTAATTCTTCTGCCATACCTTTTCCTTCCTCTCCCCCTCATCTGCAGGGAGTATTTGCTGCTGTACAAAAAAACGCTGCAGCCCATAGGGTCTGTATGACTGACAGTCACTTTCTTGTATCAAACAATGGTTATTATATGCTCATTTTTTCAAAAAACAAGTCACAATACACCAATACCCATCACAGCCATTTATGTTTGCTGTGATGGGTATAAGTAAATTTTATCACTTTTTGACTTTTTGTACAAATTTACCATATTGTTTTTGTACTAAAGCTACAGTATATAAAAAAGAGAGAAAATGCGGAAAACCGAATATCTTAGCGCAATATTTATGCGTTCTCGAAGGTGACCTTTTTAAAGTTCTTCTTGCCTCTCTTTACCAGGATACCTTTTCCCAGATCTTCTTTTGTATAAGTAACTTTGATATCACCGATCTTCTCGCCGTCTACGGAGACACCGCCCTGTTCTACGGCCCGGCGCGCCTCCGATCTGGAGGAGCAGAGGCCGGACTTGGCAAGGACTGCCAGAATATCCATGGTGCCATCCTCCTGGAAATCCTCTTCCTTCATAACAAAGGCAGGAACCTCTGCCATATCGGCGCCGCCGCCGAAGAGGGCCTGTGCTCCCTTTCTGGCCTTGGAAGCCTCGTCCTCACCGTGTACCAGCTTGGTCAGCTCAAAGGCCAGAATATCCTTAGCCTCATTCAGGCGGCTTCCTTCCCATGTATCCATCTCATCGATCTGCGCCAAGGGCAGGAAAGTCAGCATACGCAGACACTTGAGCACATCTGCATCTGCCACATTGCGCCAGTACTGGTAGAACTCATAGGGGGAAGTCTTGTCAGGATCCAACCATACAGCACCCTTCTGGGTCTTGCCCATCTTTTTGCCCTCGGAATTAAGAAGAAGGGTGATGGTCATGGCATAGGCATCCTTACCCAGCTTTTTGCGGATCAGCTCCGTGCCGCCTAACATATTGCTCCACTGGTCGTCACCGCCGAACTGCATATTGCAGCCGTAGCGCTTGTATAACTCCAGGAAGTCATAGCTCTGCATGATCATGTAGTTAAACTCCAAGAAGCTGAGGCCCTTCTCCATGCGCTGCTTGTAGCACTCTGCGGAAAGCATCTTATTGACAGAAAAGCAAGCACCGATATCCCGGATAAATTCGATATAATTAAGGTTTCTGAGCCAGTCCGCATTGTTGACCATCAAAGCCTTGTCTTCACCGAACTCGATGAAGCGGCTCATCTGCTTTTTAAAGCAGGCACAGTTGTGCTCAATGGTCTCTACGGTCATCATCTGACGCATATCCGTACGGCCGGAAGGATCGCCGATCATGCCGGTGCCGCCGCCGATCAGTGCGATGGGCTTATTGCCCGCCTCCTGCAGACGCTTCATCAGGCAAAGTGCCATAAAGTGACCTACGTGCAGGCTGTCTGCCGTAGGATCAAAGCCGATATAAAAGGTAGCCTTTCCTGCATTGATCAGCTCCTTGATCTCCTCTTCGTCTGTCAGCTGTGCCAGCAGTCCTCTCTGCTTCAGCTCTTCGTAAATTGTCATTCCCTGTTCCATTTCAGGTCCTCCTCATGGTTCTTATTATATCTGTTCAGCACCTGCCGTATTTTGAGATCTGCCGTAGCAGTTCCCGGATGCAGGCTGAAAAGTCAATCTATCTGTAAAACGATCCTATCTATAAGACGATCCCGTCTGCAGGAAACCTCTTGGTTAAATACTTACTTTTCTGCTTTTCTGTCCCGCAGCATCAGATCCCGCAATGCATCTGCCGCACTTTTATTCTCAAACAGCACCAGGTTCACCTGCTCAATGATCGGAAGCTGTACCTGATACTTTTCTGACAGCTGCATAGCCGCCTTGGCACTGTAGACACCCTCTACCACCTGCTTTACTTCCTTCATGGCCTCATCAGGGGTATAGCCTTTGCCGATCAGAATGCCGGCACGGCGATTTCTGGAATGCATGGAAGCACAGGTGACGATCAGATCACCGATACCGGTAAGACCGGAGAAGGTCTCCGGCTCACAGCCCATCGCCAGTCCCAGACGCTTGATCTCCGCAATGCCTCTGGTGATCAGCGCCGCCTTGGTATTATCGCCGCAGCCTAAGCCGTCTGCCGTACCTGCCGCTAAGGCAATGACGTTCTTAAGGGCCGCGCCGATCTGCATCCCCTTCATATCCATGCTGGTATAGACCCGGAAATAATCATTCATGAAAATGTCCTGGACGTATTCTGCCATTTCCTGGGTATGAGCCCCTGCTACAATGGCGGTAGGCATTCCTTTTCCCACTTCCTCTGCATGGGTGGGGCCGCTGAGGACAGCCACCTCTACCTGTGCTTCCTGCAGCTCCTGCTCCAGGATCTCGCTAAGGGTCAGAAGAGAATCCTCCTCGATACCCTTGGCCACGGAGACGATCCGCTGCCCTTTGGCGCAATACGGTGCCATCGTGTGGGCCGTACTTCTAAAGAAGGGGGACGGCACCGCCATCACCAACAGATCCTTATCCGTCATTGCCTTCTCTAAGTCTGTGGTAGCCACCACGCTTTCCGGCAGCACCACGCCGGGCAGTTTTTCCTTTTGCTCATGCTCACTGTTTAGCATGTCTACTTCATTCTGCGCGATCGACCATACCGTCACTTCGTGACCGTTCCGGGTCAGGCAATAGGTCAGGGCTGTGCCCCAGCTGCCTGCGCCGATCATTCCTATCTTTGCCATCATCCATCTCCCTTCTGCGGCTGTCTTTTGCCGCACGGGCAAACTTTTCTCTCCGAAAGAGATCTACTTTCCTGCATCCTTCTTGTCCGGATCCAACATCGCCTTATTGTGGAGCAGCGATGTCTTCCGCTCTGTGCCCTTGGCCAGCTTTACGATATTGCCCCGGTGCTGATAAAAGGCTAATGCCGCCAGCAGCAGGGAGATGATATACATCTCCAGCAATACCGCATTGGACTCCCCGAAGATGCCTGCCTGTCCGCAGACGATCATCTCTATCACAAATCCCACATAAACCAGCAAGGATCCCAGGGATACATAGTGCGTCACCAGGAAAGGCACTAAAAAGCACAGCAGTCCCACCGGCAGGAACATCCAGTGAAAGCTTACCACCAGGCCTGCGGTAACAGCGATGCCCTTTCCGCCCTTGAAGTTCATATAGAAAGGAAAATCATGGCCCAGCACGCAGCCTGCCGCTGTATAAAGCTTCAGCAGATAGAGGATCTCACTGTGGCTTCTGCCCAGAAGCAGATACATCACCAGCTCCGCCACCACACACTTTAATACATCACCCAAAAAGACGATGATGCCTGCCTTGGTCCCTAAAACCCGCAGGGTATTGGTGGTACCTGCATTGCCGCTGCCGTAATTGCGGATATCGATGCCCTTACATTTTCCGTATATATAGGCAGTCTGGAAGAGGCCAAAGACATAACCGATAGCCAGTGCTGCTACTCTGATCGCAATACTCATTGTTTTCTAGCCTTCTTTCCGCTCTCTGATGATGAATTTCAGCGGCGTGCCCTTAAAGCCAAAGGCCTGCCGGATCTGATTCTCGATATAACGCTGATAGGAAAAATGGAACAGATCCTTATCATTGACAAACAGCACAAAGGTAGGCGGCTTAACACCGATCTGGGTGCCGTAGAAGATCCGCAGCATTTTGCCCTTATCCGACGGCGGCTGCTGCATGACCGTGGCCTCCGTGATGATCTCATTGAGCACACCGGTCTGAATGCGCATGGACTGGTTAGCGTGTACCGCATCGATCATGTCATAGAGCTTAGGCAGACGCTGGCCGCTGACGGCGGAGATAAAGATGATCTCCGCATAAGGCAGGAAGGAAAGGACAGAACGGACCTTCTGGGTAAACTTATTTACCGTGGAATTGTCCTTTTCTACCAGATCCCATTTATTGACGGCGATGATCACTGCCTTGCCTCTGTCGTGGGCAATACCGGCGATCTTGGCATCCTGCTCTGTGACGCCTTCTGTGCCGTCGATGACCAATACCGTGATATCCGCCCGCTCCACGGCTGCCACCGTGCGCAGGATCATGAAGCGTTCCAGTTCTTCTTTGATCTTATTCTTCCGGCGAAGACCTGCGGTATCGATAAACACATAGGGGGTGCCGTTGTGCTTGATCTCTGTGTCAATGGCATCTCTGGTAGTGCCTGCGATATCCGATACGATGACCCGGTTCTCTCCGATCAGTCTGTTTATAATAGAAGATTTACCTACATTAGGCTTACCTACGATGGCTACCCGGATCTTGTCATCCTCTTCCTCCACCTCACCTGGCTCCGGGAAATGGGCTGCCACTGCATCCAGCAAATCACCGATACCGGTGCGGTTTACGGAAGAGATGGGATAGGGATCCCCGATGCCCAGATTATAGAATTCATAGACATCTGCCATATCCTTGGCATATTTATCTACCTTATTGACTACCAAAAGCACCGGCTTTCTGGCCCGGCGCAGCATATCTGCCACCTTGCCGTCTGCATCCGTCAGGCCCTGCTTTACGTCAACCATAAACAGGATCACGTCAGCCATATCGATGGCCATCTGTGCCTGCTCCCGCATCTGGGACAGGATGATATCTCTGGAATCCGGCTCGATACCGCCGGTATCAATCAGTGTGAACTCATAATTGAGCCATGTGCAGTCCGCGTAGATCCGGTCTCTGGTGATGCCCGGTGTATCCTTTACAATGGAAATCTTCTCGCCGGCCAGCACATTAAACAGGGTGGACTTACCTACATTGGGCCGTCCCACGACTGCCACGATGGGCCTTGCTTTTTTCTTTGCCATATAACTTACTCCGTTTCGTATTATACTCTGCCGTTTTCCGAAAAACGCTGCAGATCATTTTGTTGCTTACACGTCTGCCTGTACAGTCGTCGGCTAAGAGAGCGGATACCTCTCACAGCACCTGTCCCCTTAGCCGATGACTGTACCATAGCAGATAGCACCCCTTATTGTAACGAAAAACACCTTTTCTGTAAACCTGCCCTTTCTCTCTTGCATATCCTTTCAGGAAATTTTATACTTTCCATGTATCCGGAAACCAAATGATAAGGAGATCACCATGTCTGAACTCGAAATGCACAAACAGCTTGAACGCAAAATCCCGGTGGCCCCTCTGGCCCTGGTAGTCCACCCTTCCGCACAGGAACTGGGAAATAAGGTAGATGCCTATATCTCTGCCTTCCGTAAAGCTGATCACAATATTGCCAAGAACGATCCCGCCTTTGAGGATTATCAGCAGGACAGCTACCTGATGAACATTCCCTGCATACGCTTTGGCACCGGCGAAGGAAAGGCAGTCCTCACCGAATCAGCCAGAGGCAAGGATGTCTATCTGCTCATTGATGTATGCAATTATTCCATGACCTATGAGATGAACGGCTTTGTGAACCATTGCTCTCCCGACGATCTCTTCCAGGACTTAAAGCGCATGATCACCGCCATCAACGGCAAGGCAAGACGTCTTACCGTCATCATGCCCTTCTTATATGAAGGCCGTCAGCATAAGAGAAGCGGCCGTGAGTCTCTGGATGCCGCTCTTATGTTCAAAGAGCTGGCAGATATGGGCGTTGCCAATTTCATCACCTTTGATGCCCATGATCCCCGCATTCAGAATTCCGCCCCTTTGACCGACTTCGACAATTTCATGCCTCCCTACCAGTTCCTCCGCTCCCTGATGGACGTAGAGCATGACCTGATCCTGGACAAGGATCATATCACTGTTATCAGCCCGGACGAAGGTGCTCTGGACAGAGCCGTCTATTTCGCTACTGTGATCGGCGCCGATGTAGGTATGTTCTATAAGCGTCGTGATTACTCTGTCATCATCAACGGCAAGAATCCTATCGTGGCCCACGACTTCCTGGGCAATGACATTGAGGGCAAGGATGTTATCGTCATCGATGATATGATCTCCTCCGGCGGCAGTATGCTTGATACCTCCAGACAGCTGAAGATGGAGCGTCATGCTAAGCGAGTCTTTATCTGCTGTACCTTCGGCCTGTTTACCGACGGCTTAGCCCAGTTCGATGAAGCCTACGAAAAAGGATGGTTTGACCGGGTCATCACTACGAACCTGACCTACCAGATCCCGGAATTATTTACCCGTCCCTACCACGTCAGTGCGGATATGAGTAAGTATATGGCTACCATCATCGATTACCTGAACCACGATACCTCCGCTGCCTCCATCTCCACCCCTACCACCAAGATCAGCGAGATCATGGAGAAGTACGCCAAGGAGCAGGAAAAGGACGTTCTCTCCTGATCCTATCCCCAAGAGGATCCGTATAGGGGATACGAAGAAAATGAAGTTTTGAAGAAAGATTTCAACGCAGCAGCCGGCCGCCACGTAAGCGTGACGACCGGCTGTTTTGTGCTTTTCTGAAACATATAAAAGCAGCGGGATTCCCGCTGCTTTTTTCTACACCCGCAAATGGGTATAATCCAGGAAATAGCAGATGCATCTGGCTGTTTCCTCCCCGTTATTGCGGTAGATATGAGTCTGATCTGTCTCTAGCTTATAAATCTGTTCTTTGGTGATCTCCTGCACGTGATCATGACACTCTACGGTCAGGATCCCTTCCGTGACACAGATATACTCTCTGGTATTCTCCCCATGACTACCGCTGACATAGGAGCCTCCCGGCTCCACATCGATGCGATAGACCTCCATGGCCTGTGAATCCTCAAAAGGAAAGCAGTTCCAAACCTTGTATAAACCTGTCACCTCTTTGATAGGCACCAGTTTTTCAGGGTCCACCAGACAGTAATCCTGCCTGGGCGTGGAGGTCAGGGCCTGAAAATCGATCCGCAGGCCGCTGGTGATCTTGGCCAGTACCCCAAGGGAAGGGTTGGCTGTACCTTTTTCGATCTGGGCCAGCATGCTCTTGCTGACGCCGGTCTGTTCGGCTACCCTATCAAGGCTCATGCCCTTGGCCTGCCGGATCCGTTTTAAGTTCACCGATACATTGTAAGACAAATAATCCTGACTCATTCTTTATTTTTATTCTTTATCTTTATTCTTTTCTGCTGCAGCGTTCCTGCTTTCCTATCAGACTGCCATCTTCTCCAGCACACGGTCAATAGCTTCGTCGATGACCTTATCCAGCTCTTCCTCGTCTGCTTCCGGCATCAGGGTAGCCGCATCCTCATCGGAGATCAGCTCTACCAGTGTACCGAAGGACTCCTTGTACTTTCTCTTGCACAGTACATAGAACACTGCCCCCAGTGCACTCCAGGCAAATACCATACCCCACTCCTGCACGGCCAGCGTGCCGCCGCTCTCAGGAATAATGTACATAGCTACCATGAAACCGGACAAGAGCACTGCCATGGTACCTACAAACTTATAGTGCTTTACCCGGTAAGGTCTGGGCATATCAGGCTCTTTCTTTCGAAGGATCAGGAAAGAGATGGCAACCATGCAGTAAGCCAGACAGCAGCCGAAGTTGCCTGCATCGCTGATCCAGACTAACATTTTTCTGCCTGCAAAAGGAGCCAGCATAGTCAGCGCACCAATAAGGATCAGGGCATTGATAGGGGTCTTGTGCTTGGGATGAAGCTTTGCAAAAAACTTAGGGATCATGTAGGACTCTGCCATGGAATACATAGCACGGGAACCGCCCAGCAGGAAGGAATTCCAGGATGTGACGATACCGCACATGCCACCTACAATGATGACCTTTGCCATTACCTGGGTATTAAAAGCCGCTGCCATGGCGTCAGCCGTTACAAGACCTGTTGCGCTCTCTGATGCTGCAATGGCATCCGGGTTCATAACAAGACCTACTGCCACGATGACCAGTGCATAGAAAATAACTGCCAGCACCACGGAAAGGATCAGCATCTTACCGATCTTCTTAGGCGGTACATTGATCTCCTCTGCCGCCTGAGGAATAACGTCAAAACCAATGAAATAAAAGGGAGATAAAACAGCCACGCCGATGACAGCCTTTAAATTGACGCCAAGGGTAGTGCCGGCAAACATCTGGCCGTTTAAGTTATCTACCGTGCCGTTGATCACGGAAGCTACGATCAGCAGGATGCCGGCGCCGCCGATGATGCAGGTCAGAATAGTCTGCAGGATAGCTGCTGTCTTGGCACCGATGATATTGATCATCATGATCAGGAAAGCCACGATAATGGCCACCGCCAGCCAGGATGCATAGACATCAAAACCTGCGATCGTATACAGGTAGCCTTTCAGGAAGCCGGGCCACAGATAGGTAATGATGGTGGGAAATGCGCAGGCCTCAAAGCATGCTACACTGACGTAACCTAAAATGATCATCCAGGTACAGATAAAAGAGCCTGTAGCTCCCATAGCCCGATAGCTGAACACATGCTCACCGCCGCACTGGGGCATGGCTGCCGTCAACTCCGCATAAGTCAGGCCGATGAAGAAGATCATGACGCCGCCCAGTACGAAACCGAGAGCTGCTCCCAGGACACCGCCCTTCTGGATCCATCCGCCGGAGGAAACTACCCAGCCCCAACCGATCATAGCGCCGAAGGCGATCACCAGGATATCCCAGGCATTAAATACTTTGTCAAATTCCGATTTTTTCTGTTCCATATCCCGTCCCCCTACTTCTGAAATACTTTTCCGGCTACTGCTTCAATAAGTTCTGCGGTACCATCCACTCCCAGCAGACTGCTGTCGATCAGCATATCTCTGTTGTGACGGTCACCGCGGTTGCTGCCGGTCAATGCCAGATGTCTTTTGTGATAGCGCTTATCCTTCTCCACCACCAAAAGCTTTGCATCATTTTCCGACAGGTTGTGACTCTTCATCACATTCTGGATGCGCACCTCATCGGGAGAATAGATAAAGACGCGAAGGATAGGTTTCTGCTCTTTCAGAATATAATCGGCAGAACGACCGATGATGACGCAGGACTCCCTGTCTGCCAGCTTCCGGATGATAGTCTTCTGCACGTGAATGGCTCGCTCCGTCAGATCCGCATACTTGGAAAAAGAACCGCGGACATCTCCCTCTGCGCCTTTGCCGGCGATGGTGACGCCCTCTTCTACTTTTTCCATGATATCCTTAGGGATCCCTACTTCCTTGATGATCTCATCCACCGTATCACGGTCATAAAACTTGATGCCAAGGTCCTGGGCTACCTTTTTACCGATCTGATTTCCTTTGGCACCGTATTCGCATCCTATGGTTATTACAAGATGTGTCTGTGTCATGCTTTCCTCCTGTTCTATATTCAGCCAGTCTTCACATTCTTCGTTGCTGTTCAGACGCCAGCCATGCGTCCGGGCTTTGGAACACCTCCGACAGGCCCTGCCCCATGGCTGATGGCTGAACACCAGCGCTTCTTACCGTCCTCGAAATATGGAATACCGGCTTTCTTTCTATATAAAAAGGGCGCACAAACCAAATGGTCTGTGACGCCCTCGTCTTGCCGGCCTGCCTGTATCATCAGGCAAACCCTCTTTTCGGTCAAATCAACTCCACACCGAATTCTTTTATCATGCATGCGTTTTATGAACGCATTTGTTTTATTTCTCCAGAGCCTTTACGGTCTCATCCAGGATAGCAGCTGCCTTGTCGCAATCTTCCTCAGTAACAATGAGCGGCGGGATCATGCGGATGATGTGGGCACCGATAGCAGTGATCAGGAGCTTTCTGTCCAGTGCGCCGTGCTTTACATCTACACCCTTGATGGTATCGTCAAATTCTACGCCTACCAGCAGTCCCTGGTGTCTTACTTCCTTTACATGAGGAAGCTTCTCTAACTTGGCTGCGAAGTAATCGCCTACCTTCTTGGCATTGCCTGCCAGATCCTTGTCAAGCAGCTCATTTACCTCTGCATAAGCAGCTGCGCAGCTTACGGGATGGCCGCCGAAGGTGGTGCCGTGAGAGCCGGGGGTAAATGCCTTTGCTACCTTCTCTGTTGCGCAGATAGCGCCGATAGGCATACCGCCGCCAAGGCCCTTGGCCATAGAAACGATATCGGGCTTGATGCCGTAGTTCATGTAAGACATAACGGCACCGGTTCTGCACCAGCCGGTCTGTACTTCATCGATCAGCAGCAGCATATCGTGCTCATCACAGTACTTGCGAAGGCCCTGTAAGAATTCCTTGGTGGCAGGATGTACACCGCCCTCACCCTGTACAGGCTCTACCATGATAGCGATGGTATTCTCGGTGCAAGCATCTTCAAATGCCTTCAGGTCATTGAAGGGTGCATAGGAGAAGCCGTAGGTCATGGGACCGAAACCTACCTGGCATGCATTGCCGGGCTGGCCGGTTGCGGACATAGCACCGAAGGTTCTGCCGTGGAAGCCTTCCTTTGCGGTTACGATATGGTATCTGTTGGAACCATAGTTCTCTACGCCGTACTTACGAGCCATCTTGATCATAGCCTCGTTGGCCTCGGTACCGGAATTCTGGAAGAAGATCTTGTCCATGCCGATGGTCTCGCAGACCTTCTCAGCCAACAGTGCCTGGGGAATGGTATAAGGATAGTTGAAGGTGTGCATAACATCGCCTACCTGATCCTTTACGGCTTCCACTACCTTAGGGTTGCAGTTGCCGGCATTGTTAACAGCGATACCGCCGTAGAAATCAAGATAAGGAGTCTTGTTCTCATCATAGAGATACATTCCCTCTGCTGTCTCTGCAAGGAAATCAAAACGCTCATAGGTCTCGATCATGTACTTATTAACTTTGTCCTTAATGTCCTGTACTGTTAAACCTGTGTCTGCCAACTTCATGATTTCTTCCTCCTTCTTATGCAGGCACGACCGTGCCCGCCTCCAGGCGCCTGCACAAATAAAAAAGAGCAAAGGCATGCGATTCCTCGCGAGCACCTTTGCTCCTTGTTAGCGTCTTTTATTTTGTACATGCATACAATAAACCATCTGCCATATCGTGTCAACACTTTTTGTGAAAAATTTTGTATACTTCTGTCGTACAGTTACCGTTCACACCCCAGTCAAGGGACAGGCCCCGGCAGAGATGTGAACGGTAACGCCAAACCATGGCTGTCCTGCGCGGGCGAAGATATTTTGGGATATTTTTGTATACCGCACTCGTTTCTTTCGCTGATCTTTTTTGTACACTGTGCCCATTTCTTGTTTACTATATTGGACAGCTGTATTTTTGCAGCATACTTACTTTCATACAGTAGTCAAGAGCAGACTATAGGCCAAAGTCCGTACAGAAGCAATTCCTCGCCTCCGCACAGTAACGATTTCAGGCTTTAGAAATTGCTGCTTTAGAATTTAAGAATTCATTCTTCCAAGATCAGTTCTCTTCCCTGCGTGGTTTCAGAGACAGGAACGCCCCCAGATTTCCTCTTTCTCCCCCATGTACGGCTCTGTGAGAAAAGAAAAGGTCACTGTTCTCACAGGTACAGATACCGGAGATGCAAAGATGAGACGGCAAGATCCCCGCCTGTTTAAGCTGCCATGCATTGGCTGCCCACATATTCAGTCTGTATTTATCTTCTTCGCCCTGCAGGCCGCCCCGGCGTAAAATATCCTGTTCTCTGCAGACATCCGCTCCGAAAGCAGCGCGGAAGATCTCTGCCACATCTTCTCCCACCTCGTAGCAATCGCCGCAGATGGAGGGACCGATGACCACCAGCATGGAAGAAGGATCACTGCCGTAGGCTTCCTGCATTTTAGCCACCATTTTGGCGCCGATCTGTCCTGCTGTTCCTCTCCAGCCGGCATGGGCCAGGCCGATGGCGGGATGCTCCGGATCTAAGAAAAACAAGGGAGTACAGTCTGCATGCAGGGTCACCAGCAAAATGCCGGGTACATCCGTCATTAAGCCGTCGATATCCTTATAATCTCTCTCCATAGAAAAGCCTTTGCCCCGGTCATCCTCTGTGACTTTCCGGATGTTGCTTGTATGGGTCTGATAAGAAAGGACGATATCCTCCGGCTTTCTGTTAAGCGCCAACGCCGCCCGACGATAATTCTCCCGCACCGCAGACGGATCATCCTTTCTGGAAAGCCCCAGGTTCATGGAGGCATAAGGCCCCTTACTTACACCGCCGATACGGGTGGTAAAGCCGTGTTCTGTCAGATCAGTCTCCGACAACAGGGGGAAGGTTACCATGGTAAGCTTCTCTCCCTCTATCATCTGCTCTGACAAGGTATAGGATATGGACGCATTGTCTGTTGTTTTCACTTTCATCATTTCCTCCTTATGCCGCAGCTTGTCTGCGGCACCGTGAGGAGAAGCCATAAATTTCCGGTTCAAGTAAAGCAGTTTTAAGATCAACTTTTTCTCACCACTTATCCTTTCCCCTGTAGGGGAAAGCATCCCTGATCCAACGGATCTTCGCCTCACCGCTCTCATTTCTTTCCATGGCCACCACGTCGAAACGCATCGGTCTCGTCTGCTCCAAACGGTTGTTCAGACGATAGTAGTCAGCTGTTCTGCAGATCGTCTCCTGCTTTTTCAAATGCACAGCCTCCTCCGGTGCCCCGGCGTACTGGCTGTTTCTGTATTTTACTTCGATAAAACAAATGCATCCCTCATCTTCACCGATCAGGTCGATCTCTCCCTGATGGCTTCGGAAATTCTTCTCCAGAATCCTCACGCCCTGCTCCTGCAGATACTCCGCCGCAGCGGATTCCATTTCTGTGCCAAGGCTTCTTTTATTTTGTGCTTCCTGGGCACCTTCCGGTGCTGACTCGACGGGCAGGGAAAAATGGGTGATGAAGCTTCTTCGATGAATGGGGCAGGGGCCGTATTTTTCCAAAGCTGCTATGTGGTCCTTTGATCCATAACCCTTATTGGCCGCAAAACCATAGGCCGGATAGAGCCTGTCATATTCCCGCATCAACCGGTCTCTGGTCACCTTGGCCAAAATACTGGCAGCCGCCACAGAGATGCATTTGGCATCTCCCTTGATCACCGGCACCTGGGGGATGGAAATCCCGGGAATCTGTACCGCATCATTGATCAGTACGGCAGGGGCCGGGGAAAGAGCACTGATGGCCTGGCGCATAGCCTCATAAGTCGCCTGCAGGATATTGATCTCATCGATCCTGGCAGGCTCCGCAATGCCCACCGACCAGGCGATGGCTTCTTTTGTGATCTGATCGTAAAGCTCTTCTCTTTTCTGTTCACTGAGTTTCTTGGAGTCATTGACATAGAGCAGATCATGATCCGGGGGCAAAATACAGGCGCCCGCCGCCACCGGACCTGCCAGGGGGCCTCTGCCCGCCTCATCGATACCGCAGATCAGTCCGCCGTTCTGCAGTAGGATCTGATAAGGAGCCGCCGCCTGCTGCTCGAAAAGCCGCATGCCGTGGACCCGCTTTTTTTCTTCTTCCAGTTTTTCCAGGCGTCTGGCTGCCTGTTTGCACAGCGTCTGCACGCCGGCCCGTTCGTCCTGACTGTATTCACTGATAAAAGCAGGCAGCATCGTCTCCGGTGCTGCCTGATATTCTGCCTTGATCTGGGAAATGCTCTTTGCCATAGACTCTCCGTTTCCTCTTCTCTCTGTTGCCGTTCATCTGCGAAATCATGAGGGATTTTCTTACTTATGCTTTAGCAGACCGAATTTGGAAAAAGGAAAAATACGAATAAACGCCTTACCGATAATATCCTTTTTGTGGATGCAGCCCACTGCCGGATCCCGGCTGTCCTGGCTGTTATTGCGATTATCCCCCAGCGCAAAGTATTCGTCCTCTTCCAGCGTGATCTCCTGTGCCGCCAATCCGGCGGTAGCCATAGGCTCATAGCCGTAGCTTTCCTCCAGTATCTCGCCGTTGATATAGATATTGCCTTCTGTATCAATGCGGACCTTTTCTCCCGGCATACCGATGATCCGCTTGATGTAATAGGTTTTTTCCTGATATTTATAGGGAAAAACGATGATATCAAAGCGCTCCGGATCATGAAACCGATAGGAAAGCTTATCCACGATGAGCTGGTCGCCGCTCTCTAAGGTAGGATACATGGACTGCCCGAACACCTCGGTGCGCTGGCCCACGAAAGTGATCAGCAAATAGGTGGCCAAAAGCACGCCTGCTATATAAAGCACCAGATTAAACAGATTTTTAAGTCCTTCCTTCACAATACACTCCTTTTTGCGGCATTTATTACTTCTGCGTATTCGAAAGTGATCCCTTTTCCAGAGAGACTCTTCCCAGTCTGCCGCTTCTGCAGTCATCTAACAGCAAGGACGCTGCCCTGTCAATATCCGGCAGTCCCTGGCTCTTTAAAAGCTTTCGGGACTCTGCAATAGCTGTAAGGCACGCAAGGGCCTGTGCTGTATCGTCGGCGGTAACCTGTCCCGCGTTCTCGCTCCAGGGGCAGGCAATGCCGTATTTTTCTCCTAATAGAGCAGGATACTGTTCCCTTAAATATTGTACCAGCCACAGAGAAAGTTCCATCGGATCCAGAATATCCTCGTTGATAGCACCCGCCAGGGCGAGGCGCATACCGATGATCGGATCCTCAAACTTAGGCCACAGGATACCGGGGGTATCCAGAAGCTCTAAGTCCTTTGCCAGGCGGATCCACTGCTTTCCCTTGGTCACGCCGGGCTTGTTGCCGGTCTTGGTACAGGCCTTTCCGGAAAAGGAATTGATAAAGGTAGATTTGCCCACGTTGGGGATGCCGGCTACCATAGCCCGCAGGGGTCTGCCCACGATACCTCTGCGCTTATCTCTGGCCAGCTTGGCGCTGCAGGCTTCTCTGACATAAGTGCGCAGCTCTTCCATACCCTTTCTGGTCCTGGCATCCATGGCAATGACCTTGCCCCCTGCCTTTTTGTATTCCTCCATATAGGCCTTGGTGCAGGCCGGATCTGCCAGGTCTGCTTTATTGAGTACCAACACTCTTGCCTTGCCGCCGCAAAGGGAATCGATGTCAGGATTCCGACTGCTGCCGGGAATTCTGGCATCTGCCAGCTCGATCACCAGATCCACCAGTTTAATATTTTCTTCCATCATCCGGCGGGCCTTTGTCATATGCCCGGGATACCATTGATAAACTGCCATCCGTCCTCCATCTAATTACAAATCACCGTGTTGCCCGGTTACTGCTTAGTCACATCTCATTTCAGTAACGATTTACTGGCTTATTATAAATTTTACTTCGCAAAAAACACCTGCTTCCTCCCAGATCAAGTCATTATGAAGTCAGAAACAGACATTTTGCTGCAGCGTGCGCTATAACATCATCTCAGGCTTTACTAGGTCACCTTCGTTTATTATCCATACCTTCTACCGGATCAGGGACAAACTGTGGGTGGTGCCGGGCAAAGCCAGCCAGGCCTTGCCGATAACCGTGGACGCGCTGACAAGACCGATTCCGGCCGAGCGGCTGTCCTCACTGTTATTGCGATTATCACCCAGGACAAAATACTCGTCATCTCCCAGTGTGATCATCTCCGCTGCGGTGCCGGCATCCTCCATCAGGTCATAGGAATCATTATCAGCGTCCGGGAAACCGTTGATCAACAGCTTTCCGTCTGTGATCTGCACCGTATCTCCCGGGACAGCCACCACTCTCTTGACATAAGGATGGGTAGCTGTATTGCCACCCGGATAAAAGACGATCACATCTCCTCTGGAAATATCCTTAAGACGGTAAATGACACGATTCACCAGGACATTCTGCCCGTTTTCCAGCTCCGTTTCCATAGAAGCACCGATCACGCTGACCCGGTATCCCACAGCACTGACCAGGACAAAGGCCATCAGAATAGCGGTTACGGTATAGACGATCCAGAGAACCACTTCTTTTATTATATCAGCGTTGATCCGGGATTGTTTTTCATAAAAGGTAAGCCCCGATGATCTCCTTCTGCGGCGCGTCATCTCTCTTTCCTTTCTGTGCTGCGATCTGCTGCAGCACCACGAGGAGAATTCCGTATAGGTGATTTCTCCGCCATATGCACAGAACATGCAGCCTGTCACATAGTATTATCAAACTATATTGCCGTAAATTATATTACCGTAAAATATATTGCCATAAACTATATTGCAATCAGGCAATATATGTCAATTTGCCTCTAGTAAAAAGACGCTGCACCTCTTACGTCAGTGCAGCGCCTCTGTGGATTCTTACTTATCTGTACGGATAACTTCCTTAACCTTTGCCTTCTTACCGCTTAATGCACGCAGGTAGTTCAGCTTAGCTCTTCTTACCTTACCTCTTCTGATAACCTCTACCTTCTCTACATTGGGAGAGTGAAGGGGCCACGTCTTCTCAACGCCGATACCGCTGGACTCTTTACGAACGGTAAAGGTCTCTCTGTTGCTGCCGCCCTGAACCTTCAGAACAACGCCTTCGAATACCTGTACTCTCTCGCGGTTACCTTCCTTGATCTTACCGTAAACACGTACGGTATCACCTACGTTGAAGGAAGGCTTGTTATCCTTTAACTGTGCCTGCTCGATCTCTCTGATAATGTCGTTCATTTCTTCTCCTTTGTACACTGGATGTTCTTGCTTTATACTGCCGGTACTGTCCATCCTCGCTGCAGGAATACTTCACATATCCTGCCCTCCGGTACAGCCTGCTTCCGGTCAAAAGCAGCGGACCACCTCTGATCTTTTTTCGCAACAGTAGTAATTTATCACATATTGTCCTTATGTGCAAGGAATTTCTGTATTCTGTGAGTCGGGAATTTCTGATTCCTTCTGCTCCTGCGGCAGCTGCACCTCCCGGGAGCTGTGTCTTTTTCTTCGCTTTTTCTTCTCCACCGGCGGGTGGGCCTGCATATAAGCCTCATAGAGATCCGGCCTGCGCTCTTTGGTCCTCTCTAAGGACTTATCCAGACGCCAGGCATCTACCTTGGCGTGGTCACCGCTTAGGAGTATAGCGGGCACCTTTTTTCCCCGCCATTCCTCGGGTCTGGAGTACTGGGGATATTCCAACAGGCCGTTGCCAAAGGAATCTGTCTCGGCAGACTCTGCATTGTTCAGAACCCCTGGCACCAGTCTGGATATGGCATCTACCAAGATCATGGCCGGCAGCTCTCCACCGGTGAGGACATAATCCCCGATGGAAATAGAATCCGTCACCACCTCTTCCAATACACGCTCATCAATACCTTCATAGTGACCGCACAAAAGGATCAGATCTTTTTCTTTGGAAAGTTCCTGTGCCTTCGCCTGAGTAAAGGTCTCCCCCTGGGGTGTCAGAAACACCACTCTTGCCGGCTTTTCCAGCTGCTTTTGCACCGCCATGCAGGCATCGTATACCGGCTGAGCCTGCATCAGCATACCGGCCCCGCCGCCGTAAATATAGTCGTCTACCCGGTTGTGCTTATTTTCCGTATAATCCCGGATATTATAGGCATCGGCCCGAATGAGCCCTTTTTCCATAGCTCTGGCAAGGATGCTGGTATTAAGTCCCTGCAGCACCATCTCCGGAAAAAGAGTAAGTATATGAAAATGCATCCCTCTTCTCCTATTCTGTCAATCCGGGCATCAGATATACTTTCATGTAACCTTCCTGGGGGTTGGTCTCCTTGATGCAATCTTTGATGGCAGGCAGCAGGATCTCTTTGCCCTCCGGTGTCTGCACCACATAGACGTCATTGGCACCGGTCTGAAGCACATCCTTAAGGGTTCCCACCGGTGTGCCGTCTTCCTCTATGACGGAAAGTCCCAGCAGATCCGGGATATAATACTCCCCCTCTTCCAGAGGGATAGCCTGCTCTCTGGAGATCAGAAGGCTTTTTCCCCGCAGTCTCTCCACATCCTCGATCTTATCAAATTCCTGAAAGGCCAGGATCACAAACTGCTTGAAAAATCTGACCTTGGCAACGGTCAGTTCCTTTCTGCTCTTTCCTAAGTCCAGGATCACTTTATCAAGATCCAGAAAACGCTCCGGGTCATCTGTGGTGGGAAATACCTTCACTTCCCCTTTCAGCCCATGAGTACCGGTAATAACACCAACCTGAAAATATTCTGTCATCTTTACCTCTTTTTGCATGCTTTGATTCGGCAACAAAATAAAAAATGGACATTGGCATGTGCTGCCACAGTGCCTCTGTCCATCTTACTGATCCATCAGTCAATATCTACATCAACCCGATAATCCTCCTTGGAGGAGGCTGCCTTTACCACAGATCGAATTGCTTTTGCGATCCTTCCCTGCTTGCCGATCACCTTTCCCATATCGGAAGGTGCCACATGAAGCTGCAGGCGGATGTTCTTGCCTTCCTGCTTCTGGGTCACAACCACCTCTTCCGGATGCTCAACGAGGGCTTTTGCGATCACTTCTACAAGTTCTTTCATTCTCACCTCTTTCTGCTGCATTTTACCGCAGCAGCACGAAGAGAATTTCGCTCAGGTGAATCCCCTGATGCGATCTGCCATGGGCACAGAACTCTGCATCCATGGAGTCTGAAAAAGGCCTGCGGCCTGTCTTTCAAACCTTCCCTCATGCATCAACAGCAGGATTTACTTGTTGACACCTGCCTGCTTGAACAGCTTGTTAACAACGGTGGTAGGCTGTGCGCCGTTTGCCAGCCACTTCTTTGCCAGCTCAACGTCTACCTTAACAGTAGCAGGATTGGTGTTGGGATTGTAGGTACCGATCTCCTCGATGCACTGACCGTTTCTGGGAGTCTTGGAATCTGCAACTACGATTCTGTAAAGCGGAACCTTCTTCTCACCGATTCTTGCTAATCTGATCTTAACCATTTTCTTTGTCCTCCATATTATAAATAAATAGTTTTATATGCGAAACAGAATTGGAAACCATTGTTTATCCATCTGTTACTGCCGTTTAAAATAAGCCCCGTCTGCCGCCGAACATATTCATCATGCCGCGTCCGCGCCGCTTGCCGCCCATCATACCGGGCATCTGCTTCATCAGCTTCTGCATCTGTTCAAACTGCTTGATAAAACGGTTTACATCTGCAATATCATTGCCGGATCCTTTAGCGATGCGGTGCTTACGCTTGGGATTAAGAAGCTTGGGATTAGCCCTCTCCTCCGGTGTCATGCTCAGCACGATAGCTTCCGTTCTGGCCAGCTGCTTCTCATCGATAGCTCCCTCCAGATCAGAGGCTTTGATCCCCATGCCGGGCATCATACCAAGGATACTGGAAAGACCGCCCATCTTCCGCATCTGCTGCATGCTCTCTAAATAATCGTTAAAGTCAAACTTACCCTTCTTAAGCCGGGCTGCCATATCCTTGCTCTTGGCTTCGTCCTGCTCTCCTAAGCTTGCCTGTGCCTTATCGATCAGCGTCAGCACATCGCCCATGCCGAGAATACGGCTGGCCATACGATCCGGATAGAACTGCTCTAAGTCAGAGAGCTTCTCACCCATACCCACATACAGGATAGGCTTGCCGGTAACTGCCTTAACAGAAAGTGCGGCACCACCTCTGGTATCGCCGTCCATCTTACTTAAAACTACACCGTCGATATGGATGCGGTCATCAAAGGTCTTGGCCACATTCACGGCTTCCTGACCGGTCATAGCATCTACAACCAGCAGGGTCTGATGCACATCTACCGCTGCCTTGATGCGCTCTAACTCTTCCATCATCTCCTCATCCACCTGCAGACGTCCTGCGGTATCGAGAATGACTACGGTCTCATTATTCTTCTGGGCGTGCTCGATGGCAGCCTTTGCAATGTCCACGGGATCGTGATTCTCTCCCATGGTAAAGACATCCACACCCTGTTTCTCACCGTTTACCTGCAGCTGTTTGATAGCTGCGGGTCTGTATACGTCCAAGGCCGCTAAAAGGCATTTTTTCCCTTTTAATTTAAGCTTGCCGGCGATCTTAGCTGCTGTGGTGGTCTTACCGGAACCCTGCAGACCGCACATCATAATGACGGTAATGGATTTACCCGGCTGGAAAGCCAGCTCCGTAGTCTCAGAGCCCATGAGCTTCGTCAGCTCTTCATCTACGATCTTGATCACCATCTGGGCGGGATTTAAGCCATTCATGACTTCTTCACCGATGGCCCGCTCCTCTACGGAAGAAACGAACTGCTTCACCACACGGAAGTTAACATCGGCCTCTAAGAGTGCCATCTTGACTTCCTTCAGCGCAGCCTTTACATCCGCCTCTGTAAGCTTGCCCTTGCCTCGCAGGTTCTTAAATACATTTGTTAATTTTTCGGATAAACTGTCAAATGCCATCAGGTAATTTCCTTTTTGATCTCCTCGGCGATCTCTAACACCGTCCGGGAAAATGCTGCCTGCTCTTCTTTGCTCTCTGTTTTTTCTGCCTGCTTCGCTGCATTTATGAGTGCGTCGGCAGATTCCTGAATCCGCTGAAAAGTGCGGATCGCATGGAGCTTATCTTCGTAGGACTGCAGCGCCTGGGTACAACGCTTCATCAGATCATGGACAGCCTGCTTACTGATCCCCTCCAGATCTGCGATCTCGTTCAAAGAGAGATTCTCGTAAACTACCTGTTCATATATATGCTGCTGATGACTGGTCAGCAGCGGCCCGTAAAAATCATAGAGCAGTCCCTGTTCTACTATTTTTTCCATGAGTCATATCATATAACACAGGTTTGGGGTAGTCAAGTATTTTTTCTTTACCTTTGGTAAAAAACGCCTTTAACCAGGTTGCTGCGCAGATACCAGACAAGCAGCGCTACAGTAACCGTCTTACAGGCTATTACTGTTTATTCTTCCTCGTTCATCTTCGCCAGCTTTGCCGCCTGATCCGCAGCGATGCAGGCATCGATGATCTCGTCGATATCGCCGTTCATGATCTTATCCAGCTTATAAAGGGTAAGACCGATGCGGTGATCCGTCACACGGCCCTGAGGGAAATTATAGGTGCGGATCTTCTCCGAGCGGTCGCCGGTACCGATCTGGCTGCGGCGCATATCTGCCTCCGCATCATGGCGCTTCTGCATTTCCATATCATAGAGCTTGGAACGAAGCAGCGCCCACGCCTTGGCTTTGTTCTGCAGCTGGGATTTCTCTGTCTGGCTGTAGATGACGATACCGGTAGGATAATGGGTCAGACGCACCGCAGAGTCGGTGGTATTGACACACTGTCCGCCGTTACCGGAAGCACGCATGACATCCACACGTACATCCTTTTCCGGGATATCTATTTCCACCGTATCATCCGCCTCCGGCATCACGGCTACGGTGATGGTAGAGGTATGGATCCGTCCGCCGGACTCTGTCTCAGGCACACGCTGTACCCGGTGTACACCACTTTCGTACTTAAGTCTGGAATAAGCACCGTTACCGGAGATCATAAAGGTCACATACTTCATGCCGCCGATACCGATCTCCTCAAAGTCCATGGTCTCTACCTTCCAACGGCGGTTTTCTGCATAATGTACATACATACGGTAGATCTCAGCGGCAAAAAGTGCTGCCTCATCACCGCCGGCGCCGGCACGGATCTCCACGATGACATTTTTCTCATCGTTAGGATCCTTAGGAAGCAGCAGGATCTTCATCTCTTCTTCCAGTTCTTCTGTCCTTGCCTTGGAGTCATTTAATTCCTCCTTGAGCATCTCCCGCATTTCCGGATCGTTTTCACCCTCCAGCATGGACAATGAATCCTCGATCGCCTGCTTTTTCTCCTTATATTCTGTATACGCCTCTACGATAGGGGTAATATCGCTCTGTTCCTTCATAAGCTTGCGGAACCGGTCCTGATTGGCTGTGACATCCGGGCTGGAAAGCTCTCTGGAAATGTCCTCATAGCGCATCAGAAGATCATCTAATTTATCAAACATGGTACTCCTCCCTTCCATGTGCTGTATGCTTTTATAGCTATATCACTTTGCCGCCTTATAATGATATCACTAAGCAGCTGTAATTTTTAAAAATGCAAAAAGCGCAAATTTCAACTTAAAATTTTGTATGCAGTCCCCGTTCTGCCCGAACTACCCGATCATGGCCGCCGTAGTCCTTGATGACAGAGATCTCCAGCCACGCATTCTCCTTAAGCAGAGTCGACACCGTCTCTCCCTGGTCATGACCGATCTCCAGCAAAAGCTTGCCGCCGATCCGCAGCCATCCGGCCGCCTTCGCTGCCAGCTGCCGGTAAAAGATAAGACCGTCTGCACCACCGTCTAATGCTCCGTAGGGCTCGGCGCTTTTCACCTCCGGTGCCAATGTCTCTATCACATCTGTAGCGATGTAAGGGGGATTGGAGACGATCACATCGAATTTGATCTGCTCGGGATCGTCATTAAGTGCCTCAAACATATCCCCCTGACGCCACAGGCATCGCTGCTGCAGATTCAATCGGTCAGCATTTTTCCGGGCGATCTCTAACGCATCTTCGGAAAGGTCTGTCCCCACGCCGGAGCAGTCCGGTGCATAGTGCAAGAGAGACAGAAGGATGCAACCGCTGCCGGTGCACAGATCCAGGATCTTCATGCCGCCGGAGAGGATCTTCATTCCCTCCTCCACCAGAGTCTCCGTATCCTGGTTGGGGATCAGAACCGCCGGTGTGACATAGAAGGAAAGACCCATAAATTCCTGTTCTTCCAATATATACGCCACCGGCTCACGCCAGCCCCTTCTCTCTATATAGGATGCATATTGCCGCCGTTCTTCTTCGCTTACCGGTCGCTCCGGGTGTGCCAGCAGGGTCTGGGTGTTTGTGCCGCAGCAGGCCTCTAAGAGAAACCTGGCATCTAAGTCCGCCTCTGTGATACCGGCCTTCTGCAATATTTCTCTTCCCTCTTCCCATAGCTTGCGATAGGTTTGTTCCTGCATAGGTATGCTGTCCTTTTCTCTTATTCGAAAACTACAGGTTACTGTTCAGCCGTTACTTTGCCGCATAACCGGCATCTTCTCCGAATTCTCTTTTCTGGTATTCTCTCCAGTCAAAGATTGCTTCCACGGAAGCGATGCCTACCTCCAGCATGTCCGCATCAGGCTCCTTGGTGGTAAGGCGCTGCAGCCACAGTCCCGGGGCAGAAATAATACGCACCAGTGCATTGTCATGACTGCCCGCCAGGCGGATCAGTTCGTAAGAGATGCCGGCGATCACCGGGATCAGGGCGATACGGATCACTATGCGCAGCAGCGGACTTTCCACGCGGATAAAGAAAAACAGGATCACGCTGACAAACACCACAAACAGGATAAAGCTGCTGCCGCAGCGTTTGTGAAGTCTGGTGCTCTTAGCCGCATTTTCCACTGTCAGGGGTAGGCCGTTCTCAATGCAGTTGATGCACTTGTGCTCTGCGCCGTGATATTGATACAGCCGCTTAATATCCTTCATAGCCGTAATGGCCACAATATACCCGATAAAGATCAGGATACGCACGATACCCTCGATCACTGCCATCAGGGAGGCGCTCCGCACATAACTGTTCAGAAATACAGACACATAGTAGGGCACCAGAATGAAAAGTCCGATAGCGAAAACAAAGGCAATGATGGTTGTTAGGATGGATATGAGCTTCTCTGCGTTACCCCCGGTGATCTTATCAAAGAACCGATCCAGCTTAGTGGGTTCTCCCTCCTCTTCCTCATAAAAGGAAGCGGAAAAGTTAAGCGCCCGCATGCCCAAGACCATAGAATCTATAAAAACAAAGATGCCTCTGGCAAGCGGGATCTTCCGAAGGATACTATCCTCCATGACGCCGTGAAATTCATCGATCTCTACTTCGATCTCCTGATTGGGCTTGCGGACGGCCACTGCGTACATATTCTTGTTGCGCATCATGACGCCCTCTAATACCGCCTGGCCTCCAATGCCGGAATAATGCTGCTTATGACTTTCTTTCATAAATTCTCCATAATCGCAAAACAAGACTGAGGCAATATGCCCCAGCCTTGTCATAGGTTGCGATTTCCAATCTAGTTGTTTGCGCCGACGCCGTACTTCTTGTTGAACTTCTCGATACGTCCTCTTGCGGCTGCAGCCTTCTGCTGGCCAGTATAGAATGAATGGCACTTGGAGCAGACTTCCACGTGAATCTCAGGCTTTGTGGAGCCGGTTACAAATGTGTTGCCGCAGTTGCAGGTCACAGTTGCCTGATAATATGCAGGCTGAATTCCTTCTTTCATTGCTTCTCACCTCACTATCTATCATTCACATTTTGTAATGATTATTTCTGTTCAAAACAGCTTTGTCATTATAACATGCGTTTGGTCAGATGTGCAAGTACTTTTTATTCAGCTGCATTTCCTTCTGCTACTTTTGCCGCTCTGGCCGCTACTTCCCTGCTCTGGATCTCTGCAGGCGTCTGCTCATATCTGGCAAATTCGTACCGGTATTCACCCCGTCCGCCGGTCATGGAACGAAGCACCGTGCAATAGTCAAAGAGTTCCATCATAGGCACATCAGCGTCGATGGTCTGCTTTCCGCCCGGCAGCGGATTCATGCCCAGCACTCTGCCTCTTCTCTTATTAAGGTCTCCCATCACATCGCCGGTATAGGTATCCGGCACTGTCACATGAAGACTTACGATAGGCTCTAAGAGCACCGGCCCCGCCTCCATAAAGCCTTTCTTAAATGCCTGTATTGCCGCTGTCTTAAAGGCCATTTCGGAAGAATCTACCGGATGATAGGAGCCGTCATAGAGTACAGCCTTTACCCCCACTACCGGATAAGCTGCCAGCGGGCCTCTCTGTACAGACTCCGCAATTCCCTTTTCTACTGCCGGGAAGTAATTCTTCGGCACAGAGCCGCCCACTACTTCCTGCTCAAACTCATAGGGCACATTCTGGTCGCCGGAAGGAGAGAATTTGATCTTTACATGACCATACTGTCCATGGCCGCCGGACTGTTTCTTGTACTTATATTCCACATCAGAGGTCTTACGGATGGTCTCTCTGAAAGCTACCTTAGGCTTCTCTGTCTCGATCTCTACCTTATATTCATTCAGCAGCTTGCTCTTGATCACATCCAGCTGCAGATCACCCATGCCATAGATCAGGGTCTGGTGGTTTTCTGCGTCATTTACAGCCTTAAAGGTAGGATCCTCTGCCATAAGCTTGGACATAGCCTGGGCGATCTTGTCAATATCGTCCTTTTTCTTCGGGCGATAACGCAGATAAGTATAGGGCGTGGAAATATCCATAGGCGCGTACTGTACCGGTGTAGTCTTAGAGGAAAGGGTATCGCCGGTCTTGGCATCCCCGAACTTCGCCAAAGCGCCCAGATCACCGGCATGCAGCTCCGGGATCTCTGTGGTCTTATTGCCCTGCATGATATAGAGCTTGCCGATCTTAGCCTCTTCGCTGCGTCTTGCATTGTAAACAAGATCATCGGTCTTGATGACACCGGAGCGCACCTTGATCAGAGAATACTTGCCGATAAAGGGATCTACGATAGTCTTAAAGATATAGGCTGACTTAGGCTTACTGAAATCAAAATTCGCCTCAAAGATCTCATTGGTCTTTAAGTTAATGCCGTTCATCTTGCGGTTCTCGGGGCTGGGCATATACTTTACGATATCATCAAGAAGGGTATAAATGCCCTGGCAGAGAATACTGGATCCCATCTCCACCGGCACGATGGTGCCGTCGCATACATTGCCTCTGACAGATGCACGGATCTCAGCCTCGGAGAAGGTATCTCCGTTAAAATACCGCTCCATAAACTCTTCGCTGGTCTCTGCTACCGCTTCCATCAGGGTATCCCTGTAAAGCTGCAGATTGGGTTTGCTGTATTCCGGAATCTCACACTCGTCAACTTCCTTGCCGTTCCATCTAAAACCTTTTTCCTGGATGACATTGACATAACCTACGAACTGCTCATTCTCACGGATGGGCAGATTAAAGGGTGCGATCTTCTTGCCGTAATCCGCGGACAGATTCTCGATGACTTCACGATAGGATGCAGTGTCGATATCCATATCCGTTACAAAGAACATGCGGGGAATATTATATTTTTCACAAAGCTCCCATGCTTTCTGGGTGCCTACTTCCACGCCATTCTTACCGGAGATGACGATGATGGCGCCGTCCGCCACACTGATGGCCTCCTCCACTTCACCCACGAAATCAAAAAAACCGGGGGTATCCAGAATATTGATCTTGCAGTCTTCCCACTCGATAGGAAGTAAAGAGGTGGTAATGGAAATCTGTCTCTTCTGCTCTTCCTTGGTAAAATCGCTTAACGTATTGCCATCTTCCACCTTACCCATGCGGGATGAAACACCGGCCAGATAAGCCATGGACTCTGCCAGGGTAGTCTTACCGCAGCCGCCGTGTCCCAGCAATACCACATTTCTGATCTTCTCAGTTGTATAAACCTTCATGTTGTCACGCCCTCCAGTCTTTTGTTCCTTTGCATATATCTGTCTGATTATCTGTCTGATATTTTGCAAATTCATGGGTATATTTTACTAAATCATCCCGCAATATACAAGCAAAATCGTTCAAATTTACAAACTTTTCAAACAAATTCAGAATGAGCGTTGGAATTATTATACATCGAGACCGCAAGATTACATCTTCTTTTTGTTTATTCTATACTATTCTTTGACACACCTGCCACTTCTTAGTGTTATCTGCCAGAAAGGTGATCCTCAAAAAAACACAAAAAACCTGTGAAGTCCTTTATGTGTAAAGCTTCACAGGCTCTTTTCTTTAAATTAACATTGTTTTTATAATGACTTTTTATGACAATGTTCTTATAAATGAGATTAGAAAAAGGATCGCTGCTGTTCCGACACTGCGCAAGTAGCAGGGTGTATAAAAGACCATCTATGCTCCGTCGAACTACGCAAAGAAGCAATACCCCAGGATCATCCGCCCCTTCCCAATCGACTCCGCCGCTGTAGCATAAACGGTTTCCGGTTTCGATCCGTCCTGGCGGTTCATGGCCATCCAGCCTTTACCTTCATTACAAAGCATATAAAAGTGCATACCCTTCCCCGGATGGCGCCTGTCATTCCAGATCGCCAGGATCGCTGCTACTTTTATGTTTTCTGCTTTTATGTCTGTTTTTACGTCTTCTGCTTTTAGCTTTTCTGCTTTTATATCTGCTTTTACGTCTTCTGCTTTTATCTTTTCTTCTTTTATGTTTTCTTTTATCCCTTCCTCCTTTTCACTCCCCCGGCTTATCTCCTCTTTCCATCTATCCAACTGTGCCGGATCCCGGAAGCACCTCCAGCTTCCGCCTTTTTGTGAAGGCATCATTTTCTCCAGGATCGTTTTCAGACAGCAAGGATTGGTACCCATTTTGCCTCCCAGGGACAGGAGTCTGCTTTGCTCCAGTCTGTAGATCACCTCGCAAAAGTCCACCGGCCTGTTCAGAAAACGGAGAGCATTATAGATAGCCACCGCCGCGCAGCCTGCATAGGACGCTGAGACTTTGCCAAACTTAAAATCCGACACCGACTTTGCATATTGGGACAGGATATAGCCGCCGCCCAGCAATTCCTCTCTTTGGCGATTATGGGCATAGTGCTCCCGCGTCAGAGGGTCAGAGATCTTAAAGCCTGTTATTTTATAGAACAAACGAATCAGAAATTCACCGGTCATGATATCCCTCCATTCCCGTGATCAACAGCAACAACAGCGGATGGTTCGAAACGATTCTCCCCTCCCTAAGGTTGTCAAATTTCCCCTTACGTCTTACAATTACATGCAGTGCGGACAGATAAACGACGCAGAAACGAGGTTACAATGCTATTTCATACTTTTGGCTTTATCGGTTTGGGGCTGATCGGCGGCTCCATTGCCAGAGCGATTCGCAACACCAATGCCGATGCAAAGATCATCGCCTATGATCCGGATCAGACTTCCCTTAAGGAAGCCTTGCACGACCATGTCCTGACCCAGGCGGCTGATGCTATAGATGAAACTTTTGCAGACTGCGATGTCATCTTTCTGTGTGCCCCGGTGGCCCACAACGATGAGAACCTGCCTGCTGTCAAGAAGATCCTATCTCCGGAGGCGATCCTGACGGACATCGGCAGCGTCAAGACCGATATCCACAAGCATATCCGCGCCGCCGGACTGCAGGAATTTTTCATCGGCGGACACCCCATGGCCGGCAGCGAGCGTACGGGTTATCGCAATTCCAGAGCCAAGCTTTTGGAAAATGCCTACTATATCCTGGCACCGGAACCGGAAGTTTCTCCCCAGAAGGCAGCTTCCTTTACAGCCTTCATCGCTTCTCTCGGCGCTATTCCCCTGATCCTGGACTGCCAGAAGCACGACTATGCCACCGCGGCAGTCAGCCATGTGCCCCATGTGGTCTCCGCTTCTTTGGTCAATCTTATCAAGGACAGTGACGATGCCCAGGGTATTATGAAAATGATCGCTGCCGGCGGTTTTAAGGATATCACCCGGATCTCCTCCTCCTCCGCCGTCATGTGGCAGCAGATCTGTCTGACCAACAAGGAGAACATTCTCTCTCTCCTGGACGATTATATCGAAAGTCTGCAAAAGATACGAAGCGCCATTGCCGACGGCGACAGTGACCGGATCTATCAGTTCTTTGATAATGCCAGAATATACAGAGAGGGCTTTGCAGAAAACCGCAGCGGTGCCCTGCCCAGTGTCTTCGCCCTGTATGTGGATATTCCGGACCGTCCCGGCGTCATCGCCGAGATCGTCAATCTCCTGGCACAGGCCGAGATCAATATCAAGAATATCGGCATCCAGCATAACCGGGAATACCAGGAGGGTGTACTGCGCATCGAATTGCACACCGAGGACGGCCTGTGCAGAGCCAGAGAATTGCTGTCGGAAAACGGCTATATGCTTCACTGAGGCTTAGGGCCATTTCCACTGCGCCTGCCATACAGAAATACCGGTTCTGCAGCAGGCAATGTCTCTTTTCATTATACTACGTATATATCAGACATCAAAACTACCAAAGAAAGGCTATCACCATGCTCACTTTGAACAAGACCTCCCGCCTCCGTGGTACCGTCACGGTGCCCGGCGATAAATCCATCTCCCACCGCGCTGTCATGTTTGGCTCCCTTGCCAAAGGAAATACGGAAGTCACCGGTTTCCTAAACGGTGCCGACTGTCTCTCCACCATCGACTGCTTTCGCCGTCTCGGCATCGAGATCGACTGCGATGCAACAACCGGTCATGTATTGGTTCACGGTAAAGGCATGCATGGTCTTGCTCCGGCAGACGGAGGGAAAGAGGCACAGCTCTATACCGGCAACAGTGGCACCACCACCCGCATTATCTCCGGTATTCTGGCACCCCAGCCTTTTACCACCATCCTTTCCGGCGATGATTCCATCAATCGGCGCCCCATGAAGCGGGTGATCACACCTCTGTCCCAAATGGGCGCTTCCATCTGCAGTATGCAGGGCAACGACTGCGCGCCCCTTCGCATCACCGGCAGTCCCCTGCACGGTATCCGCTACGGATCCCCTGTGGCCTCCGCCCAGGTAAAGTCCGCTATTCTCTGTGCCGGACTCTATGCAGAAGGCGAGACCATCGTGCAGGAGCCCACTCTTTCCCGGGATCATACAGAGCGCATGCTCTCTGCCTTTGGTGCAGATCTGAAAACCGATATTGAAAAAGAAACAGGCCGGGCCGGCATTACCATTTCTCCCTGTCAGGAGCTCTATGCCCAGCAGATCCAGGTGCCGGGGGACATTTCCTCCGCCGCCTACTTTATCGCTGCCGGTCTTCTGGTGCCGGGCAGCGAGGTACTGATCCGCAATGTGGGCATCAATGAGACACGGGCCGGTATACTCCGGGTGGCTAAAGCCATGGGCGCCGACATCCAGTATACCAACCTGCGCGATGATGCAGAGCCTGTCGCTGACCTGGTCGTGAAAAGCAGCGCACTCCACGGCACCGTGATCGAGGGTGCCCTGATCCCCACTCTGATCGACGAGCTGCCCATCATCGCCATCATGGCCGCTGCCGCCGAAGGCACAACCATCGTGCGGGATGCTGCCGAGCTGAAGGTCAAGGAATGTAACCGCATCGACGCCGTCACGGAGAATCTCCGGGCCATGGGCGCAGACATCACCCCCACCGAGGACGGCTTTATCATCGAAGGGGGAAAACCTCTGCACGGCGCCGTCATAGAACCCCACCTGGACCACCGCATTGCCATGAGCTTCGCTGTGGCGGCCCTGATCGCAGACGGCGAGACAAAGATCAAAGACGAACAATGTGTCACCATCAGCTATCCTGATTTTTATACAGATCTCGCCTCCTTGACGCGATAGTCGTCACTGCCATTGCGCAAACGCTTCTTTGTGCGGTTGTCCCATATTGAATCAAAAGCCGTAAAAATACAGCCGGGAAAGGCATAGAGAAAATAAATTCTCATAGCCCTTCCCGGCTGTTTATTTTTACTGTAAATACCAGCTTTAGCAGGCGGATCAATAGAGATACATAGCATCTCCGAAGCTGAAAAATCTGTACCGCTTCTCCACCGCCTCTTTATAGGCCTCCAGGATATGCTCTCGCCCGGCAAAGGCGGATACCAGCATCATCAGGGTGGATTCCGGCAGATGGAAATTGGTGATCAGGGCATCCATTACCTTAAAACGATAGCCCGGATAGATGAAAATAGAAGTATTATCTGCCCCGGCATGGATGATGCCGTTTTCATCCGCTGCACTTTCCACCGTGCGACAGCTGGTGGTGCCCACACAGATAACTCTCTTTCCCGCCGCATGTGTGCGGTTGATCAGATCCGCCGCCTCCGGCGTCACCTGATACCACTCGGTATGCATGTGGTGTTCCTTTACATTATCCACCTTCACAGGACGGAAGGTACCAAGCCCCACATGCAGGGTGACGTAAGCAATGTTGACACCCTTTTTCTCGATCTCCTCCAGCAGTTCCTTCGTAAAATGAAGGCCGGCGGTAGGCGCCGCCGCAGAGCCGTCATATTTAGCGTAAACGGTCTGGTACATATTTTTGTCCTGGAGCTTGTGGGTGATATAAGGCGGCAGGGGCATCTCACCCAGCTGATCCAAAACTTCCTCAAAGATTCCCTCATAGTGGAACTGCACCAACCGGTTGCCTTCTTCCACGATCTCCAGAATAGTGGCGGTCAAAAGGCCGTCTCCAAAGCTGACCTGGGCGCCGGGGCGCAGTTTCTTGCCGGGTCTTACCAGAGTCTCCCAGATATCATTTTCCCTTCTCTTAAGCAAAAGGATCTCCACGGCCGCGCCGGTATCCTGCTTAACTCCCAGCAGTCTGGCCGGGATCACCTTGGTATTGTTGAGCACCAAGGTCTCTCCCGGCTCCAGATACTGAATGATATCCCGGAAGACGGCATCCTTTGTCTCACCGGTCTCTTTGTCTAACAAAAGCAGTCTGGAAGCCGCCCGGTCCTCTAAGGGATCCTGGGCGATCAGTTCCTTGGGCAGATCAAAATCATAATCCGCCGTCCGAAGTCCCTCCGGCACATCGCTTTGCTCTGCTGCCGTGGCCACTCCTTCTGCCTCTGTCTTTTCCTGTTTTATTACCTCATCACTTATCATGTTGCTTTCGCCTTCCCTATTTTTGCAGCTGTTACCAGTTGCGCAGGCTTGCCTTTTCCAGGAATGCAATGTAGCCCCGGAACGCCTCGTAAATGTCCGCCTTGCTGGTTGCCTCCCAGGGTGCATGCATGTTCAGCACCGGCACGCCGCTGTCGATCACATTCATGCCATAGAGGGCCAGAATATAGGCGATGGTTCCGCCGCCGCCTAAATCCACTCTTCCCAGTTCTGCTGTCTGGGTCTGGATATCCTCTCCTTCAAAGATGTCACGCAGATGCGCGATATACTCTGCATTGGCATCATTGGAGCCGGACTTGCCTCTGGCACCGGTGAACTTGTTAAATACCATGCCGCGTCCTAAGTATGCCACGTTCTTTTTATCAAAGCTGGAAGCATAGGTGGGATCAAAGGCACTGGATACATCCGAAGAAAGCATGCAGCTGTTGGCCAGGGTGCGGCGAAGGCCCAACTCGCTGTATTCTCCGCACAGGTTCATCACCTCTGCCAGTGCATTCTCGAAGAACCGGGACTGCATACCGGTAGCACCTACGCTGCCGATCTCTTCCTTATCTACCAGCAGGCAAACAGCCGTCCGTGCCGGCTCCTTTACCTGGAAAATAGCTTCCATGGAAGGATATGCACAAACACGGTCGTCCTGTCCGTAGCCCAGCACCATGGAGCGGTCAAAACCAGCCTCTCTGGCTCTGCCTGCAGGCACCACTTCCAGCTCAGCGGATTCAAAATCCTTTTCCTCAAAGTCGTACTTTTCCTTCAGGATGGCAAGGATCGCCTTTTTCACCGCATCGCTGCCGGGAGCTTTCTTGCCCTTGCTTCCTGCCTTGGACTTGGCATCGATGATCACCGGCTTATTGCCTACGATGATATCTAAGGCCTCGCCCTCGATCACCCGGGCTGCCTTCTTCTCCATCTGCTCGGTGGAAAGGTGGATCAGCAGATCAGAGACGAAAAATACCGGATCATCCTCATCCTCGCCTACATTCAGGATAACGGTCTCCCCGTCCTTTTTCACCACCACGCCGTGGATCGCCAGGGGCAATGCCACGAACTGATACTTCTTGATTCCGCCGTAATAATGGGTGTCCAGCAGCGCAAAGCCGCCATCCTCATAGAGAGGATTCTGCTTAATATCCATTCTGGGGGAGTCGATATGGGCTCCCAAAATGTTAAGACCGTCCTCCAAAGGCTTCTCGCCTATGCGGAACAGGCACACAGCCTTATTCATCCAGACACTGTAAACGCCGTCTCCCTTTTGCAGCTTCTTTCCCTCTGCAATGGCCTTCTGCAGCTCCACAAAGCCTTCCTTCTCGGCACGATTTACGATCTCATCCACGCACTCCCGCTCCGTCTTGGCTTCACTGATGAATTTGATATATTCCGCCGCAAAATCATTGCAGGCCTTCTGCATTTCCAGATCATAGGTGATCCATGCATTTGTTCTTTCCATGTCAATCTCCATTCCGCAAACGTTCCAGGCAGGAGGGATCACAGCATCGACTTTACTGTATCTGTTAAGCACTTGCCATATTTCAAGCGTGAATTGACTGCTTACAACAGCTTCACGCCCAAAAATTGACAGCTGCTGCGCAGATACAATTTAATCAGAATTTGACTTGTGATCGGGTCTGTTTGTCACGTCTGCCGTACAAACAGCGGTGCGAAAAACCTGCCGGATGGCAGATTTTTCGCACTACGCTGCAACTCTTCAAATGTTTTATTTTCGAGATACTTTATTTGCGCAGCTCGATGCCCAGTTCCTCCAGGCCTTTCAGGATCTTCTCCATTGCGTGGCTTACTTCTGCATCTTCCAGCGTCTTTTCCTTATTACGGAAGGTCAGGCTGTAGGCCATGGACTTGTGGTTCTCACCGATCTGTGCGCCCTCGTAGATATCAAACAGGCGATAGGACTCCAGGATATGACCGCCCTTTTCCCGGATCACCTTCTCGATCTGACCTGCCAGCACCTTCTTAGGCACCAGCATGCTGATATCACGGGTCACAGCAGGATACTTGGCGATGCCTTCATAGTGGTGATTGAAGTCTGCAAAGTCAAGGATCTCCGGCATATCCAGCACAGCGATGATAGCCCGGTCACCGATACCGTAGGTGGAGAGCACATCCGGATGTACCTCGCCCAGATAGCCGATCACCTTGCCGTCATAAACCAGCTTTGCCTGGCGGCCGGGATGCAGGAAGGGCTTTCCGGCGTCAGGATCACACTGCATCTGTCCCTTCATGCCCAGTGCGGCAAGGATCTCCTCTGCCACACCCTTCATGGTAAAGAAGTCAGCGCCCTCTCCGTACATACCCAGAGTAAACTCGCCCCGCTCATCCGGCAGCTCTGTCAGGGGCAGTGCCTTGGGAATATAAACATTGGCTGCCTCGAAAAGGCGAACATCCTTATTGCGGCGGTTATAGTTGGTAGCCAGGCTGGTGAGCATACCGTTTAAAGGTGTGGTGCGCATAACGGAGAAATCCTCACCCAGGGGATTGGCAATGCGGATAGCCTCTCTCTCCGGTGCATCCTGTGCCAGCTTTAACTTATCAAATACCTTGGGACTCTCAAAGGAATAAGTCATGGACTCGGAGAAGCCGCAGAAACGGGCCACGTCCTCTGCCACATCCAGTACACGCATCTTCTTGGAGATACCGCCCATGGTAGCGCTGGAAGAAGGCAGGGTCATAGGTACATTGTCATAGCCGGTAAAGCGGGCTACTTCCTCTGCCAGGTCGCAGTTTTCCTTTAGATCCTGACGGAAGCTGGGAATGATCACTTCCTGCTTCTCGGCATCATAGCCAAGCTCCAGCTTGGTAAAGATCTCCAGCATCTCCTGGGCTTCAATAGAAGTACCCAGCAGTCCGTTGATCCGCTCCGGCTCGAAGGGGATCCGGGTCAGTTCCTTAATAGGCGCGCATACATCCACCACGCCCTGTGCCACCTTGCCGCAGCCCAGCTCATCCATCAGCTGGCAGGCACGGTTCATGGCATCCAGTGCATTGTTGGGATCCAGTCCTTTTTCGAAGATACCGGATGCATCGGTGCGAAGACCGATCCTCTTGGCAGATTTACGGATATTGGTGCCGTCAAAGGTCGCTGCCTCAAAGAGCACTGTCTTTACATTGTCCGTGATCTTACTGTTCTCACCGCCCATGATGCCGGCGATGCCGATCTCCTTTTCTCCGTCGCAGATCATCAGTACATCCTGATCCAGCTTTCTCTCCTGGCCGTCCAGGGTCTGGAAAGTATCGCCATCCTTGGCTCTGCGAACGATGATCTCATGGCCGGCTACCGTATCCAGATCATAAGCGTGCATAGGCTGACCATACTCCAACATAACATAGTTGGTGATATCTACCAGGTTGTTGATGGGACGGATGCCGCTGTTGGCCAGACGCTGCTGCATCCAACGGGGGCTGGGTCCGATCTTGATATCGGTGCAGACTCTTGCCACATAACGGCTGCAAAGATCCGGTGCTTCCACCGTTACCTTTACCATGTCAGCGGTCTTTTTGTCGCTCTCGTTTACCACTACCACCGGCGGTGTGAAGGGACGGTCAAAGGTCACTGCTGCCTCTCTGGCAATACCTAAAATGCTGTAGCAGTCCACACGGTTGGATGTGATCTCATATTCAAAAATAGTATCGTGAAGGCCAAGTTCCTCCAGGGCATCGGCGCCGGGCTTTAAGGTATGCAGTTCCTGTGCCTGCCGGGTACCTGCCTCGCCGCTCTCTAACAGTTTCTGGCTCTCCCGCTCGGATTCCGGTCCCTGATTTTCAGGGAATACGTAAATGCCGTTTTCCGGTGCATCCGGGTAAAGGTTGGCATCTCTTCCCAGCTCCTCGATGGCGCACATCATACCGTTGGAAGGTACACCCCGCAGCTTGCCTGCCTTGATCTTAATGCCTTTTTCCGGAAGAGGGCCGCCGTCGTGTCCGCCGGCTACCTTTCCGCCGTCTAAAACAACCGGTACCAGCTGGCCTACCGCTACGTTCGGAGCGCCGGTGACGATCTGCAGCTTCTCGGTGCCGATATCCACCTGGCAGATCACTAACTTGTCTGCGTCGGGGTGCTTCTCTATAGAAAGGATCTTGCCCACAACGATCTTCTCTAAGTTGCGGTCCAGTTTGTCAAATCCCTCTACCTTGGTTCCTGTCAAAGTCATGCGATCACCGTATTCCTGATCGGTGCAATCTAATCCGGGCACATAGGCCTTAATCCATGAAAGTGGTGTATTCATCTGATTCTCCTTTTATATTTCCAGTTGGTCGTTCTTTATGTTACAGTTCAACCCCCGCCGCCTTGTTTGGCAGCTGAACGGTAACTTTGCTATCACCGTAAAGCTTCTCTGTTCCTCTCTTAGAACTGCTTCAAGAAGCGGATATCATTCTCATAAAGAAGACGCATATCGTCGATCTCGTATTTCAGCAGCGCGATACGCTCCAGACCAACACCAAAAGCAAAGCCGGTATACTCCTTGGGATCGATGCCGCTCATCTCCAGTACGTGGGGATGTACCATGCCGCAGCCGAGGATCTCGATCCAGCCGGATCCCTTACAGAAACGGCAGCCTGTTCCGCCGCACTTAAAGCAGCTTACATCCATCTCTGCACTGGGCTCTGTGAAGGGGAAATGATGAGGACGGAAACGGACCTTGGTCTCCTGTCCGAAAAGTTCTCTGGAGAACTCCTGCAAAGTACCCTTTAAATCCGCAAAGGTAATGTTCTTATCTACTACAAGACCCTCTACCTGATGAAAGCTGGGGGAATGGGTAGCATCCACTGCATCAGAGCGGTATACACGGCCCGGTGCGATCATGCGGATGGGCATTCTTCCCTTTTCCATTTCATGGATCTGGGTGGAAGAAGTCTGGGTACGCAGCAGGATATCCCCATTGATATAGAAGGTATCCTGCTCATCCTTTGCCGGATGATTGGCCGGGATATTCAGAGCCTCAAAGTTATAGTAATCTTTCTCTACTTCCGGTCCCTCTACAACTTCATAGCCCATGCCGATGAAGACTCTTTCTACTTCCTTCAGGGCTACGGTGTTGGGATGGCTGTGTCCTACCGGATTCTTCTTAGCCGGAAGAGTCACATCGATGACTTCCTTCTGCAGACGGGCCTCCTGCACCTTGCGCTCCATCTCCTTTTGCGCATCCTGCAGGGCGCTCTCGATCTCTTCCCGCACAGAGTTGACCATCTGTCCTACCTTGGGTCGATCCTCCGGTGCCACATCCTTCATGCTCTTTAAAATGCCTGTCAGCTTACCCTTTTTGCCAAGGACGCCTACCCGCACATCGTTGAGGATCTCCAGTGTCTCTGCCTTGCCCAGAGACTCCATAGCCTCCTGTTTGATCCTATCCAGTTCATCTCTGATCATGTTCTTTGATCTCTCCTTTCCACTTTCTGCCTTCTTCTTTGCCGAAAAACATGTGCCGGGCACGATCTATGCATAACGGCTTCCTGCACAAAAAAGTCCCAGACATCCTCTCGGACATCTGGGACGAAAAATCTTTCCGCGGTACCACCCATGTTCCTGCACAGACATAGATCCCGTGCAGACACTCTCGATGCGTAACGGGCATCCTCCGGCGCGAACTACTTACTTTCACCCGCGCTGCTCCGGTGCGAAATTCACGTACTGTTTGAACCAAAGGAAGCTCTCAGCCGGTGACTTCCTCTCTCTGCTGGAAAACAGTTCGCTGCAACACCATCTGTGCATTTAAACGTTTGTCTTATTGTTTTGCAAACCTGCACTTCATTTTAGTAGCAAAAAAAGCAAAAGTCAATTGCAACTTGGTGTCTTAGATTTTATCGCTTAGTTATTCTTTGCCTGACGCTCATTTAACTCTGCGCGGATCTGGGGATACTTCTTATCCAGATCGTAAGGCAGCAGAACTACGATGGAAAGAACGGTAGCCACTAATGCCAGACCGCCGAATGCGAAGTTGATAGCGGTATAGGTCTGGGGGAAAAGCTCTGCGATGTTGCCGCCGGCTGCCATTGCTTCGTCCATACTCTCTGCGTTGTAGTTACCCCATACCAGCAGTGCGGAAACGATGGCAGATGCTGCTGCGGAGGAAACCTTGTTCACAAAGCCCTGGATCGCATTCTGGGTACCGCCTAAGTTTCTGCCCACCTGCCACTCGGTGTAATCAAAGATATCGGGCATCATGGAGAAGAACATACTGGAACGGAAACCAAAGCCTAAACCGATCAGGCCCAGTGCCATGGTTGCGATGGTACCGTCTGAAGTAAAGAACAGGATAGCAAAACCAACTACGTCTACTAAGGCGCCGAACTGGATCAGCTTGATCTTGGCAATGCCCTTGCCGTTTAAGAAAGCTGCAAGGATCATGGTCGGGATAGCCAGTAAGGTCAGCAGGGTCAGTGCCAGAGACATGCCGCTGACATCCCCTACGATATAAGTGTAGTAGTACTGCATAGCGCCGTACATGCTCAGGTAGCCAAGGAACAGGAAGAATACCTCTCCTAAGAACATAACATAGTACTTATTCTTTACCAGGCTGCGGATATCCTTTAACAGAGAACTCTTCTCGGCGCCCTGTGTGGGAGGATTGATCTCTACGATGCAAGCCACGCAGATAGCCATGATAACGATCACGATGATACCCAGCACAATGTTGGTATTGCGATAGCCGACTGCCAGAGCAGAACCGGTAGCATCCTTAGAGCCGGAGAAGAAATAAACCATAGGAAGCACGAACAGAGAAGATGTCAGGGATCCTAAGTTGGAAAATACGGTACGAGTGGTGGAGATCTTGGTTCTCTCTGTTGCGGAAGCAGACAGGGAAGAAACCACGGGGCCCATGGGAATGTTCACCAGAGTATAACCGAAGGAGAAAATGATGTAGGTGATGTAAGCCCATGCCAGCTTTGCACCTGCATCCCATCCTGTGGGAACGGAGAAAAGCAGTACCATGCCCACAGCCAGTACCGGTGCGCCGTAAAGCATCCAGGGACGATAACGGCCCATCTTGGTATTGGTACGGTCGATCATAGCACCTACCATATAATCTGTCAGGGCGTCGATAAACTTGGTCACAACAAACATAAATCCTACTGCACCGGCGTCTAATCCTGCACAGTTGGTGTAGTAAAACAGCAGATAAGTGTTTGCTAACAGGTATGCCAGGTTACAGGCATAATCGCTGATACCGAAACCGATTCGCTGTCTCCACTTGAATTTGGTTGTCTCATAATAAGACGGTTCGTGTTTTAATTTCTGCACTGCTCTTCCTCCAATTTCTGTAAAATAAAATGAGTGCTGCATTAACCCCAAAGAATTCTGTCTGGCAACATGTCTGTTTTAGTAACATGTCTGTTTTAGTAACATGTTCTGTCTTACTGACATGAAAAGCTTTTCAAATAGTTCTTCACAGAATCCTTTATGTATTTTTAACAGACTTTTTATATTCTATGCAAAATAAATGGAAAATCAAGTAATATAGATTGTTTTTTTCGCTTTTCACAAAATACACATAAAAATTTACATGCATTTTTACATACTTTTTTATTTTCGCACCTTTCTTACTCCCCTTACCTTCTCCCTCTTTTAACCTTCTGTCTTTCCTTCTTACTGTCTTACGTCGCTCTTGCTATTTGTTTTTAGTCGGAGGCCAAGCACCGGCAGTGCCGGGTGACTGTCTTACGCTGCTCTTTCACAATGCAAGCCGTTAACATTTTTCCCTTTTTCTCCGACAGCATAGTATAATCACAAGGATGAACTGCCGCAGAGAGATTTTAAAGCAATGAGGTTTTAATGCAGTGAGGCTTTAAAGCAGAGAGGATTTAAAGCAGTAAGGTTTTAAAGCAGTAAGGTTTTAAAGCAGTAAGGTTTTAAAACAGAGATGTTTTAAAGCAGAAGGCTTTTAAAATAGACTGCAGCAAAGAAAGGATACCAATGATCAACGAAGATAAACTGCTGATGCGGGCACTGTTAGATATGGGAGAGGCACTTTTAGACAGCGGCGCGGAGATTTACCGGGCGGAGGATACCCTTCGGCGTATCGGCTATGCCTACGGCGCCGCCTGCATGAACGTTTTTATCGTCACCTCCTGCATTTTCCTCACCATAGAACTGCCGGATGGCCGATCCATCACCCAGACCAAGCGAGTCCCCAAACTCTCCGGCAACGACTTTGTCAAACTGGAAAAATTAAATGCCTTAAGCCGTCAGGTATGCGCTGCTCCCATAGAGCCCGCCGCCCTCTGTCAGGCTGTCAGAGAGATCCGGGAGGAAAAAGTCTCCTCCTTAAAACTTCTGATCGGCTGCATTCTGGTAACTTTTTCCTTCTCCCTGTTTTTCGGCGGAAATCTCATGGACGGGCTGGCTGCCGCCCTGGTGGGCATTCTGATCTGGGCGCTGCAAAAATACCTGGCGCCCTTTTGCATGAATACCGCCATCTACCAGTTATTGGCTTCTCTTTGTACCGGCAGCGTGATCTGCCTGTTGGTATACCTGTTCCCCGCCCTTCACATGGATGCCGTCATGATCGGCGATATCATGCTGCTGATCCCCGGCATTATGTTTACCAACGGTTTCCGGGATCTGCTGCTGGGGGATATTTTATCCGGCTGTATGCGGCTCATCGAAGCCCTGTTGATCGCCGCCATCCTGGCACTGGGATTTATCGCCGCCATCTGGTTATTCAGAACACAGTCTCTGCCTACCCAGACACAGCGCATCTGGGTGCAGCTGCTGACCAGTTCCCTGGGCTCCCTTGGCTTTGCTCTCGTATTTCACTCCCGCTGGCGCCATCTTATCCACGCCTTCTTCGGGGGACTTTTGTGCTGGGCCATCTACCTGGCCTGCCAGTATTTCCATACCGCCAATGTATTTGTGCCCTCTCTGCTCTCCAGCCTTTGCGTGGCCATTTATGCAGAGATCATCGCCCGGATCTGCCGCCTTCCCTCTACCCCCATCTTCGTCACTTCCGTGGTGACACTGGTGCCGGGACGTACCCTATACTACTGCATGCAGGAGATTGTAGAGGGCCACGTCTCTTTGGCCACCGCCTATGGTCTTAACACCCTGCTGTGCGCCATCGGCATTGCCGCCGGCATGTGTATTGCCTGGGCTTTCTGTGATCTCTCCCGGAAGATCACTGCTTTTCATGTAAAAAAACAGAAATAATGCAATGCGGTAGATACATCCGACAAAAGCCACAAATCATGTGTTTAAGTATGTGTTTATATATAAAAAAATATTTGTTTATACATAAAAAAGCACACAGGAAGTCTCTCCTGTGTGCTTATTATTTTTGTTTGCCCGGAATGCCGTTTCCCGGTTTTGACTCCTAGCGGTCAGCCAGGTGGGTGTCCGCAGCCTGCCATTCTGTCTTCCTCTGCCATTGCACCAAGGTGCCGAAGGCGTGACATCCTCGCAGGAAATATGAGATTCCCGTTTAAAGTAAATGTAGGTTCAAAATGGCGGGAGTTGTCGAACATCCCAGGTGAGTTTATTATAGCATTTTCCGGCGCAATGTAAAGACCCGATGTGGGATATGCCTAAGACACGCCCTCGAACTATACTACCGTTCAGCCCCAGCCGGGCGACGGCAGGGGCCGACGTCCGAACAGTCCCCCCGCTCGTGCCACCTGATCTTCCCACCCGATCTTGTCACCCGATCGGCGCTGTCTGCTCCTTTAGCCAAGTGCGCTGTTCTTCCTCCAAAAGCGGTGCCACCTTTTCATAGACCAAAGCATGATAGGCGTTGAGTCTCTCTTTATCCGTCTCATTCATGTATTGGGGATCCAACAGATTTCTGTCCAGGGGCACAAAGGTCAGCGGCTCAAATCCATAGAAAGTACCGTCCCCGGTCTGCATGTGCTCCTTGCACAAAAGGATGGTTTCTATGCGGATGCCGTATTCTCCCTCCACATAGACCCCGGGCTCGTCGGAGACGATCATACCGGGCAGGATGGCCTGGTCCCGGTTATTTTTTGCTGCCCGCCAGCGGATGGCATGGGGTCCTTCATGGACATTCAGGATATAGCCGATACCATGACCGGTGCCGCATTTATAATCGATACCTCTGCTCCACAGGGGCTCCCGGCAGAGAATATCCAGATTAACACCGGAGCATCCTGCCATAAACACCGCGTTTAACAATGCCAGATTGCCGATAGCTGTCAGCGTATAGGACTGCTTCATCTCCTCCGTCACAGGGCCTAAAGCAGTGGTTCTGGTGACATCTGTGGTGCCGGTCATATACTGGCCGCCGGAATCTACCAGCAGCATCCCTGATCTGCGAAGCTTCGCGCAGTGCTCCTTCGTGGCAGTATAATGCATCATGGCTGCATTGGGGCCATAGGCCGCTATGGTATCAAAGGAAAGCTCCAGATACCCCGGCAGCTTAGCTCGCAGGCCATCCAGATACTCTGCCGCACTTACTTCTGTCAGGTCTTCTCTGCCGCTTTCCATTTCCTTTGTCAGCCAATACAGGAAGCGGCATACAGCGCCGGAATCCTGACGGTAGGCTTCCTTCAGATTACGGATCTCCGTCTCATTTTTGATAGCCTTAGGCAGCGCAAGGGGACTCTTTCTCTCCAGCAGAACTACCTTCTTTTCCTTTAAAAGCCCTCTTATATTGCAGCCTGTCTCCGCCGGATCATACAATACCGCTCCCTGGTAGTCATATTCTTCCAAAAAGGAGAGAAATTCGTCGTAATCCTTAAGAACAAGACCCGTCTCCTTCGCATAAGCCGACAGCTTAGCTGTCACCTCTCCCAGCTGTAGGAAAAGCACCGCCTCATGCTGTGAGAAAAAGCCGTAGGATAAGGCTACCGGATTGCAGGGGATATCACCGCCCCGCAGATTAGTCAGCCACATCAGGTCATCCAGCTTTCCGGTAATATAGTAGGCTGCCCCTGCCTTCTTCATGGCTGTGCGAAGGTCGGTCAGCTTTTCCCCAAAGGACTTGCCTGCCGTCTCCTTGGGCAGTACAAAAACCGAATGGCAGGGCAGAGCCGGCCGCTGAGGCGTCTTCCAAAGGCGGTCTGCCAGAAACGCATCCCGGCGCAGTATCACACTCTTTCCCTTTTTCTTAAAGTGCTGCAGCAGACTCTCTTCTTCCTTTACCGTCACGCATCGTCCGTCAAAACCAAGGGTCGCCCCTGTTTCCATCTCATTTGCCAGGTATTCTTCTCTGGTAGGTACCCCGGGCTCTCCCATTTTAAACAAAGAGACACCGGATCCTTCCAGTTCCCCGGCTGCCTGGATCCAGTAGCGGCCGTCTGTCCAAAGTCCGGCAAAATCCCTGCCGATCACCAGATCTCCATTAGATCCTGTAAAACCACAGAAATACTTCCTGACACAGAAATGATCCGCCACATATTCCGAGTGATGATAGTCCGCCGTGGTGATCAGATAATGATCAATGCCCTCCTTCGCCATTTCCCGGCGAAGGCTTTCGATCCGTTCTTTATATATGTTCATAGTCACCTTTCTTGCCGCAGCTTGCCTGCGGCAACACGAGGAGAATTTCGCGCAGGCGAATTCTCCGATGTGATCCGCAC
>CAVBJS010000002.1:0-98877 GCA_963596015.1 Bacteroidaceae bacterium
CATCAGGCGGGGATGCGAGTTCGGGCCGGGCCATCCGCAGGCGAGAGGCAGATCATACGCAAAACGGCGCAAAGTGCACGGTGCGAGACATCTGCCGCGCCCCGTTGCATGGCCGGGCAACACTAAATTATAAATATCACAGTAACCTGTTATCATAGTAACCTGTCGCTTACTATTCTGCCGCCAGCCTTCCATACGCCTGATGGATCGTCTCTGCCACCTTAATACCGTCCATGGCCGCTGACATAATACCACCGGCATAGCCTGCACCCTCTCCGCAGGGATACAGTCCCTGCAAAAGCGACTGGCAGTTCTCGTCTCTGGTGATGCGCACCGGAGAGGAGGTTCGGCTCTCCAAGCCGATCACATAAGCATCCTCTCCCGCAAAGCCACGGATCTGTCTGTCGAAGTGTTCCATTCCCTCTTTAAAATCCCGGGTCAGATGCTCCGGCAGCAAGGTATGCAGCGGTGCGTAGGCCCACCGGCCCCGGATGCAGGGATCTTTTTCAAATGCGGTGCGGCCGGCATCCTGCCTGCCACTGTCATCTCCTGCCTGAGGATCTGTTTTTATCTGCGCGTCGTCGCAGCCGGAATTTTCCGTTCCATCACTATCTCCCGCTGCAAAATCCCTGTAGGACTCCACCGGCACCTTTCCCTGCGCCAGTGCGAAGGCTCTTTTTTCCAGCATTCTCTGGAAAACCATGCCTGCCAGGGGATAATCTGCCTCATCGCTTCCATAATCTGCCGCAGAAACCGTCATGACGATGGCGCTGTTGGCCCGGCTGCTGCCTCGGTCGTAGTTACTCATGCCGTTGACCGCCAGCATGCCTTCCTCTGAAGAGGCGTTGACCACATATCCGCCGGGGCACATACAGAAAGAATAGACGCCCCGGCCGGAATCCGCTCTGGCGGTCAGCTTGTAGCTGGCTGCCGGCAGTCCCATGCGAGCCAAGACCGTCTCCTCCCCTATGCCGTATTGACTTTCATTGATCAGCCGTTGGGGGTGAGAAACGCGAAAACCTATGGCGAAATCCTTCTGGGTCATAGGCACTTTTTCTCTGTATAGTTCCTCAAAAGTATCTCTGGCACTGTGTCCCGGTGCCAGTACCACCACCTGGGCCGGCAGCGTATAGGTCCGATGCTCCGCCTCATCTCCCGCTCCGGTTCTCTCTCTGACCACAACGCCCTGCACGCGGCCTTTTTCCTGCACCAACTCCATGCACTGGGAACGGAAACGGATCTCGCCGCCGGCCTCCTCTATTCTGTGACGCAGGTTTACGATAACCTGCCGCAGCTTGTCTGTGCCGATATGAGGCTTTCCCTCATAAAGGATCTCCTCCGGTGCCCCGCACTGCGTAAAAAGGTGCAACACGGCGCTTCCCCGGCCGGCCTTATCTCCCACCAGGGTATTGAGCTTGCCATCGGAAAAGGTACCTGCACCGCCTTCGCCGAATTGTACATTGGAGCAGGTCTGCAAAGGCTGACCTGCAAAAAAGCACTCCACATCCTTTGTCCGCTGTTCCATGGCCTCTCCCCGCTCTAAGAGGATGGGCCTGTACCCTGCTTCTGCCAGAAAATAAGCGCAGAAAAGCCCTGCCGGTCCGGCGCCCACTACCACCGGTCTTTGATGCAGCACGCCCTCGCCGCCCGGGGCAAACACATAGGGTTTGCTCTCCCAGTAGGTAATATTCTGCTTTTTATTGGTGGCAAGGATCTGCTTTTCTCTTTGTGCCGGCAGACTGACTGCCACCGTATAGATGTCAAAAAGCAAAGGCTTTTTCCTTGCATCCACCGAATGCTTTACTATCTGACAGCCGAATTTCTCCTTCGGCTGGAGACGCAACAGGCTTCGGATCTTATGCTCCAACGCCCCCGGTCCTCTGCCGCACTCTATCTTAATCTGTGTTATCTTGATCATATTCTGTTCCTGCTATCGTTACTATGCAACTGCTCTCATACGCAAGTGTTACCTTTCAGCCACCAGCCACGCAGTGTCTGAAAGGTAAAGATCAAATGACAGATCCTGATGAGATATCCGTCATTTGTTCCCTTTTCCGCCGGCTCCCTGTCCGGCCTGCCAGCCACTGGAAAAGGCCCATTGCAGGTTATAGCCGCCGCAGATACCATCCACGTCCAGAATCTCTCCCGCCAGATACAATCCCGGCTGCTTTAGAGATTCAAAATCTGCTCCGATCTCATCAAGGGGAATGCCCCCTGCCGTCACCTGAGCCTTTTCCCAGTTCCCTGTGCCCTTCACCGACACCTGAAAGTGCCGCATATCCCGGAAGATTTCCTCTAAGAGATACGCCCGGCCATTCTGCCACAGTTTCCCGGTCTTGTTTTCTGCACAAAGCCCATGTCTGGATAAAAGAGCATCCAGCACCTTTTGGTGCACCAGTCCCAGATAGAACTGCTCCAGGGTCATATTTTCCTTCTCACTCCTGCGCATTCTCTCCTGACAGATAGCATTCCACTCTTCTGTGGAAAATTCGGGAAGGAAATCCACCAACAGGCATATATCCGCTGCTGTATCTACTGCCTTGTCCTGCTTTCTTTGCTTTTCTATCTCTTTTTTATCAATCGCTTCTTTTTTGGGGCCCGGCTTGTCTTTGCTGACCACGTTTATCATTGCAGCAGTACCTGCCTGTGGAACCTGTCCCGCTCCGGTGACTGCTCCGGCGAGCGCTCCGGCAACCGCACCGGCGATATCTTCACCTTCCTGCGCCAGATATCTGGCTGCCACTCTGGATAATTGAAAAACAGGAATGCCGGAAAGTCCCTGTCCCGTCAGCTGCAGTTCTCCCCGCTCTGTGCGAAGCTCTCTGCCCCGGATCTGCAAGGTAACCCTTGCATCGCAGCGCACCCCCGCCATCAGGGAAAGACATGGTTCGTCACTTAACAGATAGGTCAGGGCCGGCACCGGCTTTATGATACTGTGTCCCATCCTGCCGGCCATGGTATAGCCGTCTCCGGTACTGCCCATAGAAGGGGCCGCCATGCCGCCGGTGCAAAGTATCACCTTATCTGACGTATAAATCCCTTTCACGCTCTGCATTTCTGCCTCAGATTTTCCGTGCAAAGGATTCTTATCTGAAAAAGCTTTATTCGAGGGATTTTTATTCGTAAGATTCCTTAAGTTCTTTTCTTTTATGTTCTTTTCTTTTAAGATCTTTTCTTTTACAATCTTTTCTTTTACGATTTTTTCTCTTTTATCCCTGTTTTCGGCAGCCAGAGCTGCATTTTTGCTTCTGTGCTTTGATTCTTTTTGCGTTTTTTTCAGTGTCTCTACGGTGAATCTTCCCTCTGTGCCGCTTTCCTTATAGGTAAGGGAAGTGACCCGCTCCTCTAAGTGGATCTCCACGCTGGCCTGCTGCAGTGCTTTCTCAAAAAAAGCGGCGATGACCGCCGCCTGGTCTGTTCTGGGATACCAATAGCCTGCCCGCTCATGGCAGTAGATGCCTTCCCTTTTTAAAAAATCCAGCAGTGCCCTGTGATCAAACGCCTCCATCCTCTGGAGGATTTCCTCTGGCGTACCGTCCGGCCTGCTCTGATAATAGCATTCCGGTGTCATAAGGCTGTTGGTCAGGTTGCAGCGGCCGTTGCCTGTGGCATATATCTTTCTGGCTATCTGCGAGTTGCCCTCCAAAAGCACTACCTGTGCGCCGGCTTTGGCGGCACCGAGGGCCGCCATGCAGCCTGCCGCGCCGGCCCCGATCACCAGCACCGTTTTTCTTGTGTTGTTCATTCTTTCCTGCTTTCTTTGTTACCGGTTCCGGCACAGTCATCCACCAATAGCAGATCTCCTCCCGCTTCCGGGCTGCGAGCCGGTCATCCCACCGCTGCCTGCAGTATACCCTTTCCGGGCCTACTCCCATAAAAACCGGCTCAAAAAAATTCGGCCAAATGAATGTCAGATCAAATGAAACGCTTCCGCCACCCGCAGCACGATCACGCCGCCGGGAATGCGGTCTATATGATACAGATCCGCCGCTCCCGTAAAGACCGCCAGGATCAGATAGATCACCACATAGACCGGCAGGCTGATGCATAGGGTGGGCCATGGACCGATCCTTGTCTGCAGCAGGGATGTCAGGAAAAAGCCGGGCAAGGAAGCCAGTGTGCTGACTAACAGGATCCGCACCAGATCTCCCACCCAGCGAAGCCGCAGCATAAAGACCCTTCTGCCCAGCACCAGCATTAACAACAGTGCAAAAAGCCAGAAAAGGAGGAAGGAAACCAGGGCTGCCATAGCCGGATCCGGCATGATACTTTTAAGAATGGCCATAGCGACCAACTGCAAAAAGAAAGCACCGGCCGCCGCGATCCCTGCTGTCATCTGGTAACCGATCTGCTGGAGCAAAAGGCTTACCAGCATAGCCCAGTTGATAAGCACAATGCCCAAACTGCCGGTCACCAAAAGCATGGTTCCCTGTCCCCCGCTTTCTCCAAAGCCTGCCACGATGCACTCTGCATTGGCGATCAGCCACAGCATGGCGGGCGCCGTCAGAAAGGTACAAAGGCGAAGGACAATGCCGATGCGGTTCCGATAATTCTGAAGGCTGCCCCGTTCCCATTCTCTTCCCTGCATGGAAAGCATCCCCAGGAAAGGAAGGACATCCAAAAGGGCGATACCCTGCACCAACGGAAGGATCCGCCCGTAAACGATCCCCCAGTTGGATACGGTCTCCTCCTGCGCCCCGGCAAACAGCATCTGCGCCAGCACCAGAAGGGGCAATGTCTGGAAAAACAGCGTCGCCAGCAAAGGTGTAAAGCTGCGGAAAAAGGTGCCGCAAAGTGCCCTGGCACTTTCCGTGATATACTGTCTGTCATTCTCCGCCCGGCGCTTTGCCAGTACGGGTCTTGTCAGCAGATAGACGATCACCAGATGCAGCAGGCAGATAAGGGAGGCAATGGATATGCCTGCGGCTACCCCTGCCGCCTGGTAGACCGCCAGATAGGTCTCATTTTGCAAAAGGGCTGCCGCCTTTTTGCCATAACCGGACGCCAGAGCGGCTCCTATGCAGCCTCCTGCCAGCATCAGTACCGCCTGCAAAAAGCAGGAATGTTTGCTGATCCTGCTAAAGCGGATCCCCTGATAATAGCCACGCAGCACTGCTGCAGCCATGGTAAAGACGAAGGAAGGCGCGATCAGGAACAGTGCCATACCGCTTAAGGGCGACGAAAAAAGCTTTTGTGAAAAAAAGCCTGCCCCCAGCATCCCTGTCACTGTCAGAAAGCATCCTGTCCCCAGGCATACCCCCATGATCACCCGCATCATCCGGTGAGCGCTCTTTAGCTGTCCCTTGGCCATGCGGCCTCTGATCAGATCACCCAGGGTAAGGGAAATGCCCTGACCGGCGATCACCAGCACCAGGGTATAAAGCTCTAAGGGAAAGGTCAGACATGCGCTGCCCTGTAAACCGGTAAGAAGGGTAAAGAAAAAGCGGGCCAGAGCCGTAACAGCCAGCAGAAACAAGACAGCAGCCCCAGCTGCTGTCTTCTCTGTCTTTCCTTTTCGTGCCGGATTACGTTTCATAAGCCACGCTCTCCCTTCCTATTCCCAAGGCCTGCAATACCTGTTCCTGCTTTTCTTCCATAAGGGCTGCTTCCTCTTCGGAGACATCCACATGGTCATAGCCGCACAGATGCATCATGCTATGAGCCACCAGAAAGGCATATTCCCGCAGGTTGCTGTGGCCGTATTCCTTTGCCTGCTCCCTGACTTTCTGTGCATTGATCACAATGGATCCCACAAAAATGCAGCCGTTTTCCGGATCCAGGCAGTCCGCACCCGCCTCTTCGATGATGGAAAAATCCCCCGGGATCTCATATTCCAGATTGGGAAAAGAAAGCACATCCGTCTCCCTGTCCACGCCCCGGTATTCCCGGTTGATCTGATGGATCTCTTCCGGCCCTGTGACCGTCAGCTCGATCTCCGCGTCCCCCGGAAAGCCTTCCTGCTTAAGTGCCTGCCGGCAGACCTGCTCTGCCACCTGTTCATAGGAAAACTCAAACTCTTCTTTTGTTTGTATTTCTGCGTTCAAAATGACCTTGCTCATTGGAATGCTTCCGCTCCTTTAACCGGGCTGCCTGTTTCTGATCATACTCTTCATAGGCCTTGACGATCTTCTGTACCAGAGGATGGCGCACCACGTCTCTGGATGTAAGGGAAATAAAGCTGATCCCGTCGATATTCTTAAGGATACGGGATGCCACGTCCAGTCCCGATGCGCTGCCCGGGGAAAGATCCTTCTGGGTGGTATCTCCTGTGATGATGGCATGGGAGCCAAAGCCTAAACGGGTCAGGAACATCTTCATCTGCTCCGGGGTGGTATTCTGCGCCTCATCCAGGATAATATAGGCATTATCCAGGGTACGTCCCCGCATGTAAGCTAACGGTGCCACCTCGATCAGCCCCTTTTCCATATTGCGCTGGAAATTATCCGCGCCCATGATCTGATAGAGCGCATCATATAGAGGGCGCAGATAGGGGTCGATCTTACTTTGCAGATCTCCCGGCAAAAAGCCCAGTTTTTCTCCCGCCTCGATAGCCGGTCTGGTGAGGATGATCCGCTGCACCTCTTCATTCTGAAAGGCTGTAATGGCCATGGCCATAGCCAGAAAGGTCTTGCCGGTACCTGCAGGGCCGTTGGCAAAGACGATCATATTCTTGCGGATGGCCTCGATATATTGCTCCTGTCCCAGAGTCTTAGGCTTTACCGGCTTACCGGTAACGGTATGGCAGATGCAGTCTGCATCGATCTTAAGGAGCATATCCGGCTCCGCTTCATTTTTCATTTCCAAAGCATAATCCACCTTTTGTTCTTCAATGTCTGTGCCCCGTCTGGTCAGCTCCGCCAGCTCCTGCAGAATGGCCGCTGCCTGCTGCACCGCCCGCTCTTCCCCGGTGATCTTCACAAAGCCGTCCCGGTTAAGGATCATCACCGACAGATCATCTTCTATTTTTCTGATATAGGCATCGTGACTTCCAAAGATACTTCTTTGCACCGATGCTGGCAAATCCAGCTGTAATGTCATTTCCTGTTTCCTTTGCTACTTATGATACGGCTCTCCCCGCATAATCCGAAAAGAACGGTAAACCTGCTCTAACAAGATAACCCGCATCAACTGATGGGGAAAAGTCATCTTGGAAAAGCTGAGACGTAAGTCCGCCTCCCGCAGCAGGGAAGGATCCAGACCGATGGCACCGCCGATGATAAACTGCACCGTATCATGCCCCGTCAGCATACAGTTCTCCAGCTTCTCCGAGAGCTGCACGGAGTCTAACATCTGCCCGTCGATGGCCAGCGCGATGCGATATGCCCCGTTTTTGTAAAACTTGCGAAGCCTTTCCGCCTCTTTTTCCAGGATCTGCTTTTCTAATCCCGGCGGGATCACGTCGGGCTTTTTTACCTCTTCTGCCTCGCAGATCTGTATCTTGGCATAGCGTCCCAGACGCTTACAATATTCCTGGGATGCCTCCCGCCAAAAGCTCTCCCGCAGCTTGCCTACCGCAAGAATGTCTATGTTCACTGCTTCCTCCCGCCTGCAAAAAGGCACTCCGGTCACTGCTGTTCGTCCGTCTGACCGCTGCGCCATGCCACCCGGTGAAGGTGACCGGGCAGCGCCGTCGTCCGTCCCGTTTATATGCACAAAGTGGAAGAGATACCGCCGGCACCTCTTCCACATCCGCTCCCATCCTACTGAGCGCTTAAATATTCATCAATTCCCTTTGCTGCTGCTTTTCCGGCACCCATAGCCAGGATGACCGTCGCTGCACCGGTCACGGCATCGCCGCCGGCAAAGACAGCTGCCTTGCTGGTCTGTCCGTTGCTCTCATCGGCTACGATGCAGGAGCGCTTATTGATCTCCAGGCCCCTGGTGGTGGAAGAAATAAGGGGATTGGGAGAAGTACCAAGGGACATGATGACTGCATCCACATCCATGGTAAACTCGCTGCCCGGAACCTCTACCGGTCTGCGTCTGCCGGAAGCATCCGGCTCTCCTAATTCCATGCGCACGCAGCGGATACCGTTTACCCAGCCATTCTCATCCTCTGTGATCTCCACGGGATTGGTCAGAAGGTCAAAGATAATGCCCTCTTCCTTTGCATGGTGCACTTCTTCTTTTCTGGCCGGCAGCTCTTCTTCACTGCGTCTGTAGACTACGTGAACCTCTGCACCCAGACGAAGGGCTGTGCGGGCTGCATCCATGGCCACGTTACCGCCGCCGACTACAGCTACCTTCTTAGCCCGCATGATGGGAGTTCTGGAATTCTCATCAAAGGACTTCATCAGGTTGCTTCTGGTCAGATATTCATTGGCGGAGAAGACACCCAGTGCCTGCTCGCCGGGAATATTCATAAACTTGGGAAGACCGGCACCGGAACCGATATATACGGCGCTGAAGCCTTCCTCCTCCAGAAGAGCATCGATGGTGGTGGACTTACCGATAACGCAGTCGGTCTCGATCTTCACACCCAGTGCACGGACATTCTCGATCTCCTTTTCCACTACTGCTTCCTTGGGAAGACGGAACTCCGGAATACCATAGACCAGCACGCCGCCTGCCTTGTGCAATGCCTCAAAGATCGTCACATCATAGCCCATCTTGGCCAGGTCGCCGGCACAGGTAAGGCCGGAAGGACCGGAGCCGATCACGGCTACCTTTTTATTCTTATTCTCCGCGCTCTTTTCCGGACGGACACCCATCTCTCTGGCAGTATCTGCCACAAAGCGCTCCAGCTTACCGATGGAGACAGACTCTCCCTTGATGCCCCGGACGCACTTGCCTTCGCACTGGCTCTCCTGGGGACATACACGGCCGCATACTGCCGGCAATGCAGAGGATTCGCTGATCACGGCATAAGCACCGGGTATATCGTCCTCTTTGATCTTTGCGATAAAGCCGGGAATATTGATGGAAACAGGGCATCCCTGCACGCAAAGGGGATTCTTGCACTGCAGGCAGCGCGTCGCCTCTTCCTTTGCTTCTTCCCGATCATATCCCAGACACACTTCTTTAAAATTCGCTGCCCGCTCCTTGGGATCCTGCTCCCGAACCGGCACCTTCGTCATTCCATTCATGATAACCTCCATTCCGCAGCGCCTGTGACGTCTGCGGCACAAATAGCTGTGTGAAAATACGACATTGCCCGCTTATTCCACACCAACCTCCTGCCACCGCCTGTACGCGGCGATCTGTATACTCCCTGCTCTGTCAGCGGTGCCGACAGTCGCCTGCAGACATCCTTAGCCGTTGCACTGACCGCAGCCGCCGTGATGGGTATCCCCTTCCTTGGCCTGCAGATACAGACGACCTTCCTGGGTCTTATACAGTCTGGAGCGCTGCATAGCCTGGTCGAAGTCCACCTTATGGCCGTCAAATTCCGGTCCGTCTACGCAGGCGAACTTCACCTCGCCGCCTACCATCAGACGACAGGCGCCGCACATACCGGTACCGTCTACCATGATAGGATTCATGCTGACGATGGTGGGAAGTCCTAACTCCTTGGTCAGCTTACATACGAACTTCATCATGATCATGGGACCGATGGCTACACACAGATCATAGCGCTTACCCTCGTCATAGAGGTCCTGGATCACCTTGGTCACCATACCGCTGCGGCCGTAAGAGCCGTCATCTGTGGTCACATAGAGATTGCCGGCCACTGACTTCATCTGCTCCTCTAAGATCACGATATCCTTTGACTTTGCGCCCTCGATGGCATCCGCCAGCACACCCTGCTCCTTGAGCCACTTCAGCTGGGGATAGACCGGAGCCGTGCCGACACCGCCGGCCACGAAAAGGATCTTTTTAGTCTTTAATTCTTCCGGGGGAAGCTCTGTCAGCTCGGAAGCCCGGCCTAAGGGACCTACCACATCGTGGAAAGCATCTCCCACCTTTAACTGGGACATTCTGTAGGACTCTGCGCCCACAACCTGAAATACGATCTGTACGGTTCCCTTTTCTTTATCATAATCGCAGATGGTCAGGGGGATTCTCTCACCCTCCTCATCCACACGAACAATCAGAAACTGTCCGGGCAGCGCATGTCTTGCCACTCGCGGCGCATCCACATCCATCAGAAAAATATTCGGCGCCAGTTCTTCCACTCGCTCTATTCTGTACATTGCCTCCTCCTTCTTGCGCAGCCTAAACCGTCCTGCGTCCTGTATTCCTTCAAAAAGCGGCTTTTTCTTCCAGAATCAGCCGCTTTCCGCATAGGTTTTATTCTACTTTATTTTGATGTATATTTCCATAGAGATTTTTTGATGCCTCACGAAACCGGCGTCAGATCTCCGCTGTCACTATACAGATTCACCGTACCGTTCTTGATATTCACCGCAAACCTTCTTCCTGTCTCCACGCAGTTGCCGGTGATATAATCCATCAGGGATTCTGCATAAATATAAAAGGTACCGTACCCTTCTATCTGGCGCAGTCCCTGGTAATTGTAGATATACCGGGCACTGCCGCCTGTGATGGTGCCGTTGACATCCACCACCTCGCCGGCATTGATCATAGCCACCAGGATATAATTGGGGCCATCCTCAATGGAAAAATTGCCGCTGACATTCAGGGTATAATGCTTTTCTACGATCTCACTGGCGATACCGTTGTCGTTGATGCAGACAAATTTAAATACGGAGCTGCCAAGAGGCATGATGATCTTTCCCGTATATTCCTTGGAATCTTCTGTAGGATCTGTGCCGTCGGTGGTGTAATAGATCTTCCCGTGCTTTGACGCGGAAACTGTGATCAGGGTAGGGGTATTATAGGTACCCTCTGCGGTAGTGACCACCGGGGCATCCGGCTTGGCCGGTTCCACTGTATACTGTCTTCTGACCACCCGGCTCTTTACCCCGAAGCGATTGACACACAGGGCCGCCACGGTATACTCTCCCTCCTTTAAATGCAGAGGGGACTGGTAAAGGGAGCTCTGGGTGGTGGGAGTGCTGCCGTCAATGGTATAAAAAATGGATCCCTGGCAGTCTGCCGAGATGGTCAGGATCAGCTCATCCTCATAGGAGCCGGCCGCTGCATCCATGACAGGTGCCTCGATCCTGTACTCCCGGAAGGTCTCCCTGATATTCTCATCCTCACAGTCACCGATCAGGGTCGCAGCCCCTTCATAATCATTTAAAGAGGCGTAGATAGTCAGCAGCTTCCTGTAAACCTCTGTTTTTTCCTCGTCTGTAAGGTCTTTCCGCTCCAGAAGAGCCGTGGTCTCTTCCTGTGCTTCCTCGTATTTGCCGGCGCTTCGCAGATATTCCGCTCTTTGCAGCACCAGATCGGTGCGCTCCTCTCCGGCGGCCTCCATGGCCAGTGCGATCTGCTCCGCCGCTTCTTCATAGGCACCATCTTCCGCAAAGCGGTAGGCCTCTCCTACATAGTAGGACTCCCCTTCTGTATTCCGGTAATAGTGGAATACAAGAAAGCCTGCCACCAACAATGCACCTAAAAGGATACCTGCCAGCACCAGCAGGATATCTCGCCGGTATCCTCTTCGGGGCGGGATATCCTCCCGTAGGGGAATGGTACTGTCTTCTCTGGTCCATCCCCGCTCTCCCTCTTTGGCCTCCTGGCCAAGCGCATGGGTGACGCTGTCCGAAACCGTCTGCATGGCGTCCTGCATTTCCTGCTCTATCTCTGTGTCATACTCCGGAACGATCTTGATCTCCATGGCACAGTGCTCACAGTACAGGTTGCCATCCTTGATCTCATTACCGCATCTTGGACACTTCATGGCTTATCATCTCCCTTATGCCTGGGAACGTCTCTGCAATTCTACTGCTTCGGCGCAGTTTACCATCAGCATGGCCACTGTCATGGGACCTACGCCGCCGGGCACCGGGGTGATGGCACCGGCTACCGGTTCTGCGCTGTCAAAGTCCACATCACCGCATAATTTTCCGTTTTCATCCCGGTTAATGCCGCAGTCGATGACAGCTGCACCGGACTTAATGTAGGATGCGTCAAAGAACTTAGGCTTACCGATGGCAGTGATCAGGATATCTGCCCGGCTGCAGATCTCTTTCAGATCTGCGGAGTGAGAATGGGCAATGGTCACGGTGGCATTTTCTCTGAGCATCAGGATGCTCATGGGCTTGCCTACGATATTGCTTCTGCCTACTACTACTGCTTCTTTTCCGTCGATAGCCACACCGGAGCGCTTTAAGAGCTGGATCACACCGGCCGGGGTGCAGGATACAAAGCCCGGCAGACCGATACAAAGAGCGCCCACGCTCTGGGGATGGAAACCATCCACATCCTTTAAAGGAGAAATGGCGGCGATAACGCTGTCCTCATCAATATGGGCCGGCAGAGGAAGCTGCACTAAAATGCCGTGGACTCCCGGATCCTGATTAAGCTGTTCCACTAAGGAAAGCAGCTCATCCTGACTGGTCTCCTTGGGAAGCTCATATGCCTTGGAGACGATGCCGCAATATTCGCAGGCCTTTTTCTTATTGCGTACATAGACAGTGCTGGCAGGATTATCTCCCACCTGCACCACGGCCAACGTCACATCGATGCCCTGCTGCTTTAAGGCAGCTACCTTTTCTTTTACTTCATCCTTGATCTGGGTTGCAATTGCTTTACCGTCGATCCTAAGTGCCATTTATGCTTCCTCGCTTTCCAAAAATGCTTCGAATTCTTCTATGCTCATTAATACTTTTCTGGGCTTTGTGCCTTCTTCCGCGCTGACTACCCCGGCCTCACACAGCTGATCCATGATCCTGGCCGCCCTGTTAAAGCCTATCTTGTAATAGCGCTGCAGCATGCCGATGGAGGCCTTATCCTTTTCGATGATAAAACGTCCTGCCTCGGCAAAGTGCTCATCCCGGCTGTCATCCCGGCTGCCTGGCGCCGCACCGTTTTCCACGCCGGTATTGCCGGAAGCAATGCTTTCGATTGCCTTTTCGATCTCGTTAGGCTGCCCGGCATCCTTGTTTTCCTTTGCCAGGAACTCTACCACGTTGCCGACCTCCTGATCGGAGATAAAAGCGCCCTGTATCCGGGCCGGCTTGGGATAGCTCTGGGGGGCAAAGAGCATGTCGCCCTTGCCTAACAGTTTTTCCGCACCGTTCATATCCAGAATGGTTCTGGAATCCACACCGCTGGAAACCGCAAAAGCTATGCGGCTGGGCATGTTGGCCTTGATCAGACCGGTGATGACATCTACGGAAGGTCTCTGAGTGGCGATGATCAGGTGAAGGCCTGCTGCCCGGGCTAGCTGTGCCAGACGGCAGATTGCCTTTTCCACGTCATTGGCCGCCACCATCATAAGGTCTGCCAACTCATCTACCACGATGACGATCTGGGGCAGGATCTCCATCTCTCCGGAAGGATCCTTGCGGGCTGCCTCATTGTATCCCTTCACATCTCTGCTGCCTGCCTTGGCAATAAGGCCATAGCGGCGATCCATCTCTGCCACCGCCCAGTTCAGGGCTGCGGCCGCCTTTCTGGGATCTGTCACCACAGGGATCAGCAGGTGGGGAATGCCATTATAAACGCTTAACTCTACCACCTTGGGATCTACCATGATCAGCTTCACCTCTTCCGGTTTTGCCTTATAGAGGATACTCATGATCAGGGTATTGATACATACGGATTTACCGGAACCGGTGGAACCTGCGATGAGCAGGTGCGGCATCTTGGCAATATCCGTCACCACGGTCTTGCCGCCGATATCCTTACCTACGGCAAAGCTTAGGCGACTCTGAGACTTCTGAAATTCCTCGGATTCCACCAGTTCCCGGAAGGATACGGTGGTGTTCTCCCGGTTGGGCACCTCGATGCCGATGGCGGCCTTTCCGGGGATCGGTGCTTCGATACGGATATCTGTAGCTGCCAGATTTAACTTGATATCATCCTGCAAGGACACGATCCGGCTGACCTTTACGCCCACCTCCGGCTGCAGCTCGTATCTGGTCACGGTAGGGCCCTGGCTGATGTCGGTAATAGTTACGTTGACACCAAAGGTACGCAGGGTCTCCTGCAGGCGGATGGCCGTTTCCTTTAATTCCTTCTCGGATTCCGGATTCTTTTTTACCTCTACCTTTTTTAACAGGGAAGTGGGAGGCAGCTGATACTTTCTTTGCAATACCTCTCCCAGGCTGCGATTGGCCGCAGGAGCCGTTTTATGCTCCCGGGGATCATCCCGGTGCACCGCGATCTGCTCTAACTCCTCCGGCCGGATCTGCTTGGCTGTCGCTGTCATAGCAGGCTGTGTTTGGGTAACGGCCTGGTTGATAGTAGGCTGTGTCTGCGTAACGGCCTGGTTGATAGTAGGCTGTGTTTGCGTGACGGCCCGGTTAATAGTAGGCTGTGTCTGCGTAACGGCCTGATCGACGGTAGGTTGTATTTGGTTAATAGCCTGACTGCCGGCAGACTGCGTCTGGTTAATGGTCCGGTTGTCGCCTGGCTGCAATGCAGATTGGAAAGGTGCTGTCTGTCGATCAGGTGCTGCTTGCTGTGAAGGTACACCGCTATAGACACTCTGTACACCCTGAGAAGATACTACAGGCTCCGAAGGATAAGCAGGCTGACTGTTAACCGGCTGCGGTGCTGATGCAGCCTGTACCTGAGATGTTGCCGCGTACTGCGCACCTGCATCGTAAGGCGATACCGGATCCGGCTGCGTCATTACATCCCTGCGGAAACTATCCGTCTCATAGCCATAGGACGGCGCATTCTGCTGACTCTGCGGCGCAGAAAAAGCTGATACATAATCACTTCCGGCAAAACCCATAGCCTCACTATCTGCTCTGTTCCATTCCTCTACAGAGATAGAATGTTCCTCTTTGGAACTATCCTGAGAGACTTCCTGCTGTTCTGTCTCCTCATCCAGCCCGTGGGACTGGATCTGGGCCAGAACGCTTTCATAGGTGAGTCCGTGATCCTGCAGGCCGTCCTCTGCCTTTTCACTCTCCGCACTCTCCACATATCCCTGGTGGATGATGCGCTGGGCGAAGGCGTTGGATGTATAGTCCGGTGCTGCCTCACCGGGACGGACTACCCCGATCCCTGCGAAAGGAGTCGCCGTTACCGGCAAAGGCGTAACCGGGGTCTGCATTGCCTGAAAGGCCAGGTCATTGACGGTGATCTCATGAAGCTCATCCCGAAGACCGCCTTCTACGGCACTTACGTCCTTAGTGCTTTCTTTCATCTGCATAATGGGCACATCCGGCTCAAAAGCGCCGCTGCGCTCTCTTTTCCCGGACGGACTCATCTCCGGACTTTCTGTCCTCGCTGCAGGCTGCGCTGTGAAGGGATCAGTTGCCCGGTAACTGCCAAAGCCGGCTTCCTGTGTCTCTGCACCTGACTGTTGTATGTCTTCCTGCGCTATTCCCTGCGCTGCTTCCGGCTGCATTCCCTGCTGCATTCCTGCCTGCATTTCCGATTGCGTCCCCGACTGCATTCCCGGCTGTTCCCAGGACTGGTCCATCTCTTCCGTCAGCAGGGTATTGGGGGTAATGCCGGTAGCTTTATGGTCCATACGCAGGATACGATTGTTTTCTTTGGCTTCCTTTTCCATGGCCCGCTGTTTCTGGGCCAGAGACCGCTCTCTTTCTTTTTCCATGATGCGCTGACGAGCTTCCTCTTCCTTGCGCATCTTGCGCTCCTGTCGGGAACGCTTATAGGCCTGATATCCTTCTTCAAAGGGAATGCTCTCTTCCTGCGCTTCCTGCTCAGGTTCCTGCATCTCTTCTTCGTAGGCATCTTCCTCGTCCTGCCACCGTTCATAGGGATCCCTGTCCACAAAGCCGTCCTTGATCATCTCTAACAGAGAACGCTCCGTGATCACGATCACACATACCAGTGTCATGACGATCAGCATCAGCACCGTTCCTATGGTCCGCAGCAGCTTATATAGCAGGAATGCGATACTTCCCGCTAAAACACCGCCGCCGGATCTCCCCTGAGAGCTTCGCTGATAGATCTCGATCAACTGATAGTTGGGCTGGGAAGACAGATCCACGCCTATCAATTCACATAAAACACCGAATACAAGGATCAAACCCAGCATGGCGCCGATCTTGGAGGGAGTGCTTTCTTTTTCTCTGAAAAAATAGCCGAACAGGGTAAGCCCAAAAGCAGCGACCGGCATAAAATAGGCCGAAAAGCCAAACAGACCAAAAAGGGCACCGCTGAGAATATTCCCAACGCTCCCCATTATGCCGAAATTGGACAGAAACAGAAAAGCCATAGCCGCAAAAAGCAAAAGCAGCAGCAATTCATTTCTCAGCTTTTCATTAGGCTCTTCTCTGTAATAGTTGCTCCTGCCTCTTGCCGACGTGCTCCGCCTTGTACCTGCGGATGACGCGGCAGTCTTTTTACCGGTACCCGTCCTGCTGCCTGCCGTACTCTTACGGCTTCCCGTTCTGCTTGCGGCAGATGTACTCCTGCTGCGGGGCGACGACTTTTGTCCTGTACTCTTGCCGGTGCTCTTACGGCTGCTTCCCGAAGCGGACGACCTTCGCACCGTACTGCCCCCATTATATTTCTTACTTCCCGTTGCCATGTGCTGCCCCACCTCAGTTTGATCCGTTTATGTGCTCTTAGATGTCGAAATCGTCATCCTCGTCTATCTCAATATCAAAATCATCCTCCGCATCCATGTAATTTCCCTTTTCCGGGGAAACCTCTTCCTCGTGGTCATAGGAAAGCTCCACATGGTCCCTTCTGGGGGGAACCGGCAGAGGATTGGGAATCTGAGAAGGCATCGCTTCCTCCGGCATATTGGCCTCCCGGAAAAGCTGCTGCTCTCTCTCGGCCTCCTGTGCAAGTGTCAGCTCGTCTTCCTGTTCTTCGTGTTCTTCCGGTTCTACCTGTTCTTCCGGTTCTACCTGTTCTTCCGGTTCTACCTGTTCTTCCGGTTCTTCCTGTTCTTCCGGTTCTTTCCCTTCTTCCTGTTCTTCGGTCCCAAGGGTTTCAAAGTAAAAAGAATCAGGCGCCTCTTCCGGTTCCTCCTGCTCTGTCAGATCCGGCATTTTTTCTTCTTCCCCTTCATCGGAAGACTCCTGGTAAACATAATGTCCTGTTTCCTCATCAAAAACAGGCACCGGCGATTCGTATTGCTCTTCCGCCTCTGCCTCCTGTCTGTAGGTAGCGATAGCCTCCTCCACAAATCTGGAAAGTTCGTCCTTTTCTATCTGCTCCGGTGTCTGTGAAAAATCCTCTCTGCTCATACTTTCCTCCATTCCACAGGTAGTTGCGCCGTTAAGATCGCAGATCTGATTTCAGATTTACGTAAACCGGATCTTCGATCTGCGTAATGCAAATTTAAAATTGATCCTGCGATCACATTTTCAGCGTCTGCGGCACAGATAACTGTGCTGAAAATCTGCTGGATAGATGAAAAAGGTGCCGATCGTTGCAGAACAGCACCCTTGTCTTTTACATAAGGCGGCTGTGCCGCCTCTCCTTATCACCTGCCGCGACCTGCGGCCTGCCGGTCAGGTGCAAGTGAACTTCCGATACTTAGTCCTCGTCAGGCTCTTCCCAGTTATGGTAAACTGCCTGCACATCGTCGTCATCCTCTAAGAGATCTAAGATCCTGCGGATGCACTTCACACCGGTCTCATCGGTAACGCTGACGTAATTCTGAGGGATCATGGTGATCTCTGCAGAAGCAGTCTGTACGCCGGCCTGCTCTAAAGCCTTGGTCACATCCTCAAAAGCCTCCGGAGAAGTCAGGACTTCGTAGCTGTCCTCCTCATCCTTGAAATCATCAGCTCCTGCATCCAGCGCGATCATCATCATTTCATCGGCATCCTTATCGCACTCTTCCTTGTCGATGAGGATCTGTCCCTTCTTGTCAAACATGAAGGATACGCAGCCGGGGGTACCGATATTGCCCTGTCCCTTGGTAAATGCGCTTCTGACATTGGCAGAGGTACGGTTGGTATTATCAGTCAGCGTCTCTACGATGATGGCGATGCCTGCGGGGCCATAGCCTTCGTAAGTGTTGTACTGGTAGGTTACGTTGCCTACGTCACCTGCTGCCTTCTTGATACCACGCTCGATGGTGTCATTGGGCATGTTGTTAGCCTTTGCTTTCTGGATAACCTGGGAAAGCTTGAAGTTATTGGAAGGATCCGGTCCGCCTTCCTTAACAGCTACAGCGATCTCTCTGCCGATGATGGTAAAGATCTTGCCCTTTGCTGCGTCGTTTTTCTCTTTTTTGTGTTTAATGTTTGCGAATTTTGAATGTCCTGACATCTTATAATCTCCTATCTGTCTGCTTCTGGCGCAGCTGATGCGCCAACTGTAGTTTATCATTGACAATGCTTTACGTCAAACCTTGTCGTGACTGTAAAACCGGGGGACTCGCTGATTGATATCACAGGCCAGCTCATAATTAAAACGGCCGGAAAGAGCACCCAGCTCTTCCATGGTGATGCAGGCCTCTTTGTCTTTGCCGATCAGGGTCACGTGATCGTTAATGGCCGCCTCCGGAATATCCGTCACATCCACCATCATCTGGTCCATACATACCCGGCCCAGAACAGGCGCCTTTTTTCCATGGATCAGCACATAACCCTTATTGGACAGGCTTCTGGGGTATCCGTCTGCATATCCCACAGGGATCGTGGCAACCATAGTAGGCTTCTGAGTGACAAAAGTGCCGCCGTAGCTCACAGGCGTTCCTGCGGGCACTTCTTTTATATAGACGATATGGGAATGCAGGGAAAGCACCGGCTCTAACGGCAGAATATCCCGCCGTACTTCTTCCGACGGCCACATGCCGTACAGAATAATGCCGGCCCGCACCATATCCAGCTGCCAATCCGGTTCTTCGATAATGGCCGCACTGTTGGAGGCATGGCAGATGGGGATCCGATATCCGGTCTCTTCCTTGATCCGCTGAAAAAATCCTGTAAAGAGTCTGTATTGTTTCTCGGCAGATGTCTTATCCGCTTCATCGGCTCTGGCAAAATGGGTAAAAATGCCTTCCACGGTAATACCGGGCATCTGCAGGGCCCGTTTTACAAAGGCAAGGCCTGTCTCATCCGGCCGGATGCCGATCCGGCTCATGCCTGTATCCACGGCAATATGCACGGAGATATTCTGCCCTGCCGCCGCTGCAGCCCGGGACATCTCCTGCAACTGGTCATCCCGAAATACGGTGGGCCGGATGCCTTCTTTGTCCAGTTCTGTATAACAATAGGGGAAAACATACCCCAGGATCAGGATAGGCTTTCTGCACCCGGCTCTGCGCAAATCCAGTGCTTCCTCAAATGTCGCAGTGGCAAATCCCCATATATAGGGCACTTCCTGCAATACCTGGGCTATTTCCACGGCTCCGTGTCCGTATCCGTTGGCCTTGATGACTGCCAGCATCTTGGTTTCCGGCTTTAAATGCCGGTGCATGTTCTCCGTATTCCGGAGCATGGCACCCATATCGATCTCTGCGCAAATGCGCTGTCCTTCTTTATTCATCTTTACCTCTTTTTGCCGTGATGCAATGCGGCAGGTATCGCCCTGGCCAGATCCCCGGCTGTCATACCGTACTCTCCCAGCTCCCGGGCCGCCAGATCTCCCGCCATCCCGTGGATGCAGGCTGCCATGCAGGCACTTCTGAAGTCCTGTCCTGCGTAACCGGCAAACAATGCCGCCGTAAGGCCGGTAAGTACATCGCCGCTGCCGGCTGTAGCCATCCCGCTGTTGCCGGTGGTATTTAAGTAGAAAACAGATTGTCCCGGTGCGCTGACCACTGTCCGGGCATCCTTGCAGATCACCGCAGCCTTGTACTTTTGCGCCAGATAACCGGCAGTCCCAAAAGGATCCTGCTTGCAGACAGCGATGCTTTCTCCCCGCAGCGCCGCTGCCTCTCCCATATGAGGCGTCAGGATACATTGTACACGCTGGTCTCTGTTTTGCAAAAGAGACTGCAGTTCTTCCTCCTCTGCCAGGATCCGCAGGGCGTCCGCGTCCAACACCAGACGATTTAAAAGATTTATTCCCGGCTTAAGAGCCAGTAAGACCGTCCGCAGCAATACCCGGGCACTGTCACCTCTTCCAAGCCCCGGTCCCACTGCCACCGTATCCGCCCATTTCATAGTCTCTAAGACTTTATCGGCGATCTGCCGGGGGCTGTCCTCTTTGTCATAGACTGTGAGCAAAGCCTCCGGCACTGTTTCCTGTAAAATGATCCGGTTGCACGCGGCGCTTAAGACCCGCACCATGCCGGCACCGGATGCCATACATGCCTTTGCACAAAGGGTGGCTGCGCCGCACATATTCTCACTTCCGGCCACCAGCAATATTTTTCCGAAGGTTCCCTTATTGCCATCCGGATCTCTGCGGGATAATTGGAAATTGTATTTCCCGGTACCGTTTGCCGCATATGTCCCATCCGTCCCTTGCGTCTGCTCCGGAAGCCAGGTAAAGACCGCCGGTTCCTGCTGCAAGGAGGCAAGACCTATTCCGATCCGGGCACACTTTAGAGCGCCGCAGCATGCTCCGCCCGGATAAAGGAAGTGTCCTCTTTTATAAAAGCCAAAGGTCACGGTCACATCTGCCCGCACGGCCTCTCCCTGCAGAGAGCCGTCTGTGGCCGATACGCCGGAAGGAATATCCACAGACACCACCAGCACCCGGCCCCGGGACGCTGTTTCGGTCCGGCTCTGTCCGCAGATATCATTTTCTGCCCCGGACTGTATCAGACCGGTATCCTTTGTCGCCGGCCGTCCCCAGCCGTTATAAATGTTTTCACTTTGGTCCTTCAGGGCATTGATGCATTGCACAGCCTGCAACGCCTGCCCCGTCAAGGGTCTGGACAGCCCTGTGCCAAAAAGGGCATCCACCAGGACGATCTCCCGGCCGCTCTGTCTTTGCGCCCACGCGCTGACCTTTTCCCCGGAGAATTCCTCTGCCGGTATCTGCAGCTTATCCAAAATAGAGAGCTGCTTCTCCATCTGCGGAGAAAATTCGCCGTTGCCCGGCAGATAGAAAATCTCCGCCGGCCATCCCTTCTCCCGCAGCAGTCGGCACAAGGCCGCCCCGTCTGCACCGTTATTTCCCCTGCCTGCCAGGATCAGTACCGGCACCGGTGCCTGATACCGTCCGGTGATTTCCTCCGCAACGGAAAGAGCCGCCCGTTCCATCAGAACAAGCGACTCGATGCCTATGCTCGAAGAGGTATAGTGGTCTGCTGCCTCCATTTCTTCCCCTGTCAGCAAATATTCCATTCTCATAACTGCCTCCAAACTTATACAGCTGTTATAGTTTTGTGTCATTCGCAGTAAATTCTGTATCGTTTTATTTTATGCTGCGATCCCTGTTTTTTGTACGCCGAACCGGGAACAGCTGCACAATAGTCCCCTTATTCCCTGCCTGTTTGCATTCCTGCATTTCCTTTGTTCGTACTTTGTCTCCTCATCACTATTAAATCTGATCCGACTTCTCGCCGGACTGCTCAAAGCGATGGATATTATAAGAAAGCTTCATAAGGCTGTCGGAGAGGTGTACATTTTCGATCTGCACTTCCTTCGGTGCCGGCAGATCCACATGTGCAAAATTCCAGATAGCCTTGATACCCGCCTGGATCAGCATCTCCGATACTTTAAGGGCCTCTGTCTTAGGAATGGTCAACACAGCAATGTCGATCCTGTTATTCTTCACAAAGGATTCCAGCTTCTCCAGCGGATAGATCTCCACGCTGCCGATCTTCTGTCCGAACAAAGCCGGGTTTACATCAAAGGCCCCTTTGAAATAAAAGCCCCTGCTCTTGAAATTCATGTAATTGACCAACGCCTGTCCCAGATTGCCGGCTCCTACCAGGATCATGTCATGCTCTCTGTCCAGGCCTAAGATCTTACCGATCTCGTCGTAGAGATACTCCACATTATAGCCATATCCCTGCTGGCCGAAACCGCCGAAATTATTAAAATCCTGACGGATCTGGGAAGCTGTCACATGCATCAGCTTGCTCAGCTCCTGAGAAGAGACTCTCTCGATCCCATCCGCCTTTAAATCCCCCAGATATCTGAAATACCGGGGCAGGCGGCCGATCACCGCCTGTGATATTGCTTTTTCTCCCAACTTACTATCCCTGTTCTTTGCTTTACCCGGGCGTATATCTGTCCGGGGCACCCTTTTCTTTTATGTTAGATCTTTTGGCTGTGAAATCGTTCCGCGGTTTACTTACTTTTTGCCGTGAAATCGTTCTGCGGTTTACTTACTTTTTGCTGTGAAATCATTCCACAGTTTACTTCCTTTTTTGCCGTGAAATCGTTCCATGATCTACTTACTTTTACTGTGAGATCATACCGCTTCACAGCTTCCGATTCCCACGCAGTGCATCCTGTCTGCGTGTTTTTTCATGAATCTGAACCCTATGTTATTATATAAAGCTGTTAAAAAGATGTCAAACAAAGCCCCCGCCTAAACTGTATGGCGGGGGCTGTAGTGTTATGGTTCATATGCCACCCGGCCGGCGTATGAACTGTAACGCTATATATTAGAATTTAATCTTCTCGAAGTAAGGTGTCTCATCAAAGGTAGCAAAATAGTCCCTGGGTGTCTCTGCCCGGCGGATCTTCTGCACGGAGCCGTCCTCCTTCAGGAGCAGCTCTGCGCTGCGCAGACGACCGTTGTAATTATATCCCATAGAAAATCCGTGAGCACCGGCATCATGAATGAAGAGATAATCTCCCATCTCGATCTTGGGCAGCATTCTGTCCACCGCAAACTTATCATTGTTCTCGCAAAGAGAACCGGTCACATCATACTTATGGTCGCAGGGTGCCTCTTCCTTGCCAAGGACTGTGATGTGGTGATAAGCACCGTACATAGCAGGACGCATCAGGTTAGCCGCGCAGGCATCCACACCGATATATTCCTTGTAAGTGTGCTTCTCATGCACCGCCTGGGTGACCAGCGCACCGTAGGGAGCCAGCATAAAACGTCCCATCTCTGTATAGATAGACACATCTCCCATGCCTGCCGGCACCAGGATCTCCTCAAACTTTTGACGAACTCCCTCACCGATCACGCGAATATCGTTAGGAGTGCCATCCGGCTTATAAGGAATGCCTACGCCGCCGGAGAGATTGATAAATGCTATCTTTACATCTAATTCCTTCTGCAGCTCTACCGCCAGCTCGAAAAGCTGACCGGCCAGCATAGGATAATACTCATTGGTGACGGTATTGCTGGCCAGAAAAGCATGAATACCGAACTTCTTAACCCCCTTGGACTTCAGGATCTTAAAGCCCTCAAACAGCTGCTCTCTGGTAAAGCCATACTTGGCATCGCCGGGATTGTCCATGATGCCGTTGCTCATTTTGAAAACACCGCCCGGATTATACCGGCAGCTCATGGTCTCCGGCAGCTTCCCTCCCAGGATCTCCTCCAGGAAAGGAATATGGGTGATGTCATCTAAGTTAATGGTAGCGCCCAGCTTAGCTGCCAGTGCATACTCCTGGGCCGGCGTATCATTAGAGGAAAACATGATATGGGCACCATCTGCGCCTACTGCATCCGACAGCATCAATTCTGTCTCGGAAGAGCAGTCAAAACCGCAGTCATACTCCTTCAGGATATCCATCAGATACGGATTGGGGGTAGCCTTTACCGCAAAGAACTCACGGAATCCGGGATTCCATGCGAAAGCTTCCTTTACCGCCTGGGCATTCTTTCGGATTCCTGCCTCATCATACAGATAAAAGGGCGTGGGGTAGGTTTTGGCGATCTCCTCTACCTTTTCCTTGGTCACATAGGGGATTTTATTCATAATACTCTCCATTCCGCAGGCATATCATGCCGGGGAAGCCGCGGCAGCAGCTGCCTGTGATGCCTGCGGCACAGACAGCTGTAAGGTATCTTTGGTCGTCTATACTGTATCCTCGTATACAATCCGTGCTACAGTATACCTAATTACAGTCTCTGCGTCAATCGGATTTCCCTGTCTGTCCCTGGAATACTCAGGCCTCGTGCAGATCAGGGATCTGCCAGTCTATAGGTGTCTCACCGTTTTCCTTAAGGAATGCATTGCACTTACTAAAGTGCCGGCAGCCGAAAAAGCCACGGTAAGCCGACAACGGACTGGGATGAGGAGCCTTCAGGATCAGGTGCTTTGGATTGTGCAGCATGGATGCCTTGCTCTGGGCCGGTGTTCCCCACAGCATATAAACGATGGGACGATCCTGCTCGTCCACCGCCTTTATGATGGCATCCGTGAACTGCTCCCAGCCATGCCCCCTGTGGGAATTGGCCTGATGAGCCCGCACCGTCAAAACCGTATTAAGAAGCAAAACGCCCTGCTTAGCCCAACTGGTCAGACAGCCATTGTCCGGCATGGTGCATCCCAGATCGTCATGAAGCTCCTTAAAAATATTCACCAGAGACGGCGGCAGATCACTTACATCCGGCTGTACGGAAAAACAAAGTCCGTGCGCCTGATGCACATTGTGATAGGGATCCTGTCCAAGGATCACCACCTTGACCTGGGACAGGGGTGTCAGATGCAAGGCATTAAAAATATCCTCAGAGGGAGGATAAATGACCTTGGTGGCATACTCCTGTTTCACAAAATCATACAATTCCCTGTAATAGGGCTTTTGGAACTCGCCGCTTACCGCCGGCAGCCAGTCATTTTCTATTCCGCTCATACCTACTTTCCATTCCCCAAACATCTTGCCGTAAAGAGGCAGACGAGAATCATAAGTTCCCGTCTGCCACCCGACGATCTCACATTATATCCTGCATTCCCGCACCTTCCAAAAAGGAACAAAATGCAGCCTCATCAATCCTTAAGGCTCTCCATCAGCTTCTTTACATACTCCCACAGTCTCTGGGTAGAAGGAAGATTCAATCTCTCATCCGGCGTATGGATATCCTCCAGATCCGGTCCCATGGAAACTGCCTCTAAGCCCGGCAGAGCACCGGAAAAGATACCGCACTCTAAGCCGCCGTGGATCATGACCACCTGAGGGTCTTTTCCTGTCAGTTCCTTATAAACAGCGACGCAGCGATCCCTAAAGGGAGATTCCTTTTCATACTGCCATGCGCTGTAATCACTCTCTACACTGGCCTCGCCGCCAAATTCCTCCATAATGGCCTGCAGGCGCTGTATCAGCATCACCTTCTGGGTATCGATGCTGCTGCGCACCAAAAAGCCGATCTCCAGGTCCTCTTCCATCAGATGCAGGGAGCCCAGATTCAAAGAGGTCTGGGGCAGCTTATCGAATACAGGGCTCATCTCCAGCACACCCTGGGGCAGAGTCATCAGAAGGCGAGCGATACGCTTGGTGGTCTTCTTGCCCACTACCCGGCACTTGCGCTCCTCTTCCCAGGTATAGGAAATGGTGATTCCCTCATCCGTAAACTGATACTCGTTGTGCAGGATCTCTTCCAGTTCCCGGAGCTTCTGCTCAATGGGGCCCCGCTTGGTGCCGCCCGGGAATACCAGATCTGCTGCACAGTCTCTGGTGATGGCATTGTCCTTGGTGCCGCCGTCCAAAGCGCTCAGGCGGTATTCTTCCACCTGCAGCAGGCTGTATAATACTCTGCCCATCAACAGGTTGGCATTAGCTCTTCCCAGCTGGATCATTTCTCCGGAATGGCCGCCTAAAAGTCCCTGGATGGAAATATGCAGAGGCATGCCGTGTTTTTCCTTAAACTTCACAGGCAGGCTGCAGCCTACATGGCCGCCGCCGGCGCAGCCGGCTGTCATGATGCCCTCTGCCTCGGAATCCAGATTTAAGAGACGGCGTGCCTGCAATACGGAAGTATCCAGGCCATAGGCTCCGGTCAAGCCGGTCTCCTCGTCCACCGTCATGACGCACTCCAGGGCAGGATGCGCCAGGGTATCATCTGCCAGAATGGCCAGCATCATGGCAATGGCGATGCCATCATCGCCGCCTAACGTGGTCCCCTCTGCCTCCAGCCATTCCCCGTCAAGGTGCAGACGGATAGGCTCCTTTTCCATATCGATCTTTGTCTCGGACGTTTTTTCACAGACCATGTCCATGTGGCCCTGCAGCATCAGGGCAGGGGCATCCTCATAGCCGGCGGTGGCATCCTTCCAGATGATCACGTTGTTGATCTCATCCTGGATATATCGAAGGCCGTGTTCCTTGGCAAAACCTGCCAGATAATCACTGATGGCCTTGGTATTGCCCGAGCCGTGGGGGATCGCTGCGATCTCCTCGAAATAATGCAATACCACCTTAGGTTCCTGTTCCTTTAAAATGTACTCCATCCTTCTCTCCGTTCCGCAGACACCGGTGGGATGAAATCCACCTCATTTGTCTGCTATTTTATGATCTTCTGTTTATGTTATTGTCTGCTGTTTTATAACCTGACGCTGACACCCTTTTCCTTAAGGTATCCCTTTACCTCGTTGATCTCCAGTTCCTTATAGTGGAACAGAGAAGCTGCCAGCGCGGCATCGGCGCATCCCTGTGTCAGAGCTTCATAAAAGTGCTCCTTGTTTCCTGCGCCGCCGGAGGCGATGACCGGGATATTCACATTCTTCGCCACCGTTCTGGTAAGCTCTAAGTCATAGCCACTCTTGGTACCGTCGCAGTCCATACTGGTCAGCAGGATCTCGCCGGCTCCTAAGGACTGGGCTTTTATAGCCCACTCGATGGCATCTATGCCGGTATCGATCCGACCGCCGCTGCGGTAGACCGTCCAGCCCTCCGTCAGGCTTTTGTCCTGATTCCGGCGGCGTCTGGCATCGATGGCCACCACCACGCACTGGCTTCCGAACTTCTCAGCCCCTTCCGCGATCAATTCCGGTCTTAAGAGGGCTGCGGAATTCACCGCTGTCTTATCGGCGCCCTCCCGCAGGATGCCCCGCATATCTTCCACACTGCGGATGCCGCCGCCTACGGTAAAAGGGATAAAGACCCGCTCGGCCACCCGTCTTACCATCTCCGTCACGGTCGCTCTGGCATCACTGGTAGCGGTAATATCCAGGAAAACCAGTTCATCTGCCCCGGCCTTCGAATAGGCCTCTCCGATCTCCACCGGATCTCCCGCGTCCTTTAATTGTACAAAATTAACTCCCTTGACTACCCGGCCGTCCTTTACATCCAGGCAGGGAATGATTCTCTTTGTCAGCATGTGCTGCTCCTTTTTTCTGTTACTGTCACTGTCACCGTATCTGCACCGATCAGGCAGCATTGACCGTCACCACAAACTTTATCAGCGTCTGTACACCATTCTTTTCTGTTTTTGATTCTGTTTTTTTCAGTTTTCTTTTCCGCTTCCTTTCAACACTTTCAAAGAAAGCGGATAGAAAAGCCTCTTCCCGGCATCTACCTTGTTTTTTCTTCCGAAGATCCCTTATACCGCAAGGAAATTGCTTAGGATCTGCATACCCACTTCCGCACTCTTTTCCGGATGGAACTGGCAGGCGAAGAGATTGTCCTTTTCCACAGAGGCCTGTACCGTTACACCATAGGGCACGGTGGCGGTGACGATACTCTCATCGGAGGCCTGCAGATAATAGGAATGCACGAAATATACATAGGACTGCTCCGGCACATCCTTAAAAAGCCGTCCCTCTCTGGGGTAAGAGAGACAATTCCAGCCGATCTGGGGGATCTTCAGAGCTTCGCCGGTAACGGGATCTTTATCCGGCGGGATCCGCAGGATCTTGCCGGGAAGAAGGCCCAGTCCCTGTACCCCGGGCGTTTCCTCACTCTCCTCAAAAAGAAGCTGCAAGCCAAGACAAATGCCGAGAAAAGGAATATTTTTGTGTACACACTCCTTGATCACCGGTGTCAGGCCATAGCTGTCCAACTTACCCATGGCATCTCCGAAAGCTCCTACTCCCGGCAGGATCACGTGGTCTGCGCGGAGGATCACGGAAGGATCCCTGGTGGTGACTGCTTCCCGGTTCAGCTTTTTCAGCGCATTTTCCACGCTCTTTATGTTGCCGGCATCATAATCGATTATCGCTATCATTCTGGTCAACTGCCCTTTCTTCCTGTTCATCCGGTGCTTTGCTCTGGGTATCCAAGTCAAACCAGAACTCTACACCGTTATCATAATTCTTTACACCATAGTCCTGATGCAGCGCCTCCATAATGGCCCTGACGATAGACAGTCCTATGCCGGATCCCCCGTATTCCCTGGTCCTGGCCTTGTCCACCTTATAGAATTTCTCCCACAGATGGGGCAGGCTGTCCTCGGGGATAGGTTTTCCTGTGTTGAATACACTGATACGTACACAATTTTCCATCTGCCGGAAACGGATGTCAACTACTTTATCACCTTCCACATGATGGAGGGCATTGTTGTAATAGTTCATGAAGACTTCCTCGGCGAAGAATTCATCGGCCCATACGTAGATGGGATCCTGCTGCTCCATGCGCACCGTCACCTGATCCTTCTGGGATAAGAGCTCTGCGCTGCTTAGATAATTCCGGATCACCGACACGATATCAAAATGCTCCAGCTGCACCCGATCCTGGCCGAATTCCAGCTGATTTAAAGTCATAAGCTTTTTGATCATATTGTTCATCTTGGCCGCTTCGTCGATAATGACACCGCAGTAAAACTCTCTGCTCTCCGCATCGTCGTTGATGCAGTCCTGCAAGCCTTCCGCATAGCCCTGGATCAGTGCGATGGGGGTCTTGAGCTCATGGGATACATTGGAAAGAAATTCCTTGCGCATCTCGTCGGTTTTTTCCTTAGTCTCAATATCCCTTCGCAGCTCATTATTGGCTGTCTTCAGTTCGGAAATAGTCTGCTCCAGTACTTCGGAGAGCTCATTGATATTTTCTCCCAAAAGAGCCAGCTCATTGCTTCCCTTTCCTGTATATTTGGCATCGAAATCCAGCGCCTTCATGCGGTTGGAGATCTCCGTCATCTGCCGGATAGGTCTGGTCATACGTCTGGCGATAAAGGTGGCCGCTATGACGCCTACCAGGGCGGCGCACAGGCCCGCATACAGCAGGAAACGGTTGGCCAGCTGCACACTGTTATGGATACTCTCCATGGGAGCCCGGATCAGGAACAGATTGCCGTTGGACAAAAATCCCCACAGTTCCATATAATCCGTGGAGGTTCTGGCCTCGTATACGATCTGGAGGCGATACTGGTCTGTCTCCTGCAGCTGCTGTACCAGGGTATATTCATTCTGGAAAGGAAGCCGGCTCTGTCCCCCACTCTCTTGTGCAGTTTCGTTTTCCTGTTTCTGCGCCGGCGCTCCGTCTGCCGCTTCTGCGCTGTCTTCCCGGTCACTCTCTGCAGAACCGTCTGTGTTGCCGTCTGCACCGTTTTCTCCACCGGCAGTCTCTGTATCCTCCGATGTATCACTGTCACTGCCGTCCACCGGTGTCACATCCTCTCCCGCTCCCTGATTCATGCCGAAAAGATTCTGCCACATCCGCAGATTCATGGCCTCCGGATCGGCGGCATAGCATTTCAGGGTCTGAGAATCCGCATCCATGACGATGATACCGATATTATTGCCATTGGTCAGTCGTACCATCTGTACATCGAATTCCTCCGAGGTAATGGCATCTCCGTCGGCGGCCGCCTCCAGGGCATCATAGGCCTTCAAAAGGGTATGCTGCTTTTCCGTTTTATAGTATGGCTCTAAAAAAAAGGAATTTAAAAGATAGCAAAGCAGGATCGCCCCGAAGACGATCAAAAAGATCACGGATGCAAATTCAAAGCTGATGGTATGATGAAATTTTCTGTTTTTTTGTTGATTTTTCACACTTTCTCCGTTTCTGTGCAGCTTTACCCTTGCCATCTGATCCGTCAGGTGGTGGGGACTATCTAAGATGTAAGTATATATAGGGTTGAAAGCACCTCCAGACGCCGTATCAGCGCCATCTCAGCACCGTCCGGGAGATCCGGCGGTACGCTGCTTTGCTGACAAAGGACCGGGATAAAGCATGTCACACTGTACTATACTAAAGCACATACAAAAAAAATTCCATCTTTTTCACACGAAAGTCACATACTTCAGGTATAGTATGTTACAGTTCAGCCCCCAGTCAGGCGGCAGGTCCTTTCAGAGATGTCCGGTTTCCGGACCGCTTCTTAACTTCCTGACGTCTGGCTGGCGTCTGAACTGTAACTATAGTATAGTTAAGTAAAAGACAAGAGAAAGTGAGGTTTCCTATGGAGCAGCTGAAAATACTGGTAGTTGATGATGAGAGCAGAATGCGCAAGCTGGTACGGGACTTTCTGGTAAAGAGCAATTTCCAGGTAGTGGAGGCTGCCAACGGCGCGCAGGCTCTGGATATCTTCTTCGAGCAGAAGGATATCGCTCTGATCATTCTGGACGTTATGATGCCGGAAATGGACGGATGGCAGGTCTGCAAAGAGGTGCGCAATTATTCCAAGGTGCCCATCATCATGCTCACTGCCAAGTCCGATGAGCGGGATGAGCTGCAGGGCTTTGACCTGGGGGTAGATGAATATGTGACCAAGCCTTTTTCCCCTAAGACCCTGGTGGCCAGAGTGGAAGCGATCCTTCGCCGCACCGGCCAGAGCAATGACAATAAGAGCCTGGAATACAAGGGCATCGTCATCGACCAGACCGCCCATACGGTCACCATTGACGGCAAGCCTATCGAGCTTAGTTTCAAAGAGTTTGAGCTTCTGACCTACTTTATGGAAAATAAGGGCATCGCCCTCTCCCGGGAAAAGATCCTTAACAGCGTCTGGAACTACGATTACTTCGGCGACGCCCGCACCATCGATACCCATGTTAAAAAGCTGCGGAGCAAGCTGGGGGAGAAAGGTGATCTGATCATCACCATTTGGGGCATTGGTTATAAATTTGAGTAAATGGATTGCTGTATTATCCCCCATTCCTGCGATTTGAATTACGGTATGTAAACTCGCTGCCGGTTTGTTACTATTAGGCACCCCATCCGCAAAGCTGCTGTCCCGCAGCTTTGCGGATGGGGTGCAGCTTTCCTTTTGCTCCTGTGACGTTCTCGCCAAATAAATCTGCAGAATCTGCAATAATGTACTTTACTCTGAATTGTTACTATTTTTCTTTTCAAAAAAAGGAAGAAGAAACCCACTCACGGATTTCTCCTTCCTTTTTTTACTTTTTCTTTTCTGATTTTCTCGCTCTTTTTCCTTAATGCAAAGGAACACAAAACGAATCTTCTTCCTCTGTATTGATCTGCATCAGGCTGTGGTCTGTCTTTAAACAAGCCACAGCCGATGCGTGATCTTCAGATTCTCAGAAATGATCCTCAGATCCTCAGATCCTCAGAAAGACTTATGCCGGATAGCTGCCGGTCTTGGTATCTGCCTTGGTCAGGTCTACCTTCTCCTGCTGTGCAAGACGATACTTGAAGAACTCTACAGCAACCTGCGGGAACAGTGCATAGGACAGAACGTCCTCGTCCTGCTGCTTCCACTGCTTCATCTCGGACTCGATCTTGTCAAGCTCGTTGGGGATGTTGTCAGCGGGACGGCAGGTGATCACTTCTCTGTCGCCGATAACCTTCTTCTGTACTTCCGGATTGAAAGGCTTAATGGTCTTGCCATACTTACCGGAAAGCAGATCCTTGGTCTGGTCAGTTGCCATCTTATAGCGCTCGCCCATCAGTACGTTCATAACGGCCTGGGTACCTACGATCTGGGAAGAAGGAGTAACCAGCGGGGGCTCACCAAAGTCCTTACGAACTCTCGGGATCTCCTCCAGCACGTCGTTGTACTTATCGCTTGCATTCTGCTCCTTCAGCTGGCTAACCATGTTGGAAAGCATGCCGCCGGGAACCTGATACATCAGAGTCTTGATGTTAACGCCCAGCACCTTAGGATCCAGAAGGCCGGTCTTTAAGCACTCTTCTCTGTAAGGACGGAAATAATCTGCGATCTCAGCCAAAAGCTTCTGATCCAGACCGCTGTCATACTGGGTGCCGCGGAAGGTCTCTACCATAACCTCGGTTGCAGGCTGGGAAGTACCCAGTGCAAAGGGGCTGATAGCGCAGTCGATGATGTCTACACCGGCCTCTACAGCCTTTAAGTAGGTCATGCTTGCCACACCGGAAGTATAGTGGGTGTGCAGATCGATAGGCAGATTGGTAGCAGACTTCATAGCACGGATCAGCTTGTCAGCCTCATAGGGAACCAGCAGACCTGCCATATCCTTAACGCAGATAGAATCCGCACCCATGCTCTCGATCTCTTTGCAGATGTTCATCCAGTAATCCATGGTATAAGCATCGCCTAAGGTATAGCTGAGGGCAACCTGTGCATGACCGCCTTCCTTCTTGCAGGCCTTGACAGCGCACTCTAAGTTGCGCAGGTCATTTAAGCAGTCGAAGATACGCATGATATCGATACCGTTGGCAATGGACTTCTGTACGAAGTACTCTACCACGTCATCTGCGTAGTGACGATAGCCGAGAATATTCTGGCCGCGGAAAAGCATCTGCAGCTTGGTATTCTTAAAGCCGGCTCTTAACTTGCGAAGTCTCTCCCACGGATCTTCCTTCAGGAAACGAAGGCTGGCATCAAAAGTAGCACCGCCCCAGCACTCTACTGCAGCGTATCCTACCTTGTCCATGGTGTCGATGATAGGGAGCATTTCTTCGGTAGGCATTCTGGTGGCGATCAGGGACTGATGTGCGTCACGCAGAACGGTCTCCATAATTTTAATAGGCTTTTTAACCTGTTCTTCAGACATGGATAATAACTCCTTCCTGTTTAGTATAAATTAGATTCCGAACACTGCCATGAACACACCGGCCACGACAGCAGTACCGATAACGCCGGCCACGTTAGGTCCCATAGCATGCATCAGCAGGAAGTTCGAAGGATCTTCCTCTGCGCCTACCTTCTGGGATACACGGGCAGCCATAGGTACAGCGGATACACCGGCAGAACCGATCAAAGGGTTGATCTTGCCGCCGGATAAGAAATTCATGATCTTACCGAATACAACACCAGCTGCGGTACCGAATGCGAAAGCCACCAGACCCAGTGCCACGATCTTTAAGGTGTCTGCATTCAGGAATGCCTCTGCACTGGTCTTCGCACCTACGGAAGTACCTAACAGGATAACGACGATGTACATAAGGGCATTGGATGCGGTATCGGTCAGCTGTCTTACCACGCCGCTCTCACGGAACAGGTTACCTAACATCAGCATACCGATCAAAGGCGCTGTGGTAGGAAGCAGCATACAAACTACAACGGTTACGACGATAGGGAACAGAATCTTCTCTAACTTGGATACGGGACGAAGCTGTTCCATCTTGATCTGACGCTCTTTCTTGGTAGTCAGCGCTCTCATGATCGGGGGCTGGATAATGGGCACCAGAGACATGTAAGAATAAGCTGCCACGGCGATGGGGCCAAGCAGATCGGTCTGTCCTAACTTAGAAGCAAGGAAAATGGAAGTAGGGCCGTCAGCACCGCCGATGATAGCGATGGAAGCAGCTGCCTTTCCGTTAAAGCCAAGGGCGATAGCGCCGAAGTAAGCAGCGAAGATACCGAACTGTGCTGCTGCGCCCAGCAAAAAGCTCTTGGGGTTTGCGATCAGGGGACCGAAGTCTGTCATCGCACCTACGCCCATGAAGATCAGGGACGGGAGAATAGCCCACTCATCGAGCAGGTAGAAATAGTACAGCAAACCACCTGTACCGTTGGATGAATCCTCGATGCTTAACATAATATCCGGATAGATATTTACTAACAGCATACCGAATGCGATCGGTACCAGCAAAAGGGGCTCAAATCCCTTGGCAATAGCCAGATACAGGAAAATGAAAGCCACAAGGATCATCAGGTAATTTCCCCAGGTAAGGTTCAGGAAAGCGGTCTGGTGCACCAGGTTATTTAATGTTTCTGCAATATATGCCATAACTTTTAGACCTCCTGGTTTGGTGATACGGATTAGTTAAGGGTTGCCAGTACGGCACCTGCCTCAACGGAATCACCAACCGCACAATTGATGCTTGCTACTACGCCGTCCTGAGGAGCAACCATAGGGATCTCCATCTTCATAGCTTCTACGATCACGACTGCATCACCCTTCTTAACAGCGGTGCCTACAGCAGCCTCGATTTTGAATACCTTGCCTGCTGCGCCGGCTTCTACGTTGATGCTGCCTGCTGCGCCTGCCGGAGCTGCTGCGGGTGCAGGTGCTGCTGCGGGAGCGGGAGCTGCTGCTACAGGAGCAGGTGCTGCCACGGGAGCTGCTACAGGAGCAGATGCTGTTGCGCCGGTCTCTTCTACAGATACGCTGTATGCAACGCCATTCACGGTAATGGTATAGTTCTTCATGATAATTCCTCCTGATTAAATGGATTCTATGATACTTTGTATTCTTATTATCTCCAGTTCCTTCTGGAAACCTTGCGAATCGAACGAACCACAAAACCGTCCGTCGTTGTGCGGCCTTCTGCCGCTGCCACTGCTGCTGCGATGACTGCTACCAGCTGGCTGTCATTCATGGGATCTGCTGCGGGAGCCGGTGCGGCCGGTGCAGGTGCAGCTGCTTTTACAGGTGCTGCCTCTGCTGCGGGGGCTGCCTTCTTGGCTGCTGCCGCCTTCTTCTCCTCGCTTGCCTTCTGTGCCTTGCCGATCAGCGGGAACAGACTGATGATGAAGCTGATCAGGATCAGGATCACGAAGGTGGTGCCCATGCCCAGTACGGTATTCAGGCCGGCCTGTCCCATCAGCTCGCCCAGAGAATACTTGACATTGGTGTTGATGGCGGTAATAGCACCGGTGCTGTCTGTGGTGATCAGAATGGTGGCATCGTGATCGGTACCCTCTGCCAGCAGATTAATGGTAATGCCGTCTGCTGTTACCTCTGCCTCTTCTTCCTTATAGGTACCTGTAAAAGAACCAACATCCTCTAAAGCGGATTCCATGCCGTCAAATGCAGCGATCAGTACATCATTGCTGGCATATTGATCGACCTGATCATTGGTGATAATGGTCACCATCTGGGCTACCATATTCTCACCGGTGGAGATTGCCTCTTCTTCGGTCATCAGTCCGCTCTCAGTGGTATCACTTGCTGCGGAAGAGCCGCAGGCTGTCAGGCCGAAGACACAGGTGATCACTGCTAATACTGTTAACCATTTTTTCATGTTGTGTCTCCTTTATACGGTTCCGTGTTTCTTAGAAGGACGCACCTCTCTCTTGGTATAAAGCATTTCCAGTGCACCGATCAGATACTTGCGCAGGTCTGCTGCCTCTACGATCTGATCTACATAGCCTCTTGCTGCTGCGCTCTTAATGCTGTTCTGCAGCTCATCATACTGCTTAGCGCAGGCTGCGATCTCCTCTGCGCTCTTATCGCCGCAGATAACCTTTGCTGCCAGGGAAGCGTCCATGGTGCCGATCTTGGCATCGGAAAGAGCCAGTACCAGATCTGCGCCGGTTGCCTTTGCGTTCATAACGGTGTATGCAGTGCCGAAAGCCTTGCCGGTCAGCACGCAAACCTTAGCCACATCTGCACCTGCAAAAGCATAGGTGAGCTTTGCTGCTGCATCGGCGATCTTTCTCTCCTCGCACTCGGTAGCTGCAAAACCGGTAGCGTTTACGAAGGAAACAACAGGGATCTCAAAAGCATCGCAGAACTTCACGAATTCTGCTGCCTTATAGCAGCCGCCGGTGGTCAGTGCTGCGTCGAAAGTCTCTGTTGCCTGGCCCTGTGCATCATAAGAAGCAGTGCGGTTAGCCACTACACCTACGGTAGCACCGTTTAACTTGATAAAGCCGGTAGCCATCTCCTTTGCATAACCTCTCTTGGTCTCAAAGAAGATACCGCCGTCTGCCACTTCTGCCAGAACTGCTGCAGGATCAGCGATATTGGCTGCTGCATTGGCACAGACACGATTCAGATCATCCTGGCACTCGATATAAGCCTCATCCTCGTTGTTGGAAGGAAGCATGGATACCAATGCACGGATCTGGCCTAAAACCTCTGCCTCGGATGCCACCACGTCTACGCTGCCGGCTGCTGCCTTGGATGCTGCGCTTGCGGTGTCATTCTTCTCTTCGGTATTGCCTGCCAGTGCATTAGGTGCATTGACGAAAAGCTTTGCGTCTTCTGCCATGAATGCGAAATCACTCATAGCCGGAAGCAGTGCAAGGCCGCCGCCGCAGCTGCCGAATACAGCGGTGATCTGAGGGATCACGCCGGATGCCTTAGCCTGTGCTGCATAGATGCTGCCGAAAGCGTTGAGGGCATCGGAAGCCTCCTGGAGACGAAGTCCTGCGGAGTCTAACAGACCGATAACGGGAGCGCCGGTCTTTACAGCCAGCTCATAAAGGGATGCGATCTTCTTGGCATGCATCTCGCCTACGGAGCCGCCTAATACGGAAGCGTCCTGGCTGTATACATATACCAGATTTCCATCGATCACACCGTAACCGGTGATGACGCCGTCAGAAGGGGTTTGTTCCGGTTTCATGTTAAAGTCGGTTGCTCTCGCAGTAACGAGTGCGCCGATTTCAACGAAACTGTTTTCGTCGAGCAAAGCGTTAATTCTTTGACTCGCTTTTGAAGAACTGCTCATTTTTTTGACCTCCATCTTTTAAATGTACTAATTATATAACGAAACCATACAGAAAACAGACTGCATAAGTTTCGAAATTAGCGCTAGTTAGAAGTATAACATAATTCTGTCAAAATCAATAGTTTATTTTTTAACAGATTATGTTTGTCCAGGAAATTACATCTATCCAGGAAAATACATCTGTCCATCAAATGTTTTCTGTTCACTACTTAGCCGGCCGGGAAAGCGGGTGGCGGAGTGTGCCAGGGTGCACGAAGATTACCAAAAGGATGGTTGCTGTGTTGCTCCCAGCCGGAAGAGCGGGTCCTGGCGGAGGTATCCGGATTTGGGGACGCCTCTCGGCTCCGTACCTTGAGCCTAGCGGTACATAAGCTCGCAAAGAACGCGAGCTAAGTACCGAGGCTCAGGTAAGGCCCCTGCATCCGGACACACTCCGCCACCCGCTCTCCCGGCTGGGAGCAACACAGCAACAAAGGCGATCGGAAAATCCGATCGCCTTTGACCTCACACCACATATCTTTATCTGCGTTCTATCCTATCACACCTGCAGTCTGGTTTCTACTTCTTTCTCTGCCTCTTCCTTAAATTCCTCCACCTGCATAGCCGACAGGGAGGGAAGCTCTTCCAGGGATCCTACACCGAAGGAGCGAAGGAACTGCTCCGTGGTACCAAAGAGCAGCGGTCTGCCGGGGGCATCTTTTCTGCCCAGTTCCTGGATCAGATCATAGGAAAGGAGCTTATTGATGGCAAAATCGCTGTTCACGCCGCGGATCGTCTCGATCTCCAGTCTGGTAATGGGCTGCTTATAGGCCACTATGGAGAGAGTCTCCAATACGGAGTCGGAAAGGGTCATTTTCTTAGGGACGCTGGCAATGGTGATCAGCTGATCATAATAATCCGGCTTGGTGGTAAGCTGTACGGACTTATCAAGCCGCACCAGCTGCAGACCGCTGCGGGAGCTTTCGTACCTTTTTTCCAGCGTCTTCAGTGCTTTCAGTACGTCTTTCTCCGGCAGATCCAGCGCCTTGCAAAGAGCAGCGATCTCCACCGCATTGCCCATAGCGAAAAGGATAGCCTCTGTAGCTGCCGCTGCGCTTTCCTCACTCAGCTTCTGCGGTTTCGGTTCCTGTGTCTGTTCCAGTTCCTTCTCCTGCATCTTCTCTCATCTCCCCGGCGGACACCGTTTCCCCTGTTACTGCAGCAGGCAAAGGACCGCTCTTCTTTTTCTCTATGGTGATCTCCCCGAAGGTCTCACTTTGATAAAGGGTGATCTCTCCCATCTTCATCAATTCCAGCACCACCAGGAAGGTGACGATCACTTCTTCCTTATTGTGCTGTTTTTCCAAAAGGGAGCGGAAATCCAGCTGTCCATGGGTCTGCAGCAACGCTCTGACATAGAGCATCTTGGCATCCATGTCCACCTCGTCCTTTTCGATGGTGCCGAAGGTGCTGCGCACCGGATCCACCTTGTCCTTCTGCCTTTTCAGGATCTGCTGAAAAATATCGTTCAGGGTCTCTAAGGTGTTATGACCGATCAGCTTTTCGTAATCCAGAGGCGGCTCGTACTTTTCCACCTCTTCCGGCAGATTCTTCTGCCTGTAAAAATGCACCGATGCATCCTGCTCTCTGTCCCTTAATTCAAAGGACATATACTTGTACATCTTGTATTCCAGCAGCTTCTCCACCAGCTCTGCTCTGGGGTCCTCTTCCTCTCCCTCTTCGTTCACTTCCTTCGGGAGGAGCATACGGCTCTTAATGTCCAGAAGAGTGGCCGCCATGACCAGGAACTCACTCATGACATTCATGTCCTGGTGGCCCATCTGACGGATGTAGTCCATATATTGCTCTGTGATCTCCACAATGGGAATATCGTAAATATCGATCTTATTGATATCGATCAGATGCAGCAGCAGATCCAGAGGTCCTTCAAAGACCTGCAGCTTCACAGGAATAGCCATAGTCACCTCACCTTGCAGCAGTATTCGATCGTAGCGTAATGACTGATAACTCCGCCGGATTCAAAAAACGCACCGGCAGCGTGTGCATGCCCAGACCGCAGCTGAGTATCATCACGGATTCGCCGCCGTCCTTCTTCGGAAGAACGTACCGCCCGCCGCTGTATTTGGGAAACAATGTGATATAGGGAGAAATGACACCTCCCAGAAAAGGAAGTCTGGCAATGCCGCCGTGCACATGACCGCACAGTACCAGGTCTGCCCCCCAGGCCGCATAAGTTTCAAAATAGCGTGGGTTATGGGTAATGAGGATGGTAAACTTAGAAGGATCCGGCTTGCCGATCAGCCGCTCTATCTCTTCCACTGTCAGTGTTTCCCGGTGGAACTTCTTATAGAAGGGATAGTCCAGTTCCAGACCATAGAGCATGATGCCACATCGGGACGATTTTCCGAAGGCATCTGTCTGCGAAAGACTTTGCGGGATCGGAGAGATCTGAGAAACCGGAGGATTCAAAGGAATCGCTCTGTTGTGAAGACCGGTCACTCCCGTTTCTTCTAAGGCCGTCATCAGCTGCGCATAGGCATCCCCGCAAAATTCTCTGTGCCAGTACAGCTTTAACTCATGGTTGCCGTTTACGTAATAAACCGGATATTTTTCAGCAAGTCTGCCCAGAAAAGAAAGGGGCTTTTCCATCCATTCCTCTGCCGGCTCATCCGCTGTCTTATTTTTCTTTGAATCCGCTTTACATGCTGCCGGCGACTTTTCTTTTGCCTTTTCTTCTTTGCATTCTTCCGCCGTTTTCTCATCCGCCATACCATGGGCGGCCACGATCATATCTCCGCCCACCAGGACGGCATCCGGGTGGCATTGATCTATAGCACGCAAAAGCTTTTCATTATCCTTGCCGTATTCCTTGGCATGCAGATCCGTCAGAAATGCAAAGGTCATCTCCCCGGTGGTCTTGTCAGAGGAGACTTCATATCTGCGTATCACAAAACGGTGATTGTCTGCGATCATCACCGATAAAAGCAACAAAAGCAGGCAGCCGCCTGCCGTCAGAAAGAATGTCATTCTCCACCTGCGTATATAGCAAAAGCCCTTGATCGAAACCAAGGGCTTTAACTCAATGACTGCTTTGATGATTGCTCAAAAAGCTTAGTTGTATTTGCGCTTTCTAGCTGCTTCAGACTTCTTCTTGCGTCTTACACTAGGCTTCTCGTAATGCTCTCTCTTGCGAATCTCCTGCTGGATACCTGCCTTAGCGCAGCTTCTCTTAAAGCGACGCAGGGCGCTGTCCAGTGTTTCGTTTTCTTTTACGATTACGTTAGACATATGCTCTCTCAACCTCCCTTCAGTCCCTTCAGAACATGACTGATTGGGTTAATATGGGTGCAGTCATCTGCACGCATGAACTATTATAACATACATTTTTCTCTCGTCAAGGCATTTTTTCTGATACTGTTCAGATCCGTCAAGTAGCGAGGTGGCACCTGAACAGTAGTCACCTCGCTGGGATCCGAACAGATTCCCCTCTCAGAGAAAAACATTGTATTTCTTACCGGATCTGTCCTTCCAGCACATCCTTGGCCTGCTGCAGTGCCTGGGGAATGCCTGCGGGATTCTTGCCGCCGGCCTGGGCCATGTTGGGACGTCCGCCGCCGCCACCGCCGACGGTGCCGGCCACTGCCTTCACCAGATTGCCTGCATGAGCGCCCTTTGCGATTGCCTCATCGGATGCCATCGCCATCAGATTTACCTTGCCGTCCTTCTCGGAGATCAGCAGAATCACGCTGCCCGGCAGCTTATTTTTGCACTGGTCACCCAAGTCGCGCAGACCGTTCATGTCTACACCGGGCACAGCTGCTGCCACGAAGGGCACGCCCTTTACATCTACCGCCTGAGATGTCACATCCCCTAATGCTTCCTTGGCCTTGCTGCTCTTTAAGGACTCATTTTCAGACTTCACCGCCTTTAATTCATCCTGGAGCTTGCGGATATGCTCCGCCAGAGTATCGGGAGATGCCTTCAGCAGATCTGCTGCCTCTCTGGCTGTCTTTTCCAGGTGTGCATAGTAGCGAAGCACATTTTCTCCTGTCAGAGCCTCGATCCTGCGAACACCGGCTGCTACACCATTCTCGGAAAGAATCTTAAAGCTGCCGATCTGCAGGGTATTGGTCACATGGGTACCGCCGCACAGCTCGATGGACCAGTCTCCCATCTTTACTACGCGGACGCTGTCACCGTACTTTTCTCCGAACAGAGCCATAGCACCGGTCTTCTTTGCTTCCTCCAGTGTCATCACTTCGGTGACTACCGGCAGGCTCTCTGCGATCTTCTCATTGACCAGATCTTCTACCTTCTGCAGCTCTTCCTTAGTCATAGCCTGGAAGTGAGAGAAGTCAAATCTGGTGCGCTCGTTATCCTGATAGGAACCGGCCTGCTCTACATGGGTGCCCAGTACTTCACGAAGGGCCTTCTGCAGCAGGTGGGTTGCGGAGTGGTTGCGGCAGGTAGCCATGCGCAGCTTCTCATCTGCCTGCAGGGTCACTGCATCCCCAACCTTCAGCATACCGGATACCATATGACCGATGTGGGCTGTCTTGCCGCCGGCCACATGCTCGGTGGAATCTACCTTAAAGACTACCGCACCCTTGCCTAAAGCTGCCTCCTTGGCGATCTCCTCAGCGGATGCCTTGATGCCGCCGGCCTCTGCATAGGAATTGGTCAGGATGATCAGACCCTGATCGCCGACCTGGCCGCCCATAGTGCCGTAAAAAGGAGTCTCGGCAGTAATGATGGCACCGTACTGGCCATCGGAAAGGGCATCCACCACGCTGTCTTCTTCCTCTTCCTGTCCGGACAGGGAAGGCAGTGCTGCCATGGCGATGATCTGAGACTGAGCAACGGTCTTATCATATCCTACAAAGGTACTGGTAAGAGCCGGATCCATCTCCTCATATACCGTAGCAGCGGCGCCCATGTAGCTGGCAGCCTTGCCGGAACGCTTGCGGTCCTCTCTTGCGGTCTCCTTCTGGTTCTTCATAGCCGCATTGAAACCGTCCTCGTCTACGGTAAAGCCCTTCTCCTCCAGGATCTCCTTAGTATTATCAAGCGGGAATCCGTAGGTATCATACAGGCGGAACGCATCCTCACCGGAGAGCTGCTTCTGTCCTGCAGCAGCCAGCGCTTCCTCCATCTGGTTCAGGATCTCCATGCCCTGCTCATAGGTCTTTTCGAACTTTTCTTCCTCGGCCCGGACCACATTGATGATAAAGTCCTTCTTCTCTGCCAGTTCCGGATAACCGTCCTTGGAATTCTCAATGACCTTCATAGCCAGTGTAGGCAGGAAGGAGCCCTGAATGCCCAGCTTTCTGCCGTGGCGAACAGCACGGCGGATGATACGGCGAAGCACATAGCCTCTGCCGTTGTTGGAAGGCATAATACCGTCGGAGATCATAAAGGTCATGGAACGGGCATGATCGGTGCAGATGCGCACAGATACATCCTGGTCATAGCTGCCCGGCTGCTCATAGCCGATGCCGCCTGCCAGCTGGCAGATCAGATCGCGAAGGGACTTTAAGGTATCCACATCAAAGATAGAGCCTACGTCCTGTACCGCTACCGCCAGACGCTCCAGGCCCATGCCGGTATCGATATTCTTCTGCTCCAGGTCCGTATAATTGTTGTGACCGTCATTGTTAAACTGGGTAAAGACGATGTTCCATACTTCCATGAAACGGTCACCTTCGCCGCCCATTACATCCTCGGGGCCGTTGCCGTATTTTTCACCGCGATCGTAATAAATCTCAGAGCAAGGACCGCAGGGACCGGAGCCGTGCTCCCAGAAATTATCCTCTTTGCCGAACTTATAGATACGCTCCGCCGGAATATGCATGTCGTTGAGCCAGATATTGTATGCTTCCTCATCCTCTACATAGACGGAAGGATACAGGCGCTCCGGATCAAGGCCTACTCTCTCTGTCAGGAACTCCCAGGCCCACGGAATAGCCTCCTTCTTGAAATAGTCGCCGAAGGAGAAGTTGCCCAGCATCTCAAAGTAAGTGCCGTGGCGAGCTGTCTTTCCCACGTTTTCCAGATCGCCGGTACGGATACACTTCTGGCAGGTGGTCACTCTGCGGCGGGGCGGGATCTCCTGACCGGTAAACCAGGGCTTCATAGGTGCCATACCGGAATTGATGATCAGAAGAGATGTGTCATTGTGGGGCACCAGTGAAAAGCTGTTCAGTCTAAGGCACCCTTTTTCCTCAAAAAAGGCGAGGAAGAGCTCTCGCAGCTCGTTTACGCCTCTGTATTGCATTGCTTACCTCCTACTTCCTTTTGTGCTCTCTGTGAGCTACAAAGCGGGGAGAATGGCCGGGGCCATTCTCCGCTGTAATCGTCCGTATATATCTTTTAGAAATATCTTTTAGAAATATTTTTCAGAAATATCTTTTAGAAAATCTTTCAGAAATATCTTTTAGAAATCGAATCTGCCCTCGAACCAGTCAAGCAGCTGATCCATAGGCACACGCTCCTGCTCCATGCTGTCACGGAAACGAACGGTGACGCAGTGATCATTCTCGCTTTCGAAGTCATAGGTTACGCAGAAAGGTGTACCGATCTCGTCCTGTCTGCGATAGCGCTTGCCGATAGCTCCTCTGTCATCAAACTCGCAGTTGTACTTCTTGGACAGCTGGGCGTAGATCTTCTCTGCACCCTCGTTGAGCTTCTTGGAAAGAGGCAGCACACCGATCTTTACCGGTGCCAGTGCCGGATGGAAATGCAGCACGGTACGGACATCGCCGCCCTCTAAAGTCTCCTCATCATAAGCGCCGCAAAGGAATGCCAGTACCACGCGGTCTGCACCCAGAGAAGGCTCGATGACATAAGGGATATAACGGGTATTCTTGGTATCGTCGAAGTAGCTTAAGTCCTCACCGGAGGTCTCCTGATGTCTGGTCAGATCGTAGTTGGTACGATCCGCAATGCCCCACAGCTCACCCCAGCCGAAGGGGAACAGGAACTCGATATCGCTGGTAGCCTTGGAGTAGAAGGACAGCTCTTCCTTCTCGTGATCACGGATGCGCATCTCTTCCTTCTTCATGCCAAGGGAAGTCAGCCAGTTCACGCAGTAATCCTTCCAGTATGCAAACCACTCCAGGTCTGTATCAGGCTCGCAGAAGAACTCCATCTCCATCTGCTCGAACTCTCTGGTACGGAAAGTGAAGTTGCCGGGGGTGATCTCGTTACGGAAGGACTTACCGATCTGGCAGATACCGAAGGGGATCTTTTTACGGGAAGTTCTCTGTACATTCTTAAAGTTTACGAAGATACCCTGTGCCGTCTCGGGACGCAGATAAATGGTATTGGTGGAATCCTCGGTAACACCCTGGAAGGTCTTGAACATCAGGTTAAACTGACGGATGTCTGTAAAGTGATGGCCGCCGCAGGTCTGACAGGGCACCTGGTGCTCCTCGATAAAGGCCATCATCTTCTCAGCGCCCCAGGCATCTACAGAACCATCCAGTTCCATGTCATGCTCTTTGGCAAAAGCCTCGATCAGCTGATCCGCACGGAAACGGGCACCGCAGTCCTTGCAGTCCATAAGGGGATCGGAAAAGCTCTGGAGATGGCCGCTGGCTACCCATGTCTGGGGATTCATCAGGATCGCACAATCCACACCTACATTGTGAGGGCTCTCCTGCACGAACTTCTGCCACCAGGCACGCTTTACGTTATTCTTAAGCTCTACGCCCAGATTACCGTAATCCCAGGTGTTAGCCAGACCGCCGTAGATCTGGGAACCGGGATAGATAAAGCCTCTGGCATTGGCCAGTGCTACGATTTTGTCCATTGTCTTTTCCATTGCATACTCCTTTTTGCTAGATAGTTTATATTTACCGTTTAGTCCGTCAGGATCAGGATCGCCGGCTCCTGCTCCGAAGCTTCCTGTACCGACGCTTCCTTATCCCCTGTCACCGTTACATTGGCGCCGGCGTAGAGGATCTTGGCATAGGTGCGGATCTCTGTGGGCTCTGTCAGGATGATCATCTTATTCTCTGCCAGGGTATCCAGGTCTTTGGTCACCAGTACCTTATTGGTATCCTCTCTGGAAACCGCGTTCATTACGGAGGAAAGGTCATATCCTGCCGCTACAGCCCCTGAGACAGATCCGTAATAAAATACACAGTCGTTAAAAGAAGCATAATCCGTGCCCTCTGCGTATTCCATGGTCAGTCTGGCCGTGCCGTCCTTTACCTTTAATTCCTTATTCTTGACCGCTTCCTGACCGGTATTATACTTGGTTAGTTCCTCGGAGATCGTCTGGGCCAGCTCATCCTCGCTGTAATACTCCTCAGCAAAATCCTCCACGGTCACCGTCTCCACACTGCCGTCTTTCTGAAAGCTGATGGTACTTACCGCCGCATCAGAGAGCGTATCCCCGCAGCCTGTCAACAATGTCGTCATCATGGCCGTGACAGCGATCGCCCCGGTCCAATGATTTGCCTTCCTTTTCATGTGCCTTTCTCTCTTCCTTCCTGCCCATGGCCTTATTCCTGAAAAAAAGCTCCCATTATTATATAAAAGAAGGCGGCTTTTTTCAATCACCTATTCATGGCAGCAGGCATGTCTTACTGTTTAGCCACCGGACGCCGGCCAGGCGGCTCTCGTCTGCACGGCAACGTTTTTCCGTACATCTGCGCTTTTATTACAATTTAGATGCTGCGTTCATCATCTCCAATACTTCCAGACTCTTAAAATGCTGGGGCATGCACCGGCGGCGGAGAGCCCCGGCGATCTCTTCCAACTGTCCCAGCACCTTCTCCGTCACCGTAAAGGTATAGAGCTTGGCGATAGGTGTCTGCACAATGAAGGAAAGGGCATATAAAGCAGACTCTTCCCATCCCTGTCCTTTCGGCGGTCCGGGATACTCTCCCTCAATGACGATGGTGCGGATTTCCAGCACGCAGCGCACCAGCCGATTGGGAATGCCCGGTGCTTCCAGAGCCCGCAAAGACTGATAGAGCAGCAAAAGCAACATAGCCTCATCATTGTTTTCTCTGGTCCAGTAGGTCATGATCTCCAGAAAGTACATGCCGTAGCAGGATAGTTCCACATCGGTATGGAGCTTTTCAAAATAGTTGGCGATGGAGATCTCCGTCACGATATTGGCGCTGCGCCCCGGAATGATCCGGAAGGTACCGAAGCAAAAGGGACCGGCTGCCATCAAGGGGCTGCCCGGCCGGCGGGCGCCTCTGGCAAAGGCTGAGATCCTCCCCCGCTCTCTGGTAAGGATCACCAGCCTTCTGTCATATTCTCCCGCGTTGGACGACTGAAGGATCAGTCCTGTTACCTCCTGCCCTGCTTCTCCGGTTTGTGTGCCCATGGTTTCTATTCCTTGCGGCGATAGCCGAAATTCTTAAGCTGGGCAGTGCTGTCCCGCCAGTCTTTGCGCACCTTCACAAAGAGCTTTAAGTTGACGCGGCAATCCAGCATCTGCTCTATATCTGTCCTGGCTGCCTGTCCAATCTTTTTGATCATCTGACCGCCCTTGCCGATGATGATGCCCTTGTGGGAGTCCTTTTCACAGATAATGCAGGCCTCCACGTCGCAAAGGTCCACCGGCTGCTGTCCCCTCCAGTGCATCTTTTCAATCACTACGGCGATGCCGTGGGGCACTTCATCCTGCAAAAGCCGCAGAGCCTTCTCCCGGATGATCTCTCCGGCAATATCCCGCTGGGTCTGGTCTGTCACCATTTCCTCGTCATAGAAGGGCTCCCCCTCGGGCATTCTGTCGAAAATGGTCTTTCTAAGCTCCTCCACCCCGTCTTTGGTCCGGGCGCTGACCGGAATGATCTCTGCGAAATTTCCGGCCTTGCGATAGGTATCCATGACCAGCAGGATCTGTTCCTTTTTCACGGTATCGATCTTGTTGATGACCAGGATCACCGGTGTCTTTACTTCAGAGAGAACTTTAAGCACCGCCTGCTCTTCCTCTTCCAGCTTAGCCTTAGGCTCCACCAGATACAGGATCAGATCCACCTCTTTCAAGGTGGACTGGGCTGCCTTCAGCATATATTCGTCCAGTCTGGAACGTCCCCGGTGCATACCAGGGGTATCCAGAAAGACGATCTGTCCCCGCTCATCCGTATAGATGGTGCGGATCTGGTCTCTGGTGGTCTGGGGCTTATAAGATGTAATGGCGATCTTTTGCCCGATCAGTGTATTCATCAATGTAGACTTTCCCACATTGGGTCTTCCCACAATAGTGGCAAAGCCGGCTTTTTTCTTTTCCATTTTCACCTCTTTTTGTCGCAGTATGCTGCGGCAGCTTACTGTATCTTTTCCACTGTCATGAACTTATCCTTATTGGCCTCGATCTTGGCGGCGCTGCCTACTACACAAAAGCACTCATCCTCCATGATGGCATCCAGATAGGCGGCCAGCTCCCGGATCTTTTCCGGCTGCGCATCCAGCACCTGATCCCGCTCCTTCTGGATCATCTCCTGGGTACTGCCGGTGAGATATCCCGCCAGGGAATAGCGGCCGTACCGATAGGCAGACATAGGGTGATCCAGTCCGCTGACAGCGCCGATAATGTACTGGGTCATCACCCGCTCATCCGCCTGGAAAGAACGCACATACTCTGCCGCCTGCAAAAAGCCCTGCACGGTCTGCTGCAGGTGGGGATCCCGGTAGGATACCAGATAAGCGGTTCCGTCCTTGCAGAAACTGCTCATGCAGCCATAGGCGCCGCCCTTGACACGGATGGTATTCCAGAGATAATCATAGCCCAGCATTACCCGGAGTACCCGCAATGCGCCGGTATACTCCAGTCCGTGATCTGCAAAATTGCCTGCCCGGCACACATACTGTACCTGTCCGGCGGTGGCAAAGCCTTCGTTCTTTTTCACCACAGAGGGCACAAAGCCGGGTGCCGTGGTCTCCTTGGCATAGAGGCGGTCAGCCAGTCCTAAAAGCAGCGGCTTTACCTTCTCCTGCAGCTTCACCGGTGCGGTGATATCCACTGTCAGATTTTCCCTGCAGTAGATGCAGGCTGCGATCTCACCCAGAGCCTTCAGTACATTCTCTGCCTCGGTGTCGTAATTTTCCAGAATATGGCAAAGCAGACGATAGGCACTGATGCCTCCCATATCCTCAATGATGGCTGAGGAAGCATTCATGTAAGCGCAGGCTCTGTTGGCCGCCGTGGTATGTCCGGCGCTGAGCAGATCCGACTTCATGGAGGAACGCTCCTCTTCCAGGATCTCCCGGAGCCGCTGTTTCTCATCCCAGCGGCTGCGCAGCAGGATCTCCTCCAGCAACGCAAAGCATTTTTCCAGATTTTCCGGAAGGATACTGGTATTGATCTCCAGGAAGGTACGATACTGTTCCCTGTTATTTACATTGGTATAGACATTTACCGAAGACTCCAGGCCGCCGGTATAGATCTGGATCTCGTTATTTAAATCCCCGTAGCCGTAATGAGCGGTGGAAAATTCCCCGATGATCCCCTTAAAGATAGACATATAGGGATAAAGGTTCTGAGGGAGATCCTGCATGTTGAAAAGAAGCCGCACATAGCAGATGCCGTTGGTCTCCAGATCGTGGGTGATAAAGGGAATGTTTCCCTCCTCACTGACCGCATTGACGTAGGGCTGGCACTCCCGCTTTAAATCTGCTCTGGTCAGCATAGGGATCTTCTGCAGATCCTCAGGGGTATCCGGGGTCTGTTGGAACTTACGAAGGCTCTCGGTATCTTCTACGATCTTTTTGCGCTGTTCTTCGGAAAGACTCTGCACATAAGCATCGATCCTTGCCTTTAAAGCCTGCTCCTTTTTCTCTGTCAGACCCTTTTTGGGTGCCAGGGTCAGGATGGCCAGATGCTTGTTATCCAGCAGATAGTCCTTTACCAGCTGCTCAAAATAGCCGCTGCCCACTTCCCGGCGCAGCTGTCCGTATATCTCTCCCAGCTCCAGCTTAAGCCAGGGCTTTGTATCCTCGTAGAGCCAGCTGCCGAGGGCATCCAGACCATACTCTAAGCCCTTTGGCACCGTTCCGTAGTCCGCCTCCCGGAAGCGGAATTCATGATAATTGATGCCGGCCAGCAACAGTTTCTCATCAAAGCCTTCCTCCGTGATCTTCTGCAGAGTCTCTCGGATGGTCTCTGCAAAGACCTCTGCCTTGTCTGCGTCCGTATACCGGGAAACAATGGAGAAGCAGGGCTGCCGGATATCCTCTTCATAGAGACTGTATACATCCCGGCCGATGCCCTTTTTCAGCAATGCTTCCTTAACCGGCGCTCCGGCTGCCTCGCACAGGCAGTAATCCAGCACCTTAAAGGCCACATTTTTCTTGGCATCCATGCCGTCTTCCAGAGACACATTATAGGAAAGATAGGCATTGCCCGCCTCCTCCTCGTCCTCCATGATGGAATACTCCTTGGAAGCATGGACAGGCTCTGCAAAAGCAGGCTGCAGCGGGATCTCGGAATCCACTGTCAGCCGGTCAAAATGGGACAGATACGCCTCGTCTAAGTATGTCAGCCGCTCCGCCATGTCCATATTGCCGTACATGTAAATGTAACTGTTGGAAGGATGATAGTATCTTCTGTGGAAATCCAGATAGTTCTCGTAGGTCAGATCCGGAATGTTCTCCGGGTCACCGCCGGACTCCACGGCATAGGGGGTATCGGGATAAAGGGCGGTGAAGATCTCTCTGGAGAGAAGATCATCCGGAGAGGAAAGGGCGCCTTTCATCTCGTTGTAAACCACGCCGTTGATGGTGACGGGGCCATCCTCTTTTTCCGCCTCGTAGTGCCAACCTTCCTGTTGGAAGATCCTGGGCTCCTGGTAAATACGGGGATAGAAGACCGCATCCAGGTAGACATGCATCAGATTCTTAAAATCCGTATCATTGCAGCTGGCCACGGGATATACCGTTTTGTCCGGGTAGGTCATGGCATTTAAAAAGGTATTAAGAGAGCCCTTTACCAGTTCTATAAAAGGATCCTTGACAGGGAAATCACGGGAGCCGCAAAGCACTGTATGCTCTATGATATGAGCCACGCCGGTGGAATCCGCCGGGGGCGTGCGAAAGCCGATATAAAAGACCTTATTCTCGTCCTGGTTAGAGAGCAGGGCGATCCTGGCACCGCTTTTCTTATGACGCAGCTGCCAGCTGTCTGTATGCAGATCCTCCAGATAACGGTGTTCCAGCACCTCATAGGCCTGCAGTGCTTCGATCTGCTTTACTTTCTCTTCTGTCATTTCCATGTATTTCCTGATCCTTTCTACTCTTTTCCGTAAGGGATGCCGCCGTACTCTGCAAGGTACATTCCCTTGCGCAGTCAGTACCTGCAGCATAACGATGCCGCCGCATCCACACAGACTTGATTATATAATTCACACAAAAAAGCGTCAACCGACGGCTGACGCTCTGTTATCTGTATGCGATTAAGCTGCAGCCGCGCCTCCGCCAACCAAGGAATCGGGTCCTGGCGGAGGCATCCGGGTTTGGGGACGCCTCTCGGCTCCATACCTTGAGCCTAGCGGTACATAAGCTCGCAAAGGACGCGAGCTAAGTACCGAGGCTCAGGTAAGGCCCCTGCACCCGGACACTCTCCGCCACCCAATCCCTTGGCCGTCGGAGGTACCCCTACCGCACCTTAGCTTTCTTTATCTGCAATAGCAAACACTCTCTCGAACTCACCGATCAGGTCCTCCGCACCCTCGATACCCACTGAGAGTCGCAGCAGTTTATCGGTAATGCCGTTTTTCTCTCTCAGTGCTTCCGGCACTTCTGCGTGGGTCTGGGTGATGGGATAGGTGATCAGGGTTTCTGTGCCGCCCAGGCTCTCCGCAAAGTAAAACAGCTCTACATTGCGCAGGAAGGAAAGGGCGAATTCCTTTGATCTGACTTCAAAACTGATCATAGCCCCAAAGCCTCTGGCCTGCTCTTTCATGATCTCATATCCGGGATGGTCTTCCAATCCGGGATAGATCACCTTTGTTACATAAGGGGAATCCTGCAGGAAGCGGGCGATCTTCTGGGCATTTTGCTCCGCTCTCTCCATGCGCACTGCCAAGGTACGGATGCCCCGCAGCATCAGCCAGCAGTCAAAGGGCGCCATAGCCGATCCGATGGTGGTGGACAGATAGCGCAGCTTCTCTTCCAGCGCTGCATCGTTGACCACCAGAAAGCCGCCGATGGTATCGTGATGGCCGCTTAGGAACTTGGTGCCGCTGTGGACCACAATGTCCGCCCCCAGGTCCAGAGGATTCTGGAAATAAGGAGAAAGGAAGGTATTATCCACCACCAGTAATGCCCCATGGCGGTGCACCTTCTCGGCCAGCTTCTTTAGATCCGTCACGTGCATCATAGGATTGGTGGGTGTCTCCAGGTAGACCGCCTTGGTATCCTCCGTCAGAAAAGGCTCCACATCCTGGCTGCTGATGTCCAGGGTATGGAAAACCAGGCCGTTCTTCTCCCCCACATTCTGGAAAAGGCGGACGCTGCCGCCGTAAAGATCCTCATCGATGACAATGTGATCTCCCGGCTTAAACAACTCCAGCATCACAGAGATAGCTGCCATGCCGCTGGAAAAAGCCATAGCCCCGCGGCCGTTTTCCAGACTGGCCACAATGCTCTCCAGCTGCTGTCTGGTGGGGTTGCTCTGTCTGGTATAACTGAAGCTGTCTGCCTCATGCCCCGGTTCTCTGTGAGAAAAGGTAGCTGTCTGATAAATAGGAAAACTGATGGCATGATACTGATCCTGAATACTCAGATCCATGCCCTGACACTTGGTCTCTAAAGAAACATTCCACTGCTCTTTTTCTTTATTTGAATTAAAATCCATATTTCCTCCTTATGCCTCACCTATGTCACAGTTTATCTGCGACAACGTGAGAAAAATCTCGCGCAGGCGGATTCTACGATGTGATCCGCACCTATGTCACGCTTATCTGCGGCAACGTGAGAAAAATCTCGCGCAGGCAAATTCTCCGATGTGATCCGCACCTATGCCCCGCTTATCTGCGGCAACGTGAGGAGAATCTCGCGCAGGCGGATTCTACGATAAGATCACGCTTCTCTTACAGCCTCAGCCAACTGCGACAGTCCCTGCTCCAGTACGCTCCTGGGGCAAGCGATATTAAATCTGGCAAAAAGTGCATTCTCGCCGCCGAAGATCACGCCCTCATCCAGCCACAAATGCGCCTTGTCCACCAACAGGCTATGAAGTTCCCCATAGCTATCCACAACGCCGGAAAAGTCCACCCATAAAAGGTAGGTTCCCTCCGGTTCGATCAGTCCGGCGCCGGGGATGTTCTTTTCCAGATACTCTCTGAAAAAGACAAGGTTCTCCTCCAGATAGGCCCGCAGTGCATCCAGCCACCTCTCACCCTTTTCATATACCGCCTTTACCGCCGTAATCCCCATAACATTGCCCTGGCTGTAGCCTGCCGCCGCATTCTCTTTTTTAAAGGCTAACCGCAGCGTTCGGTCAGGGATCAGGATATTGGCTGTCTGAAGGCCTGCTATATTAAAGGATTTGCTGGGAGAGGTGCAGATCACCGCATTCTCCGCATACTTCTCCTCCAAGGTGCCGTAGGGCGTAAAGTGATGACCGGAAAAGATAAAATCACAATGGATCTCATCCACCACGATCCTGACCTGATGCCGCAGGCAGATCTCGCTGACTCTTTCCAGTTCCTCCCTGCTCCAGACTCTGCCTACCGGATTATGTGGACTGCATAGGAGAAACAGCTTCACTTTGTTTTGCTTGATCTTTTCCTCAAAGTCGGCCAGATCCATGACATAGCGGCTCTTATCCCCATCTACCCTGCGCACCAGAGGACTGCTGACGCAGATTCTGTGGTTGTCCCGGATCACTTCCCGGAAGGGATAGTAAACCGGTTCCTGTATCAGCACCGCGTCTCCGGGTTCTGTCAGTGCCCGGACCGCTGCAGCCAGTGCATAGACCACACCGGGGGTCACGGTATTCCACTCCCTCTCGATCTGCCAGCCATAGCGGTGGGAAAACCACTTCTTCAGCACCGCATAGTACTCATCGTCCGGATCCGTATAACCGAAGATGCCGTGCTCGATCCGCCCATGCAGAACTTCCAGTACCTCCCGGGGCAGCGGGAAATCCATATCCGCCACCCACATAGGCAGCAGATCTTCCCGTCCCATTCTGGCCTTGCCGAAATCATATTTCAGACAGGAAGTATTCTTCCTGTCCGTGATCCTGTCAAAATCGTAGATCTGCTCCTTATCTTTTACAGCATTCATAGGTATGCTCCTGTGTTCTTTTTAAATCATACTTTTTTTATAGGTATTATATACTTTATGTTATGTTCTCTTGGAAGTCAACAATAATTTTACGGATTCTGTCGCCGTTACAGTTCAGACGCCGGACGGGTGGCGGGTCCTGGCGGAGGTATCCGGGTGAGGGGACGCCTCTCGGCTCCATCCTTCGGACCTAGCGGTACTAAGCTCGCAAAGAACGCGAGCTAAGGACCGAGGCCTCGCAAGGCCCCTCACCCGGATACACTCCGCCACCCTGCCACCCGTCCGGCGTCTGAACTGTAACATCTTGCCGCTTCTCCATTCATGTCCGGCCTCATAAACAGCGCAAAAAAGGCTCCGGATAAATCCGGAGCCTTCTGTACTCTGTAAAAATAATCTCTTATAAAATTATCCCGTCGACTGTCCTAGTCTTCCTTGGGCTTTTGCATAAAGTTCGGGATCTTTAAGGATTTCTCGGGAATATTGCTGCGCACTTTGCTCGCCTGGAAATTCTCCTGAGGCACTGCGGTGCGGTAATTGCCCTGTCCCTGCGGTGCTGCCTGTCTGGGTGCCTGCTGTCCCTGCATGGGATTTGCTGCATAAGTACCCTGACCGGGATTCAAAGGTGCATGTGCCACATGCTGCGCGGTGGTAGGCTGCACATAGGTATTCTTGAAAGCGCTGTAACCGGGCTGCTTAGCAGTACTCTGGTCGATGCCGGTAGCAATGACCGTAATGGTGCAGCTGTCGGACTTGGACTCATCGTACATAGCACCGAAGATCATATTGACATTATCGCCGGTGATCTCCTGTACGTAGCTGGCTGCATCATTGGCATCTGCCAGGGTGATGTCACCGGAAATGTTGATGATGATATCGGTAGCGCCGCTGATGGTAGTCTCTAACAACGGGCTCTCTACTGCCATCTTCACTGCATCACTAGCCTTATCGTCACCCTTTCCGGAGCCGATACCGATGTGGGCGATACCCTTCTGGCGCATAACGGTCTGTACGTCCGCAAAGTCCAGATTGATGATAGAAGGCACATTGATCAGGTCTGTAATACCCTGTACTGCCTGCTGCAGCACTTCATCTGCCTTGCGCAGTCCGTCTGCTAAAGTGGTACGTCTGTCCATGATCTCCAACAGTCTGTCGTTAGGGATCACGATCAGGGTATCTACATTGGGTTTGATGTTCTCGATGCCCATAAGAGCCTTCTGCATACGATTCTTGGCCTCGAAACGGAAAGGCTTGGTCACTACACCTACCGTCAGGATGCCCTGCTCTCTGGCAAGCTTAGCCACTACAGGAGCCGCACCGGTACCTGTACCGCCGCCCATACCGCAGGTAACGAATACCATATCCGCACCCTTGATGGCGGCAGAGATCTCCTCCGCACTCTCCTCTGCCGCCTTCTGGCCCACCTCGGGAACCGCGCCGGCACCAAGTCCTTTGGTCAGCTTCTCACCGATCTGTAAGAGCTTAGGCGCTCTGCAAAGCTGCAGAGCCTGTTTATCTGTATTAATGCCGATGAACTGCACACCGGCGATCCCTTCATCTATCATTCTGTTGACTGCATTATTACCTGCACCGCCAACACCTATTACAATTATCTTGCAAGCCGATTCCGTCTCGTCAGTCTTAATTTCCAGCACGGGTGGGCCCTCCTTTTAACTTCTTATCGTCTTTCTTTTTCGTTGTGAAACATGTGAAACAAGCTCAACTCATTTTATAATACAATCGAATGGCCAAATAATCAATGCCAAATCCCTGTTATCTTGATTTTTCCGTAAAGGTAATGTGATTGGAGTCTCTGGTATAGTTTACCAGGTCCAATACACCGCTTTTACCTTCCAGGGACGGAAGAATCTGTTTCAGATTGGAAACCTTCTCATCTGTATTGTCATCATTTCCCAGGGCTGCCCGCACATTGCCAAAATATAAAGTCATATTCTCAGAACTGTCGAAATAAATACGATCCGCAGAAAGCTCATATTTTTTTAAAAGCTGCGTAACATTGAGAATCCGTGTAAACACCTCCTCATTTTTCACCGGAAGCTTTTCATAGAGAACCACATAATTAAAAGAAAGCCCTGTCACTTCCGGGATCCCTTCCGTTTTTTCCTTGGAAGCTTCCACCACCGTTCCGGTGCGGTCGAAATACATATAGTTGCCCAGATAAACAACATAGCCGGCCAATGCCTTTTCATAGACATTGATGCGGATGGTGTGGGCATCCACAATGCTCACGTCCATCTTTTCCACAAAGGGAATACCGGTCACGCCGGCATTTTTGTACCGAAGGGACAGGTACAGGGAATTGTGCTCCAGGGGACCTGTCAGCACCATATCCGTGATCTCCTGGTCTGTATAGTGGGTACTGCCCTCCACATAGACCGTATCTACCCGGTAGGTGATCCAGATATAGATACAGGCGATCAGAGCGGCTACCAGTACCCCCGCCAGGATGCAGAGAACCCATTTCAAAACTCTGTGATATTCCCAGAATTCCCTGAAAGCTTCTCTTCTCTCCTGCCGGCGCAGCTGCCTGGCTCTTTCCTTTCGCACCTTGGCATCCCGCAGATCCTGTTCCCGCAGCCTGGCTGCTTTTTCCTTTATGTAATCATAGGAATCATTTCCGGGCATAGTTACCTCTTATGTTATGCCGCAGCATGCTGCGGCAGCACATCGATACAAAACGGATAAAACGCATCACTGCTGTTCCGACACCGGACAATCACACAGAGTCAGGAAGAACAGTAAAAATCTTTTCAGCATGATACTTCACAGATACTTCTACATGCGCAGGCGGCTTCTGCGCTCTACCGACAGGACGATCCCCACCTCAAAGAGCAGCATTACCGCCGCCGATCCGCCGTAACTTACGAAGGGAAGGGTGACACCGGTATTGGGGATGGAATTGGTCACGACGCCTATATTGAGAAGCACCTGCACCGCAATATGGGTCATGACACCGGTGACTAACAGCATGCCGAACCGGTCATAGGTATTTACCGCTATGTTCATGAAACGCCAGATCAGCAAAAGGAACATACTCATGATACAGGCTGCGCCGAAAAGCCCCAGTTCCTCACAGACAATGGAAAAGATCATATCATTCTGTGCCTCAGGCAGATATCCCAGCTTTTGCATACTCTGCCCCAGCCCTTTGCCAAAGACACCGCCGGAGCCGATTGCATACAGCGCCTGCACCGTCTGGAAGGCAATATCACCGGCATAAGACTCCGGATCCAACCAGGCCATGATACGCCGGAAGCGGTAATTGCCGTAAAACAGGTCCGGATACTGGTTAACCAGAAAGATCACCAGTGCTACCGCGGCTGCCACGCCGCAATTTCCCAGTAAGAATATCTTTTTCTTCCTGCTGCAGACAAAAAACATGGCCACGGCAATGAAACATACGATAAGGGCAGAGCTTAAGTTTTTGGTGATGATCAGCAGCATAAGGGCGGGCACAGCGGTTATCCCCATAAGCTGCAGTATATTCCTCGGCTCGTCAACGGTTGCCCCCTTCTTTGTCAGGAAAGCAGACACGATCATGATGGTGGCGATCTTGACGATCTCTGCCGGCTGCACGGAAACAGGTCCAAAGTAAAGCCATCTTTTCGCACCGTTTACCTCTGTGCCGAAAGGAATGATGAGCACCACCAGAAAGAGGGAAATAAAGTAAGCTATCACGGAAACTTTTTTCCAAACCCGGTAATTGATCCTGGAGGTGACGAACATGACCAGCAGGCCCAGAATGGTAAATACCAGCTGCCTTTTCAGATAATAGGCACCGTCGTAATTGGAGTCCCGGCTCATAGCCGCTTCATAAGAGCTGGTAGAATACAGCATGACCAGTCCAAAGGCAAGCAGAAAAAGGATTATGAACAGCAAGCTGTAATCATGATCCTGGGGGGAATCCTCTCTTCTCCTTCTGCGTCTTTCTGCCAATATCCTGTCCATCCTTTCCTTAAGCGTTATAGTCCCTAGTGCAGCATATAATAAGTATCCAGCCAAATTGGCAACAGAATATGCGCTGTAGCAATATAAACTGCGATAGTTCTGTATAGATAGTTATTTATTATTCGATGTACTAGTGCTCGGAACATTTCACATGCAGCCTGCTTCGCCGACGCCTCCTCCGGACCACCGGGACCATGCTGCAGCAGTCTTTCTCTCTCTCTCAGCAGTCCCATTGCTTTTCAAGATACTGAAGGCATCCATCAGGCAAGCTGGTTTACATACTCCTTAAAGATCCTTCCCCGCTCCTCGTAGTTAGGGAACATGCCCCAGCTGGCGCAGGCCGGCGAGAGCAGCACCGCATCTCCGGGCTGTGCCACCTTTGTGCAATGCTCCATGGCTTCCCGGAAGGTCTCAAAGAAGCTGATCTTGTCAAAGCCATGGGCTCTGGCACAGGCAGCGATCTTTTCCTTTGTCTGTCCGATGAGAACCAGCTCCTTTACCTTGCCGTCAAAGGCCTCGATCCACTCGTCGTATTCACTGCCCTTGTCATAGCCGCCGCCGATAAGAACGGTAGGCTTACTCATAGCCCGGATACCCTGAATAGCCGCATCCGGATTGGTACCCTTAGAGTCATTGTAATAATCCACCCCGGCCTTAGTGGCTACGAATTCGATGCGGTGCTCCACCGGTGCAAAGCTGCGGATCACCGACAGGATGGTCTCCATCGGCACGCCCATGGCAGAGGTCATACCTATGGCCGCCATAACGTTTTCGATATTGCACACGCCTACCAGCCGCATGTCGTGGATGTTCATCAAGGACTGTGCCTGGCCATGGCTTGCCAGACAGATCTCCTCTCCCTCCAGGTAGTAACCGTCCTGCAGCTTTTCCTTACTGGAAAACCAGATCACTGTGCCGGGGCACTTGTTCTGACCGAATTCCCGCAGCACCGGATCCTCGTAGTTGAGTACCGTAAAGTCTTCCCGGGTCTGGTTTTCCGTGATACGCTCTTTAGCCGCAATATAGTTTTCCATGGTATGGTGACGGTTCAGGTGATCCGGCGTGATATTCAGGATGGCACTGACATGGGGATGGAAAGTTTCCATACCCTCTAACTGAAAGCTGCTGATCTCTGCCACGCATACGGTCTTTTCCGTGGTTTCCCGGGCAATGCCCGCATAGGAAAAGCCGATATTCCCTACCACAAAGACCTGGTCTGCCGCCGCCTTCATGATCTCTCCCACCAAGGTAGTGGTAGTGGTTTTGCCATTGGTACCGGTGATGGCAATGATTTCTCCCTTTGCCGCCCGATATCCCAGTTCTATTTCCGAATAGATAGGAATTCCCGCCTCTTTAAGGCGCAGGGCCAAAGGCGCATCCATGGGAACTGCAGGACTAAAGACCGCAAATGCCAGCTTCTCTTCTGCCCCGGCCGGATACTCTCCCACGATCACTTCTACCCCGGCCCGGTCCTCTTCTCCCAGCTTTTCCCGCACATCCGCTTCGGTCAGCTTGTCGTTTTGCTCCAGCACTGTTACCTTTGCTTTTTCCTGCAGCAGCAGGTGCACCGCTCCGGCGCCGCTTAATCCCGTGCCTACTACCAGCACTTCTTTATCCTGTATCTCCATGTGCCTGTAAACCTCTCTTTTCTTTATTCCACCTGTTATCTCTGCCGGTCAACCGCTTCCGGGTTACCGTTCAGACGCCGGCCGGGCGGCAGGGTGGCGGAGTGTGTCCGCCGGGACCCATTGCCTGGCCGGTGTCTGAACAGTAACGCTTCCTGTACTTCTCAGTGAACCCCTAAAAGAGCCATCGCGCACAGCAGTACCGTTACAATGGTAAAGACTGCTACCACCCGTACCTCGGACCAGCCACCCAGCTCGAAATGATGATGGATAGGCGCCATACGGAAAATGCGTTTTCCGTGAGTAGCCTTAAAGTATCCCACCTGCAGGATGACAGAGATCACTTCGATCATGTAAATAAAACCTACGATGGGAATAAACAGGGGAAGCTGCAGCATATATGCCATACCTGCCACAAAGCCGCCCAGTGCCAGAGATCCCGTATCTCCCATAAAGATCTTTGCCGGATAGGCATTAAAGATAAGAAAGCCCAGAAGTGCGCCGATCATAGCGCTGCCCGCCGGTGCCACATCCGCGCCCAGCAGCAGCGCCGCGATGGTGAAAAACAGAGCCACCGCCACCGTTACACAGCTGGATAATCCATCCACGCCATCGGTAAAATTCGTGCCGTTGACTGTAGCCACCACGATAAAGAGGAAGATCGGTATGTTCAGGATACCGAAGTCCAGTGTAACGCCGGAGGCAAAGGGTACCTTCATGGACAGGGAAATACCATGCACTGAGGTGATATACCAGGCAAACACGCAGGCGATCAGGATCTGCAGCAGCATTTTCTGCCAGGCCCGCAGTCCCATGGAGCGCTTTAATACTACCTTAATATAATCGTCGATAAAGCCTACCGCGCCAAAACCCACTGTCAGGATCAATACCGGAATGATCTCTCTGTGCCAGATGGAAAAGATGCCGCCTGTAAGGACAAAGCCCAGCAGGATCATCAATCCGCCCATATTGGGGGTGCCGGATTTCTTCAGATGGCTCTGGGGTCCGTCGTCCCGCTCGGTCTGTCCTGCCTTGATCTTTCGAAGAAAAGGGATCAGAACCGGCCCGGAAGCCCCTGTAATAGAAAAGGCTATCAATATCGGCCAAACGATCTGTGTCAACTCCATCATCTCCTCCTGTTTCCCGGACATCTTTGTCCGTCCCTCATATAGCCGGCGACTGCGCCGTTACGTTAACTTTGTACGCTCGTTTTGCAGGCGCACTGCGAATATTATCACATGTTTTCTCTGTGGATACGTCCCATACTTTGCCGTTCCGTATCTTTACCATTCCGCATCTTTACTGTCCTGCATCCTTACTATTCTGCATCTTTACTGTTTCGAGCAACCGTATTGTCAGGTTTAGTAGCTGTTCCGCATCTTTACCATTCCGCATCTTTACCGTTCCACATCTTTACTGTCCCGCAGCCTGTACTGCCGCGTCTGTGGCATTTCCGGTCTGTGCTGCTTCTCCCTGCGTTGCCTGGGCCGCTGCCGCGTCTGTGGCAGCCGCCGCGCCGGACTGAGCTGTGACGTCGCCGGACTGAGATGTACCGTCACCGGACTGGGATGTACCAGAAGACTCTGTCACTGAGCCAAACACATAACCGGTATCCGGATCTACCAAAGCCCCGGTATTGGGATCGATCTTATATCCCGTCTCCGGATCGGTTTCAAAGCTCATCCAGATTTCCGCGGTGCTCTCTGCCTCCCCGGCATTTTCTCCGGAAGCACCTTCTGCGGCGCCTTCTTCTCCCGCTGTCTCTCCGGCAGCTGCGTCACCTTCTGCGCTCTGTCCATCCTCTGCGACAGCCCCCTCTTCCGTTTCATCCGCCGGCTTCTCGGAAATGTCTGCATTCTTTCCAAGGGCAAGCGTATCGGAGAGCTGCAATGCCTCTAACTCTGCTCTCTCTTCCTCGGTAAGCTCCTCTGTCATATAAATATTCAGATAAGGAAGCACTTCTGTCAATATGTTGCGCACGATGCCGGTGGCATACTTGGCATCATCCTGGCTTTCCTCATTGGCTCTGTCCACTACCACATAGATAGCGATCTGAGGATCATCCGCCGGTGCATAGCCCATAAAGGAAACTACATACTGTCCGTTTTGTCTGGGCAAAGTCTCTGCCGTGCCGGTCTTGCCACCGATCATATACCCTGCCGGTCTGGCGGTCTTACCGGTTCCGTGTTCGCCGGTAACTACCAGGTTGCAATACTCCCGGATCTTGGCGCTGACAGACTCAGAAACCGTCTTTTTCAGCACCCGGGGCTCAATATTTTCAATGGTAGCGCCGCTGGGGCTGGTGATCTTGGACACCACATGAGGTTCGTAATAATTTCCCCCATTGATCAATGAGCAAAAACCGGTGATCATCTGGATCATGGTCACGTTAAAGTTCTGACCGAAGGAGTTGGTAGCCAGATCCGTGATCTGCATATCCTCCTCTGCATAGATCAGGCTGGCGGTCCGCACCTCTCCCGCCAGATCGATGTTGGTCTTAAGGCCGAAGTTAAACCGCTTCTGATAATCACAGAAGATACTCTTGCCTTCCGCCAGGGCAATGTCCATAAGCGCCACGTTGCAGGAGCGCTCGATGGCCTCTCCTACTGTCAGAAGGCCGTCACCGTAACGGTTATGACAATAGATGTCTGATCCCGTCTCGCCGCCCACCTTCAGATGTCCTTCGCAAAGATAGGTCTCATTGCCGGTAATGACGCCGCTGTCCAGGGCACTGGCCACCGTAAAGGGCTTAGCGGTAGATCCCGGCTCATAGGGATCGGAAATACAGAAATTGCGCCACAGCGCGTTAAGATAGCGGGGCAGATCCTCATCCGAGAGATTGTCCACATCCTCCTGGGTCATGACCTCATCGGTGGGATTGTCCTTCTCATCCAGCTTATTCATGCCCACAATGGGGGCAGAATTTTGCGGGTCATTTAAATTAAAATTGGGATAACTGGCCATAGCCAGCACATTGCCGGTATTGACCTCCATGATGATGCAGCCTAAGTTTCTGGCGCCGTATCCGTCACGCACCTTATTCACATGCTCATCGTTGAATTTCTTCAGATATTTTTCTACGATACTCTGCACGTTGGCATCGATGGTTGTCACCAGATTATTGCCGTTGGTGGCTTCGATGGTGGTCTTCTCCAGAGTAGAGGACTGATCCAGATAGCCGTACACTCTTCCTGTCTTGCCGTTCAGAGTATCATTATAATACTCTTCCAGACCGAAGTGGCCATTATTATCATTATCCGCATATCCTACCACATCACTGGCCAGGGTTTCATTGGGATAACTGCGGATATAGCCTTCCTCGAACCAAACGCCCTGGATCTTTCCGCTGTCTATACCGGCGGAAGTACTTTTAGCGGCGGTGCTGCTGTTATCCCCGTCAGTAGTACCACTTTCACTGTTACCGCTTTCTTCACTGACGGTGTCGTTTTCGCTACTACTGCCATCCTCGCCGCCGGTTCCGGTTTCACTGTCACTGTTTTCCTCACCGGCGGTGCTGTTTTCGCCGCCACTGTTGCTCTCAGCATTGGTACTTCCGTCCTCGCCGGCATTGTTGCTGCTATCCTCGTTGACGGTGCTGCTTGTGCTTTTTTTATCCTCAGAGGGATTGGCCAGCTCTTCGAAGGCGTTTTTCTGCTCATAGGGCACATTCCTGGCCACCACATAATAACGGGAATCCGGATGCTCGCTGATGTAAGACCGGATGGCATCTATGTCCACACTGTCTCCAAAAGCCTGGCGCAGGGCAGCCATCGTAGGTTCTAAATAGGAAGCATCTGCCAGGATCGCCTTACTGTCCACCACCACATTAAACACCTGGATGCTGGTAGCTAATACCGTACCTTTGGTATCGGTAATATTTCCCCGCTTATAGGCTAATGTCTCGCTGTCATAGGATTGCTGGGAAAGAACTTGCCTTTTATAGGCATCTCCGTTATCCCGGTTGATAAAATAAAGACGCACCGCCAGTCCCACAAAGGCCGCCGCTGTAAACAGGAACAAAAGCCGTGTCCTGTTCTGCATATTGATCCTGTATTTGCGTTTTTCCTGCCTTCGTCTTCTTTCGTCTCTCGCTCTCTGACTGTTTTTATCCAAATCTGCTTTCTGCCTCATTGTAAAAGCCGGATCGATGACTCGACCCGGCATATTCTATCCCATCACTTTACTTCTGTGACCTGATGCACATAATCACCCGAATCATTATTGTAGGTCACGATCTGATCCTCATTGGCATATTTCATCCCCAGTTCTGTGATCGCCTTGTATTTGATCTCATCCAGATCAATGCTGTTGTCGATCTCATTGTAGGCTTCATCATTGGCGATGCGAAGCTCACTGAGCTGGCTCTGCAGGGTGGAGATATCCTGCACGGATTGGGTCAGGCTGGATTGCAGGGAGATGTAATAAATAAGGATAGCACACAGCGCCGTCATGATAATAGCCATAGAAAAGACATAACTGGCCTTCATATGGGTGCCGTATCTTCTGCTCTCTCCTCTGGGCGGCTGTTGGTGAAGTCTGGGCTTTACCCGCCGGTACTCTCTCTCTTCTTCCTCATAGACCGGTACCGCCGCACCATAGAGATACTCGTCGTAGGCGGCATCGTTGTAGCGCTCCTGCTGTCTTCTTCTCCCGGAGGCATTTCCAGCATTCATAGAGCGGTTGCTTCTGCCGGAAGCTGTACTCCGTCTTTGTCTGTTCATGCTGCTTCTATTTGCTCTCTTTGCTGCCATAGTTACCTTTCTGTGCCGCCTCAAACACACGAAGCTTTGCGCTGGCGGATCTTCTGTTATTTTCCAATTCCTCTTCGCCGGGAAGGATGGCCTTTCTGGTGATCACCTTGCCCTTTGATTTCCTGCCGCATACACAGACCGGAAATTCCGGAGGGCAGGTACAGGGATTCTCATTTTTACGAAATGCATTTTTAACAATGCGGTCTTCCAGGGAATGGAAGGTAATGATGCACAGCCTTCCTCCCGGTGCCAGCAGATCGATCATGGTATCCAGAGAATCGGACAAGACTTCCAACTCCCTGTTGCAGGCAATGCGCACCGCCTGGAAGGTGCGTTTGCAGGGATTACCACCCTTTTCCTGCATTTTCATAGGAATACTGCGGCGCACGATGGCGGCCAGCTCTCCGGTGGTCTCCAGAGGCTTTTTCTCCCGCTGGGAAACAATGTTCTTAGCGATCTTTACGGCGCATTTTTCTTCCCCGTATTCCCGCAGGATCCGGATCAGTTCCTCCTGGGACCATCCGTTCAGGATATCCTTGGCGCTGATCGGTGCGCTCTGGTCCATGCGCATATCAAGGGGCTCATCCTCCCGATAGGAAAATCCTCTCTCCGGATTATCCAGCTGATAGGAAGAAACGCCTAAGTCAAGCAGAATGCCATTCACCTGCCCGATGCCCTGCTCCTGCAGGACGGCGGCTATATTTTCATAATTGCTGTGCACCAGGGTGACTCTGTCCTGATAGGGAGAAAGCCTCTCCCCCGCCGCCTTCAGAGCCTCCCTGTCCTGATCGATGCCGATCAGCCGTCCGCCCTGGGTCAGTCTCTCCGCTATATGATAGCTGTGACCGCCGCCCCCTAAGGTGCCGTCTACATAAATCCCATCCGGAAGGATATGCAGCTGGTCGATCACTTCCGTCAGTAACACGGATGTATGCTTAAATTCCAACGCTGCCTCCTCTCCATAGATAATTATCTAAAATACAAATCCCTCGCCCATCATCTTCTCGGCGATCTCATTGATCTTGTCGCTGGAAATATTCTCTTCCCATACTTCCTTGCTCCAGATCTCTATCTTATCTCCCACACCGGCTAAAACCACGTCCTTATCGATACCTGCGGCACTCCTAAGGTTAGCCGGCAGAAGGATCCTGCCCTGTTTATCCGTCTCTACTTCTGCGGCGCCGGCCAAGAAGTATCTCACCAGTTCCCGCTGCTCTCTGGTATTATGGGGCAACGCCGCCAGTTTTTGTGTAAAGGCATCCCAGGACGCCATATCATAGATCCACAGGCAGCGGTCTAAGCTCTTGGAAATGATAAACTGCTCTCCCAGCTTCTCTCTGTACTTAGCCGGTATGATCATCCGTCCCTTCGCGTCGAGCGAATGGCTATATTCACCAATATACATATTTGCTCGCCGCCTTTCGGGAAATCTTCTGATCGTCAGTTACTGCAGGGGATCATTGCTGTTTTATTAAATCCTCGTGTCTTTACTCTAATCTACCACTTTCTGACACAATGTTGCAACTTTTACCCACTTTCCCCCACAATTTATCTCAATCTTACCTTCTCCACAGGGTAAATGCAAGCTGTTTCCTGAAACAAATGAAAAAAGGTCTTTGAAGGTTACTGTGGCGATTTTGCGTTGCCCGGTCATTCTTGTTGCCCGGTCATTGGTGTTGCCCGGTCATTGGTGTTGCCCGGTCATGCACCGAAGCGCGGCAAATGTCTCGCACCATGCACTTTGCGCCGTTTTTGCTATGATCTGCCTCTCGCCTGCGGATGGCACGGCCCGAACTCGCATCCCCGCCTGATGCGGGGATGCTCAGACACCTCGGGCCTATCGGGCACGCTCTGAAAGCGTGCCCGATACCATCCTGCGGCTTCGATGCAGATCATGCAAAACTGGCGCGCAGCGCAAAGAGTGCGAGACATTCTGCCGTGCTCCGGTGCATTACGTTTTGCGACCTGCTACGATTCAGCCCGATAAACTGTAATAAATCGTTATAATTCGAATTGTTATAATTCAGCCTCTGCAACTTGGCCGACATCTGATCTCCCCCCAAAAAGGCGACAATGTTCGCTGGACGATGGGCCTGACACTTGGCCGACGTCTGAACTTTCCCGTAAAGCAACAAAAAAAGCGACTGAACTTTAAAAGTTCAATCACTTTCTCTTCTTTTTATGGTTATTTAGTTTTAAGCTGTTTTTCTTCTTTATGGTTGCTTAGTTTTACGCTGTTTTCTCTTCTTTGTGTCCACTTAGTTTTGTGCCATTTTCTCTTCCCCGGTAACCCAAGGTGCACCCACCGGCAAGGGTTTTACCTTTCCCATTTGCATGGCCACACGCATGACGATCTCAATGATCACGGCTGTCACAAACAACAGCAGACCTAATAATAAGGAAACCGGCACGGTGGTTCCCGGCAGATACAGCTGGTCGGTGCGGATATATTCGATCAAGGCACGGCCAAGGCCATAGCCTCCGAAATACAAAAGCCCCACCTCGCCCCGGAATTTGCGGTGTTTGCAATACAGCAGCATCAGTACCAGCACTGCCAGATTCCATACGCTTTCATATAGAAAGGTAGGATGCACCTGAATATAATTCGTGCCCTCCGTCATGTGGGCGGCAATGCTGGCGGAAATATCACTGCTTCTCACCATTTCCGTGGGGATCCGCATGGCTAAAAGACTGTCCGTGTACTGGCCGAACACCTCCCGGTTCATGAAATTGCCCCACCGGCCGATGATCTGTCCCAATACCAGGCCGTAGCTGGCGGTATCGAAGAGATCCAGAAAATGCTTTTTCTTACGTTTACAGTAAATGATCAGGGTGATCACGCCGGCGATCACGCCGCCGTAAATAGCCAGTCCCCCTGCCCGGAGGTTAAAGATCTGGGTCAGGTCATCCTTGTACATATCCCATGAAAAGATCACATAATAGATCCTGGCACCGATCACAGAAAAGATAATAAGCCAGATCGATACATCCCAATAGGTATCCGGGTCCTGTCCTGTCTTTTTGGCCATATGGGCCGCCAGCAGGATTCCTGCCAGCATGCCAAGAGCAATGATGATCCCGTAATAAGCAATGGAAAAGTTACCTATCATAATGCTCTTTGGCACATTTTTTAAATAGATTCCCAGATGTGGGAATGCTATGTCCATTTTATCCATTATATCCGGCATAAAAATCTCCATTCCGCAGCCGTCACAAAGTCTCTCTGTTATACATTGAAGCGGAACAGGATCACGTCGCCATCCTGTACCACGTAGTCCTTGCCTTCCATGCCTACCTGGCCTTTTTCACGGGCTGCTGCCAGGGAGCCTTCCCGCAGGAGCACTTCGTAATTGACTACCTCTGCCTTAATGAAGCCTCGCTCAAAATCCGTATGGATCTTACCGGCAGCCTGGGGTGCCTTGGTGCCGATCTTGATCGTCCAGGCTCTGGTCTCATCCTCGCCTGCTGTCAAAAAGCTCATCAGGCCCAGTGTCTCATAGCTGGCTTTGATCAGCTTATCAAGGCCTGACTCTGTAAGTCCCAGATCCTCTAAGAAGACTGCCTTTTCCTCGTCATCCAGCTCAGAGAGCTCAGCCTCGATCTTGGCGCAGACTACGAAGACCTTGCTGCCGCTTTTAGAGGCGAATTCACGAACAGCGGCTACGCCCTCATTATCGGCGCCGTCATTGGCCAGATCATCCTCTGCCACATTGGCGGCATAAATCACCGGCTTTGCTGTCAGCAGATTGTAGCCTGCCAGCAGCTTTTTCTCCTCTTCATCCTCTGTCTCCAGAGCAGAAGCCGGCTGGCCGTCCTCTAACAGTGCCTTGACTCTCTTTAAGAATTCGTACTCTCTGCCTGCTTCTTTGTCCATGCGGGCTGTCTTTGCCACCTTGCTGATGCGGCGCTCCAGCACTTCCAGATCCGCAAAGATCAGTTCCAGATTGATAGTCTCGATGTCCCGAAGGGGATTGATCTTGCCATCCACATGTACGACGTTAGGATCCTCAAAGCAACGCACCACATGAACGATGGCATCCACCTCTCTGATATTGGCAAGGAACTGGTTGCCAAGACCCTCGCCCTTGCTGGCGCCCTTTACCAGGCCTGCGATATCCACGAATTCGATGACTGCCGGGGTTACCTTTTTGGAATGGTACATATTTCCCAGCTTCACAATACGCTCATCCGGCACCGGCACCACGCCCACGTTGGGATCGATGGTGCAGAAGGGATAGTTGGCAGCCTCCGCACCGGCCTTTGTCAGTGAATTAAAAAGGGTACTCTTTCCTACATTGGGAAGTCCCACGATACCTAATTTCATACTATCTATTTCCTCCTCAAAATCCTTGATCATGCAAGGCTTTTCTGACCTTCAAAAATCCCAGGCGCTCCGATCACGACACCTGCGGGTGCTTCCGGCATTAAAAATTCATGCGATCAGCAATGTCCCATTTTACCACTGTGAGGAGTTCTTTTCAAGGCATGGAGACAGACGTCGGATAGCCGATCCGATCTTGAAGATTATGTGCCTGACGCAGTTCCTTTTCTGTCAACTCCGAAATTGCCTTTATGGTATTATCTGCAAGAAGGGAATTGCTATTGACATACTTTACCCTCGAGATCGAACTCTCGTTTCTAATGAAGGCATTTAGCGTTTTTCTGTAAAAAAGAAACAGGGGCTCTGCATTTGCCAAGCCCCTGTCATCGTTTTGTTTACATCCCTATTCTTCTGTTCCCTTGGATGCCTTTAAATTCCGCATTTCCCGGCGGATCCTGCGGCATACGCCGTGGTTATCTTTTTCAATGCGGTTCTCCAACTGGTTAAGACGATTTTCTAAAATCGCGTATTTCTGTTCATTAGTCATAGTAAGGTCCTTCCTTTCTGTGATCTGCGTTCTACCATCCTAAGAAGTCTGTAACTGTGACAGTCTCTGCAGATTTTCCAGACATGGAAAACGCAAATTTCCTGATCATCGAAATTAACACCGGCGTGACTTCAAACTGCCTTGTGGCTAATGGATTTTTCTAACTCTCTATCAATCCGTAATGAAATCACCTCGTGTCAAAACAATTTGTTCTTTTATTAGAAAGGATCTTAAACTATGTGATTATAATAGAGTCAATGACTATTTGATTTTTTTAATTCAAAATGCAACAAATAAGACCAGAGTTTCACCCCTGGTCTTGTTTTCGATAGTATGATCGTATTTCCGCTTCTTCATCTGGAAACAGCCATTTTTTTATATCAATACCTTAGATTGTCTCTTTTTGCTTCTTTTCAAGAGAAAGCTTTACTCTTCGCATTGCCTCTCTCAGATTATCCAAAGAATTGGCATACGATATCCGCACATATCCTTCACAGCTGTTGCCGAATGCGATTCCCGGTGTCATGGTGACATAACAGTCATTTAAAATGTACTTACAAAATTCATCCGATGTCATGCCGGTCTCTTTTATATTGACAAACATATAAAAGGCGCCATCCGGTTTCTGTGCAGAGCAGATTCTGCCTCATCATTTTTGCCTAAAAGATCTGACATATGCAATTCCCCAAAAGCAGTTGGCCAATACCCAACCTATTCCTGTCGCCAGTGCTACGGCGCTAAGACCCATTGCCGGAAACAGCAGCCGGGAAAGCACCACGCGGATAAGGATGTGCCCCGTGGCCCCTATAAAAGGCATGATTACTTTTCCTATGCCGTTGTAATAGCCCGTAAACGTATTTCCGGTATAGCAAAACAGATAAAATCCCGCCACCAACCGAAGATACCGTATGCCTTCTTCGTAAGATATGCCGCTGTGACTTCCCAGCATAAGTCCGATGTTCTGCGGCGCAAAAATGAACATGATAAGCGCAGCTCCGGCTCCCATTCCCGCAAGGAGACGCAGGCTGATACGAAAGGTTTTCTGCACCCGCTCTTTCTTTCCGGCTCCATGATTCTGGGCCGTCAGAATGGAGGTGGAGGCAGAACCGCTGCTGCCGATGGAATTGGCAAAGCCTTCTATACGAGTCGCTGCCGTATAGGCTGCAATGACATCGGTACCGCCTGTATTTACCGTCCCCTGCACCAGCAGTTTCCCCAGATAAAGACTGCTTTGATGAAGACTGGTGATCAGACCGACCTTCAACGCTTTTAGAATACCCCCGCGACCGAATATACAATCTCTTCTGTGTAATAACATCTCATGGTGTGTTTTCCATAGATAGAGAAAGCAAAGTATCGCTGAGATGATCTGTGTTATAGCCGTCGCTATAGCCGCTCCTTCTATTCCCATCTTGTATTTTCCTACCAGGGCCATATCCAGGAATAAATTGCTCACCACAGACGCTATCAAAACATACAGCGAAGCCTTGGTATCTCCCGAAGCCCTTAGAAGCGCTGCAAACAGATTGTAGAAAAAGACCGCCGGGAGGCTTAAAAATATCCAGTACAGATAGGAAGCCACATAGCCATGCAGATCAGATGGCGTCTGCAATACGGTCAGCAAGGGATCCATGCAGACAAGTCCTAAGAACATGAGAAACAGCACGCATCCCATGCCGGCCAACAGGGCGTTGAAATGCTGTCCTCGCAATTCCTTCCAGTTTTTCTTTCCATACGCCTGGGCGAAAAGAATGGCAAAGCCGTTGCAGCAGCCTACCAGGGCAAACATGAACAGATTCATAGCCGTTCCCGCTATGCCTATGGCGGCGAATTCTTCTTTTCCCGCAAAGCGCCCCACTACAAATGCATCTATGGTATTGTAGAATTCCTGCAATATATTTCCTACCATCAGGGGCGCAGCAAGACTCACCAGATAGGCCGTTATATTTCCCTCTGTAAAATCCTTTTTATTGTTCACCCGGTTTTCCTCCTGCCATCTGTCCTTTGGACATAGTTAAACATAAAGGTAACTATTCAGCCTCATCCGGATCTTCCTTCGTAAAACCACGGTGTGCCCGGACAGAGACGCCAAGCAGATACACACAAAGAATAATTCATGTGAGGATCTCCAGACCATCTCTCGTCACCTTACATTCCAAAAAGAGGATCTTAACACCGGCATCCACCGCCTCTTTCATTGCCTGTCCAAATGCAGGATCCATCTCTATGTTAGGGCGAACCAGGTGAACGCCTTCCATCTGAATGACGAAGGCCAGAAAGCACGTATATCCCAGTCCGGAAGCAGCCGCCAACTCCCGAAGGTGTTTGCTGCCCCGTGCTGTAGGCGCATCGGGAAAATAACCAATGCCGTCTCTTTCCAGCGTACAGCCTTTCACCTCCAGAAGATACCTATCCTCCCCTTTCTCCATATAAAAATCGATCCGGGAGCTGCCATAAGTATACTCCGGCCGGATATGATCATAGTCCTGACGCTGCAGCCATTCCTTTACCACCACATTAGGCGCCTGGGAGTCAATGTTGATAAGTCCAAAGCCCGCCTTTTCCACGGCAACCAGGTCGTACTTTGTCTTGCGGGCGGGATTATCCGATACCGCCAGATACACTACCACGCCGGGAAGCAAAAGCTCCTTGCAGCGGCCAGTATTCTTCACATGGACGGTATGAATACTGCCCTCTATATCCACGTGGGCCACAAAACGATTGGGCCTGTCTATAAAGGTTCCTGTTACTATTTCTCTGTACTTCATATTTCTTAATGACCTGCCTATATCTGCAGCAGTTCTTCCGGTTTACATCCCAGCACCCGTCCCAGCCGCACAACGTCTATCGCTCTTGTGTGATTAATATCCCGCTGTCTCTGCTCAAAAAGCTGAATCTGTCTTACCGGAACTCCCGACAGCTCAGCCAGTTTTTTCTGGGATAATCCGGCGTATTTTCTGATCCGCTTAAGGTTCGTATCCTTGTAATGCTCATCCCAGAACCCATTCACCATATTCACAAAATGCATAATATCCATCTCATGATAGACTTCATACATATCCAGTATCCTGACGATCGGCGCTGCATCATTTATCCTTATAAACGGTCGACAGGTATACCACTGATAGTAAGCCAGTGCCCATCCGGTCCAGTATTCCGGTGATTTATCCAGGTACATTTCATCTTCATGCTTAAGTGGTGCAAGCCCGGCCTCTACCACAACTTCTTTTGCAAGTTCACAGCCTGTTTTGCCCGCTATATAGGTCGGATTTCCCTCCTGAAACTGCCTCGCTATATCCGACATCAAAAAAAGTCCATAAAAACGCTCTAAATCCATCTCACATGTATTCACTGCAAAATCCAGCATATCTCCCATAATACGCTGGGCCATTGAAAGGTAATCATACGGATAAGCGCGCATCTCCATTTTTAATATTCTCCCTCATGATATCAAGAATAAACAGATCATTTACATTAACTGCTTCCCTTTTACTTTTTCGATACGCTTGTCTTGCCTCGCGCTCTCTTTCCCTTTTTTTATTAAAATATTCCTCTTCATCTACACTTTCACATCCTTTGAAATTGATGTGATCAAACGCCCGAGGACTTTTTAAAACGATCTGTTCTCCGAGTTTTCCAAGCCGCATTGCCTCTGACAGCTTTTGAAGTGAAATAACGCCGGATACGAAATCCTGGGCAAATGAAAAATAAGAATCATCTGCTCTGTAGCCTATTATCACATCATAGTCAGCAATATCCAGCAGAAAATTATCCTTTATATATTTTTTTGCCTGCTCTGCAATGCTTCCATTCTGCCAATACGTCCTGTTATCTGCAAGAATGGCAAGCCAGTTCAGAATGTTATACTCCGCTGAATTGAGTTTAAGCACATTAAGATGCGTCATATCAAATTCATATATATTGGCATATCCGTTGTTCTGTTTCGCACAGGCCCACTCCTTGGCAAGCTCTATACTTTCCGTGCAATAAAAGCCTCTTCCGTAATCGTTGTTTCGAGAACCTTTTCCAAATTCCGGCTTTTCTATTATCTTTTCTGAACCATGGTATAATACGACAGACATATGTCACCTCGTAGCCTCTCTCATTTGCACACTAACATCCATTCCATGCTTTTATACTTTCCAGCCAGCATAATTATATCGCAGAAGCGATATATCTTCAAGATTATGACTCTCGCGCACAGGTAGGATCTGACCACACATCATAGATCACTAACGACCACTCTGCAGCACTGCTGCCGGTAAAAAAACACCTGTCATTTCTGACAGGTGCTTTACGAATCCCCTTATTTCTGGTTAAAATGTCATTACTTATCAGGAAAGCTATGATATGAAATCACAATATTGGCCTCCTTGGAAAACCTGTCTCCACCGGATGTGATCTTCTTCCCGTTTATTACAATGGATTCCACCATTCCCGGCTTTATAAATAACCCCATAGTTAAATCCTTTAACGGAACACACTTGATATTGCGAAACCCCGCACTTTCTAAGACTGACTCTATTGCGGCATAATTTTTTGTATCAAACCCAACTATACTGTCCGGAACCTTTGCTATGCCACTAATATCCAAATCAATATCTGTATCTTTTTCCTCGTGTGGTACCCATATAGAAAATATGCCTATTAGTGCCATCAAACCTAACCATGCTAATATATAAAAGCCCGAATCTGAATTTTCGGGGGCCTTACTTCCACCAATAAAGCCGATCATCAACATCAAGACACCAAGCACAGCAAGAATAACCGTAAATTTTATTTTCATTTTCAGCTTTTTTTCTTTGTTTGCTGACCGCTTTCTAGCCATCTCGATCTGGTATTTTTTTACCATATGATCTGTCTCGGCACGCTCAAGCGCTGCGTCATCAATAGTATGATAGATATGTTCATTATCGTTCTGTATGATGACTTTTGCACCACAATACTGACAGAAAAATGTCCTTCTTCCCTCTTCTGCTTCAAGATCCGCATCACATTGCGGGCACTTAACCGGAATCATCTTAATAGCCATCTTATTTCTCCTACACTTTTTCTTTTCAAATATTTAAGAGGAAAAGCGCAATGTGATATGAACTCAATACGCTAGAGGCATCCCCTTCTGTACTGTTGGCAGTTTTCACTCTCTATTTTACAGTTTTCCCAACATAAAAAATCCCACCGCGGCAGTGGGATTTTCTTATATCTATTCATTGACCATATAACAAAATTTATGTATAATTTTGCTATAAAAAGGAGGCGTCCTATGCCGATTATCAAATCAAGTGCTGATTTAAGAAATAATTACAATGATATTTCTACATTTTGTCATAATTATCCGGAGCCTGTTTTTATCACCAAAAACGGCAAAGGCGATCTTGCAGTTATGAGCATAGAAGCCTATGAGGAACTGACCAACCGCTTTGCACTTTACAGCCAGATCAAGGAAGGAATGGACGATATTACCACCGGCAACACCAGACCATTTTCCGAAGCAATGGCAGATATCAGGAGTCGCCGTAATCGATGAGCTATCAGATCCATATCACCTCCACCGCAGAACACGATCTTATGAATGCAGCAGATTACATCGAATTCACTCTCAAAAGCCCTGATGCCGATGATAATCTGTTAGATGATGCATTCCGACAGATAGAATCATTGGCTGATCTGCCACAGAAGTTCCGTTTGTCAGATGATCCGGTACTGGCAAGTTGGGGCATACGTTTTGTGATCATCCGTAATTACCTTGCTTTTTATAAAATTGATGAAGTGAAACAAACAGTGATCATCGTCCGTTTCCTCTATCAAAAAAGCAACTGGGCTTCCATTCTTCGGCAGGGATTGTCTCTTATCTAAGAGCCGCCTCTTCATTCTTATTATTCACCCATGTTCCCTTTTCCTAACGCCATATCCTGACTATATCTGATCAGATACAAATGTACGCAGGAATTCTGCCGTTGCTTGCCATTTGTTGCATTTACAGGTGACGTTTTGTAATAAAGTTGACGTTTTGTAAGTTATAACTGATAAAATGCAGATTTCTATGCAGAACATCAGTTATGTTTTAAAAAAAGCGAGTCCTAAAGTTTCTCTTCCGGCATTCCAGCTATCTAACCATTTTTCAGGCATTTTCTTCGTATCCGTTTTTGATATTTTGGGAGCAATTTATACTCTTTATTCACTCAATAACCAACCGGTTCATAATAAGCCTCTCCCCACATAAAATAACCATCGTCATCTAAATACTCCAATCCAATAACCCCATCAGCATACAATAATTGAACATTGCCCACTTTTCCGTTCGTACTTGCTGTATTTATATACGTATATCCACCACTCGACAATCCCGTGGGTTTTCCGGTATTAACAAACACAAATGCATTTTTTCCTGCAACTGTTTGTGTGATATTTATTGTACCATCTGACATTTCCTGTAAGATCACTGTATTATTCTTATTTTGATAATTTAAAAGTTTTTCTATTAAATTATTTCTGGTCGACGCAGAGCTGAATATGTATTTTCTTGTTCTTTTAACGGTCGCTGCAGATACGTTAGATTCGTACGGAAGTCTTCCTTCATTTTTACCGTTAGTAAGATAATGCTGATACAGAATATTCTCGTCCGTTCCCAGTGCAGCCACAACATCCGGATTCTGTTGCGCATAATATTCCGGATCAAATACTCCCCCATCCGCCATGGTCTTGGGCGCTGCAAAAACGGACATTCCCCATACCATTGTTAGTACCATGATTCCTGCGATAAACTTAGTAATCTTACTTTTCATATATACCCCTTTCTTGATCATCAGCAACCTTCCGTACTCATTTTATAATTTCCCAATATAAAAAAATCCCACCGTGGCAGTGGGATTTTCTTGATTGTCTCTTATATTTCCTTGTTAATTCCATTCTTTTGCCAGGAGAAAATCACGTATATTTCGGTGTTTGATACCATTTCGGCTCATGTCAAGCTCATCGAGAGAAACAACATACTTCGGGAAATTGTCCCGTATATTGTCATATGCACCAAACTCCCGCTCTACCGTACCTTCTGACGCCAAAAGATATGTGACCTGCACATATAGCTTCTCGCCGCCCTTGCTGCATACAAAATCTATTTCCTTATCACCTGATCTTCCAACAGTCACTTCATAGCCCCGACGCAGCAATTCAAGATATACAATATTTTCTAAAGTGAGATTGATATCCCGCATATTACCGCCGAAAACTGCCTCACGGATACCGTGATCCGCAATATAGTACTTCTCGTTAGAGACAAGGATCTGTTTGCCCTGCAGATCTTCCCGCTTCACCTGATAGAAAAGATAAGCCTCACAGCAGTATTTGATATAATTCAATATGGTTTCCGGAGCAACTGTGCGCTGCTCTTTTTTCAGATATTTAGCCAAAGAGGTCGCAGAGAAAGTGGTGCCCACATTGGCCATCACATAGGCAATGATACGTTCTAGCAGGTCAACATCTCTGACTTTATTCCGCTTCACAATGTCTTTGAGCTGAACCGAATTAAAAAGATCGTAAAGATATTGCTTGGACGGTTCATCTGCATAATGCAGGTTTGCCAGATAAGGCATACCTCCGGCAAGCAGATACTTTTGGAAGCATTGCTGTATGGTCGCTTCGGGCACGATCGAACGATACAGTTCCATGAACTCTCCGAATGCAAACGGATAAATCACGAACTCCACATATCGTCCGCCCAAATAAGTCGCCAACTCACCGGACAGCAGGTTGGCATTAGAGCCGGTTATATAGATATCGCAATCCAATGAAACACGGAATGAATTGATGCATTTTTCCCAATCCCTGACTTCTTGTATCTCATCAAAAAACAGATAGACCTTGCCTTCCATTGCTGCAGCTCTTTTGGTAATCTCATCATGCAGTGCCTGTGCCGTTTGCAGATGGGAATATCTCATATCTTCAAAATTAATGGAGATAAACTGCGTCGGACTGATCCCTTCCTCTGTAAGTTCCTGTTTGATCAACTCCAACATAACCGACTTTCCGCAGCGGCGGATACCAGTCATGACTTTGATCAGGTCTGTTCCCATAAATGGGCGGATACGGTGCATATACAGTTCACGTTTGATCACTAATCCTCGCCCCCTTCCTGTAGCTGATCATAGTATATCACATTTACAGGTGATATTTTTCGATAAGATTCATATTTTATAAGTTATAACTGATAAAATTGTAATTTTGACATCAGGCAACAGTTATGTTTTAAAGAACAAACACCTCACCACCGGGCAATCCAGTGATGAGATGCTTGTCTTCTGGTTCAATTTCCTATTTCCATGGTTCAAATTCCTATTTTCAATACCCCTCCGTCTTTATTTTATAATTTCTCAGTACAAAAGAATTTCCAACGCAGCAAAAACGCGGAATTCACGATAACCAGCACAGAGCCGGCATTATGGACCAATGCCCCCACCACCGGATTTAAGGTTCCGGTAATGGCCAGAACAATAGCGATGAAATTCAGCGTCATGGAAAAAGCCATATTGCATCGGATGGTGGTCATCATGCGCTTTGACAGGGCGACCAGGTGGGGTAATTCTTTTACTTCGTCATCTACCAGCGCAATATCCGCCGCGTCCACGGCAATGTCACTGCCGATGCCGCCCATGGCGATGCCCACATCTGCTTTTTTCAAAGCGGGGGCATCATTTATGCCATCTCCGATCATGCAGACTGTCCTGCCCTTCATCTGATATTCTCCGATATACTTCAGCTTATCCTCCGGCAGGCAATTGGCCCGAACCTCTTTGATATGCAGCTTTGCAGCGATCGCTCCGGCTGCCTCCTCATGGTCTCCGGTAAGCAGCACGGGCTGCACGCCTAAATGGTTCAAAGTCGCAATGGTTGCGGTACTTTCTTTGCGTAAAGTATCCGACAATGCAATAAATCCGACGAATACACTGTCTATGGCAATATAAATGACGGTACAGCCCTGCCCGATAAACGAATCCGCCTCTGCCATGGTGCCCATAGTAACACCGTGTTCCTCCAGCATGGCAGGATTACCTGCCAGAATACTTTTTCCCTCGATTAGGGCACATACGCCCCGGCCGGGGATCATCCGGAAGTTATCCGGTTCTGCCAACACCATTCCTCTTTTTTTACATCCTTTTACCATGGCCTTTCCCAGGGGATGCTCGGAAAGCTGTTCCGCCGATGCTGCCAGGCGGTAGATCTCTTCTTTTTCAAATTTCTCTGATACACCGACAACTTCTATCACTTCCGGGACGCCATAAGTCAACGTGCCTGTCTTGTCAAAAGCGATCACGTTCACCTTAGAGAGCCGCTCCAGTGCATCTCCCTGCCGCACCAGAAAACCGTGCTTAGTAGCGTTGCCGATCGCCGCCATGATGGCTGTCGGCGTCGCCAATACCAGCGCGCAGGGACAGAATACCACCAGGATCGTCACAGCCCTGATGATCTCTCCGGTCAACAGCCATGTCAGCACTGCGGCACTTAAGGCGATCACTACGATCCATGTGGCAAAACGGTCGGCCACACCCACGATCTTGGCCTTACCGGCGTCTGCCGATCGCACCAGTCGGATCATGCGCTGGATGGAACTATCCTCTCCGACTTTGGTGGCCTCCATTTCAAAGGCACCGAATTGATTGACTGTGCCGCTGGATACCGTATCCCCTGCAGATTTGTCCACAGGCAGGGATTCACCGGTCATCACCGCCTGGTTGATGGAGGTCTGGCCGGAAAGAATCACGCCGTCCACCGGCACACTCTCACCGGGAAGCACCCGGATATGATCGCCTACCTTTACCCCGTCAGCGGGAATGATCTCTTCTTTTCCGTTTTTCAGTACACGGGCCGTTTGAGGCGTAAGATGCACCAGCTTTTCAATGCCGGCCCTGGCTCTGGCCACCGTAAGTTCTTCTAAAAGGCCGCCCAACTGCATGATAAAAGCCACCTCGCCGGCTGCAAAATCCTGCCCTATACAAATAGATGCGATCAAGGCCAAAGAAACCAGCACATCTGCCTTAATGTCAAATGCTGTGACAAGACCTATGACTGCCTCCATGATAATGGGGATCCCGCACAGGATGATGGCCACCCACGCCAGATCAAAGGGCAGGGGCTGAAAACGGAACAGACTTGCCATGACCGCAATACCGGAGATGACAAGCAGTGTGACATCCTTCTTGATGCCGCCCCACTCTAATAGTGCTTCTGCTTTTTCTACGAACTTTTTCATACTCCCTCATTTCTGAGCAACTCATGCTGCGAAGAGACGACGAGAATTTCAGACTCTCGTCTGCCATCAGGGCTATTTGTTTCGCTCAGCAACAAATAGCTGTGTGAGCAAATACGAGTTCTGTCGTATTTTTTCACTCTCCTTATTATGCTGCTTCTTATTTCTGCTTCCTATTCTCAATCCCCTTCTTTCTATACCCCCACCGGTATCCCTTTGATTCGATTATACGTATAGGGGTATAGGTTGTCAATGCAAAAAAAAGAAGGAATCAGCCAAATTTACGTCTGACTGATTCCTTCCTCATGAATTTCGGTATTATCGGTATCCTTCTGATGTTATCTCTATTATTCCGATATTACCTATGTTCTTCTGATATTATTTTTCCTCTTCCGATACCTTCTGCATTTACCACCAAACTCTATGCCTGTTTCAAGCCTCTTCTATTGCATATTGGCAAACCGCTCCACTGCCTTGGTAAAGTTCTCTATGGTCTTGTCTGCATCACCGTGCTCGATCCCATCCCGGACACAGTGCTTGATATGACCTTCTAAGACCACTTTTCCGCAGCCGTTCAGTGCGGATTTTGCCGCATTGATCAGCGACAGCATATCCTCACAGGGTATATCCTCATCCACCATGCGATCAATGGCCTGCACTTGCCCGATGATCTTTTTCAGTCTGCGGTGTAAATTATCTGCATCCATGCACTGTTTCATTTTAATAACCTCCATACTTTAAGGAATATCGGCTCCCTATTTCCGATAGGCTATTTCCGATACGTCTCTGCCAATTCTCCGGCCAGTGCCTCTATCTGTGCCTGGGAGGTCTCGTTGATGGCGGACTTTATGGTCACTGTATTTTCACAGAAGGTGATGTCCTTGCTCTTTTCAAAGGATCTGCGGATCACATTGGCGGCGGTGGGAGCCCAGGAGCCGTTTTCGATGATGCCGATCCTTCTGTTTTGATAATCCCGCTCCGTCAGGTTGTGAATAAAGGTGCTCATGCAGGGGAATACATCGCCGCAATAGGTAAGGGAAGCCAGCACGATGGTATCGTAACGGAAGGCATCCTCCACGCACTCGGCCATGTCTTCTCTGGCCAGGTCCACTGCCTCTGCCTTGGGAACCCCTGCTGCCTGCAGTGCCTGGCAAAGCTTCTCGGCCGCTTCCTTCGTATGGCCGTAAACGGAGGCATAGAAAATGATGACCCCCTCATCCTCCGGCTGATAGGTGGACCAGGTATCGTACAGGTTTATATAATAGCCCAGATTTTCCGTCAAAACCGGACCATGCAGGGGACAGATCAGCGCAATATCAAGAGTGGCCGCCTTTTTAAGCAGCATCTGCACCGGCTTGCCGTATTTTCCCACGATGCCGAAATAATATCTTCTCGCCTCGCAGGCCCAGTCCTCTTCCTGATCCAGTGCGCCGAATTTGCCGAAGCCGTCTGCGGAGAACAGGATCTTATCTGCCGCATCATAGGTCACCATAACCTCCGGCCAGTGCACCATAGGCGCCATGACGAAGGTCAGCTCATGGGTGCCCAGGGATAAGGTGCTCTTTTCCGCCACTTCCATTTTATTGGCTATGGTAAGCCCCGGGAAAAACTGCCCCATCATCTCAAAGATCTTTTTATTGGCTACAATGACCGTCCCCGGATACTTATTGATAAATATCTCCAGAGAGCCTGCGTGATCCGGCTCCATGTGCTGTACCACAAGATAATCCGGCGCTGCCTCTCCCAGGATCTCCTCTATATTGGCCAGCCACTCCCGGGCCTTGTGCATATCCACCGCATCCATGATACAGGTCTTCTCATCTTTGATCAGATAAGAATTGTAAGACATTCCCTTAGGAACCACATACTGTCCCTCAAAGAGATCAATATCATGATCGTTGACACCGATATAATATACTTTTTCTGTAATATTCTGCATGCTCTTCCTTTCTTTACCATTTTTTTTAAAATGCAGGGACCTTCTCCCTTAATGACTCCTGTTACTTTTATCATTATCGTATGGAAAATAAGGGAAGGCAAGAATTTTCCGTCTTTCTTCCCACAATGTTGCGCTGCAGCTTACAGATCAAACGCCGGCAGGCAGCAGGACGGTGAAGTGCGAACTGTAATGCTACACGTATTTTTTTACAAACATCTGTATCTGTCCATAGAACGTCTGCAAAAGAACGTGCTATAATGTACCCGCTACGGCTCTGATCTTATCATTTTCTTAACGATTCACTTACTACTTCTGTGCTATAGCGCATAGAACGTTCTATGGTATATGGTATATTTCAGGACTTATGCTATCGTATATCCCATGATTTGTTCATGGTAATCCCCATTCCCCGGATGCTATGCTCCGGCGGAATCCCAATGTTTGACTGCAGCAATTTCCGCTACTGTCTGTACGGACGCACCTGCCGGTTTGGCCGGTATCTGCGCATGCCGGCAGCCGGCTTTGTCTGCAAAATGAGGAGTTTTATGTCATCTGTAACATCTGAAAAAAACAACAAAGAGAAAAAGACCATCGTCATCGGTCACCGGAATCCGGATACGGATTCTATCTGTTCCGCCATCTGCTATGCCCGCTACAAGCACAGCCGCACCGGAGAGGAGTATGTCCCCTGCCGGGCCGGGCATCTTAATCCGGAGACCAAATTCGTCCTGTCCTATTTTAAGGCAGAGACACCCCTGTATCTGAAAAGTGTAAAAACCCAGGTCAGAGACATCGACATCCGGGAGACTAAGGGCGTAAACCACAACATTTCCCTGAAAAAAGCATGGAATCTCATGCAGGAGGCCAATGTAGTCACCCTGCCGGTCATTACGGAAGAGCATGTACTGGAAGGATTGATCACCGTAGGTGATATCACCAAGTCCTACATGAATATCTATGACAGCAGTATCCTGTCCAAGGCCCGCACCAGCTATGCCAACATCATCGACACCCTGGAAGGCACCCTTGTGGTGGGAAGCCGGAATGCCTTCTTCAAAAAGGGAAAAGTACTCATCGCTGCCGCCAACCCGGACCTTATGGAGCAATATATCGATAAGAACGATCTGGTCATTCTGGGAAACCGCTATGAATCCCAGCTCTGCGCCATCGAGATGGATGCAGGCTGTATCATCGTATGCGAAGGCGCCGCCGTATCCCTTACCATCCGGAAGTTGGCCGAGGAGCACGGCTGTACCGTCATTACCACCCCCTATGATACCTATACGGTGGCCCGGCTTATCAACCAGAGTATGCCTATCCGCTTCTTTATGAAGACCAAGGATCTGATCACCTTTGATCTGGAAGACAATGTAGACGACATCCGGGAGATCATGGCCAGCAAGCGCCACCGGGATTTCCCCATTCTGGACAAGGACGGCCGCTACAAGGGCATGATCTCCCGCCGGAATCTGTTAGGCGCCAGAGGCAAGAACGTGATCCTGGTAGATCATAATGAGCGCAACCAGGCGGTGGACGGCATCGAAAATGCCAACCTGACCGAGATCATCGATCACCACAAGCTGGGAACCGTAGAAACCATGACACCGGTATTCTTCCGCAACCAGCCTCTTGGCTGCACCGCCACCATCATCACCCAAATGTATCAGGAAGCAGGCATGGAGCCTGACAAGCAGACCGCCGGTCTTTTGCTCTCCGCCATTATTTCCGATACCCTGCTTTTCCGCTCTCCCACCTGCACACCGATAGACAAGACTTGCGCCCTTTATCTGGCAAAGGTATCCGGCGAGGATCCGGATCAGCTGGCCATCAAGATGTTTGCTGCCGGCAGCAAGTTAAAGGATAAGAGCGACGCTGAGATCTTCTATCAGGACTTTAAGCGCTTTAATGTGGGAAAGATCTCCTTCGGCATCAGCCAGATCACCTCTTTAAATGCGGCAGAATTAAGTGAGCTCAAGGATCGGATGCTGCCCTACATGGAGCAGGCACTGGAGACGGAAAAGATGGACATGCTCTTTTTCATGCTCACCAATATTCTGACGGAATCCACCACCCTTTTGTGTAAGGGAAGCGGCTCTGAGAGCGCCGTGCTGACCGCCTTCTCCCTGCCCGGCTCCGAGATCAATACCGACCACGATACCCTGGGGGATGATGTGGTGGAGCTGCCCGGCGTGGTATCCCGTAAAAAGCAGCTGGTCCCCAATCTGATGCTGGCGATCGAACAGGCCTAAGAGTGTCTGTCCCGTGATCCTACCGGTATACCGGCTTCTGGTTCTTTAATTCCTCATACAGGTCGCTGTAATTCTGATAGCGGATCCGGCTGATCTTGCCTTCCTGTACCGCTGCCTTTACGGCGCAGGAAGGCTCTTTTTGGTGCATGCAGCCCTGGAAACGGCACTGTCCTGCATATTCCTCAAATTCCGGATAATACCGACACAGCTCCTGGGCCTTCATATCGGTGAGGAACAGGGAAGTAAAGCCCGGCGTATCCACCACGTAAGTATCCTTCTGCCCTGTCACGGTGATCAGCTCCACCTGCCTGGTGGTGTTCTTGCCCCGAGCGATCTTACGGCTCAGCTCGCCTGTCTCCCGCCTCTGATCGCCGCACAGCGCGTTGATCAACGTGGACTTACCTACGCCGCTGGGTCCTGTCAAAACCGTGGTCTTTCCCTCTAAAGCAAGCCTTAGTTCCTGCATGCCCTCCTCTTCTCTGGCGCTGATAAAAAAGACCTGACAGCCGCAGCTTTCATAGATGTCCCGCAGGGTCTGTTTTTCCTCCTCCGAGGCCATGTCCTGCTTATTAAAGCAAAGGATCGCCGGCAGATCTTTCTGCTGCATGGTGATCAGAAAGCGGTCCAACATGTTGTAGCTGGGATCCGGGTGGGTGATAGCAAAGACCAGCAGTGCCTGGTCCGCATTGGCCACATTGGGACGGACTAACTGATTGCGTCTGGGCAGGATGGCGGATACATTGCCCTCTTTGGGATCACTGTTTTCATCCACCACGTCCATTTCCACGTCATCCCCCACCAAAGGCTTGATCTTCAAGGCGCGAAAGACGCCTTTAGCCTTGCAGCGATAGATACCCTGCGGTGTATTTACCTCATAAAAGCCTGCTATGCTTTTGATAATCTTACCTTTCACGCTTCCCTCTTTTCTGAGCAGCTACGCTGCGAAGAGCTTATAGAAAACGAGCCGCACCACGGTGCGGCTCTTCCTTTATCATTTCTCCGTAAATCAGTTATTTCTCCGGTGTAAAAGTCAGTAATCTGGTCACGGTTTTCTGCTCCGATGTGCCCTGGGTGGTTACCGTCTCCCCGGTCTCCGGGTCCGTGGTCACGCTCCCCTGGGTGGTATTGGTATAAGTCATCTGCAGGGTGCCGGTGGCCGACGTGATATGGGTATATGCTGCCCGCACCGGGAAACTGGTAGCGGTGGTGTCCAAAAGCTTTTGTCCGTCCGCCGCAATGATGACTACATAAACCGATGTACCGGGCACATAATTAGAATCCTCTGCCTTGGTAGGTGCCTCAATATCTGCGGTATAGGAATAGGTCACATTGGCATCCTCTGCCACAGTCAGCTGCACCGCTGTATCTGCATCCACATAGCTGCCTGCTTCAATACTCTGGGCACTGACCAGCCCCCGCAGGTTGGGATCATTGGACTGCACCGTGGTAGTGGTGATCTTACCGGCATCAAAGCCTGCCTCTACCAGCAGGGCCGTGGCCTCTGCCTCGGAAATGCCCGTTACCGTAGGCATCTGCAGCTTCCCTTCTGTGTCAGGACCTGTGCTGATGATGATGGTAATGGTGGTGCCGGAGGGAGCGGTAGACCCTGCCGCCGGATTCTGGGAAATAACACTGCCCTTGGCCACTGTTTCATCAGCAGCTTCCTGGGAATTGACGGAAAATCCTTTCTTTTCCAGGGTAGCCTTGGCCTCCGCCAACAACATACCGCTGACATCCGGGATCTGGATGCCCTCTGTGTTGCCTCCGCTGATTGTCAGGGATACTCTACTTCCTGCGCTGACCTGCTGCCCCGCTGCCGGATCCATAGAAAGGACCGTGCCAGAGGCCTGAGAAGAAGTTTCATAATTCACTTGCACTTCCAGGCCTGCTGCTGTCAGGGTGCTTCTGGCTGTCCCTTCATCCTGCCCCACTACATCAGTCAAAGTCACCATGCCCGACTGAGCGCTGGCTGCATTGCTGTTATTGGCAAAAAAGCCCATCTTTCTGGCAGCCACAAAAATAACGATGATACCCACCACGATGGCAGCGGCTACCGCCAGGATGGTAGTCACCCGCTCCATGCGGGGATTATAGTCACGATCCGTGGCATATTCATCCGCATAGGGATCCTCTGCCTCGTATTGTCTGTCTACATCCCTTCTAAGACGCAGGCTCTCTCCCTGACTCTGCTCATAATTCCGGTCCCGGGCCGCCGTATTTCTTCTCTCTCTGCTGTAATCCGTATAGTAGGGATCCCGGTGCTCGCTCCGTGGATCTTCCCATGTGTCCGCACTGCCTGCGTTATCCTGATAGGACAGCTCCTGATAGGAACGAGCCCGCTCGTCCATACCGGCAGGTACAGCCTCTTCCTGCATCTGTTCCTGCACCTGGGGCATGGCATCTGTCCCATACTCGGAACGTCTGTGATACTGATCCCGGATATCCCGGCGCTCATTGTCCGTCACCATGCGGGTGCTGGACTCTTCGTCCGGATTGACGATATGTACGAAATCTCCATCCGGCTCTACCAAAGACTTGCGAAGGTCCGCCATTAACTCGCCCATATTCTGGTAACGTCTGTCGGGACTCTTCTCACAGCACTTGAGCACGATCTGCTCCACGCTGTAGGGGATTTCCGGCACGAACTCACAGGGAGAAGGCATGGGCTCCTGAATATGCTTGATGGCGATCATTACCGTGGTATCCCCGTTAAAGGGTACCCGCCCCGTCAGCATCTCAAACAGGGTGATGCCCAGGGAATAAATATCGCTCTTCTCGTCGCTGTAGCCGCCTCTGGCCTGCTCCGGAGAAGTATAATGAACAGAGCCCATAACATTGGAGGTAATAGTATTGCTGGTGGCTGCCTTGGCAATGCCGAAGTCCGTTACCTTTACCTTGCCTTCCTTGCTGATGATGATATTCTGCGGCTTAATGTCTCTGTGAATGACATGGTTGCGATGGGCTGCCTCCAGTCCCATGGATACCTGGATGGCGATACTCACCGCTTCCTTTACGGAAAGTCTGGCCTTCTTCTCTATATAACGCTTGAGAGTGATGCCCTCCACCAGCTCCATAACGATATAATACATGCCCTTTTCTTCGCCGACGTCATAGACATTGACGATGTTGGGATGCATCAATCCCGCTGCTGCCTGTGCCTCCACCCGGAATTTGGAAACAAAATTGGCATTTTCCGAAAATTCCTGTTTCAGCACTTTCACTGCCACGAAACGATTGAGTTTGTGGTCTTTTGCTTTATATACGTCCGACATACCGCCGGTTCCGATCTTTTCCAGGATCTCATAGCGATCCGCTATCAGCATTCCGATCTTAATCATGCAAACCTCCGTCAAAAGGGTCTATCAGCAGCACGGTGATATTGTCCCGTCCGCCATTTTGATTGGCTGCATTCACCAATGCTTCTGCCTTTTGTGCCAGCGATCTATCCGCTGTCTTTAATATGCCGGTGATCTCTTCATCCTCCAGCATATTGGTCAGTCCATCCGTACACATCAGGATGGTATCCCCCTCTGTCAGAGCGACGGAAAAAAAGTCGATCTGCAATACATCCTCTGCCCCAATGGCTCTGGTAATAATATTCTTATCCGGGTGCGTGCGGGCCCTGGCCTCGTCAATCCCCCCTGCCAGTACCATCTCCTCCACCAGGGAATGATCCACCGTGATCTGGTGCAGGTGATTTTCATGGAAAAGATAGAGTCGGCTGTCCCCCACATTGCCCACCAGCAGCCTGTCATCCTTGACCACCGCCGCTACCATGGTAGTACCCATGCCGGCATAATGGACGTCAGAGGACGCAATGGTGCGAAGCTCCTGGTTTACCACATGAAGAGCTCTGTCTAAGATCTCCTTTAAGGGGCGGGGCGTAGCTGCCTCTGACAGCTCCTTGACTCTGGTCACCGCATAGCGGGAAGCATAGTCCCCGGCCTGATGGCCCCCCATGCCGTCCGCCACAATATAAAGATTGGGAAGCGTGCCTACTGCTGTATTGGACAAATATGAAAAATCCTCATTCAGTTCCCGCCGCTGTCCGATATCGGTGACGGAGTACCCCTTAACCATAAGTATCTTTTCCCTTTCTAAGCTCTTCTCTGATCACTGCACAAATCCCGATCGATCATGAACCCCTTGTCGTCTGCACAGCGATCTTTTGCCACGCGCACGCAATACGGCGCCTCGCCGCGCGGGACGCCGTATCACCATGGCTGATCTGCCTTACGGCAGCTATTTACATCTGAACGGCAGTATCCTCAGGCCTTCTCCTGCAGCTTTCTGTGGCGAAGCTGTCCGCAGGCCCCATCGATATCTCTGCCCAATTCTCTTCTTATAGTAACATTTATTCCGCTTTTTTCAAGTTTATTTTTAAAAGACAGAACAGCTGTTCGTGTTGATTGCACGTAAGATCTCTCTTTGACAGGGTTTACCGGGATCAGATTTACATGGGCCCGCAAAGGTCCTGCCAGTCCGGTGAGCATGGCCGCATCCTGTTCTGTGTCGTTTACACCCCGGATCAGACTGTACTCAAAAGTGATCTGTCTGTGGGTCTGGTCAAAATAATACCTACAGGCCTTCATCAACTCCGCGATGGAATACTGATTGGCCACCGGCATGATCTCTTTTCGCTTTTCATCGGAAGGTGCATGCAGCGACAGCGCCAGGGTGATCTGGAAATGCTCCTTCGCCAGATCATAGATGCGGGGCACGATACCGCAGGTAGATACGGTGACATTGCGCTGGCTGATGTTCAGTCCCTTTTCATCCGTCAGCAGATGCAGGAAACGCACCAGATTGTCATAATTATCCAACGGCTCGCCCGTGCCCATTACCACCACATGGGTGATCTTCTCTCCTGTCAGACGACTGATGGTATAGATCTGCTCTAACATCTCGGAGGGCTCTAAGGACCGCAGCAGCCCGTCCAGGGTAGAGGCACAGAACCGGCAGCCCATGCGGCAACCTACTTGAGAGGAAATACAGACGCTGGTGCCGAATTTATAGCGCATAAATACACTTTCCACCGTCTGTCCGTCTGCCAGACCAAAGAGAAATTTCTGGGTGCCGTCCTCCTTGGAGATCTGCCGCTCTAAAAGCTCTAATCTCGTACAGTCGTAAGCACTGCTTAACTCCTCCCGCATCTTTGCCGGCAGGTTCAGGCATTCCTCAAAGGAAGTGACCAATTGCACATGCAGCCAGCGATAGACCTGGGCTGCCCGGAATTTCGGCAGTCCCTTTGCCACAAAGGCCTCTGTCATTTCTTCTAATGTATAGGATTTAAGATCTCTTTCCTTCATATGGAATCCCTTCAATGATTTTATATATTGTCTCTGGTAATACCGACCAACAACCGATCCGGTGAAGCGAATGACATCCGCGTCCGGAACTTTGCGCCCATCTCAGCGATATATTTTGGGGGAAACGTCTAGTTTTCTCTTTCCTTCACAAATCGCGCCAGGAAAAATCCGTCTGTGCCATGTATGTGAGGCAAGAGCTGCAGCATGTTTTTATGCTCTCCTGCTATCCCCGGCATATCTTTCGGCAGATAGGGAACCAGAGGATCCGGCTTAAGACCCAGATCTTGCCGGATCCATGCTGCCATTTCTTCATTCTCTGCCCGGTCGATGGTGCAGGTGCTGTATATGAGCACGCCGCCGGGGCGCACGTATTGCACTGCATTTTGCAGGATCTGCCGCTGCAGAGCGGCCAGTTCCTGCAACTGCGCAGGGGTCACATGGTATTTGATATCTCTCTTTTTGCCCAATACCCCCAGGCCGGAACAGGGCAAGTCACACAGGACGATATCCATTTGCTCTTTCCATGCCGGCACATAAACCGTAGCATCCTGCTCCTGTACCGTCAGGTTAGAAATCCCCAGTCTCTTAGCATTTTCCCGGATCCTATCAGTCTTTTTGTCTGTCAGATCGCAGGCGCGGACCATCCCCGCTCTTCCCGAATCATTTGCATTCTTCGCTCCCTGCATTCCTGCGACAGACAGACGCGTCGCCATATGAAGGCTTTTCCCGCCGGGGGCGGCACATACGTCCAGTATCTGCTCCTCACCGGTCATAATCCCCGCCGCCTCGGTCACCAGCATGGAGCTCTCATCCTGCACCGTCCATTTACCCTCTGCAAAGCCGGGCAATTTGGTAAGACTTCCCGTATTTCGCAGTCTGTAACAATAGGGAAGCCATCTGCCCGCCTCGATGTGCACGCCTTTTTCCTGCAAGTCCTGCAAAAGTTCCTCTCTCTCTTTCCGAGAAAGACGCTCATCCATCCGCATGGTCACCGGCCGCACCTCCATAAAGGAAGCCAGCATGGCCTCTGTCTCTTCTTTTCCGTAGGTCTCCTGCCACATCCGGATGATCCAGTCCGGCATGGAATACTGCACACTTAGGCTCTCATTTGTCTCGCTGTTCTTACTGCGGGCCATCTGCCGCAGGACGGCATTGACGAAACCGGCCAGGCTGCTCATACCCTTTTTCCGCACCAGACGAACGGCCTCATTGCATACCGCCGCATCCGGCACTGCATCCATATAGTAGAGCTGATAGCAGCCCATCCGCAGGATCTGGCGCACCGCCGGCCGCAGCTTGTCCACCGGTTTACTGGAAAAGCGGCCGATCCGCTCATCCAGCTCGATCCGCCGCTCTGTCACACCTTCAAAAAGTCTCTTGATAAAAGCCCGCTGGGACTGGGGCAGATCCTCATACTGATCCAGGGTCTGCCGGATCAGCTGACTGCTTTGTCCCTCTTGTTTTTCGGAAGCCAACAACGCCGCAAGGACGATTTCCCGCTCCTTGGTGCCGCTGACGCCGTTTTTCTTTTCACTCATCTGCGTCTCTTTCCATTGTTCATAAGGAGTATAAGTCTAAGGAGCTGCAGGACGGAAGAAGCCGCTGCCGCCACATAGGTCAGTGCCGCCGCGGAAAGTACCTTCCGGCTGCCCTTTACTTCCTGGCTGTCCAGTATGCCATACTGCTCCAGCATCACAAGCGCCCGGTGGGAAGCATCAAATTCCACCGGCAGTGTCACCAGCTGGAACAATACGCCGGCACAGAAAAGCACCACGCCGATCATCAGAAAATCCCGGCTAAAGCCAAACATCAGGCCCAGGATCACCATAGGCAGGCCCAGGTTAGAGCCTAAGTTTGCCGCCGGTACCAAAAAGGTGCGCAGCTTAAGGGGCACATAGCCTGTATGATGCTGCATTACATGACCGCACTCATGGGCTGCCACACCGATCGCTGCCACGGAGGTGGAATTATAAGTAGCATCCGAGAGATTTACCACCTTCTTGGAGGGATCATAGTGATCCGTCAGGTTGCCGGATACATGCTGCACTGTCACATCCGTTACACCGGAGAGCTCTAAGATACGCCAAGCCACCTGCGACCCGGTCATACCGCAGGCACTGCGTTCCTGGGAATACTTTTTAAAAGTAGAGTTAACCCTGGCGCTGGCAAACATGCAAAGCATAGCGCCGATCAATACAAGAACATATGTAGGATCGTAGTACATAGTTACTCCTTTATGCCGCAGCTTGCTGCGGCAGTGTGAGGAGAATTTCGCGCAGGCGAATTCTCCGATACGATACGCAAGAATGACGTTTACGACATTTCTTACTTACTTATTAATTAAGTATCTCGCCGTCTTTGATGTCACATCCCAAAAGGAAATCCTTTACCGGCATCCGCTTTTTGCCTTCTAACTGCACTTCCTTAAGGGCAAGGACCTGATCCCCGGTATTGACATAGATCGCTTCTTTGTCACTTCCCGTGATCATGCCCGGGGTGCCGGAGGCTTTCTTTAGCACTACATCCGCATCCCATATCTTTAACAGCTTGCCATGGAAATGGGTGAAGGCACTGGGCCAGGAATTCATACCCCGGATCAGTCGTTCTATGGAAACAGCACTGCTGTCCCAACGGATCAGACCCATCTCCCGCTTCAGGATCCGGGCATAGGTACTCACCGCATCGCTTTGCTTTTCTCTGGTAGCAGTTCCCTCTTCTATCTGCTTCATAGCCTTTAAAAGCAAGGGGCCGCCCATGGCAGAGAGTTTTTCATACAGGCTCTCTCCTGTCTCCTTGGGATCCAGCTCAATCTCCTCCTGAAGAATGATATCACCGGTATCAAGCCCTGCGTCCATCTGCATGATGGTCACACCGCTTTTCTTCTCTCCGTTGATGACCGCCCATTGAATGGGCGCAGCTCCCCGGTATTTGGGAAGCAGAGAAGCATGGACATTGACGCAGCCGTATTTAGGCATGGTCAGGATTTCTGTGGAAAGGATCTGTCCGTAGGCAGCCACTATAATAATATCAGGCTGTTCCTGGCGCAGTCTCTCTACCGCCTCCGGTGTCTTGACCCGCTGAGGCTGAAAAACCGGAATATCATGTGCCAAAGCACACTGCTTTACGGGAGACATGGCCACTTCCCGGCCTCTTCCCTTCACTCTGTCAGGCTGTGTCACCACCAGGGACACCTGCTGCCCATCCGCCACCAAGGCTTCCAGCACCGGCACCGCAAAGTCCGGCGTTCCCATGAATACAACTTTCATACTTACCTCTTCTTAACGCAGCTTCATTTCTTTCTGACTTTTATTCTTCCTCATACACTTCTTCAGCGGGCTCTGCGTCCTGCAGCTCCCCTTCCACCAGTTCTACATAGAGATGTCCGTCCAGATGATCTGTCTCGTGGCAAAGTGCTCTGGCCAACAGCTCTGTTCCTTCGACCTCAATGGGATTCATATCTGCATCAAGCGCCTGTACTCTGGCATAATTGGGTCTGGTCACCTGCCCTAACTTGCCGGGCACGCTCAGGCATCCCTCCATGCCGGTCTGTTCCCCGCCGGTCTCTGTCACCACCGGGTTAATGAGCACCATGGGCTCATCCTGATTCTCTGATACGTCGATGACCACGATACGCTTAAGGATGCCTACCTGAGGCGCTGCCAGTCCTACGCCGTTGGCTTCATACATAGTCTCCAGCATATCCTGGATCAGATCCCTGATCTTAGGTGTCATCTCCTTTACCGGCTTCGCCTGCTTATTCAGCACCGGATCTCCTATTTCCCTGATATTTCTGATCGCCATATTTACCCTTTTAACTAGCCTTTCTATGCCACAATGCATTGCGGCAATCTCTCTCTAAAATGGATTGACGGGGTCAAAGTCAAACTGTACCTGTACCTCTTTCGCAAAGCGTACTTCCTTTACAGCCTGCTCCGCTGCGTCTTTCCATTCAATGAGTGTATCATATTTTTGGTCTTTTACATAGATAACAAATCGATAAAAGTCCCTGGCCCGGCCTAGGGATGCCGGCGCCGGTCCCATGACGATGGTACGGAACGCCTTAGTATCCCCGGCTTTTTCTCCGGCTTTATCCCCGGCCCTTTCCCGGGCCTCTTCTCCGGTTTTCTCTCCCCGGATCTTCTCAAATACTGCCCGCAGACGGTTGGCCATGCCCAGTGCCATATCCTCATCCTTGGACTGGATCTGGATCGCCAGCATATGCCATACCGGCGGATAAAGCATCAGGGAGCGGTATTGCATCTCCTCCCGGTAGAACCCCTCATAATCCTGGGCCGCGGCATAGCGGATGCTGTAATGCTCCGGCTGGTAAGTCTGGATGACTACTTCTCCCGGGCGTCTTCCTCTTCCTGCCCGGCCTGCCGCCTGGGTCAGCAGCTGAAAGGTCCGCTCCGCCGCACGGTAATCATTGCTGTAAAGGGAAAGATCCGCGCACAAGATCCCCACCAGCGTCACATTGGGAAAGTCATGGCCTTTTACGATCATCTGGGTGCCGATGAGAATATCCGCCTCCTCATTGGCAAAGGAAGAGAGGATCTTGTCATAATCTCCCTTTTTCCGGGTGGTATCCGCATCCATGCGCAGCACTCTGGCAGTGGGAAAAGCCTTGTGCAGCATCTGCTCCACCTGCTCCGTACCGGCCCGAAAACCGGAAATGGCATTGGAGCCGCACTCGGGGCACCGGTTGGTCATGGGCTGTTCATAGCCGCAATAGTGACATACCATCCGGGTACTGCCATGCTGGGTCAGCGCCACATCGCAATGGGGGCACTTCAGCACATGCCCGCAGCTGCGGCAGGATACAAAACCGGCAAAGCCTCTTCGGTTCAGGAAAAGGATGACCTGCTCTTCTCTGGCCAGTCTGTCTATGATCAACTCCTGCAGACTCCTGGAAAAAATAGAGCGGTTTCCCTCCTTTAACTCCTGTCGCAGATCTACGATCTGCACCTGAGGGAGGGTGCCTCCCGTCAGTCGTCTTTCCAGGCGGCAGAGCCGATATTTTCCCTGCATAGCCTGATAGTAAGTGCCCAGAGAGGGCGTGGCCGAACCTAAGAGCAGACAGGCTTTATTTCGCACCGCCATGTGCTCCGCCACTTCTCTGGTATGGTACTTGGGCATGTTTTCGTTTTTGTAACTGGTTTCGTGCTCCTCATCCATGACGATCATGCCCAGATCCGGAAAAGGAGTAAAAAGAGCCGAACGTGGGCCGATGATCACGTCGATCTCCCCTCTTCTGGCTCTCTCAAACTGATCTGCCTTCTCCCCCTCGGAAAGAGCGGAATGCAGCACCGACACCCGGTCTCCGAAGTGGCGGTAAAAACGCAGCAGTGTCTGGTATGTCAGCGCGATCTCCGGGATCAGCATCACTGCCTGTCGGCCCAGGGAGATCACATGCTCAATGATAGCAATATACACCTCCGTCTTGCCGCTTCCGGTGATACCGTACAGCAATGTGGTGGTGCTCACTCCCGCCTCTAAGTCCTGACAGACTGCCTGCACCGCCGCCTGCTGCTCCGGACTTAATACAATATCCAGCTTCTCCCTTTTTACACCGGCAGCCGGATTGCGCAGGGACTTTTCCACATTGATCTCCAGGACACCGTCTTCTTTCATAGCCCGCAGGGTCTGGGTGCTGATATGGAGACGCTTTGTCACCAACTCATAGGGCTGACAGGGAGTCTCCATCAGGCTCTCTAAGAGACGCTGTCTGGCGGTCTGGTGCTTTTTTTCATAAAAAGCACACTTAGCGGCAGCCTCTTCCTTATTTAAAAGAAGCCGTACTTCCTTTTTTTCCAGGGGTTTACTGGCATGCCGCACCGGCAGTACGGTTTTTAGAGCGGTGATCATGGTAGAACCATAGCGGCGGCGCATCCAGGCCGCCAGTTCGATGGCCTTGCCCTGTTCTGTGGGAGTGTGCTGCGTCGGTGCAGACAGGATCTCCTTTACCAGCGAGGGGTCGCAATTGCACTTATCCGTCAGGGCTACCACATACCCTGTCCGACGCTTATTGCCCTTTCCGAAGGGGATCTCCACCAGGTCTCCCGGCGCCAGTTCTCCCAAAAGCTCCTCCGGGATACGATAGGTGAAGGGGTGGTCCAGTTTTTCATGGGAAATATCTATGATGACTTCTGCATAGTTTAGCATGGACAGGACACCCCCTCCCTTCTTTGGAATGATCGTTTACAGCAATTGTATATCAACCTACTTCTCACCGACCGTGTCGGCCTTTTCTGCCAGGATCTCCGCGATCAGCACCCGCTCATCCATGGGATACTTCTTTCCCTCAATCTCCTGATAGTCTTCATGCCCCTTGCCGGCCAGAATAATGATATCCCCCTTTTCGCCGTGCTCGATGGCATAGCGAATGGCTTCCTTGCGGTCCGGGATCTTTACATAGGCGCCGGTGGTCTTCTGTATACCGGTCTCTATATCCGCTATGATATCCAGCGGTTTCTCAAACCGGGGATTATCGGAGGTGATAATGGTCAGATCCGCCAGCTTGCCGGAGATTTCTCCCATCTCGTAACGGCGTAGCTTAGAGCGGTTGCCGCCGCATCCGAAAAGGCATACCAGGCGATGGGGCTCATACTCCCGCAGGGTGGACAAAAGGCTTTCCAGGGAAACCGCATTGTGGGCATAGTCGATCATCAGGGTAAAGTCATCACTGACCTTTATCATCTCGATGCGCCCCTTTACATGGGCTGCCAGCAATGCTTCCTGAATCTTTTCCACCGGTACATTGAAATGACGGCAGACAGCAATGGCACACAGGGCGTTATAGACGCTGAAACGGCCCGGGGACTGCACATGGGCGTGAAAATCCATCAGACCCTGTACGTCAAAGGCTACCCCCAGCTCGCCGGGCTTGTGGATCAGCTCCGTATTGGCTGCCCGCAGGTCATTGTCTGCGCCAAAGCCATAGGTTTCCAGGGTGCAGGTATGCCCCTGGGTTACATTTTTCCAATTCTCATCATCTCCGTTGACGATACCCTGACGGCACTGTTTGAACAACAGGCCCTTGCAATGCATGTATTCCTCAAAACTGCTGTGCTCGTTAGGGCCGATATGATCCGGAGAGATATTGGTAAAGATACCCAGGTCAAAGACAAAGCCCTGGGTGCGGTGCAGCATCAGCGCCTGGGAGGATACTTCCATGACCACCGCCTGCATGCCTGCATCGGCCATCTTTCGAAAGCTCTGCTGCAGGGCCAGGGATTCCGGCGTGGTATTCTGGGAAGGGATATGCTCCTGCCCGATAATGGTCTCGATGGTACCGATCAGGCCTACCTTATAACCTGCCTTTTCCAAAATACTCTTGATCAGATAAGTAGTGGTAGTCTTGCCCTTAGTGCCGGTAATGCCGATGATCTTCATCTCTTTAGCCGGATGTCCGAACCATGCGGCGGAAATAAAGGCCATAGCATAGCGGGTATCCTCCACCCGCACCAGGACCGGTGCCTGGCTGCCTGCCTGGGGCACAAAATCGGTAAGATCCACATCCTTCTGGATCACCAGCACGGCAGCGCCCTTTTCCAGGGCCTGCACTGCAAAGGTATGTCCGTCGCTGTTAGCGCCGCATATGCAAAAGAAAAGTCCTCCGGGCACAATACGACGGGAATCATTGGTAATATCCGCCACTTCTGTGGCCAGGGCGCTTTCTAACGCAGCCTCCTGCGTCACATCATGGCCATCTACATCCTGGATCCGATAGGTAAGTTCTGCAAGAAGATCTGATAGTTTCATATTTCTCCTTTCCTTGCTGCGGCATTCATAAAAACTACAGCTTTAAGATATACTTTTTTTATAATTTTTAGAGATTCCTTAGAGACTGGTCATATAATGCTCACATTTATCCTTTAAGATAGGTTTCAAGATAGTTGAAAAACAACTCACTATCTCCCCCCTCATAAGAAAACCACGAAGGCATCCGCAAAAGCGGATGCCTTTGTGGTCTTCAAAGGAAAATCGTGATATTGAAATGGGTATTGTACCGTTATACTTTCTTCCTATCAGAGAGATTCACATACCACTTCCACATCCTGCAGCATCTCCTCGGCTGTCTTAATGGGTACACTGCCACTCTCCATGGTAGTTACATTGGCGGAGGAATAGGCTGCCGCCCGGCGGATTGCTTCCTTTAATTCCTCACCGGTAAAACCATCCCCTGCACAGGCATTTTGCAAAGACCAGGCAAGAGAAGCCACCACACAGTCGCCGCTTCCCACCGTATTGACCACCGGCACGTCCGGTACCGATACGGTGACGATCTGCTTGCCCTCCTCCCCTTCATAAACGGAGAGAAGTCCCCTCTTTCCTCTGGAGACCACCACCACAGGAATACCTTCTTCCTGCAGGGCCTGCGCTGCTCCGGCGATGTCGCTTAACTCCCTGAGAGGTCTTCCCATGACATATTCCAGTTCCTTTATATTGGGCTTGATCAGATAGGGATGGGCCTTGATGCCCTGCACCAGCGCTTCGCCGCTGGTATCTAAGATCACCCGGCATCCCTTTTCCTTGGCGATCTCTGTCAGCTTTGCATAGAAATCCACAGGCACGCCCTGGGGAAGACTGCCGGAGAGCACCACAATGTCACTCTTGTCTGTAAAAAGGCGGTATCCCAGCAGGAAATTCTCTATCTCCTCCGCAGAGACCGTCTCACCGGGCTCCAGGATCTCTGTCACATAGCCATCCTCTGAAAGAATGTTCAGCGTGGTACGGGTCGTGCCCTGTACTCTGGTAAAATGACAGTCCACCCCTCTTTTCTTAAGCTCCTCCAGTATAAAATCTCCCGTAAAGCCGCCTGCAAATCCAAGACCGATGACCGGCTCCTCCATCTGCCGCAGGATCCGGGTCACATTGACCCCCTTGCCCCCGGCATAAAGCCGCATGCTCTTCATTCGATTGACCTGCCCCGGTGACAGAGCAGTCCCTGTCATTGTCTTATCTACTGCAGGATTGAGGGTAACTGTTGCGATCATGATGCTTCTACCTTTCTATTGATTCTTTCTTTATGCAGTATAGCACATCTGGCTTATTTCCGACATATGGGTACGTGACAATATCCGGCTTCTCACGCTCTGCACCTGCCGCCCAAGAGACGGGTGGCGGAGCGTGTCCTACCCCCTGAGCCGGAAATCCTGAATAACAAACTGCAGACTGGTCTGTCCCCGCCAGGTATGAAGCTGAGGATAATAGACAATATCCATCACCGCTCCTCTGGTGCCGTGGCGGTGCTTCTCCACTTCCTTCATAGTTCTGGCCGCATCACCGAAATACAGAGCATCCACATAGTGCCCTTCCTTATCCCGCAGCGTCAGCTTAAGTGCATTGTTCTTCTGTCCCATGGCCCGCATATTATAAACCACCAGGCTGCGGCAGGCAAACATAGGCTTTCTGTTGCCGTTTCCGCAGGGCTCCAGCAGTTCAAATTCCTTGGTCAGTTCTGCGGTCATGTGAGATACAGGCAGTTCCATATCCAGATGCAGTACCTCGCACAGATCCTCCTGCTGCAGGTCGCAGTTCTCATTGATGCGTTCGGCGAAAAGCTCCACATTTTCCTTAGGCAGCGTCAGACCGCCGGCCATCTTGTGGCCGCCGAATTTGACGAAAAGATCGGCGCAGCCGTTCATGCCGGCGTACATATCGTATTTTTCTGTAGAGCGGCCGGAGCCCTTCACATTGCCATCCTCTGCATCCGTCAGCACAAAGGCAGGTCTGCTGTAATGCTCCCGCAGTCTTCCGGCGATGATACCCGCTAAGGATTCGTGGCATTCCGGCAGATAAACTACCAGGATCGGATTATCACAAAGATTCTTTTCCTCCGTCTGTTTGATAGCCTGCTCCAATCCCTGGATGGTCATGCTCTTGCGGCTCTGGTTTAATATCTTTAATTCCTGGGCACTGCGCAGGTAGCGCTCATATTCCCGGGCATCCTCAGCGGCAATGTATGCTGCGCTCTCCTCGGTATACTTCTCCAGTTCCTTCTGTGCCTTGGTGACCCTCTTTTTTCTGGGCTTTTTCACAGCGGCTACGGCCGGCTTCTCCGACTCCTCTCCTGCCGTCTCTTCCTGGATCTGCTCCTGTTCTTCCTGCCCCTCCTGCTCCTCTTCGTTCTCCTCCGGAATCTCCTCTCCGGTAAACAGGGCCAGGGCTCTGCGGGCGGTCTCCAGACGACCGGAGGCATTCAGGCAGGGGCCTAAGATAAAGCCGGCATGATAGCAGGTCAGTTCCGTATCCAGCAGCTCATTGACAGCCAGCAAAGCCTTCATTCCCAGATTCGGGGTGTCAGCCATGCGCTTTAATCCGTATTTTACAAAAATACGATTCTCCCCCTGCAGAGGCATCACATCACATACCGTAGCCAGAGCACAGAAAGATAAAAGATGCTCCGTGATCCATTCCTGTTCTTCGGGCATCATGACCTGCATCAGCTTATAAGCTACAGCCGCCCCGCAGATCTCCGGGAAGGGATAAACACTGCGTCCCGTCTCCGGATCGATCCTCTTGGGATCTACGATGGCATCGGCTGCCGGCAGAAGGTAGGTCTTAACGCCGTCTTCCTCTGTAAAAGGCACTTCGTGATGATCCGTGACGATAACGGTCATGCCCAGTTCCTTGGCCAGGGCAACAGGCGCTGCTGCTGCAATACCATTGTCGCAGGTCAGGATGGTATCCACCTCCTGCTCCTTTGCCTCCCGGATCATCCGCTCATTCATGCCGTATCCGTCGGTCAGTCTCTCCGGCAGTACCACGTCCACCACAGCCCCTAAGTGCTGCAGGGCTGCATAAAGGATATAGGAAGAGCAAACTCCATCCACATCATAATCCCCGATGATGCGGATCTTTTTCTGCTCTTTGATCTTCTGTTCCAATAAGTCTGCCGCCGTCTCCATATCCGGTAAAAGAGTAGGATTGTAAAGATTCTCCAGGGTGCCTTCCAGGTATTTCTTTGTGGCCGCTACCCCCACCACATCCCGGTTCCGGATCAGTCTGGCCGTCACCGGAGAGATGCCGCAAGTGGCACCGATCTCATTAAAATCAGCCTTCTTGGCTGAAACCATCCATTTTGCTGCCATTTTTCTCCTTTCCAAGCTGCAATGTATTGCAGCTCTTTATACCAATCGAGTAGGGGAGATTTTCTCTCCCCTCTCACACCACCGTACGTGCCGTTCGG
>CAVBJS010000003.1:0-95688 GCA_963596015.1 Bacteroidaceae bacterium
TAGGCCCGTAATGTCTGAGCATCCCCGCATCAGGCGGGGATGCGAGTTCGGGCCGTGCCATCCGCAGGCGAGAGGCAGATCAAAAGCAAAACGGTGCAAAGTGCACGGTGCGAGACATCTGCCGCGCTCCGGTGCATGGCCGGGCAATACTAAATCATCGGTTCAGACGCCGCCTGTCGGAGATGCCTGGCCGGCATCTGAACAACAACAACAACAACAACGGAGGCACATGTACAAGAAACTTTCCCAAGAGCAACTGAATACCCTCCTGCACGCTGCCATCCGTGAATTTGCAGACAAGGGATACGAAAGGGCCAGTATCAGCGCCATCGCCCGTCTGGCCGGCGTCAGTGTCGGCGTCATCTATAAGTATTACGAAGACAAAGCGGCGCTGTTTCTCGCCTGCGTAAGGATCAGCTTAGAGCCCCTCAACGATGCACTGCAGGAAGCCGTCCGCAAAGGCGACCACCTGGAGGACAGCTTAGAGAGCATCATCCGCACCCTGATCCGTCATTCTAAGGAGAATCAGGAAGTCAATCGCATGTATCACGAGATTACCGGGAACTCTGCCCATCAGTTAAGCAGAGAGTTGTCCCGGGAGATCGAGGAAATGTCCTCCCGGGTCTACACAGAGCTGATCCGCAAAGCCCAGGCAGAAGGACGATGCCGGACCGATGCCGATCCCCGTCTTTTTGCTTTTTTCCTGGATGATCTGTTCATGATGCTGCAGTTTTCCTACAGCTGTGACTACTACCGGGAAAGGCTTAAGCTCTACGGCGGCGAGGATATCCTTCAGGACGATGACCGGATCGCTGCCCAACTGCAAAAATTCCTTGCAGGCGCACTGGGACTTCGTACAGAGCCGTAAAAGCAGATCATTTTAACTTGAAATAGTATAGGTGCTGATCAAATACAGAAAGGTAGGGATGTCTATGAGTCGATATGTCATTGCCTATGATGTAGGAACTACCGGTATTAAAACCTGTCTCTTTTCTCTGGACGACGGCATTACCCTCCGGGGCGGAAGCTATGCTTCCTATCCCCTTTATATTCTGGAAAACGGCGGTGCGGAACAGGATGCAGATGAATGGTGGCATGCTATGTGCACCACCACCAGAGACTTACTGGAAAAAACCGGTGTCCCCAAAGAAGAGATTCTGGGTATCAGCTTCTGTTCTCAGATGCAGGGACTTGTGCTGGTAGACCGGCAGGGGCATGCTCTGCGCCGCCCCATGAGTTACATGGACCAGCGGGCCGCCGATACCTTTTCCCGCAACGCCGGCGGCGGCCTTCGGGTTTCCGGCCTGGGTGTCGGCAAGCTCCTGCCTTGTCTGTTAGATACCACCGCCGCTCCCACCAGCGTCAAGGATCCTATCTGGAAATATCTGTGGGTAAAAGAGCACGAGCCCCTGGTTTTCGCCCAGATCTACAAGTGGCTGGATGTAAAGGAATACCTGATCTGCCGGGCCAGCGGCGCCTTTGTCATGACCCGGGATTCCGCCTACTCCACTTTCCTCTATGACACAAGACCGGGGAAATGGTGCTGGAGTCCTTATTTATGCAAGCTATTCGGGGTAGACATGCGCCACCTTCCCCAGGTCATTGACTGCAGCCAGGCAGCCGGCACGCTGACAGCCGCTGCTGCAAAGGAGCTCTCCCTTTCTCCCGGCACCAAAGTATTCGGCGGTGGCGGCGATGCCACTCTGATCGGCATCGGAGCAGGCTGTACCAAGGTAGGCCAGACCCATATCTATTCCGGTACCTCCGGCTGGGTCTCCACCATTACCGACCGGCAGAAGGTGGACATCGTCTCCATGATCGCCGCTGTAGTGGGCGCCAAAGAAGGGATCTTCAATTATTTCGCCGAAATGGAAACGGCAGGCAAATGTTTTGAATGGGTCAAGGAGCACCTGGCCCTGGATGAGATCGACATCTATCTGAAAAAGCAAACGGTGGCTGAGGGTGAGGCCGCGGTATACAAGAGCCTCTATGATTATCTCAGTTACACGGTGCAAAAGGCGCAGCCCGGGTCCGGAGGACTGATCTTTACCCCCTGGCTTCACGGAAACCGCTGTCCTTTCGAAGACCCTCATGCGGCGGGTATGTTTTTCAATATCCGCCTGGAGACCGGAAAGACGGAAATGATGCGGGCGGTGCTGGAGGGCATCTGCTATCACCTTCGCTGGATGCTGGAGTGTTCGGAAAAGAAAGTTCCCGCCAGCGAAAAGATCCGCTTCGTAGGGGGCGGTGCTCTCTCTCCCGTCACCTGTCAGATCCTTGCAGATATTACCGGCAGAATCATTGAGACCGTGGAGCACTCCCAGGATGTAGGGGCCATCGGCGCGGCCATGATCGCCGGCGTGGGCCTGGGAATCCTGCCTTCTCTGGATGAGGCCGGTGCCCTGATACAGCCCCTGGAGACCTACTACCCCAATGCGGACAATCGCGCCGTCTATGAAAAATACTATGCCGTCTTCAAGCAGCTTCATAAGTGCAATCAGAAGTTGTTTAAAGCCTCGGGCGTATAAATATTCACAGTGCTGTGCAAAACCGTATAGATCTACAGTCACAGTTCGATTTATAAGACGCATAAACATAACGACATAAATTCAAATAGACACAACCATTTTAAGAAAGGACAGTCTATGGAAGAAGAAAAAGCGAAGCAGCTTGTGGCGGACACAGGCAGGATCCTGTTAAAGAAGGGACTGGTGGCCCGGACCTGGGGCAATATCAGCTGCCGGGTATCGGAGGATACCTTTGCTATCTCTCCCAGCGGATTGGGGTATGAAACCATGCAATCCCGGGACGTCCCCCTTTACCATGCGGCAGACGGGACCTGGGAAGGGACTCGCAAGCCCTCCAGTGAAAAGAAGATTCACGCTGCCGCCTATGCCATCTATCCGGATGTACAGGTGGTGATCCACACCCATCAGGATTACGCCACGGCCATGAGCCTGACCGGTGCAGGGGATCTGCGCTTTACCCCGGAGGAGAAGAAGCTTCTCGGCCGGATCCCCACCGCCGCCTATGGTCTTCCCGGCACAGACCGGTTAAAGGCCAATGTGGAGGCGGCTCTTAAGAGAGGTGCCCGGATCGTATTGATGGCCCATCACGGTGCCCTGATCCTCGGCACAGACTTAGAGGACGCCCTGCAAAAAGCCCAGGTTCTGGAGCAGGTATGCCGCCGACGCATTGAGGCCGTGCTGAAAGCCCAGCGCTACGAGCCGGTTTCCCAAAAGCTTCGTTTTGACGTAAACGTATTAGGGCCCTATGCCCTGCTGATCAAGGACGACAACATCCTGTATGCCGCAGAGCAGGGCGGCTTTAAGTCCCAGCTGGATGACATCGCTCAGATGCTGGGAGCGAGGCTCGGCTGTGCGGAAAACAGACACCGCAGCGTCAGCGCAGCCCTGAAATGCACCGGTGCGGTCCTGGTGCCCCACGTAGGATGCGTCATCAACGCCAAAACGGCGGACGATGCCCAGGCCCTTTCCATCCTGGTGGCCAAAGCCTGTATGGCAAAGCGCTACACCGACGCTATGTATGTCCGCAATGACCTTTCCGGCTTTGACTGTCTGCTGATGGAGGCAGTCTTTAAGCTCAAATACGCCAAGCAGAAAAAAGGATGACGTGCTGCCGTTACAGCAGCACGCACCGTCAGACAAAGGAGAGGGGGCTTTGCTATGTCTGAAAAAAATAAAGAGACACTTCGCATCATCAAATTTGTTTTATTTTCCATCTCCGCCGGCGTCATAGAGATCGTGGCTTTTTCCGTCCTCAATGAGCTGGCCGGATGGCCTTACTGGCCCTGCTACCTGATCGCCCTGGTGCTTTCCGTTCTCTGGAACTTTACACTGAACCGGAAATTCACCTTTCAATCCGCCAACAATGTTCCCGCAGCCATGCTGAAGGTCGCCCTGTTTTATGCCGTTTTCACCCCGGCCAGCACCTGCATCGGCAATTACCTGGCAGAAAGTCTTTTATGGAATGCCTACCTGGTTACCTTACTGAACATGGCCTGCAATTTTGTATTGGAATACGTCTATGATCGTTTCGTCGTATTCGGCAAGAGTCTTGATACCAATGAACGAGCACAGAAAAATAAATAATGCCGCCGCAGGCAGACTGCGGCAGAAGGAGATGACATGAATAACTGCGGAATTTCCAGATGGGACAACCCTAAGAAGATCAATCGTAAGCTGAAGGTGCTGACCAGTCAGCCGATCTGGGAAGTAGATGATGCCTACTACGAGGAAGTCTTAAAATACTTCGATGAAAAATGTGCAGCCTCCAAAGCTGTCTACGAGGAAGCCAAGGATTACATCCCCGGCGGTGTCCAGCACAACCTCGCCTTTAATAAGCCCTTCCCCATCTGTATGGCCAAGGCGGAAGGCGCCTATCTCTACGACAAGGACGGAAACCAGTATATCGATTTCCTGCAGGCCGGCGGTCCTACCATCTTAGGATCCAATTATGAGCCTGTCAGGAAGAAGGTTTTGGAGCTTTTGGAAGAATGCGGTCCTGTCACCGGTCTGCTCCATGAATCCGAGCTGATGCTGGCCAAGGAGATCAACAAGCACATGCCCCATGTGGAAATGTTCCGTATGCTGGGCTCCGGCACGGAAGCCTGCATGGCTTCCCTTCGCATTGCCCGCATCGCCACCGGCAAGAAGCGGATCATCAAGATCGGCGGTGCTTACCACGGCTGGTCCGATCAGCTGGTCTACGGTCTGAAGATTCCCGGATCCAGAGCATTGCTGGAGTCCCATGGCATTCCCGGCAGCTGCTACGGCACCACGGATGAGTGCCGTCCCAACGACCTGAATATGCTGGAGGAGCTGTTAAAGGTAAACCGGGTAAAGGGCGGCACTGCTGCAGTGCTGGTAGAGCCCTGCGGCCCGGAGAGCGGCACCAGACCTATCTCCAAGAATTACAACAAGGGTGTCAGAGAACTGTGCGACCGTTACGGTGCACTGCTGATCTTTGATGAGGTAGTGACCGGCTTCCGTGTAGGCATCGGCGGCGCTCAGGAATACTTTGACGTAGTGCCGGATCTGACCATCTTCGGCAAGATCATCGCAGGCGGCTATCCTGCAGCCGGCGGCGTAGGAGGCAAGAGAGAATATGCAGAGCTGATGGCAGCAGGTCTGGCTACCGGTAAACACAGAGCCTATGTAGGCGGTACCCTGGCAGCCAATCCCCTCTCCTGCGTGGCCGGCACTGCTGCCATCCGGGAGATCGCAGCCACCAATGCCTGCGAAAAAGCCGGCAAGATGGGTGACCGCATTACCGACGGCCTCAAGGAACTCATCGATCGCTACGGTCTTCCCTATGTGGCTTACAACCAGGGCTCCATCTGCCACTTAGAGTGCACCGGTGCCATGAGCTTTGACTTCTCCTCCATGAGCTTTGCCAAGTCCGCGCTGAATATCCTTAAGCACAAGGATATGATGTACGTCCGCAAGGATTCCATGGAGCGCATGGGCGCTGCTTACATGGCCAATGGTCTGGTGACCTTGGCAGGCTCCAGACTGTATACTTCCATGGCAGATACCCCGGAAATCATCGACGAAGCATTGAACCGCTTCGAGGAAGTCTTTAAGCATGTCAAGAAGACAGATAAAGGACTGGTGAAATAAGCAGTCTGCAACGTAATAGCATATCACCTTTCAAGTCAGGCATGAACTGAACCGTAAACAGTTGATTCATAGCTGACCTTGAAAGGTGCCAAGCAGTTGCCAAAAAAAGCTCCGGCTCCCAGAAAATCTGGGAAGCCGGAGCTTTTTATTCTCTTTATAAGTTAGTATGCAGAGTCAAACGTTACACGCTGCCCTGTATTTCTTATAACTGAGGGCCTGCAGCAACCAGAGCCTTACCAGCCTCGTTGCCTTCGTACTTAGCAAAGTTCTTGATGAATCTCTTTGCCAGATCCTCTGCCTTGGTGTTCCACTCAGCAGCATCTGCATAGGTGTCGCGAGGATCAAGAATTGCAGGATCTACGCCGGGCAGCTCTGTGGGAACCTCGAAATCGAAGTAAGGGATCTTCTTGGTGGGAGCCTTCAGAACATCGCCGTTTAAGATAGCGTCGATGATACCGCGGGTATCCTTAATGGAGATACGCTTGCCGGTGCCGTTCCAACCGGTGTTAACCAGGTAAGCCTTAGCGCCGCTCTTCTCCATCTTCTTAACCAGCTCCTCTGCATACTTGGTAGGATGCAGCTCCAGGAATGCCTGGCCGAAGCAAGCGGAGAAGGTAGGGGTGGGCTCGGTAATGCCGCGCTCTGTACCAGCTAACTTTGCAGTGAAGCCGGACAGGAAGTAGTACTGGGTCTGCTCAGGAGTCAGGATGGAAACCGGAGGCAGTACGCCGAATGCATCAGCGGAAAGGAAGATCACGTTGTCAGCTGCAGGACCTGCAGATACGCCGTTAACGGTGGAAGCGATCTTCTCAATGTGGTTGATCGGGTAAGATACACGAGTATTCTCGGTAACGCTCTTGTCGTCGAAGTCGATCTTGCCAGCCTCGTCCAGAGTTACGTTCTCAAGAAGTGCATCTCTCTTGATAGCGTTGTAGATATCAGGCTCAGACTCTTTGTCAAGGCCGATAACCTTTGCATAGCAGCCGCCCTCTAAGTTGAACACGCCGTTGTCATCCCAGCCGTGCTCGTCATCGCCGATGAGCAGACGCTTAGGATCGGTGGAAAGGGTGGTCTTACCTGTGCCGGACAGACCGAAGAAGATAGCGGTGTGCTTGCCATCCATATCGGTGTTAGCGGAGCAGTGCATGGAAGCCATGCCCTTTAAAGGCAGGTAGTAGTTCATCATGGAGAACATACCCTTCTTCATCTCGCCGCCGTACCAGGTGTTCAGGATAACCTGCTCTTTGGAGGTGATATTGAAGGCTACGCAGGTCTCGGAATTCAGACCCAGCTCTGCATAGTTCTCAACCTTTGCCTTGGAAGCATTGTAAACGATGAAGTCAGGCTCGAAGTTAGCCAGCTCTTCCTCGGTGGGACGAATGAACATGTTGGTTACAAAGTGAGCCTGCCAAGCAACCTCAACAATGAAACGAACTGCCATTCTGGTATCAGCGTTAGCGCCGCAGAATGCATCTACTACGAACAGTCTCTTATTGGAGAGTTCCTTCTTTGCCAGCTCCTTAACGGTAGCCCAAGTCTCCTCGGTCATAGGATGGTTATCATTCTTGTACTCGTCGGTGGTCCACCAAACGGTATCCTTGGAATTCTCATCCACTACGATGTACTTATCTTTGGGAGAACGGCCGGTGTAAATACCTGTCATAACGTTGACAGCGCCGAGCTCACTCTCCTGGCCCTTTTCATAGCCTTCCAGGTCAGCCTTTGTCTCCTCTGCAAATAAAGTCTCATAGGAGGGGTTGTGAACGATCTCTGTGGTTCCTGTGATGCCATACTTTGTTAAATCAATAACTGCCATCTTCAAAGTTCTCCTCTTCTTCTGTATTATTTATCTTCAAAAGCCGTAAATACGGGCTTTGAGACATCCGTCACCATCCAATTATACATGAATACCGTTTAAAATCAACCTGCAGAAAATGAAATGATTGTAAAATCCCCATAAACACCGACCCAAACGGCCCTCCCGGAATCTTTACGTTGTCTTAACAGATTGCTGCCATGCATTTGCCTTTCTTTTTACTTGTCCAATGTACAGATGCCGTTCAGGCAATGATATCGATGGAAAATATTCTGGCTCAGGGACATCTCTCAACCTTCAAAAGAAACATATCCGTACGTAAATTAGCTATCTAAATTCCTCTATCAGGCACGATCTGCTTGATCTTCTCACACAGTACCTCTGCTGCCAGTGCATGGGCTGCCGGACCGGGATGCTGTCTGGAACCTACGGTCTTTGCATTGGTCAGGGGCAGTTTTACCGACTCTAACTGCTTGTCGCCGCTCTCTTCTTTATACTGTGCCACGGCAGCCGTCACCATATCATCCAGCAGAATGTCCATCATTCCGTGGCACCAGAGAATGTAGGCATTGGGATTTTTCTCCCGCAGCAGGCGGATAAAGGATACGGCGCTGTCCACCACATGCCGGGCGTCCTCCTCCACGGGATCGCCATATTCATCCAGGCGCATCTTGTGCACCTTTCCCGTATCCGGGTCTGTAAATGGTGCCTCTTTAAAGCCGCAATAGTCGTTGGTGCCCAGGTTCACGATGATCACATCCGGCTGCCAGCTGTCAAAATCCCACTCCTGCTGCGTCCCCAATGCTCGGTTATGTTCCCCGGTCAGAATACCGCAAACCTTAGTGTAATAGGGCGGCAGGGCATGGCGCAGATCGTTGTCCCATCCGGAGTACAGGCCCCATCCGCTCTCGGAAATGATATGGAAATCCGCATCAAATGCCTTGGAAACCCGGAAAGGATAGGCCGGGCACACCGACATGAATTGGGGTACCCAGTCCATATCCTTCTTAGCTCCCACGGTTCCTTCGCCGCAGGTAATACTGTCGCCGATAAACTCAAAGCGATAAGGATTCCTGGCGATAGACAAAAATTCTCCGTCAAAATACAGGGCCTTCACCAGCAGATACTGCACCGGATCCTCGTGCATGGCCTGGGTTTCCCGCAGGATCTGCACATGCTTGCACTCCTCCGGATTCATGCCCCGAAAGATGCAGATCTTCGTAGTGCCCTTTTGCACCATCTGTCTGGTGATCTCTGCCCCATTGATCAGGATTCGGATCCATGCCTCATACAGATCATAATCCGATTCCAGTTCCATCCAAAGCTCACTTCCCTTCGCCTTCAGTTCTATTCCCGATCCGGTCCAGAAAAGGGCAATACTGTCCGGTTGCTCCGCCGTACGGCCGTAGATGTGAAGGTTCTTGATCTCTTTTATCGGGTATTTTTTTAAATTTTCCATAGTATTCTCCATTTTGTGCCTTTTCAAAGTGCAATCTATATATCAGCCATCTCAAAATCCCCCGCAGAAACGCGGGGGATTTTGAGATGATGCTCACTTTTAATGGCTTACATAATTACATCATATACTTTTCAACAATTGAACAACGCTCACGTGTTTTCTGCCCCATATAAGTTTTACATTTTTCAAGAGTAGAATCACCTCTTGAAATAAGATCCTCTAACACTGTGAATTCAAGCACTTCTGAAATCATTGTATTATTATCTTCTGCCATACGTTCAAAAAAATCAAAAGCACGTTTCAATTTTGGCTCATTACACTTTTCCAACTGTTCAATCACGAATGGTATAACCACCATACCAAACATAACATGCATACCATCAGAGCGCTCCGCCGCGGCACATTCCGCTATTTCCTGGAATCTAGGCAAATCTTCCGGGAAGCATTGTGTAAATTCATCATATAGTGTATCGTACTTCACAACTTCACCTCCATATTGCTTTTGTCAAAGATTTTGCCAACTGTTGCGCCAGCTTTCGGTCACTTGCAGATAAAGTCTTCTGTGTTAGAATTTTGGTCTCGATGTATTTCAACAATTCTCGACCTTTTTGTATATGTGTGTTTCCCTTACTTCCAAGTCCTATTCCTGTTGCTTTCTCAAACTTGATAACTGAGGCAGTTCCACCATCACCAATAAACGAACCTGGTCTATATAACTGATTTACAGCATTCTTTAGTTTAGGATCTTTTGCTCTTCTAAGAAGCGACTCCCTTCTGCTTGTCCCAATCCACCTTTTGAGTGCCTTGGGAAGCGCTTTCCCGTTTGGACCGACGAAGAAATCTGGCTCTAATTCCCTAGCAATGCGTTTTTCATTTGCTCTTGCTGTAATCTCGCTGGCAATCTGACCTATTTCAATCTGCGTCCCCGGCACTCCTTTTGCAACATCAATACTAGGTCCGCTACTCACTTTGCCACCTCCTTTTTAACGTGTCTTTGATTTTGTCTGCGTAATGTATTGTCTACAATGCGGACATCAATTCCACGCGAGATAGCATATTCAAACAGTTTCAACGAGGTCTCGTCTTTACCACAAACGGAATATACCAAAATGACCTTAAGTTTGAAATGATCTACAACATATTTCACTGTTTCCTTCACACGTGCACGATTTTTAGCATATCGGATCTGTCCTTTTGTACTAAAACACATGACTGTGCATGTCTCAAACCCACTCAGATACTTTGGTAATTTGTCCTGCGATAAATAAATTGCATTTGGTACTACAATGGCGCCGATTTCCATTACGAACCACAGCATAACCACACGAATTTTCCATAATCTATTTTCATTTTCATTTATCCAAATATCATCAAAAAGAGAGTAGTCCGGTCCTATGACAAATCTAATATTAGCATATAGATTTTTGTACTTTTTCAGCAGCCGTTTATCATTATAATATATTGCATTAAATAGGCCATCGATTTTATCAAATGTTTTATCATACGAATAAAACCCCAATGCTGTAGCTGGCGTCAAATGGAACTTCGCTTTTTCAGTATTCAGCGCAATGAAATCTGGATAAACGCTTGGATCACAATGATGATTTGGCAAATAATAATCATTTGGCACCGCCTTATTCAACAAATCCGCTATTCCGTAGTTTAGCTGGTATTTTAGTTCTTTTTCCTTACGAATTACAGTACCATCATCGCCGATTACCTTATATGTTATTTTTTTCATTAAAAATACCTCCGGTTAAAAAAGTCACAATCTGCATATAATAATCTCTCCTTATCAGGACAATGCAATCGTACGTAACATTTCTACCCCCACTCACTGGGTTTAGAAATTCTTTGACTTTTTCTCCGAAGGTCTTTATAATAGAAATGCCTAATTTCTGAATAGAAACATTCAGAGAAAAACGTCTTGCTGATCACTGCAATGGTTAGCAGGATGTTTTTTTATTGTCTTCTACAAGCAATAAAACCACCACCTTTCGTAAGCTTTATCTTATGCCCATTTATATCGAACAACCTTATCCGGATATTCAGACCAATCCAGGTACTCGTCATTCTGCAACCTGCCAAGTACGATGAATGGCTCTACTCCAACAGCCTCTGCAAAAGCTGTGATTCGATTCCATGATGTACAGTCTCTCGATAAAATAAACTTGCGATATTTCTCAGGTGGTATCAATATATCGCTTGCATACTTGTCCGCCAATTGCTCTGTCTTTCCAGGGACAGAGTCAAAATCAACAAATCTTGCTTTGTAATCTCCGTGAAGGATATGCGCAATTTCATGGAACAAAGTGAACCAGAAGCGGTCCGCTCGCTTTCCGCGGATTGTCAGACAGAGAATTAATCGACCATCTACAGTTTCCTTTATAAATCCCTGTACCGGAGCCCCTCTAAAGTTCTGAACAACCTGAAAAGCAATTCCACATTCTGAAAGAATATCCTGTATTTCCTGTATTCCCTCACTAATACTGCCGAACATAGCTTTTTTGATTCGCTCAATATTATTCTGAAGTAGTTCCTTATCTATAGACTTTTTAACAGGAATGTTCTCTGTTTGTTTCTCACATAAGCGCTGCCATGCGAAGAGTACATACGGATCAATCTTAACATTCGTTGTCAGCTGCGCCCTATATGCAGCATTGTAAGTAATTTTTGGAATCTGCGTCAAATCACTGATCTGCAGAAACTCTCTAAGCTGAATCACCTTAGATGCGTCACCACAATTATTATGCATATATCCACAACTGATAAAATATGTCATAATATCACGTAGCGGCTTCAAGATTTCCATCTCTTCCTGTGAAATTTCAAATTCTTCTTGAAGTCTCGCCTGATAAGCATCGTATTGGGCCTGCAAGCCCATCCAATACTTTGAATCTTCAAATACGTAACCAAGTTTTCTCGCAAAAGCAGTTGAAATACCTTTGTCACCATTTACAATGGTACAAATATGCTTTTCAGTAACATTAGTTCTTAGAGCCAGTTCTTTTCGGGACATACCACTGATATTCAATTTTTTCTGTAATTCTTCTCCTGGATGTCTCATACATATCACCTCAGCATTTAATATACCATCTATTTCAAACACAGTCAAATATTATCATTACCTTTTTGGTAAGTTTTTTATCATGCACTTGTTTACCATTTTTTAAGTTCCAATCAACCTCCTGGATTAAAAACCTCACCAGCCTGGCAGTTCTTGTTTGTCGAATCGTAGGATATGTAGATTTTTCACGCTACTTCTCATTCTTAAGCAGCTTCTGGTAAACATCTCTCCTGCTCATGCCTCTGTCCGCGCCGGCCTGCTTCATGGCTTCCTTGCGGGAGAGGCCCTTCTTTTCATACATGGCCACATGTTCTTCCAGGGACATTTCCTGAAAGGCCTCCTGGGCTTTAGCCTGCAGCACTGCAGGATCTGCGCCCGCCACTACCAGCACATATTCTCCTCTGGGTTCATTCTCTTCATAATAGAGAATAGCCTGGGAAAAGGTAAAAGGCATAGCCTCTTCAAATTTCTTGGTCAGTTCCCGGCACAGCGTCACCTTTCGATCCTCTCCGAAGGTCTGGGCCAATTCTTCCAGGGTTCCCCGCAGATGGTGGGGTGCCTCGTAGAGGATCATGGTTCTCTCCTCCTGGGCCAACTGCCCCAGGATTCGGCGCCGCTCCTTTTTATCCGTGGGAAGAAATCCCTCAAAGCAAAATCTTCTGGCGGACATGCCGGACATGGTCAGAGCGGTAATCAGCGCGCAGGCCCCGGGCAGGGAGGTGACGGTGATTCCTTCCTCGATGCATCTGGCCGCCAGCACCTCGCCGGGATCGGAGATAGCCGGTGTGCCCGCATCCGTCACCACGGCAATATCCTGGCCATTTCGCAGCCGACCGATCAGTTCCTCTGCCTTTTCATATTTATTGTGTTCGTGATAACTGGTCAAAGGCTTTTTGATACCGAAATGATTCAAAAGCCGCAGACTGTTGCGGGTATCCTCTGCCGCGATGAGATCCACCGCCTCCAGGGTATCCAGCACTCTCTGGGTGATATCTCCCAGATTACCGATGGGGGTAGCACATAGGTAAAGCGTTCCGATCTTGTTTTCTGTGTTCATTTCGCAATTTATTCCTTATTTCTGAGCAGTATTACTACTGCGGGTAAAAAGGGAAAGAGAACATGAGAACTCCGGATTCTCTTTTGCCCTTACCATTCAGCACTCTTCCACTTGTCTGACGTCTGAACAGGAAGATTTTCCGTTCCCTTGTATTTTCACACTACTTTCCTAATATCCATATACCTCATAAATCTCTGGTGTATAAACGCCGGGTTTCTCATAGACAATGAGAGGTTTTTCCACGGTAAGCCGGGATTTCGCTCCCCGCACGCAGTCCAGAAGAACCATATTGGGCTCCTGATCCACGTATGGATAAACCAGGCGCATGCGCTTAGGCTCCAGATGATGGGCGTGCAGCGTCACCATGATCTCCGCCAGCCGGAAGGGTCTATGCACCATATAGAAATGTCCGCCGGGCTTCAGCAGCTGCTCTGTCACTCTCACCAGATCCTCCAGAGTACATTGCAGTTCATGCCTGGCGATGGCCTTGGGCGCTTCTGGATTGGTAAGGCCGTGTCCACCGGTCATATAAGGAGGATTGGAGGTAATGACGTCAAAGGAAGCCTTTGGAAAAAGGCTGTCCGCCTCTTTGATATCGCCCTCCTGAATCGTTACTCGCTCCTCTAAACGATTTAGGCGAACGCTACGCTGGGCCATCTGGGCGCTGTCATGTTGGATCTCCAGGCCTGTCAACTGCGCCGCCCGGGTCTTGGCCGACATGAGGATCGGGATGATGCCCGTGCCTGTCCCCAGATCCAGTACTTTATCTCCATCTCTGGCAGCAGCAAAGCCGGAAAGCAGCACTGCATCCATGCCAAAGCAAAACCGCGCCGGATCCTGTATGATCTGCAGGTTATTTCGCTGCAGATCATCGATCCGCTCTCCCGGCTTTAATTCTATTTTTTCTTCCGGTTTGCCGGACCCGGTTTTCTCGATTTCTTTTTGCGTTTCTTTATCCATTGCTTCTTTGTTATAACCCTCTTGTTCTATATGGATCTGCTATCAGACTACCGCCTTGCTATTTCTTACCATAATACATTTCTTGCCGTAATACTTTTTACCGTAATACTTTTTACCGTAATATGATTTTACCATAGTAAACAGATACGCTTCTGCATGACCCTGCCGTAACAGGTGGATGTCCTTCCGTAAGATCTCGCTGCGCAGACAGATCTTCTTCTACACAACCTTACTGCAACAGGCAGCTTCCTTACAGTCTTACCACAACAGACAGTTTCCTTTGACGGCAATGGGCTTCCTTATTTTTCCGTCTTTTCATAAGGAAACGGCGGCCGGGAAGAATTTGCCTTCCGCGCCGCCGCTTTGTCTCTTATTTATCCTGCTTCGGTTCCGTCTGCCCGTTATTTCTGGGCGCGGCGTTCTTTCTCTTTCTGTTGTTGCGATCTTCCCGGTCCTGACGGTTATATCTGTCCTGGCGATCTTGGCGATCTGTTCTGTCCGGACGCTCCTGCCGATCCTGACGATCTGCTCTCTCCGGACGATCCTGCCTATCCTGACGATCTGCTCTTTCCGGACGTTCCTGTCGGTCCAGGCGTTCTGTTCTGTCTGCACGATCCTGTCGTTCTGAACGCTCACCTCTGTCCGCTCTCTCAGATCGCTCCGGGCGCTGTCCGGCACTGCCTGCCTGGGTCTGCTGCTCCTGCTCGCCTCTTTGCTGTCCACCCCGGCCAGGTCTGCCACCATGTCCCCGGTGATTCTGACGGTTCTTTCCTTCCTGCTCCCCCTTGTCTTCCCGTTGGGAATTCTCATTAGCGCCGGAGAGATTCTCACCATTTTTCTCCTTCTTACCACCGGTCTGACGATTGCCGCCCCGGCGACGTCTGCGCAGCACCGTCAGATGATCCACGCCGTACTCGTGCAATTCCTTTTCATCGTCCACTTCTACCAGGATCCGCACGGTCTGGCGCAGCACATTGACGCTCTCCACCTCGCCCCGCAGGCCGTCATCACCTTCTACCTCATCGCCGATACCGGGCAGATTTCTATTCAGCTCCTCGTAGGTGTCTTCCTCATTTTTAAGGCAGCACATCAGACGGCCGCAGACACCGGAAATCTTGGTCGGATTCAGGGAAAGGTTCTGTTCCTTGGCCATTTTGATGGAAACCGGGACAAAATCAGACAGATAGGAATGGCAGCAAAGGGCTCTGCCGCAAATACCGATACCGCCCAGGATCTTGGTCTCATCCCTGACGCCGATCTGGCGCAGCTCGATCCTGGTACGGAAAACCCCTGCCAGATCCTTTACCAGATCGCGGAAATCCACGCGGCCATCCGCTGTAAAATAGAAAAGGATCTTACTGTTATCAAAGGTATATTCTGCGTCGATGAGCTTCATATCCAACTCATGGCGGCGGATCTTGGATAAGCAGACCTCGAAGGCCTCCCGCTCCTTGATGCGGTTGGTGCGCTCCTGCTCCTCATCCTCCGGTGTAGCCATACGCAGCACCGTTTTCAGAGGTTGGGGCACTTTCTTATCCTCTAACTCCATGGGGTCACCCACTACACGGCCGTATTCCAAGCCTCGGGAGGTCTCTACGATCACGTGGCTTCCCCGCTTTACCGGTAGATCCCCCGGTGAAAAATAATAAATCTTGCCCGCTGTGCGAAAGCGGACACCAATGACTTTCTTCATATGCAACAATCTCCATTTCCGGGCCGCTATACTGCAAGGGAAATCGGGAATTCTAACCCAAGGATTCTATTGCCACATAGCCGCGCGGTATACTCTCATGCATTTTTGTATCTGTTCAGTATCTTTTATATCCGTTCAGTATCTTTTATATCTGCCCACCGCTGCAGCTGCGCAGCGTAAGGAAAAGCGATTCCAGGATCAGCGTTCCGCTGGTACCGGCTTTCTTCCTGCGGCGGGCCGTTTCAAAGGCTTCCATGCACTTCTCCAGTCCCTCATAGGACATACGGGCAGCCGCTTCTTTACTATACTTTATATCCTCCGCAAAAATCAAGTTTTCCGCCTTCCCGGAGGCTTTGCACAGCAGCACGTCTCTGTACCAGCTTTGCAGGAAAGACAGATACAGATCCAGGGTTTCCTTTTTCTCTCCGTTCTCCGCTGCCTTCTGGGCCAGCTGGTAGCTGTCCATGCGTGGCAATTCAAAGAGAAACCGGGCCGTATCGGTGCACAGGCTCAGGAATTCCTCATCCTCTGCCAACTGCAGTGCCCGGCCAGGATTGCCGTCGGCAAAGCCGGCAAAAAGGGCTGCTTCTGCCGGTGCGATGCCTTTTTCCTCCATCAGATAGGAAGCGATCCGGGCATCGGAGACCGGCTGCATCTTTAACATCACGCAGCGACTTAAGACCGTAGGCAGCAGCTGGTTCTCTCCATTGGTCAAAAGCAGCAGATGGGCATAGGCCGGCGGCTCCTCTAAGGTCTTAAGGAGGGCATTCTGTGCCTGGGCATTCATCTTTTCCGCATCGGAGATAATATAAAATTTGTGCTCTCTCTGGTAGGGTTTGATCTGCACATCGGCGCACAGAGCGCGGACCTCTTCTACGCTGATGAGATTGGGCTTGGCGTGATGCAGATGCAGAATGTCCGGATGGGATCCGGCCTGGGCCTGCAGGCAATCATGACAAAGTCCGCAGGGTTCCAGACGGCCTTCTCTCTCCACCGGCTCCCGGCACTGCACCGTCTGCGCCAGGGCCTCTGCCATCTGTTCCCGGCCCGCTTCCTTCTCTCCCACCAGCAGATAGGCATGGGAGACCGTCCCCATGCGGATCGCTCTCTGCAGATGCTCTATGATGCCTTCCTGTCCCAGAATGCCGGAAAAGCCCGGTGTCTGCTCAGCCATTCGTTTCTCCCTTTTTATTTCTCCGGTTTCTGTAATTCTTCCTGTGGGCAGCCGGTCTGTTCAGCTGTGTTTTGTCTGTCTGACCTTTATCCGGATGCACTTTACCCGGATGTCTTTTATCCGAATGTGCTTTATCAGAATGCGCTGTATCCGGATGCCCCTTGTACGGATGCACTTTGTCTGATCGTACATTTTCCCGGCGTGCTTTATCCGAATGTACCTTGTCCGGATGTGATTTATCCGTGGATCCTTTGTCCAAAGCGCCTCCGGCTGGCTGTTTCTGCCACGACCTTGCTCTTCCCTGCCCGTTTTTCCCTTGCTGTCTCTTATCTTCTGCAGGCTTCTCGGTGCCGGCTATAAAGCGGCGCACTTCTTCCTTGCATATACCAATGGAAGCATTGCTGAAGCGGCGCCGTATCCCCGCCGCCCGGATCTTTTCCTCGGAAAAATCCTGCTGATCTGCCAGAAAGCGTCGGCACATTTCTTCGTATTGCGGATGCTTTTGACGTCTTTCCCGGCGCAGCGCCCGGGAGAGCCGCTCCCCGTCATCCACTTCCATGAGAATGGGCACCACATGGGCCGGTCCGAAGTGATCCCGCAATGCGGTATAAACGTCCAATGTACCGATGATCAGATAATTATGCTTGCCAAGGTCGATCTGTCCGTCGTCAGCAGTGTAATAATACCAGGGACCCTGAACCGTCTCGTAAACCCGGTGCTCGATCACTTTGCCCGCCTTGCACATAGCGTGGAACATAGGCTCTGAGGTGAAATAATATTCTCTGCCGTCCACTTCCTTATCTCTGGGTGGTCTGGTGGTATACATGACGACCTTCTGCAGCTGCAGCGCAGGATCCCGCAGCAGCTCTCGATAGAGAGTATCCTTTCCCGATGAACTTTTCCCCATGATGCAGAATATCCTGTACATTTCCATTCTCCCGGTGTTTAGCTGTGCCGTTTCTCATATGCTGGTTCACGTTTTGCAGGCGCTGTGCAAAAAAAAGCAGCAATACAAAATCCCTTTTCATCGCTGCCTACGCCGCATGGATGAAAAGGGATCTTCCTATCATCTTATGTAATTATACTACCCTGAGGGCATTCTGAAAACCACTACAAGGAATTCAGATCTACGCCGCCATTGTCCGGCCACCAGTCAGACAGCGGAGCCTGTTGCCTGGCCGGCACCTGCACAGTAACGCATCGTCGCCCTATAGTTTAGCCGGTACCTGCACAGCAACGCATCGTCGCCCTATAGTTTAACCGGTACCTGTACTGCAACGCATCACAGCCCCAATGGCATGTTGTGCTCCTTACGGAACCTCAATAACACGCACCATATTGGTGTTGCCGGATACGCCCAGCGGTACGCCGGCTGTGATGATGACCTTATCGCCGGTCTTTACCAGCTCTGCTAACTGTGCCTGATGGACAGCGGATTCAAACAGCTTCTCTGCGCTCTTTTCCGGATGGATGATCAGCGGAATAACGCCGAAGTAAAGATTGGTCTGGCAAGCTGTATTGGCATCCATGGAGCAGGCGATGATGGGGCAGACAGGTTTATATCTGGAAAGCTTCTCTGCCGTGAAGCCGGAAATGGTCACCGTGATGATGGCCTTGGCCTGTACGTCCTCTGCAATGGTGCAGGTAGCGTGAGAGATAGCGGTGGTGATATCGCACTCCTCTTCGTCTACAAAGACGCGGTTCTTGCGGCGCTTTGCATAGTCGATATCCGCCTCTGTGCGCTCTGCAATGCGAGCCATGGTGCGCACAGCCTCTACGGGATAGGCGCCCTGGGCTGTCTCACCGGAAAGCATGATGGCGGAAGTGCCGTCATAGATGGCATTCGCCACGTCGGTCGCCTCTGCTCTGGTGGGACGGGGATTGTGAATCATAGAATCCAGCATCTGGGTAGCGGTGATAACGATCTTGCCCTTGTGCTCTGCCTTTTTGATCATCTGCTTCTGCAGCACAGGTACAGCCTCCATGGGCACTTCCACGCCCAGGTCGCCTCTGGCTACCATGATGCCGTCTGCCACATCCAGGATCTTGTCCAGATTTTCCACGCCCTGAGTGCTCTCGATCTTAGCAATGATCTTCATCTTGCTGCCGTGCTCACGAAGGAGCTCACGCACCTGCATGACGTCCTCTGCGGTTCTGGTAAAGGAGGTGGCGATGATATTAAAGCCCAGCTTGCAGCCAAAGATAATGTCCTTCTTATCCTGTTCGCTGATAAAAGGCATGGAAAGCTGTGCGCCGGGAACGTTGACGCCCTTGTGATTGGAAACGGGACCGCCGTTTACCACGGTACACTCGATCTCTGTGTCGACGATCTTGTCGATGTGCAGTTCGATCAGACCGTCATCGATAAGGATGGCACCGCCCTCCGATACATCCTGGGGCAGTCCCTTGAAGGTAATGGAAGCCCGGTGCTCATCGCCCAGGATCTCCTTTGTCGTAAGCGTAAACTTCTGACCTCTCTCCAGCAGTACCTTGCCGTCCTTAAAATCCCGCAGACGGATCTCCGGTCCCTTGGTATCAAGCAGTGCGGCAATGGGAAGGTTCATTTCCTTACGGATCTTCACCAGTCTTCTGTACTTGGCCTCGTGCTCTGCATGATTGCCATGGGAAAAATTAAATCTGGCTACGTTCATGCCTGCATTGATCAGCTCCCGCAGCTTTTCCTCACTTTCACTGGCCGGTCCGATGGTACACACGATCTTTGTTTTACGCATACGGTACATTCCTTTCTCTTCGTGAAAAAGATTTCTTCATTCGCTTCATCATTATATCACAATCTTTGTCTCACGACGGGACTTGACCGCAATTTTACTTTTTTTACGACTCCTTAACGAGTCACAGTATTTTTTTAATAAACAGCGATCTCCTTCATCTCCACTGCACCTCTTGCTCCGGTGACGTGGACGATCAAAGTCTGCACTTTGCCGCCTATGGTCCTGGTCAGGGGATTCTGGCCGCTGAAGGGATCTGTCAGCAGGCAGATCTTGCGATTGCCGATGACGGTGCCCTGGTAGAAGGGATAACGACTTCCGTCATCTGTCAGCGCCTCGATCTGGAAGCTCTCCACTCTCTGGCCCAGCGCGATCTCTTCCCGCAGCACCACGTATTTGATCCGGCTCATCTCCACCGGTTCTGACAGGGTCACGGTGTATTTAGGCTGCATGGCCGGGCAGTCCTGCACCTTCTCCACCACGGCTTCCCGCTTTTTTCCAAACTCACGGCGCACCAGGTCGCCGAATTCCTGCAGTCTTTTTACATCCCGCTCATCGAAGAGTCCCTCTGTGGTGGGGGGAATATTCAGATGAAAGCAGGCATTGGCGCCCACGCTGGTGATATAGGTATTAAAAAGACGCTCCAGGGAGTGGGGATCCTCCTCGGGATGCCAGAACCAGCCGGGACGGATGGACATGTTGATCTCCGCCGGGGTAAAGGTCAGGCCGTCAGAATACATGATATTGGAAAGGCCGCCCAGGTTCTGATTGGTATTGTAAAGGTAGCGGAGGTCTCCCTCACCTGCTAAGGGTGCCGGCCCCGTCTGTACCTCACTGTAATAACAAAGCTCCTTGGGGATCACCGCCCACTCCGAATATCTGGCTGTGCCGGCCTCATTGCCGCACCAGCGGATATCCGGACCGAAATCATTAAAGATCACCGCATTGGGCTGATATTTGCGGATCAAGGCGATGTAACGATCAAAATCATAGTGCTGTTTTTTTCCGTTTGCCCCTTCTCCGCAGGCATTGTCAAACCAGACGTAGAAAATATCCCCGTACTCCGTCAGCAGCTCTGTGAGCTGATCGCAGAAGTAGTCATTGTAAGCCTCTGTTCCGTAGTATTCGCTGGTTCTGTCCCAGGGGGAGAGGTAAAAACCGAATTTGATGCCCCCTCTTTTGCAGGCCTCGGCAGCCTCTCTTACGATATCCCGCCGGCAGGGACTGTTTTTCACACTGTGCTCCGTGTACTTGGAGGGCCACAGACAAAAGCCGTCGTGATGCTTGGCCGTCAGCACCATTCCCTTAAGTCCGGCACTCTTAATGGCTGCCACCCATTGATCGCAGTCCAGCTTTTCCGGATTGAACATTTTCTCATCCTCATGGCCCAATCCCCATTCCCGGTTGGTGTAGGTATTGACGCCAAAGTGGATGAATGCGTACATTTCCATATCGTACCAGTCAAGCTGGCGCTGGCTGGGCTTTACCTGAGCCGCCGCAGTCAGAAAATCTTTCATTTCTCCCATATTTTTCCTTTCTTGCCGCAATTTATTGTGGCAATGCGAGAAGAATTTCGCAAAGGCGAATTCTCCGATGCGATCATGCATTGACGGCGATCACGACATCAATGCCAGTTGAAAGAAATGCCACCTGGTATTTCTTTCAAACTTTCTTCCTTACGCCACAGCCTGCTGTGGCTTTGCGAAGAGAATTTCGCAAAGGCGAATTCTCTGATTTTTAATAAGGGACGGCGAGAATACCCTATTCCCGTCGCCCCTTCAGACTATTGGTTTCCCTTATAGGTTATATGCCGCATAAGCTCCCTTTGTATCGGGACCTTACTTTCACTTACTTATACTGTGCAGCCTGCTCCTTAGCGGTATTCCATGCATTGGTATACCAGTCGATGACTTCCTGCAGTCCGATCTCCTCGAACTCTGCCTCGGTCTCGGCCTTGATCTGTGCATACTCTGCATCATCTGCTGCCAGGATCAGCTTGGAAGCAGCAGAGATCGCGGTCTCCTGCAGGCTTGCCTCGATGCGGGTGATGTCATCCGGTGCTGCCTCTACCAGCGCTACATTGAAGGCATCAGTGCCGCTCTGGTCGGTGGTGCCGTACTTTTCACGATACTGGTCAAAGATCTCCTGGGGATAATCTACGCCATAGTACTCACAGAAATCCTTCTGGGCGGTATTGAGCATCTCCGGATAGATATCGGGATCCATGAACAGGTTCAGTGTCTTGCCGTCGTCGGGATCTACCGCATACTGCTGCAGACCTGTGATATTGCAGTCAAAGCCAAGGCCGCTTTCCTTCCAGGCATCGCCGCCTGCCACGTACAGATCCTTGCTCTCCTGGGTCAGTACCGGCACACCGTCTTCTACGGTATAATCCACGCCCTCTACGCCGCTGTAAAGCTCACGGGCGCCGTCATATGAGAAAATATAGTTGATATACTGCATGCACTTTTCCGGATTGGCGGTCTTTGCGCTGATGCCCAGGCACTTGTCTACCCAGCCTGCCTTATAATCTGTGTTGCCCCACTGGTTTGCCCATGTGGTAGGGATCTCTGCAAAGCCCACTGCCTCATCAGAATGATCCGCATTGAAATTGCCTGTAGCCCAGTAAGCCGGAGCGGTCAGCAGCTGGCCGTTGGTTCCCTTTGCAGTGAAGTCGTCATACTTGGTAATGAAGGCATCGGGATCCAGGATACCCAGCTGATTTGCCTTATAGTAGTACTCTACGCTTGCCCAGAAAAGGCCGTCCTTGGCATAGAGGTTTTCATATTCCATGGTGGAAGGCTTATACAGACCACTGGCTGCGCCGCTTAACTCATTGTAGCCAAGTACGCAGGCAAGGGGATACTTATAGCACCATACGTTCCAGTCCGTAAACATGGAAACGCCGTAAACCGGCAGGCCGTCCTCTGTGGTGGGATGTGCTGCCTGCATATCTGCCAAAAGCTGCAGCCACTCGTCCAGGTCATTGATCTCCGGGCAGCCCATTTCCTTGTAGTAATCCCATCTGGTGAGCAGTCCCATCTGCTGATAAGCGCCGTTGGCATCCACACCTACCTGCATAGGCATGAAGTACAGGCTTCCGGTGCCGTTACTCCAGGCACCCTTACTGAACTCTACCGTATCCGGCACATTGGCTGTCATGTCCTGGCCGTATGCCTCCAGATAGCTGTCCATGGGCTGTACGATATTACCTTCGATCAACTCCGTGAACTTAGTGGTAGGCGCCAGGATCAGATCAAAGCCGTCACCGGAAGCCAGCATGACATTGTACTTATCCGTATCTGCCTCTACGATGCTGAGCTTTACACCGATCTTATTGGCCATCTCCTGCAGCACATGAGTGTCAGGATAATCTGTTACATTACTGGAAAGCTTCTGTGCCAGAATGGTCAGTGTCACCACGCCGTCATCCTGGACGGACGCGCTGCTGTCTGTCGATTCCGTGGTCTCATCCCCTGCAGCGGTCTGGGTCGTGCCGGAAGCACCTCCGCAGCCTGTCAGCAGAGACGCGGCCATAGCTGCTGTCGCAGCAGCCGCAGCGATCTTCGTAACTAATCTCTTCCTCATAGTTCCTCCTTTTTGCCGCAGCTTGCCTGCGGCACCGTGAGGAGAATTTCGCGCAGGCGAATTCTCCGATGTAACCCCCGGGGATACCGCCAGCGGTATTCCCGGCATTTTCAGAAATGTCATCTGACATTTCTGAAAACTTTGCCCTTTTGGCCGCAGCTTGCCCGCGGCACTTAAAATATATCGCTCCACAGGCCTGTGCCTGCAAAGTAACCTCAGCCTTTGACGAAAGCAACCTCAGTCTTTGACGAAAGTAACCTCAGCCTTTGACGAAAGCAACCTCAGTCTTTGACGAAAGTAACCTCAGCCTTTGACGAAAGCAACCTCAGTCTTTGACGAAAGTAACCTCAGCCTTTGACGAAAGTAACCTCACCCCTTGACGAAAGTAACCTCAGCCTTTGACAGCGCCTAACATAATGCCCTTTGCAAAATACCGCTGCATGAAGGGATAGACCAACAGGATCGGGATGGTCACCACCATAGTGATGGTCATGCGCACGCCCTGGGCTGTCACCTGGGTGGCTGCCGCTGCACCGTGCTGCAGGGAGCTGGTGCTCATCTGGGAGAGCTGGCTTGCTTGGTTCAGGTAATCATAGAGCATAAGCTGCATGGTCTTTAAGGCGTCGTTCTGCACGTAGATATAATTGTCAAACCAGTTATTCCACTGGGCGATGGCGGCAAATACCGTGATGGTAGCCAGGATAGGCTTGGAAAGGGGGAAAATGATCTTGAAAAATACGGTGATCACCCCTGCTCCGTCCAGCTTCGCCGACTCCGCCAGCGATTCCGGGATACCCTCGATAAAGGTCTTCAGCAATACGATGTAGTAAGCCGAGATCGCGGAGGGAATAATGTATACCCAGAAGGTATTGGTCAGATGATACATGCGGTAGGTCAGATACATAGGGATCAGCCCCGCATTAAAGTACATGGTAAAGATCACGAACCGATAGATCACCTTTCTGGCATAAAGGTTCTGGGTCACCAGGTAGGCGAAGAAGGAGCAGGCCACTACGGTGATGGCCGTGCCGAATACGGTCCTGGCCAGTGAGATCATAAAGGACTGGGCAATGCCGTCCAACTGTATGACCTTCTGGTAATTGATCAGCGAAAATCCCTTGGGCAGCAGTGTCACGCCCTGCTGTGCCAGTACAGGATCACTGATGGAATAAATAAATACATAGTAAAAAGGATAGAAGCACATAAAGGCCAGAAGGATCATGACCACGTAGACCACACCGTTGAATACCTTGTCGGCGGTGCTTGTCTTTTTATGCGTTTCCCGTTGTTTTATTGTCATTGCTTTCATAGACACCTCCCTATGCCGCAGATCGTCTGCGTTAGCTTTCCTAGATCAGACTCTCGCCGCGCAGCTTTTTGGAAAGACCGTTGGCACTCATCAACAGGATGATACTGATCACGGATTTGAAGATACCCACCGCCGTTGCATAGGAGTAGTCCTGGGTAACCAGTCCCAACCGATATACATACAGATCAAGGACATTGATCTTGTCTGCTACCATGCTGTTGTAGAAAGCAAGGTACTGATCCGTGCCCTGGGAAAGCAGGTTACTGATCTGTAAGAGCAAAAGCACGAAGAAAGTAGAGGCAATGCCGGGTACCGTCACGTGCAGCATTTTCTGGAAACGGCCGGCGCCGTCCACGCTGGCGGCATCATAGAGCTCGCTGTCTATGCCGGCAATCGCTGCAAAATAGATGATGGCATTCCAACCGATGGTCTTCCATACCACCAGAAAGGTCTGGAAAAACCAGGTGGCATCACTGTTGCCCAAAAGGTTGGTGGCCTTGCTGACCAGTCCCGTGGAAAGCAGCACGTTATTGACCACGCCTTCGGAGGAAAACAGTGCATAGGCCAGGGCATAGACGATGATCCAGCTCACGAAGTTGGGGATCGTGGTAATGGTCTGCACCACCTTTTTAAACTTGTTGGAGCGAAGCTCCGACAGGAAGATGGCAAAGATAGCCGGCAGCGGTGCACACAAGATACTTAAAAAGCTGATCGCCAGCGTATTCTGCAATACCTGGGAGAATTTTTTCCATTCTTTAAAGATCAGCTGGAAATAGTAAAGTCCCTTGAATTCACACTGAAAGATATTAAGGCCCGGCTTGTATTGCACAAAAGCCAGCACCCAGCCAAATAACGGCACATAGAAAAAAGCAAAAACAAAGATCAGAAACGGAATAGCCAGCAGTGTCACCGTCAGCCGTTCCTTCTTAAATTCATACTTCCCAATTTTGATCATCCTTACCTCCTATGCCGCAGCTTATCTGCGGCACTGTCAGGAGAATTTCCCCGAAGGCGAATTCTCCGATACACTCCGCATTGATGACGTTTGCCACATCAATGTGGTTTGAAAGAAAGGCTATGAGGCTATCTGCTCCTTCTTTCTAACTTTTCCACCTACTTTCCCTGCTCCTTTCTATAATTATCCATTTCCTGCTGGAACTGCCGCAGCACCTCCTGGGGTGTAACGCGCCAGCTCACCATCTGTACATACCAGGGCCACATGTTCTGCACCGCCGGCGCATACTCCGCCAGCTGGTCGTTCATCTGTCTGCAGTATTTGCCGGTCCGGATGTAGTTCTCCTCCAGCTCCCTTACGCAGGAGAGCACATTGTCCGCCTCTGTATCCGCAAAAGCGGGTGCCTCCTTCTGGGAGCGAAAATAGATATTCTGCACCTCCGGCTGGGACCACAGTTCCAGGAATAATTTGGTGATCTCCACCTGCTCACCACTCTTTGGCACGAAAAGGCCCTGAATGGACTTGCTCACCGCCAGCATATCCTGATCCAGAAAAGGAATGACGAAAGCACCTATTTCCGTCTCCGGATGATCGGCACAGATTCTGGCCGCCGCCTGCTCTGTAGTCAGGGCCATGGCCGCCTTTCCTGTTCCCACTGCCTCGATCATGGATTCGTATTTCGCAGAGAGATGATCATTGTTTATGTAGCCATGCCGTATCAGTTCCAGATATTCCTCCAGCACCTGTCGAAACTGGGGCACCTGCTGCCACTTAAGACTTCCTTCCTGCAGAGAAGCAAAGATCGCTTCATTGTCTTCTCCCAGCGACACCGGAAAACCCTCTGTCACAAAGATCTGGGTCGTCCAGTTATCACCATTGGACTCATAGAAAGGAACACACCCCTTGCCCTTTCGGCGGATCTGATCCAGTATCTCCAGAAATTCCTCATAGGTCCGGGGATGAGGGTCTGTAATACCACATGCTTCCAGCACCCCCTTGTTGTAGTAGACCGCCATGATGCCGGACATGGACTGCTTAGGCATGGCATAGAGTTTTCCGTTTTCCGGATCCTCCACAGCCTCCCTGTTGACCAGTCTGCCGGCCCAGGATTCCTGTGACAGATCCTCACAGTATTCCTGCACATCGATCTCCGCATTCTGGATCGGACAGTTGTACTCAAAAACATCCGGGGTCTGGGCTGTCATAAGCTTAAGCCGCAGAAAAGACGGATATTCATTATCCGGCACGATCTGAAACTCCACATCGCAGCCATAGTTTTCCAGGATGTAATCCGCCATTTCCTGATACTCGCTGTAATACTTACTCCGGCTGGTCAGAAAGGAGATGCGTTTGCCCTGTAATGCTTCATACCGGCTCTTTTCCGGCTGCGTCTGCGCTGTCTGGGCTGACTGCACTTTCTGCTCTGTCTGCTCTGTCTGCTTTGTCTGTTCTGTCTGCTTTGCCCCATTCCCTTGTCCACCAAGGCACCCGGAAAGCAGGATACTTATGCACAAAACCACTGCCGCATTTCTTTTCTTTCGATCAACTTTCTTGTTTCCGGTTACATTTGTTTCATTTTTCATTTTGATCTCGGCCTCATCACTTGCTATTTTAGAAGGACTTCTCCTCTTCCAGAATGGAAAAACCTTCTCGAAATATGGAATATTTACAAAAGTTGCGAATTTCATGGAATTGATTGACATTGTGTTAAACATGGGGAAAATGACTATATATAGAGGAAGATAATCACACAGGCGATACAATGTGAACAGTTGACAGAATGGAGAACATCATGCACAGCAACTTTCAGGGAAGGTTATTTCGAACCATCACGATCATCATTACCATCTTCTGGGGGATCCTGTCCGTTCTCTTCCTGGCCTTCGCCTGCCGCAGTCTCTACAAAGACTCCGTTTCCAATATGGAAAATATCGCCGTGCGCACCGGCAGTGAAATAGAAAACCTGTTGGAAAATATGGACAGCGTGGCCATTGCCGTCTCTACGGATACGGATGTGATCTCGGTCTTTACCACCGCCAGCTCCTCCCGCATCACCAACAATACCGTCTCTGACAAGATCATGCCCCGGCTGCTGACCGCCATGATCCCCAACTCCGTATCCAGATTTCGCATCACCCTTTACAATGCCAGAGGCAATTTTATCTCCTCCGGCCTTTCCTATGATCAGAGTGCCGTCAATGCCATCCTTACGGATGAAGATTACGGGATCTGGTATCAGGCACTGCCTGTTCACGATACTGCCGGCGCCCTCGTTTGCCCGGAGACGGATATCTGGAGCCAGGAGGGAGAAAGAACCATTTCCCTTTATCGAAATATCTACCATGCCTCCTATATCAATGTGCCCACCGGCGTCATTCAGATACAGTGCCCGGTGAAATACTTCCGTGACCTGATGCAGGATGAATCCCATCTCTATGAGTATGCCCTCTATGACAGTGACGGTGGTATGATCTGCAGCTCCGCCGGTTTTGATCCCGCTGCTTCCTTCTGTCTGCGCACGAAACAGCCCCTGCAAAACGGCTTTACCCTGGCGCTGTCAAGACCCCTGGCCTCTGTGCTGCGGCTTCTGGCACCTTTAAGCTTTTATATCATTGTTTTTTACATAACTGCCTTATTATGCTGTCTCCAGATCATCCGCCTGACCACCAGCCGTATCACCAAGCCCCTGGTGGATCTGACGGAAAAGGTCCACGCCATCACCTTAGCTCAGCCCCAGCTGCATATGGACCTGCAGGCCTATCCGGATGAATTTGCCCAGCTCACCGATGCCTTTACCCAAATGATGGACAGACTGCAGTTGGCTATGGAGGAGAGCATCAAAAGCCGCACCTACGAGATGCAGGCTAATATGATCGCCCTGCAGTCCCAGATGAATCCCCACTTTTTGTATAATATCCTGACGGTCATTAAGGTACAGGCAATGGAAGGAAATACCGCCCAGGTCAGCACCACCTGCAATTATCTGGCCGGTATGCTGCGGTATATTGCCGCCTATTCTCAGGAGTCTGCCACAGCCGCCCAGGAGTTCCACCATGCCGAGCTGTACTTAAAGCTTATGAAAACCCGCTATGAGGATCTCTTTACGTATACCATCCGGATCAGTGAAGACTTTGATGCGGAACATTTTACCATTCCCAAGTTCTCTATCCAGCCTATGCTGGAGAACTGTTTCCAGCACGGATTTAAACAGGTGCTTCCTGTATGGAATATCGACCTTAAAGCCTATGTGGAAGAGGACAGACATGTGATCTCCATCTGTGACAACGGCTCCGGTTTTTCCCAGGAAGCCGCCGCTGCTCTTCAGGAAAGGGTGGATGAATTCCTCTCGCACCCTTCCGATTCCATTCCCAACCTGACACTGGGCGGCATGGGACTGATCAACACCTTGGTGCGTATGAAGATGCTCTTTCATGACCGGTTTTCGTATGAGATCACACCAGCCGGGGAGCGTGGGACCGTAATATGGTTTTATATCAGAAATGAATAAACTTGGAGGAAATGCCTGATGGCATTTCTTTCAAAATCGCATCGGAGAATTCGCCTTCGCGAAATTCTCCTCACGGTGCCGCAGACAAGCTGCGGCGTAGAAAGGAAAGTATGAACATCTTATTAGTAGAAGACGAGCCGCCTATCTTGCGAGAATTGACACATTATATCACTGGTTTTGGAGAGCCCTATCATATTCTGGATACGGCGCTGGACGGACAGCATGCCCGGGAGATCATTGATGAAAGAGGAGACGAGATCGACTTTTTGCTGACGGATATCCAGATTCCCATTATGACCGGCTTAGAGCTTATCGCCTATGTCCGGCAAAAACATCCCCGGATCCTTTGCTCCATTCTCACAGGTTTTAATGAGTTCACCTATGCCCAGCAGGCGCTGCGGATGCATGTCATGGACTATATCTCCAAGCCCATTGACGAGGAGGAGCTGCGGCTTCTGCTGCAGAAGGCCTACGAACAGACCTGTCTGCAAACCATTGCCGGCACTACCGTCAAAAGTCCCGATGTCCCGGTCTCCTGCGCCCTGCCCCGGGACAATGGAGATCCCGCTATGGAATATCGGATCCTGCTCTTGAATTTCGGACAATTTACGTACCGGACGGAATACGTCTGCCCGGAGCTGCAGGAGAAGAGCTCTTTCAGGCAGTTGGAAATGCTCTTAAACACCCACGCCTCTTTCTATCAGAAATGGTGGATGATCCGGGATGCCAACACCCACAGCTGCTTTGTGCTTTTCTCCTTTTCACAGGAACAGCTGTCAAACATAAACCGCCTGTGGCAAATGCTTTACCGGGATCTTTGCAGTGATTTTTCCATGATCACCATGGTCATCAGCAACCGTACCATCGGTCTGTCCACCATCAATGACGCCATCCGGCAGCTCAGTCAATGCATCAGCCATCATATCCTGTTTGCCTCTTCCTCTCTGCTGTGTCTGGAGGAAGTAACTGATCCGCTGCCTCTTTCCAAAGAGAGGCATGAGGCCCTGCTGCATACCATCCGTCGCCTGGCCTCCCATCTCGCCGCCTGCAGGATGGATCTGCTTCGCCGGGAAAGTGATACCTTTTTTGACTTACTGCGCTCCTCGCCTGTTACCCAGGAGACCCTGTATCAGCTGTTTCATACCCTTTTTTCCGAGTGCGCCGTCGCCAGTTTCCAGTACAGCGCCCTGCGGGATATGCTCTATAACGATGTCATCGATGATCTGCTCCTACTCTCCGGTTCCTGGCAGGAACTGCAGGAAAGTCTCCTCTCCATCTTTGAGGATCTGTGCGCCACCATTGCCAACGAAAGCAGTATCAAAAACAGCAAGACCAGCCTGCTGGTGCAGGTAGACCACTACATTCAGGCACATTATATGGATGCCATCAACACCCAGTCCATTGCCAAAGACTTCGGCTTTACCCCTGCTTATTTAAGCAAGCTTTTCCGGGATTACCGCAAAGTCACGCCTTCCGAGTACATCACCTCTCTGCGTATAGAGCGGGCCAAAGATCTTCTCTCCGCCCCCGATGCTCCCTCTGTCAAGGAAGTGGCCGCCACGGTAGGTTATGAGGATCCTCTGTATTTCAGTAAGGTATTTAAAAAAGAGACCGGCATCTCCCCCAAGAATTATGCGGGGAAGAGCGTCTCTTCGTGATTTTGCCTGTCTGGTTTTCTCGTTTCATAATTTTATGCATTTTTTCACCGGATCGTTATCATAGGATAAAGTATCTATGGAAATTTATCCTATGAAGAATTTATCCGTGGAAATTTATCCTCATGCTATAATGATAGACATTAAGATGAACTGAATTCTTTAAGGATTTTTCATAGATAATCGCAGGAAAGGATACAAATACCACCATGGAATCTACCGCTTTACAAAGCCGCCCCCTTCGATGGGGCATCATCGGCACCGGACGGATCGCCCACGCCTTTGCCAAGGCCCTTCTGACCGTGGAGGATGCTCAGATCGCAGGCATCGCCAGCCGCAGCAGAAAGCATGCAGAGGATTTTGCCGCGCAGTTGCAGGAATCCGGCGCATGCAGAAATGAAGAGGAGACATCTGCCGAAATACAGGTCTACGACACCCCAGCCCAGCTGGCTGCCGCCCCCGACATAGACATCATCTACATCGCCACTCCCAATAACACTCACGCAGAACTGGCACTGCTCTGTCTGGCTTTTGATAAACATGTGCTGTGCGAAAAGCCCTTTGCCATGAACGCCCGCCAGACTGCACAGGTCATGGAACTGGCTCAGGAAAAAGGATTATTCTGCATGGAGGCTATGTGGACCCGGTTTCTTCCCGCCATTTCCAAGGCAAAATCCCTGCTGCAGGAAGGTGCCATCGGAAAGGTCCGCTATATCCGCGCCAATTTCGGCGGTGCCAATCCGGATTTTGATCCTCAGAGCCGCTATTTCAATACCGCCTTGGGCGGCGGCGCTGTCATGGATGTGGGCATCTATCCCATTACCTTTGCCCTTACCATGATGGGCCGCATGCCCGATGAGATGCGGGGGTTTGCTTCCGTGGGAAGCACTGGCGTAGATGAAGTGAACGATATTGAATTTCTCTACCATGAGCCCAATGCGGAAGGCTGGAACCAGGACATTCTCTGCCAGCTCTCCTCCTCTGTCCGCTTTGAGACGGGGCAGGACGGCCTTGTTTGCGGTGAGTACGGCAAGCTGTATTTTCCCCGCTGCTACGCGCCGGACTCATTTACCATGACCCGGTATCTTCCCATGCACCCGGATACCAATACGCCCATCTCCTTAGCAGAGGCAAGTGTTGCCGGCATCACGCCTGTATTTCAGGAGGTGACGGAGCAGTTCTCCTATCCCTTCCCCTGCAACGGCTATGAGTACGAGATCCGGGAAGTCACTGACTGCATCCGGGCCGGAAAGATCCAAAACGACCGCCATCCCCTGACCAATACCTTAGCGGTCATGCAGCTGATGGACGGCCTGCGCCGGCTGTGGGGCGTGGTATATGAGGAAGATCGGTAGGGATGTATCTAGCAATCAGAATATACATCGCTACCGTATTATACTTATCCTTTTTCTCTACGAAAGAATTAATTATCTTCCCATATTGTGATGTGCTAATCTACCCTGTCGTAGGTTACAGTTCAGACGCCAGCCATCGCCGGATCACTTCGCAGCGGTGGGCAAAAACCCGTTTTACCAAAGGGCTTTTCAGCTGTGCATCAAAGCCGTGGAAAGATCCGCCGATCAGGTTGCACTCCACAGCGACGCCGCAGCGTTTCAACCTGTTGGCATAGGCGATGGCTTCATCCCGCAGTACGTCCATTTCCTGCGGCTCGACATAAGCCTGGGGCAGGTCGTGGCAGTCATTTTTCATCGGCACGACCTCCTCTATGCGGTCCACGCCCTTGTGAAAATACAGTCTCCACATGGATGCATTGGCTTTCCTGCTCCACACCGCATAGGCATATTCGTCGATAGACGGATATTTATAGGAGTCGCAGTCACAGACCGGATAGATCAGCATCTGTCCCCGCAGCGGATAATGACCGTGGTCCCGGTTCCAGATGGCGGTACAGGCCGCCAGACAGCCGCCTGCGCTGTCACCGTAAAGCATCACGCGCTGGGTATCTACCTGCAATTCTTCCGCATTTTCAAACACATATTGCAGCATATCACAGCAGTCTGCCACCACCTCTCTGCAGGAGACGTTAGGCGCATACCGATAGTCAGGCAGAAATACCTTTACCCCGCATTCGAAGGCAAAGAGTTCGCTGTTCTGCATCATAGCTTTCTGCACGGGAAACATGAACCCGCCCCCGTGATAATAAAGGATCGCCGGATAACGCGGTTTGGTTTCCTTTGGTGTAAAAGCATAATAGGTTCCGCTCTGTCCGTCCCGCAGCGGATAGCTGCCTATCTGCTTGTGGGCCCTTTTAGGACGAAAGGTATCTGTCTGGAAATTCAGCACTTTAGCTGCAAAATCCATTTTGCCGCTCAAGGCTAACTCACACATATCATACTCCGTGCCGACGGCACTTGCTTTCAATTCATTACTGTACGGATACTTTACAGCCATAATGATACCTCCCACTTCCCGTAGTAAATTCCTCGCCGTCCGGCAGAATAATCTGTGCCGTTGTGTTGCAGGGAACAGTCACGTCCAGCGTAAAATCTTCCCCTTTCCGTTTCCACTCCACGGCGATCTCTCCCTGCATGGACTGAAACGTGCGTTTGCAGCCGGTCAGTCTGCCATCCAGACTCGGACAGATGCGGATCCTGGAAAAACCGGGACAAAGCGGGATGATGCCTGCCTCCCGCTGAAAGATCCAGTCTGCCACTGCGCCGAACGCATAATGATTGAAGCTCAGCGAACCGGGATTGCCCTCAGCATCATAGCCGAAGTTGTTTTCCCAAATGGTGGTAGCACCCTGGGCGACCTCCGACAGCCACGAAGGGCACTTTGTCTGCCACAAAAGCCGGAAAGCCAGGTCAGTCCGGCCGATCTTATCCAGTGCAAACAATAGATACGGCGTTGCCAGAAAGCCAGTGTCCATGCAGCCGTCATTCTTCGCAATGGACTCCACAAGGTTGTCTGCAAATGTTTGCCTGTGTTCCTCGGGCACAAGTTCAAAATAGATGGGCAGAACGTAGGCGCCCATTAAGTCGGCAGTCATACAGCCGTCGGGGCCTATAACACCTTTCCGGATGGCATTTTTCATTTTGTCGGCAATGGGGCAGTACTTTTGAACATCCGCCTCATACAGGGCGTTATCCTCGGTCTCCCTCGCCAGGATCGTGGCGATTTCCGCAAAGGTGGAAACGGACAGCCAGCCAAAGATCGGCGCTGTATAAGCAGCACTCTGCTTCATGATGGCGCCCAGCTTTTTCATGTCCAGGCCGTTTTTGTTCTGGCTGGGAATAAGCCACTCGCCGTAATGATAGCCGGTATCCCAAAGATACCGCTCTATTTCCTCCGGGCGAGTGCAGTCTTTGGGTTTACGATCCGCAGCCTCGCGGATGATGTGGTCGACCCAGCGACGCATACAATAATATTGCTGCTTCAGGATCTCGGTATTGCCCGTGACTTCGTACATGGAATACGGCACCATGACCGCTGCGTCCCCCCAGCCTGCAGAGGTGCCTTTGCCCTTGCCGCCGTTGCTTAGCTGCAGGAGCTTGCCTGTCAGCGGATAGCTTCCGTCTTCCGGAACCACCATGGGCACGATGCCGTAACGATCCTGGTCACACTGCATATTGTACAGCCAGCGGCTAAAAAGCACGGTGCAATCCTCGTTTAACATAGCCGTCTTGGCATAGACCAGCATATCGCCCGTCCAACCGGCCTTCTCACGCTGGGGGCAATCGGTGGGAATGGACAACATATTGGCCCGCTGGGACCAGCGAATATTTTCATACAGCCGGTTCAGCATCTCATCCGAAGATGCAAAGCTGCCCACCTCTTCTTTCTGTGTGGAAAGAGCAATGGCCGTAAAAGCTTCAGGATTTACTGTCTCCGGGTCCGGTGCCTTGCCGTCAATGGTCAGTCGCACGAAGCGGAAACCATGGTATGTGAACCGGGGTTCAAAGATTTTCTCTTCTCCGTCGCTTATATATTCATCTATCTGATCACAGCCGCCCACGCCTGCTGCCGACATGATATTGTTGTAATAATTTCCGTCTTTGTCCAGAACCTCGCAGTGTTCCATTCGCAGGGTCTGATCCTTTTTCAAATGGATGTCAACCCGCACCCAGCCCGCCAAATTCTGCCCGAAATCCAGGATCGTCTCCCCTTTGGGAGAAGTCTGCACACTGACTGCCTTGCAACGGGCCACCCGCAGGACAGGTTCCCCAATCTGGGCCTTCAGATTTTCAAAGCTGTACTTTTTTACGGCAACCGGTTTCCATGCATCAGCGTCAAAGTCAGCCTTGCTCCAGCCCGGCTGTTCTTTGCGCGCATCGTACCGTTCCCCGGCGAACAGGTCGGCACTGCGCACCGGGCCGTCGGAAACAACGGCCGTGTTATCCGAACCGATCACCTGTCGACTGCCATCCCGGTAAACTAACTCGATTTGGTACAGTGCCGCGGGTTGGTTGTCTGTTTTCATGTTGGGCTTTGTATTGGGCCCGTGATACCAGCCATCGCCAACGACCATACCGATGGCATTGCGGCCTGCGCAGAGCAACGGCAGAATGTCATAGGTCTGGTAGCACAGGTACTTTTCATATACGGTATGCTCCGGCGCAAAAACCCGCTCATCCGGCGCCTTGTCATTCAGATACACCTCGTAGATTCCGTGGCAGGTGGCATACAGGCGCGCGGAAACGACCTCCCCTTCCACGGTAAAGTTCTGTCGGAACATCGTAGCCGGACGCCCCTTTCCAAAGCCCTTTTTGCTCGGCTTTGCCTTTTTCTTCGGTGCGATCCACCGGGCGCTCCATTCTTCCGGTGACAAAAGCGCTGTCTCAAACCATCCCCCGCCCTCGGCGCTGTTTCCGTAATTATCCTGTATCGCAACCCTGACGGTATAACGGCAACGGGAGCGCAGCGGCTCTCCCGCATATGAAAGGTAAGTGTTTTTATTACTCTCCACCGTACCAGTATCCATGACAATGTGCCCCTCCGGCTCCGTTACCGTCAGACGATATTGCGTCTGCACCGTATCGGGGCGGTCACTGCACAGTTTCCACGAAAAGTATGGCGTTACACCGATCCCAAGCGGATTCGTCATGTGCAGTGTTTTGAATGCTGTAATCTCCATTTGCTTGTTTCCCCCTATAATTTACGAAGCGACATGCCTGTTTCTGCTCTCGCAGCAGACAGATACCTGCCGCCTGGCCCTGTCTGATCTGTGCTATGGCTTTTGTTCTGCTCCTCACAGCAGACGGACATCTGCCGCCCGGCTGGTGGATGTGCTGTAACACATACACCTTTCTTGCTCTTATTGTATCTTGGGAAAGCGTTGTAAATAAGCGTTTTTATTGCTACAATACTGCTGAAAATTGCCCTGTAAATCTACTGAGGAGAAGGGAATCATGCTGATATGTTCAAAGAACTTCCTATGCATACACTGGAACAAAGTTATACGGCTGCTACCATCACCAAGTCAGAGCTGAATGAATCCGATCTGGCTGCCATCACAGAAGCAGATTTCAGGATCGAGGGCAGCACTTCTGTTCTTGCACTGCCCCCGATAAAGGAAGAAGAATCCCCCTTTACCCTATATCCGCAGACCTTTTCCTATATGAGATCCACCGGGAACTACTTCACCACCCGGAAGAATTTCGCCTCGTATCTGCTTCTTTTCACCTATGAAGGCAATGGCATTCTGAAATATGAGGGGCATACCTATGCCTTGGAAGCCGGTGACGGCTTTTTGATCGACTGCCACAAGTCCCATACCTACCGCACGGGCACCACGCAATGGACACACAGCGATCTGCACTTTGGCGGCGAGCTCGCTGCACCTCTGTACCGCACCTATTTTGAAAACGCTTCACCGGTATTTCATTACAAAGTGCAGGAGGAATACCAATGCGCATTGGAAGCAGTGCTGCATGCAGCACTTTCTCCCTCCATATGCAGATGTTTGGAATGTTCCGTAAAGCTTCAGCAACTGCTTTTGGATATTCTGACGAAAAGATCTGAAAATACTCATAGCAGGAAAGTCATCCCCTATGGTGTGCAGATCTTACAGGAATATCTGGGCAAACATTTTCATGAGAATGTAACACTGGAAGAAATGGTAAAGATCAGTCATACAAGTAAATACTATCTGATACGTACTTTTAAGCAGCATATCGGTTACACACCGAAGCAGTATATCTATACGCTGCGCATCCAACAGGCCCGAAATCTGCTGGATGCAACCTCGATCCCCGGCTGCAAGATCGGCGAACTGGTCGGTTTCCCCAATGAGGCCAGTTTTATCACCCATTTCAAAAAAGCCGTCGGCATGACGCCCGGAGAATACCGTAGACGGTGAAAAAGATTTTTGGGGAAAAATGTGTCTGTTTTCTTATTTTCTTCCAGAAAAACGTGTATATTTCGCGATTATTTTTCAGAAAAATGTGTTTTTTCTCGAAATAATTTAAAGAAAAATGTGTTATAGTATTGTCAGACAAGGAAGGAAGGTGATTAAATTGAAACGTAATGCACTTCTGGATATGGCAAACTGGAAAAATGATGCAGATCGTAAGCCACTGGTACTACGCGGCGCCCGTCAGGTCGGCAAGACATGGCTAATGAAAGAGTTTGGCAAAAAATACTATAAAAACTACGTCTATTTTAACTTTGATGAGGAAGACGAATTAAAGTCCATTTTCGAAACCAACAAAAATCCTCATCGTATCATTGAACTTCTTTCCTTCATCGCTAATGAAAAAATCATGCCTGCAGAAACCCTGATCATCTTTGACGAGATTCAGGAGTGTCCACAGGCATTGAATGCACTGAAATATTTTAAGGAAAAAGCCAATGAATATCACGTCATGGCAGCCGGCAGTCTTCTGGGAACACTTTTAGCACAGCCCAAGTCCTATCCCGTCGGTATGGTTAATCTGTTGGATCTGGCTCCTTTGAATTTCGCTGAATTTCTGGAGGCAGTGGATCCTGTACTCTATACCTATTATGAGAACATCCGAAAAGAACAGCAGATCGAAGAAATCTTCCATAGCAGGCTGTTGGAGGTTTATCGTAATTATCTCATTATCGGAGGCATGCCGGAGTGTGTATCTTCCTGGATCAATTACAAAGATCCTGCTAAAGTTTCACAGATCCAGCGTGAATTAATCTCCCTTTATGAAAATGATTTTTCCAAACATAACGGAAAAGTCAACAGCGGACGTATTCTTCTCGTCTTCCGGAGTATCGTCACCCAACTTGCCAAGCCAAATGAAAAATTCATGTATGGCGCAGTTCGGGAGGGAGGCCGTGCCCGCGACTTCGAAGAAGCAATTGAATGGCTTGTATCTGCAGGCATGCTGAACCGCGTATATAATGTTTCCAAAATGGAACACCCTCTGGCAGCCTTTAACAAATTAGACCAGTTCAAACTTTTTGTATTTGATACCGGTTTGCTCAAGCATATGGCAGGGATAGATAACAGTGCCATTCTTTTAAAGAGTGACTATCAGTTCAAAGGACCGCTGACAGAAAACTATATATTACAGCAGCTTCGCGGCCAATTTGAAGTCGATCCACACTATTATTCTGATAAGAACAGCGAAATAGACTTTATTCTCCAATACGGAACAGAAATCATCCCCGTAGAAGCCAAAGGCGGCGAGGATAAATCGGCGCCGTCATTCAAGCGTTACATTGCCGAGCACCACCCCGAGCACGCCCTGCGTTTTTCCACCAGAGGCTACCGCCGGGATGGTTCCCTAACCAACCTTCCTCTTTACCTTGCATGTAAGACCAGAGAGCTACTTTGAAGTTTTGGGACGGACAGCTGTCGCGATCCCTACACATAGCACCAGAACGCTGCACTGGCCGCCGGGATGATGGATCTTCCGTCTTCATTTCTGTCAAATCCGTTCCTGCCCTTCATACCGCCCTGTGCATAGATCAGTTTTGCCTGAGCCGGAACAGTGGTTTGCATCAGAGCTTCCTTGTCGGAGGGATTTAACACCACCAGGATCTTCTGATCCCCATCGGTTCTCTCATAAACTAACGGATAGCTGTGGTCCTCCAGTTCCACAAGGCGGAAATCACCGTCATTCATAAGGGCAGGATAGGCTCTCCTTACGGCGATCAGCTCCTTCACCGCATTCAGCAATGAATCCGGATCCGCCGCCTCTGACGCTGCGTTTATGGTCTTCACAGACTCATCCTGGGGGATGTACAGGCACTCCTTCGCCGCCGCTGAAAATCCTGCATTAGGGGAGCAGTCCCAGGCCATCGGTGAACGGGAGCCGGTTCTTTCGTAGCCGCCTTCCACCGAGTCAAGACCCTCCACATATCGTTCTCCGATCTCATCTCCGTAGTAAATAAACGGAACGCCCGGCATGGACAAAAGAAAAGCAAAAGCCAGCTTCATTTCATCCGGCTCCAGGGTTTTGGCCATCCGGATCATGTCGTGGTTTCCGGAGGGAATGCAGATCAGTCCCTTCCCGTCCGTCAGGGCGCGGTTATGCAGATAGATGTCAAAAAAAGTCCTGCAGTCTCCCAGTCCCTCTTTGGAAAAATACGGATGTTCCTCCCGGAACAGATCCAGATAATGGGAGGGGCCGAAATGCAGCAGAAAATCCATATGGAAGCCTGCCTCCAGGGAGCGCTCTGGCTGTCCCCACTCGGATATAATGACGGCTTCCGGAAATTCCTTATCCAGAAAAGCACGGAAATCCTGCCACAGTCGAATGGTACCCTTCTGGTCAGGGTCACACTTTACCAGGGAGCCCGCCATATCCACCCGGAAGCCGTCGCATCCCAGTCCCAGCCAAAACCGCATCACATCCTTCATGGCCTCTCTGGTCGCCATGGGACCCTCTGCATCCATGGGCTGCTGCCAGGATTTGGAAGGATCCGGATCGGCAAAGCCATAATTCAGGGCCGGCTGGGCATTAAAAAAGTTGGCTGCGCAGGCACCGTTTCGCTGGGTGCCGCCCCGAATGGCTCCCATGATCTGATCCACGCCGTCAAAGCTTTCCCAGACACTGTTTGTCCAGACGTAGCGGTCCGTATATTCATTTTTTTCCGCCTTTTTGGACTCTGCAAACCAGCTGCATTCATCGGAGGTATGCCCCGGTACCAGGTCCAGAATGACATGCATGCCCTTCCTGTGGGCTTCCTCAAACAGCCGGCGCAGATCCTGGTTGGTGCCATAGCGGGGCGCTGCCTTATAATAATCCCGCACATCATACCCGGCATCCACAAAGGGAGAATCAAAGCAGGGATTTATCCACAACGCATTGCAGCCCAGATCACGAATGTAATCCAGCTTGCTGATTATTCCCTGAAAATCTCCGATCCCGTCTGCATTGGTATCGCAGAAACTCTGGGGATAGATCTCATAAAAAATCGCATCATTCAGCCACTCTCTCATAGCTACACTCCTTTCTGTTTTCCGTGTCGCAGCTCATCTGCGGCTTTGTGAGGAAAAATGCACCCGGAAGGATCTCGTCCCGTCCGATCCTCCCATGCCATCTGCCTCCCGCGCCATCCGTTTACCGCGCCATCCGTCTCCCATACCATCCGTATTGCTTTCGCCTAGGATATCCCTTCCTGCTCCAGCTTGCAGTTCTCCGCCAGCATCTTCTCAAACAGTGCATGCTGCTGTTCGTAAAACTCATCCTTCTGCATGGCCTGCAGGGTCTTCTTATCTCCTGTCGTCAGGGGGCGGCCGGTTTCCTTATACTGCTGCCAGGTGGCCAGATCCATCCCGTAGGTCCGGATCGGAATACCCGTGGAACAGCACAGGTTCTTCCAGATGCGAAAGCCCCCGCAGTCTATGTCCCCGAAATGATAGAACGTTGTCTCCGGGAAAAGATGATGCAGCTCTTCCAGAAAATGCCGCTTTACATGATTGGCATAACCGGCCAGATACAGCACCAACTCTCGTTTTCCCAGCCGCTGTTCCCCGGTATCCCAGCGGTGATAGCTTGTCAGATTCTCAATGGTCAGGATCACATCCGGCTTCTCCTTTGCCTTCGCCAGTCTCTCCCGTACCATTTCCAGATCATCCTGGAAGATGCCGACACCCTGGGAGCCGCCTAACTCCAGTCCCTCTCCCTTCAGGAACACAAAGGTGGGATTCCGGTAAACATTAAACTCCTCCAGAATCTCATTCACCTCCAAGTCGGCGGGAAGGTCCGTCCGCTCGAAATCCCTCAGGATACGACAAGCCAGAGGAAGTTCCTTCTCCGCCACCTTGGAATCATGAAATACATGAACGGAAAAGCTGCGAAGGTACTGTGGCTGCCAATTGGCCAAAAGGGCTGCCGCCAGCATCAGGACCCGTTCCAATTCCTTTGGATCATCTTCGTCCACGTATTGCCGAATGCTCTTTCCTTCCGCAAGCCTTGTTTTGATACCGGTTACAAACGATGGAAGATCGTTTTCATAACGGGAAAGGATCTGCAGGATGCTGCTGCGTTTATCCGATTTGGTCTGTCGGTGCAGCAGGGCATAGACGTCCTCTATGCGTTCTTCCTGCAGCGTACATTTTTCCAGAATGTGGCCTGTCTTTTTGCCCCTCCAGGCCAGGGTAACAAGTCCCCTGGCCTCCAACTCTCCCAACTGCCGGTGGATCTCTTCGTATTCGATGGAAGCCGCATCGTAGTACTCCGGAAATGCTTCCTTTGTGATCCGCTGGGTGATATGAATGGTCCTGCTGTTGCGCCCCTCGGAAAGGAGGCTCTTTTCATACCGATCCAGGAGGAGTCCCAGCATTCGCTCATCATACCGTTTCATGGGTGAAATCCTCCACGTAACTCTGACTGCCATCCGCCAGTACCAAAAGTGTTTTATCCATGGACGGCCCGATATACTGAATCTTCTCCGGCGGTGCGGATATGATCAGCTGCAGCTGCGCGCTGCGCATAAAGGATAATACGCCCTGAATCCTCTCATCATCCATGTTATTAAAGGCTTCGTCCATCATGACAAGCCCCACCGCATCCCCGCCGATGCTGCCCCGGTACAGCTGCATGAAGCTGGCTGCCACCGTGATATAGAAAGGTGTCTGGGTCTCTCCGCCGGACTTTTCTCTGGCCACCTTGGAATAATACATGTAACTGCCGTCATCGCCGGTGATCTTGATGTCATAGTCCATATAAAACCGGTAATCCGTATACCGCTGCAGGGTTTCCTGGCTGTTCTCATCATCCAGGGACAGCTTCTCAAACAGCTCCTCAATGACCTCCTTGTGATTGGCATGGAACATACCGGAAAAAATAGATTCTCCGCCCATCACGTTAAAATCATCCATGATCATGCTGTAATACTTCTGTTCCGAAGCCTTCGGTGCATGGAGAAACTCGTATTTTTCATGGGAAAAACGGATCTCCTGCAATGCCCGGTTCAGCTCCCGGAATTCAGACTGGGCCTGCTTGATGTTCTCCTGCAGCTTGGAAAGAAACTGCTCCCGGAACTCCTCCTCGGCCGACTCCCTGGCCTTTTGCACCTTTTCCTCATAGTCCAGGAGTCTGGAGTCCTTCAGGCGAACATACTCCTCATGAAAGGCAGCATATCCCTCATAGGAAGCCGCACCGCCAAAATCATGGGCGATCTTATAGGCATGCATCTGCTCTTCCATGGTCTTTGTAAACTGCTCCCGACGGGTGGCATTGGATTTTCTGGAGCCCTCAAATCCGCTGCGAAAGCTCTCCAGCGAGGTTCTTTTACTCCGTTCCTTCTGATAATTTTCCTCTACGCTCTGACCGTCCTGTGCCAGACGAAGCAAAAGCATGGCAACCCGTTCCGTCTGCTGTGCTTTCTTTTCCTGCTCCCGTTGTATACTCTGCCTCGCAGTTTCCATATCCTGTGTGCACTTGCCGATATCCTGGGAAAGTTCGTCCCGTCTGGCATCCAGTGTTTTCTTTTCCGCCTGCATCTGTTGCAGGTGAAGCTGCTTCTCCAGGAAGGATCTATTGGCGCCGATCGCTTTCAGATCCTCTCTGATCTGCTGCTGTTCCTGTTCCAGGCGCCGCTGGTACTCCAAAGAGCGAAGCTGGTACTTTACTTCCACATCTGCGGTGGTATCCAGTGCCTGCAGTGCCCCACTAAGGCTCTGCTCCCTGACCCGTATCTCCCGGATCCGGGACGTCACCTCCTCCCGCTCCTTTTTTCGGGCGGCCAGCTGGATCTCATAGGCCTTTGCACCGATATAGGGTGTCTTGAAGATCTCCGGCTTAATAGCACTGACTACATGGTTCTGATACCGCATACAGGTTTTGGTGATAGAAATATCGTAACGCTTGAGCTCTTCTGCCTTTTCGCAGCAGTGCACCTTTCCCAGCACCATATTGATGTAACGGCGCGCATAGAGATTTCCGGAGGATACCTTTTCCGCAAGGGAACCTGCCGGCGTGATATCATACTGCTCCAGCTTTCCCGTGTTGACAAGACCTACGCCATAGGCCTTTTTTTCCTTCCGCAGGCGGTCATAGGCATTGACGCTCAGATCGAAATCCTCCGGTGAGACCAGCAGATAAAAGCGCTGTGTATGCAGATAACCCTCCACTGCATCCTGCCAATCAGGGTCCGTGATCTCCAACTGCTCACAGAGGATCCGCACCTCGCCGTTTTTGCCGTTGCGGCGCAGCTGCTGCTCCACAGCCTCCTTCAGGCGCAGTACCTCCGGACGGTACCGCAGCTTTTTCTGCTCCAGCTCCCGGATCTGTCCGTCCAGTTCCTGCCCCTGCAGTTCCATTTCATGGAGCTTCATCCGCTGGCCGGCTGCTTGTTCCTGCAAAAGGTCATACAGCTTCTTTTTATAGGCGATCACCGCCTCCAGAAGCTCCCGCAGCTCCACCATGCTCTCCTGCTCCTTCAGCGTCGAAAGGCATGCCGTATAACGCTGCAGGCATGGATCCTGTTTGCCGGTAACCGTCTCCCTGCCGCAAAGATCCCGGGTCTGCTTCAGGGCCAGATCCACCTGCTGCTGCAGTTCCCGCACATCCTTTTGCGCCTGCTTTAACGCTGCCTCCAGCGCCTCTTTTCGACGTTCCAGTTCCAGGTAGGCCTGATACTCCGTATTGGAGCCAAGTTCCACGGAAAGATTTGTGATCATCTCTTCCAGAGACTGCATCCTTCCCACCAGCTCCTGTTTTTGCCGTTCAAAGTCCTTTTTCCGAATCTCATTGGAGCGGATCTGCTCCTTAAGTCTGCCAATGGCTTCCTCCAGCATATCCTGCTCACACCGGGCCAGATAATACTCCTGGTACTGGTCGATGCGGATTACGTTGACGATCTGCTCATGGGTAGCCGTGATCTGCTCCAGCTCACGGATGCGCCGTTTCACATCCTCCAGGGTGCGGGACAGATCCTGATAGCTTCGAACATTTTCCCGCAGCGCATCGATATTGACTTCCTTTTCATCCAGTACATAGGAGTAAACAAAGTCCTTGATATCCGAGATGGGCTTGAAGGCCAACGCCTTTGGGATCAGGGTAAAGAACTTATCCTCCAGTCTGCCAAAGCGCTGCAGGATCATGGCCTGGGCCTGCTTCTGGGTGGTGGCCCATACCCGGATGGCCTTTCCGTTGGCCGAACGGAAGGAAGCGATGCTGCGGACCTGACGACCGTTAAAGAACATCCCGGATTCCAGCCGGCTGCGTTCTATCAGATACCAGGCAATGTTGGGCTCCCGTTCCTCAGAGGCAGAATCCATCACACAGCCAAGGATAAAAGGGATCTGCTTCTGCTCGTCGTAAAATTCCAATGCCACGTGGGCCGAAATCTCTCCCGTCCGCTCAAAGGGCTTCCCCTCCTGTCCGGTCTTGCAGCGAACATAGGTGCTCAGCGTCCGCTTTCCCTTTTCATGGGCAGCCTTATTGAAGTTATTTTTGCTGGCAGTGACCACCAGCTGGATGGCATCCAGAATGGTAGATTTGCCGGCTCCGTTTTCACCGGATAAAAGGCATGCATCTGCCAATTCGATGGTTTGATCCGTAAACCGGTGCCAGTTAATCAGCCGGATCTTCTTCAACTGTTTCATCCGCTTTGCCTCCTCCCTTCCGGTACTTGTCGATCAGCTCCGATACCTTCTGAATATCCTCTACCCGCACAGCCATAAGGATGGAATCATAGATCAGTATTCTGCCGTCCTCCTGGGTCATGTCACGGTCCAGTAGATTCACAAGATTGTAGCGCTTTAATGTGCGCAGCGCATTGTTCATGGTGGTTTTGTCGATCTGCTTATCCCGCACCTTCATGGAAAGATACTTTTCCTGAATATCCCCCACATTGACCACCACGTCCGTCAGGGAAAGCTCCCGCTTCTTTTCATCATATAAAATGCGCAGAATCAGAAGGATGATGGAGTCAGCCAGCTTCAGATTCACATGGCCAAGACCTTCCCGGCTTACCAGCTGGATCACGCCGTACTGCTCACTGATCTCCAGAGAAAGCCCCAGAACACCCAGGTACTCTTCTATTTGCTCCCGAAGCCGCATGATAAAGTAGTAATCCGACTTGGTATTCTCATTTCGTTTGCAGATAAAGCAGGAGGATAACAGCCTTCCGCACACTCTGCGGAACTGCTCCCGATCCTTCTGCGACAATCCTTCCAAAACTTCCATTTGGTTGTTTCCTCTCTATGCCGCAGCCTGTCTGCGGCATGCCGGGAGAATTTCGCGTAGGCGAATTCTCCTGTGCATATCTCACGAATACTGTTTACGAGTTGTGTCATGAATCCCCATTGCCTTTTCCTTTTTACCTCATCTCTTTACAATGGTAAAATTCCGAAACCGATACCCCTTCACTTCAATCTCATTCTGGGGAATGATCCGGTAGGACATCCGCTTGCGCTGTCCATACAGTCGGATGTAGATCAGACGTATGAATCGCTCCAGATCCGAGTATGCCGATTCCCTGCTCCGGGCGTCGACGCCGGAATTGCCTTCCATCCCTTGCTGTTCTGTTAAGGATGGCAGCATCTCCCCGCTCTCCTGCTCCTCACCGCTCACCTGCTCTTCACCGACCTTCCGATACTGCAGGATTTCCGATGCCATCATGCTCTCTCTGCCATCCAGGCATTTTTCCACATAGGCGCCGATCTTAGCGGGACTTAGCACGTTAGCCAGCTTCTTTTCCATAGCCGCATGCTTGGCACGCCGCTGCGTCTCATCGATCTCCACCGTCTCCAGCTCCTTGGGGGCGAATTCCTTTCGGCCTTCCACCGGCGCATACAGAGAATTCATATCCAGGAAATTCCAGGAAAAAATACGGATCAGCCGGTCCGTCTCCTCCAACTCATAGAATCCCGCCGGATCCAGGTTTTCCTCCTGCATCTTTCCGGCCAGTGCGGTGACGATCGTTTTCAGCTGTCCCCGTACATCGGCGTTACTGGTTAAAAGGAATTTGGCCCGGGCAATGGCTGCTCCCTGGTATTTGGTGTTCTTCTGATTGATCTCCTCCAGAATAACATCCATCTCCCGGAATGCGGAGATGACCTGATGCAGGTATGTCATCACCAGTTCTCTTGCATTTTCCTCCGGCAGCTCCTTGATCTCTGCAATTTCCTTAGCGGCACGCTCCAGAAATCGTCCGCTTCTGGCGTTGGACTCCAGGCGGTCCAGGATCTCCGGCCGGAACTTGGATACATTGTCTGAGGTGACAAGTCGGTGGTATGCCTTATCCACCACGTTGGTATAGTAATCGTTGAGCAGCGCATCCATGATCTCCTGCACCGTCTGATGCTTTGTCAGCTCATCGATATACTTTTTGATATTGGCATTTAAGGTTTTAAGGCCGGTGATCAGCGCGTCCGTATTTTCCACGATCTGAAGCAGTCCTACGCCGGGACTCTCCTTGGCCCGGGTCAGGTTGTAAATGGTATAAATATACCCCTGATACTCCGCCCGCTGGCCGCCGGAAATATTCTGCAGCGACTTCATCATGGTCACGGCATAATCGCGAAAATTCACACGCTGCACATAGCTGTAATCCACATCCGTATAGATCCAGCCATACCCTTCCAACCGTCGCAGGATGAAATTCGCCTTATCCCGGGAGGACATGCCCCCGGTATCTGCATCCTCTTCGATCTCTGCCGACAGCTGCGCATCAAAATAGTAAGTCAGCTCATCCACCAGAACATCCCGCTCTACACCAAAAGAAAGCTGCTGCGATGTGATCGCAAACAGCCTCTCCATGCATTCCCAATATACGATTTTACCGGGCGATGCCAGCGGATGAAAGAAATTCTCCGGAAGCACTTGAAACAATGCACTCATCTATGCTCTCCTGTATGTCAGATTTCTTTCATTTTACACTATATGCCCTTTATTGGGTAGTTCCGTTCCAATATGCAAAATTCTCTGCGTACTTATCAAGATCTGCCGTACTTACGGTCAGTGCACTGCCTTCCACGTTATATGCAATATTCATAGGATTACAGCCGCCTGCCGTCTCTCCTACGCTGTCCATTGTAAATACATTACCGCAGTTCTGGCAGACCAGTCTTCCGTTTACTTCCTTAAAATAGGCCCTGGGAGAAGGATTGCATGCCTGGCAGGTATTGAGAGATAAACGGGCCGATCCGTCTGAGGCATTTACCGCAAGCAGCTGTATGGTCGTTCCGTTGGAATCGTAATTAATGTAAAGCGGATGCTCTGTCAGGGTATCTGTATTGATCGTGATCTGTCCGTTGTCTACTGTTGGGATTATGTAGGCGGAGGCAGTAGTCTCTTCCTGGGTGTCTGTATTGCCGGTGATGCTTTCTGCTGTGCTTGCGTTTGTGGTTTCGTTGGTGCTTACATTGCCTGTTTCATTGGTACTTCCGTTTGTGGTTTCTCCGGTACTGCCGCAGGCAGTCATGAGTGACAGGGTCAAAGTCAACAGAAGGATCTTTGCCAGTGTTTTCTTTTTCATTTAAATTTACTCTCCATTTCCATCAATGATATTGATCTTTCCATAGATCATGCCCATCCAGCAGGTATACTGCACCGTGCCGGGCTCTCCCGGGGTGAACTCGATCACATTCTCTCCCGGTGTAAATATATGGGTAACGCCGTATGCCGACAGGATCATCTTATAATTGCAGCCATTGATCACCTCTTCCGGCACATGGATGGTCCACTTAACAGGAATCCCACTGTAAACAGTGATTTCCGGATAGCCGCCAAAATCGAGATTACTTTCCACGTATTGTATGTCTTCGGATGGTGTTATGGCGGCGGTATTTAATTCCTGGGAATTGTCGGCTGCTTCCGGGGTGTTGTCAGATGTCCCTGCAGTATAATTCATGGTAACCCCCGCCAGTCCGGCGCCCTGTGAAAGCATGGCAAGCCCCAGAACCACCACCAGGATAGAACCGATCTTCATAACAAGGGCAGTATATTTTCTGCCAAGTGCAGATATCACGCTGCCCAGGCCCAGCATCAGCGGAACCGTACCTAAGCTGAACATCAGCATAGCCATGGCTCCCGAAATCGGATTTCCCGAACCAAGAGCAATGATCTGCATGGACTGCATGGGACCGCAGGGCATAAGTCCATTCAGCATGCCAACCACAAAGGGTCTTTTCTCCGATCGTCTTTTGGCTGAGATTTTCATGGCTGTTTTTTTCGGGAACCGAATCTGCAATTTTCTTAAGGCCGGGAAGATACCCAACATATTGATTCCCATTATCACCATAAACAGTCCGGCGATCATTTTCAGTATTCCCTGCAAGACCAGGGGGATTACCTCTCCCGCACCTCCTGTCAGGAGCATACCGACCCCACCCAGCAAAAATCCGATCAAAGTGTAAGAGATCACCCGTCCGGCATTGTAGAGCAAAGCCGGCATGATGATACTGCCCTTTGCAGCGCTTTTCTCACGATCAGCACTCTGGGGTATGCACTGGGAAAGATTGATGCCGCCGCACATGGCAATACAGTGCACGGAAGTAAGAAGCCCTACGATAAACAGCATTCCATAGCTCATTTTGGAATCGGCCAGCTTCGCCGGCACCAGCAGATTTAAGATTCCAAAGTGCTGCAGAAGATAATACAGCAGCAAAATGACGGCAACGGTTCCCATAGCTCTGTACCATTTCGAATACTTGCTTTGGCTTTTATCTGCGACCGTGTAACCAAGGCCACGAATGATACCGCCCATTTGCTCTCTTGTCAGGATCCGGGGATCATATGTAATTTCTGCCCTTCCTTCGCTGTAGGAAACACAGACTTTGGAGACCCCGGCTGTATTCTTTAAGGTCTGCTCTATTCTGTTTTGGCAATTCACACAGGTCATACCCTCAATAGTAAGAACGGTTCTCTCGATTCCCATCGTATTTCTTTCTGATTGTCCTTATGCCGGATGGCATTTACTGCCTGTCATCTGCTGAACATCATCTGCTACTCAACATTAGCTGAATATCATCTACCGAACGTCATCTGCTGCGCATCATCCGCTGAATAACCTCTACCAAATGTCATCTGCTGCGCATCATCCGCTGAATATTATCTGCTAAGTGTCATCTACTGCAACTATTGATTTTCAGAATACCCCGCCGGGGTATTTTATAAAGCAATAATATATACCCCTACAGGGTATTTGTCAAGAAACTTTCGTTACTTTTTCCGCAGCCTGATCGTATCATGGTTGCTGTTCAGATGCCGGCCAGTCGATACGGTGGCGAAACAGCAAAACGTACCGCGTCTGTGAAATGAACATCATTATCGGTTGTAAATAACAGGAAAACGCCGCGTTTGGAAGCAATGCCGGAAGTGTTTTCAAGGTGGCACAGAGAGGCAAATAAAGAAGCAGCTAGGCGAGAAGATCGTCCGGCTGCTTCTTTACGGTTCTATGCTGTTTGACCCTTGGCCAACAGTTTCCTTTTTTTGTCTCATTTTTAATATACACCATTATGCAGACATACCCAGTTATTTTCAAGGTGTGATAAAACGGTAACAAAAATGATAAATCCGATCGTACTCCAGATAATAGCAGTTAACATATGGCTGCCTCCTTTCTTCTTTTTATGTGCTTATGTGCAAGCGATGAGCCATTGTCGGCTCTTTTCAAATTTTAAAATTATTAACGTACACGTCTGTGCAGACGTACCAGGTTATCTTCGAAGTAAGCTAAAACGGCGATAAACATGAGAAATCCGATCGTACTCCAGATAATAGCAGTTAACATATGATAGTCTCCTTTCAAAATTAAGTTATGTGATAGATGCGGTTCCTGTGTCTCAGGTTGTTTCCGCTTTCGTTGTTTTCTTTGTTGTGCTTATTATGCATGAGAGGATGTATCAGAGGCGTAATACGTTTCGTCAAAAAGAAAGCAGCCACGATCCCCTTGTAAATACTGAAGGAGGTTGTGACTGCTTTCGGTTTCTTAATCGGCGCAAAGTCCGTCGGTGATCCGCTCTCCCATCAGGGTGGAGCAAAATACGCCGTCATCCGTAAGGTAATGGTCCAGGTAAGGACGCAGGCAGACAGTGGTGATCAGAGACAATAAAAGAAGCCTGCTGCAGGTATCCTCGTACCACGCAGCAGGCTTTCTTTTTTTATGCTTTGTATTTAGGTTTGATTTATTAACGGCGGCGAAAAAGCTTACGGAGCGTGTTGATTACAATACCTATAGTTCCGAAATTTTTCCTATCCTGATCCATTGTGGGGTTAAGCGGTCCGAGCTTAGTTTCGTTCATTTTAGTATCTCCTTTTGGTTGTAATTTTGTTTTCCGCTCTCAGCGGCTTTGTTTGTTTTTTGTTGAGCCTATCTTAACGCAGAGTATGTATGAGAAGCGTAACACCCGTTCAGTTACAATGCAGTCACAGCATTCGTTGTGAATCGGCGAGCCACTCAATAAACAGACTGAAATAAAAGACGCAAGGCAATGCATGTATCATTGTCTTGCGTCTTTCCATTACCCTCTACAGGATCTCGTATTCACCCTCTCCTGTTTTCTTAAACAGGGGAAGCTTTTGCAGAAATACAATATCACTTCTGTCTGCCGCATCTCCTTCTGCCAGAATAGCAGCTTTCTTTACCACATTAGCACCGGCGCTCTTCATCAGCTCTTCCAGTGCATGGAGTGATTCTCCGGTGGAGATCACATCGTCAATAAGGCATACATTTTTGCCTCTTATCTTTTCCGCATCGGTTCCGTCTAATACCAGGTGCTGCTCTCCCTTGGTGGTAATGGAGTGAACAGAGACAGCGACGGTATCCCGCATGTAGGATTTCTCGCTCTTTCTGGCCACGATAAACTCTTTCTTTCCAAGCAGTCTGCTGATCTCATAGGAAAGGGCGATCCCCTTGGCTTCTGCCGTGACAATGACATCCACCTCTCCTAACCGGGCGGCGATCTCCGGTGCGCAGGCCTGGATCAGCTCCGTGTCACTGATGACAACGAAACTGGCAAAAGCCAACTCTTCATTAATAGGAATAAAAGGCAGTGTTCTCTCCACACCGCAAAGATTTAACTTGTAATTTTTCATACTGATCTCCATTCCGCAGGCGCTGTGCGCCGGAGGAATCGCAGCGCAAATTTCAGATTTGCGCTGTGCTCAGGGCTATTTGTGACGCCTGCGGCACAAATAGCTGTGCGAAGGATCTGCTATCGAGCAGATCCTTCGCACTGATCTCCATTCCGCACGATTTATCTTATAATCCCAGCAGCTTTGCTGCCACACCGGCGATCATTCCCAGGAAAGGATTGGTCACAGCGGTGACGACCATGGTGGTTCCGCCTACAGCTGCGTTCAGGCTGAAGGCAGTGGGTGCATCCAGAGCCACAGTCTTAAAGATACCCAGTACAAATAAGAAGCCTGCGATGGAAGAAGAAGGCACAAATCTGCCGATCTTCGGAAGAAGCTTAAATATAAGGATAAGACCGATGACAACCATCATGATGACGCCAGACCATACCGCATGAGGGGCATTGGCCGTAGCGGAAATGATAGCCTCTACCGGCGCACCGCCGAAGAAGGAGGATACCATATCTGCCAGAGAGGAGATCACTGTCAGCTGATCTACATTATAATTGCCACTGGTAGCCATACCGGCGGTGATGCCGCCGAAGGAAATGTTGGAGCCGATATTCAGGCACACCATACCCAGCGCACCCAGGATCACATTGGCATTGATAGTGAATTTCTGCCTTTTAAAATTGTCATCCTCTACTACGATGTTGCTCTTTTCCTTCTGGAAAATGGCACTGACGATGCAGGATACCACTACAGAAATTACGATAGTATAAACCAGGGTATTGGAACTGTTTCTGGTGATATAGTAAGTAACCAGCGCAGCAGCCAGAGAAGAACCGCCGGAAATGGCATCGCTCTTGATCATGTCAATGGCAGCCTTTGTCAGCACGATACCTACACCGGCCATCATGCCATATGCCACGTCATCACCGATAAAGTCCACGATCCTGGTCAGCAGTCCCAGGGCGCCGATCAGCGCCATAATGACACCGCCGATAAAGATCATGGTGCAGCGCTCGGATCTGTCCTTTCCGGCCGTTCCGGCATAGGTAATGGTCTCCGCCTGGAAAGAGATAGGAGCCACACTCTGGGTCACCGTATTACCTACCGCACCCACAAAGAATGCCAAAGCCGTGGGGACAGAGGCAAATCCAAAGGCCAGTGCCAACAGGCCCTGGGGCAGTCCGTTCAGCACCACACCCACAATGGCCAATGCATCAGTTACAATTGCGTTCATTTTTTTTCCTTTCTTACCGCAGTCTATCTGCGCTGTGTGAAAACAACGATGTCGCAGATAGTGTAACATTGCACCCGGTACTCTGTAAATCGGTGAACCGCGGGGAATATCCCTGCATATGCCGATAAAACTATGCAGTTCTTACAACTGCGGGAAAACAATAACAACATTGCTGTTCGAACGCCGGCCGGCTTACGAAAATCTATCTCGCACCAGTTCTGCCAGTAATTTCGCTGTCATGTCGACGCCCAAAGCAGCGCTGTTGACCATCAGATCCATATGATTCATATCGTTCGGCAGATAGCCTGCATATCTCATATGGTAGGCATCTCTCGCCTTGTCCACCTCGCGTATCATGCGCTTTGCCGCCTTTGTATCCATGCCAAGATCGTTGACGCAGTTAACGATACGATCTTCGTAGGGCGCATAGATAAAAATTTTAATCAGATGATCCATATCCTCCAGGATCGCATCTGCACATCTGCCTACAATGATGCAGGATTCCTGTGTAGCCAGTTTTTTGATCATCTCACTCTCTGTCTTAAACAAAGCATCCTGCGTCGCCGTAATCCCACTGCCAAGGGGAAAGCTCATGAACAGATATTTTGCAGATTCTTCCAGATCGCTTGCTTCCTCAAGCGGAATGTTATGGACCTTGGACGCCTCCTCCACAATATCCCTGTCGTAGCATTCAATTTCCAGCAGCTCTGCCAGCTTCTTTGCGATCGGCCTTCCCAGACTTCCGAATTGTCTTGAAATCGAAATCACATATGACAGTATATCCTCACTTACAACTTTAAACGGCGTCATTCTGCACTTGACTATCAGACACCGGCTGAATGCTACTATCCAGCAATGCTGTTGCCATATGTAGCTTAGCATAAATGGAACAGGGAAGAGCTTCACTACTTTCCCAACGTTCCCTGTAACTTATCAACCATATCAGTTCATTATAAAAATCTCAAATTTTTGTCTTGACAACTGAACCACTATACTGATTTATTTCTAACCAGTGATAAAGATTTCCTTTCCTCTGTCATAAAAGCGGTGTATCATGCCCGATCATCTCTGATATCCCTCTTGTTTTCCTTGTTTTTTACCTTCATATAATTTATACTGACCACACAAGCGAGATATCGCTTTAACAGTGAGCGTTTCGCCGCTCTTAAGTAGCGAGATTTATGAGTGAGCATATCGCGGCTCTGAATGCGAGATTTACAAAGTGAGCATATCGCAGCTCTGAATGCGAGATTTAACAAGGCAGGGACAGGCTTTATGCCTGTCCCTACATTATTTTCAAGGAGAACTCATATCCTCAATCAGACTGTATACAATTGGCAATTCATCTATAGAGTATATTTCTCAGTCTCAAGAGCATATCTTCCATAATCCCAAAGCTGGAAAACATTCACGCAAATATATCGACATTCTGCTTACTGTGAATACAAAAAATTATTTCGCGTCCCTGTCATCTTTCAAAGAAAAGCACAAACATCTACAGGAAACAACCAACTTTATCAAACTGAAAGAATATGCTGTAATCAATCTCAACAACATGTTTCCGGCTTCTCAGGAAGTATGCCATCCGTTCGATATCAGTAAGATAGGCAGCAGCACTTACAAGGACCTTCTTCAGGCTGAATATCGAGTGATCCGCATGCGGCAAAAAGAAATTCTACGCAACGCCAAGGCTGTATACGACATCAAAACTCGCACCGGCACGGAATCCAAACTAGCAAAACGATGTAATGATTTCCTTGTTCTCAAGAAACTCTGTGACGAATACGAGAAATACCCCCTCAAAAAACAGCAGCCGCAAGATCCTACTCCTGCGGCTGCTGTTCTGTCTTTACAGATAATACACGTAATACACGCTTATTCTGTTTCTACCACTTCTATTACTTCTTTTTAGTTATACTATTTCTGCCACCTCTACGGTTTCCACTACTTCTCCGCCATCTTCCGAACCCGGTTCTCTTCCTGTCCCTTTTTGTCATTCAGGCTGACTACTACCAGGAATACCAGAGACACTGCATAGGCGATCAGCAGAGATAAGTCGGTATTCATCAGTCCGCTTAAGGGGCCTACCGGGATGCCGATGAGGAAGGAGATGACACCTACGATACCGCCGGCGATGGCTGCGGCGAAAGCACCTTTTCTGGTGGCTTTATCCCACAGCAGGCCGCCCAGCAACGGGATCAGGAGGGAGCCCATGTAAGGATAGTTAAAGATAATCATGGCATCTAAGATGTCGGTCATCTTGAAAGCAAAGATGATGCCCACAATGGAACCGATCAGCACGGTGGCCTGGGAGATCAGCTTGGAATGAGGCAGGGAATCCATATCCTCTACTTCCGGATGAAGGACCTTGTTGTACAGGTCTCTTGCAAAGGAAGAGCCCAGGGAAAGGATCACGCAGTTGGCACTGGACATAGCTGCGGAAAGGATGGCTGCGATAACGATGCCGGCCAGGAAGGGGGGCAGTACGTTGATGGTTGTGATGGTAAAGATGCCGTCCTCTACGCCGGGGAACAGTCTTGCTGCCATAACGCCGATGGCAGAGCACATGGAACCGATGACGATAACGATGATACCGCCGTAGATACAGCCTTTCTGTGCTGTCTTCACGTCCTTGGCAGACTGGATCCTGGAGTATGCGTCATAGGACATAGAGATGGACAGGAAGAAGGGCAGTACCAGATAGATAAATCTGGTCAGCATACCGTCGGGCATAAAGGGAGTATTGAATACTGCTGCCATAGAGCCGCCGTCTGCCGTATACTTCAGGGCTGTAGCAATGGTCAGGATCGGAATACCGATCATGATAATGGTGGTCTGTACTACGTCTGTCAGTACCACGCCCCACATACCGCCGATGGTGCAGTAGATCAGGATAACCACCGCGGTGATGATGACAGCCACGTTAAAGGGCACACCGAAACCGGACAGGATACTGCCGCAAGCTAACATCTGGGCGATAAAGATACCCAGCAGGCTGGGCACGTTGGAGAGCCAGGCCCAGAAGCGGATGCCTCTGCTCTCTCCATATCTCTGGGCAAAGAAGTCCAGGGGCACATAACTTTCCTTGGCTCTTAACTTCTTGCAGGCCAGCACGCCGGCCAGGATCAGACCGCCGCCGCAGCCGATGGAATAATAGATACCGGGCCACATACCCAGGTTATAGCCGTTGGTGGCGCCGCTTAATACGATACCTACGCCGATCTGTACCGCCGCCATGGTCAGTGCCGTCATAGGCACATTCAGGTTACGGCCCGCTACCAGATAGTCTGACGTCTTTCTGTTCCTGGCTGCTGCATAGACACCTACGCCTATCATCAGCAGGAAGTAAATGACGCAGAAAATAATGATGATCGTGTTTTGACTCATTTTCTTGCTCCCCCTCTTTTCTCCGTTTTATTCTATCTCTGTTTTCTTACTGCCATTTTCATCTTTGTCTTTACTAAGACTTTGTTTTGGCTTTATTTCAACTTTATTTTGGCTTTATTTTGACTTTATCTTAACTTTATTTCGACTTTATTTTCGTCCTTATTCTCAGTCCGCAAACGCCCATTGCACCCATTGATATCCGTCTCCAACAAAGCAGTTACTTCCTGCCTTATCAGGTATCCTCTCTCTTCACCGGCACGAACTTCGTCCGATTCATCAGCGGGTGTTCTAAGTGAATGGCCCCGGGAACGGGACAATCCATGACGCAGCTGCCGCAGTAGATACATTCTCCCGGATACATGACGATGGGATGCTCTCCCTTATTGACACTGGGGATCAGCACGTCCATCTGACAGGCCTGGGCGCAGCGGCCGCAGCCGATACATTTATCCGCATCATAGGTGATGGGTCTGGCGCTGCAGGGCACCACGCCGGCATACAGTTCAGAAGCTTTATTCATAGTACTTAGGCGCCTCCTCTCTGATATAGTCCTGGTTATATTTCTCATACATTTCTTCTACATCGCCGAAATAGTCATGAGGGATCTCCCCGCGAACGGCCTGTCCGTCCACCTGACGGATGGTAATGTACTTGCGGTCCTCCTGGGGATCCATCTGAGGATAGTCACTCCTCTGGAAGGAAAGAGGCGCCGAGCTGGACTTACGCATTCTGCAAGCCTCCAGGATCATCTTGGATACCTCCAGGATATCCAGCACCTCGTGGGTACGCATCAGATCATGAGGATTCTCACAGTGGAGTCTGGGCACGATATCCTGCTCGTAGCTGTGCAGCAGATCCAGACCTTCCTTTAAAAGTTCCTCGCACTTGATCTCGGCGCAGTAGTTCTGCATGCACTTGGAAATGGCGAAATTCAGTTCTTTCCAGTTCACATCTCCCTCATTGGTAAGAGGTGCCAACAGTCTCTCCATCTCCTTATCTGCCTGCGCTCTGTCATACTCAAACAGCTCCGTGCGATCTGCATGGGCCGCTGCCTTTCGACCGGCATAGTAGCCTGTAGCGGAAGCGGCGCCGCCGCAGTCCATGGCATACAGCTGGTCACCCGCCGCAAAAACGCCTTCGATATTGGTCATCAGGTTCCAGTCGGTAATGATGCCGCCCGGGGCTCCGAAAAGCTGTCTCTCCTGCCCCAGGAAATTAGCGGACTGCCAGCCGGTTCCGTAGCTTTGGAGCATATACTTTTCCGGATCAAAGCCTTTTTCCGTATAGTATTGCAGTACCGGGATCTTGGTGCGGCCTTCCTCGCCTACCATCATGCCCCAGATCACCTTGCGCTCGCTCTCGGGCATACGGCTCAGATCGGCGTAAAAAGGAAGCTTATAGCCTCTCTTGTCCAGTTCCGCAAAGGACATGGTCTCCGGTCCTCTGTACTCGTACTTAGGCTCGTCGATGACACCGCCCTTTAAAAAGAACTTCTGTCCCGGCGCGGGATGGAAGCGGTCTCTGACATCCTTTAATTCCTTGCCATCCCGGTCCAGATAGGGAATCTCCACGCCTCTGGCATCCACCATGGTGGCACCGTACCAGGTATTGTGGTTATTACCGGTGCTGTAGGGCGGAAAGCTGCGGCCGGCGGCAGAAAACTCGCCCCGCACAGACTTTTCCATCATGGTAAATTCCATGCCTGCCCGGTAGCCCATGGCATGACCACTGCCGATGCTGTTCATGGGCCGGAATTCACAAAGGCCCGGCAGATCGGCATTAAAAAGCCAGACTCTGGCAGGTCTGGACATGGCCATCACCGTCGATTTGGCACTGATCGTATAGAATTTGCCGGTATGCACATCCATGGCACAGGCACCGATACCGATGATCTTCTCTGTGCCGTCTTCCTTCTTTTCCTTCTTCGTCAGCAGGGCGGTGGCCTCCGTGCGGTCTAACACCTTGACTCCCAGCCTCAGACATTCTTTATAAAGAAGGGGTTTAAAACCGCTGCCCCAGATCCGCAGCGTATAGCAATTGGTGTAATCGTAGGCGAACATGAGCTTGGTCTTCTCATCCCGGAAGTCCGCGCCGACGAATTCATCCTCCGTATCCCGGATCTTACCGCCGAAGCTCTCTATATCCAGCAGTCTGTCCCAGCCCTCACGACATTCGATGTAGTGAGCGATGCCGTTGCTGTAATGATCCTGCTCATCGATATACGCCTCTGCCACTTCCTTGGGCGTCACCTTACAGCACGGATTGGTACAGGCGGATTCCCAGTGGTCGAATCCGCTGCCTGCGGAGCCGGCCCGGGCCGTGGTTCCTTTTTCTACCAGCATTACGCTTTTGCCGGCTCTGGCTGCCGCGATAGCCGCGAAGCTTCCTGCCAGACCGCCGCCCAATACCAGCACGTCACAGGAGAGATGCTCCTGTTGTCCGATTTCATTGGCATATGGCCATTTATATTCCTGCATTTCCTTCTCCCTTATCCGGTCCTGTAAAATAGGGTACTGCGGGGGGTACACAAATCTGCCGTTTCTGTTCAACTGCTATGTCTGTTGAAAACGCTATATCTATTGAGACTGCTGTGTCTATCGAAGCTTTCGTGTCCGTTACGATCACAGCAACGCCGCCGGCAAAAGTTTGCTTTTTCAGATCAACTCTTCACCGCTTTAACGCCCAAAATCACCGGATTCTTCTAGTATAAAATTTGGCTGTAGTCATTGCAATATATTTTTGAAAAACGTGAGTAAAAGCGGCAAATTTCTGCCGTGTCGCTACAAAAGCCGGACGTGGGATCAGATCGATGGGCGGAATATATACGAGTGCAGCCGCCGGCCGAGGGAGCGGGTCCTGCCGGAGGTATCCGGGTTTGGGGACGCCTCTCGGCTCCATCCAGGAGACCTAGCGGTACATAAGCTCGCAAAGAACGCGAGCTAAGTACCGAGGCTCCTGCAAGGCCCCTGCACCCGGACACTCTCCGTCACCCGCTCCCTCGGCCGGTGGCTGCACCGCAACATAAAAAAGAGCGTTATGTATCGTTTACATAACGCTCCCTTTTATTTTGTCATTCCCATGGAAAGTCCGACAAACTTCTTTATCTGACCTTAAATGTGATCTTTGGCCTTGGCTCTATCCTTAGCTTTAATCTCAGCTTTTATTTCGGCTTTGATCTTTACCACGATCTCCGACCTTATCTCACGCCTTCTTAAATACCGGAATAGAATCGATCGGTGCCTCAGCGTGGATGGTCTGGCCGCCTTCGTACTGCTTGCCGTCTCTGGTATCCACCCAGGTGCCTGCCGGCAGGTAGACGTCTCTCTCGAACTGGTTCAGCCGGAAGATAGGTGCTACCAGGTACTCACTGCCGAACATGTACTGATCCTGCAGCTCCCAGCACTTGGCATCCTCCGGGAATTCGTAGAACATGGTACGGATCAGAGGTGAGCCGTTTTCGGAAGCTTCCTTATACAGGTCACGGATATAGTCGTGCATGTCGATGCGGATGTCATAGTACTTCTTCATGATGCGGTAGTTCTCTTCACCGTAGCTCCAAAGCTCATTGGGCTGGCCGGTGTGAAGGTATCCGCCGCCCCAGTCACGGGTATCCAGCGGCGGGATGTTGTAGGGACCACGGTCGCCGTGCATACGCAGCACTGCAGAGTAAACCGCGAACTCATACCAACGGATCAGCAGCTGCTGGAAATCGGGATCGTTCACATCATCGGTCATGAAGCCGCCGATATCGGTGGTCCACCAGGGAATACCTGCCAGACCCATGTTAAGGCCTGCCTGTACCTGATCATAGAATGCCTCAAAGGTGCTGGGCACATCACCGGACCATACCACGTTGCCGTACTTCTGGCTGCCGGCCCATGCGCAGCGGAGCAGGTTCACCACATCGCCCTTGTCCTTCATGTTGTCATAGAAAATGCGGCTGTACATCTGGGGATACATGTTGCTGCAGGACATAGCAGGGCCTGCGATATAGCGGTAATGATCAAAGTCATAGACACCGTAATCCGGCTCGGAATTATCCAGCCAGAAGGCATCGATGCCGTAATCGTAGTAATTCTTCTTGCAGACTTCCCAGACATACTTCTTGGTCTCAGGATTAAAAGGATCGATCTCCACGCAGTCGCCCTGATAATCGTAGGTCTGCTCGGCGCCTCTCTCGGTGCGGATCAGCAGCCCTCTGTCCATCATGGGGCCGAAGTTCTCGCTCTTTCTGTCCACAGAGGGCCATACGGAAACGATGACCTTGATGCCCATAGCATGCAGCTCGTCCACCATAGCCTTGGGATCCGGCCAGTACTTTTCATCGAATTTCCAGTCACCCTGTACAGTCCAGTGGAAGAAGTCAATGACGATCTGGTCGATCTTGATGCCTTCCTTCTGGTACTGTCTTGCCACGGAAAGAACCTCGTCCTGGGTTCTGTAACGAAGCTTGCACTGCCACAGCCCCATTCTGTCCTCCGGGAACATAGGCGCACGTCCGGTCACAGCGGTATAATTCTCCAGAATCTGCTTGGGTGCGTCCGCTACTGTCAGCCAGTAATCCATCTGCTTGGTGGAGCGGGCGATCCACTCTGTATAGTTCTTGCCGAAGGTCACCTGGCCTACTGCCGGGTTATTCCACAGCATACCGTAACCAAGGTTGGAAACAGCGAAAGGCACAGAGATCTGGGAGTTGCGCTGTGCCAGCTCTAACTGGCATCCCTTTAAGTCCATGTAAGGCTGTTGGTACTGTCCCATACCATACAGTTTCTCACCGTCATTGCTCTCAAACTTAAGGTTTAAGCTGAACTCAGAGCCGCCGATGATGCCCTTCCACTCACGGTTGATCACCTTCAGGCATCTGCTCTCTCTGCTGAGGGTGCCGTCATACATGCGGAAGTACTCACGCAGGAACTGCTTTCCGTCTCTGTAAAAAGTGATGATACCCACGAAGTTTACTACAGCCTTGATGCGACCGTTAGTAATGGATGCGATTTCCTTCTTATCAATGGTGCCGTCACCTACCCAGTGATCTTCCTCATGGATCTCCACTACGGTCTCCTGAGGTTCCGGTGTCTCTGTCAGAGCCCAGTCCTGATTTGTGAATTCCGGCAGCAGGGTAGAGCGCACACGCAGGGAATCCTTGCCCCATGCCTCGATGCGCAGTGTCTCGCCTTTATGATGCACTACCAAAGCGCCGTTTGCATTTTCGAATTGCATAGCTTCCTCCTTATATGAAATGTGGTTACTGATATACGCGGTATGATCCACAGGATCGCATATGCCCGGTCAGCCATTTTCTCTGCGCATGACCGGCATTTGTCTGCGGCAATTTCATGTACCGCCCTTGCTCTCCTGTTCTACTTGTACTATATTTATCTCGAGTCATAAAAGCTAGGCATATATTTGCAATTTCTAACACAATTTTGATTTCTTAGAGAAAATTCGAAAATGTGAGCCCAAAAAGTGATTGTATGAATGCGGAAAAATAACGGCCAAGCGCGGTACCGGTCAGCAGCTGCACAGTACCGCGGTCTCAACTTACAGATCAGTATAGGAAACAATAGGGAAGGAGGTAGCCGCCATCAATACCCAGGAATTTGATCTGATCCACGAATCCATCTCCCACGGCGACATGCGCTTTCATCTGATGGTGCACGAATTTGCCACAGATCCGTCCCGGGCAGAGCGGGTCAGTTCCCACTGGCATGAGGAGTGTGAACTGCTGATGCTGACGGAGGGCCGAGGCACGGCCCACATCAACGGCCAGGCCTTTCCTGTCAGCAGTGGAGATATTTTGTTCATCAATGCAGATCTGGTGCATTCCCTCTCCGGTGAGCCTGGTGTTCCCTTGGTGTTCTTCGCCGTGGATTTTGGCCGGGAGCTGCTCTCTAGCTATGGCAACGATGACATTCAGCAGAATTATATCCTGCGACAGAGCAGCGGTGCCCTGATCTTCCGCTCTCTGTTTCGTCCCGGCGATAAGATCTGGACCCAGATCCGGGGACCTTTATGTGAAATCCGCTCTCTGTGCACCCGGGATGTATCCGGCAGTGAACTGCTGATCAAATCGGATCTGCTGCGGATCTGGCATTTCCTCTGTCAGTCTCCGGCCTCTGCCTCTGCCCCCGACCAACGGCGAGCCGATGAAAAAAGTGCCCTGACAAAGGAGATCCTCCAATATCTCCGGGCCAATTACAGCAGTAATCCTACCATTCCGGAGCTGGCAGGCCGCTTTCATATGAGTGAAGGGCAGTTCTGCCGTTTTTTCCGTGCCCAGGTCAATATGACCGCCATGGAATATCTGAATTACTACCGCATCGGCATCGCCTGCGATCTGCTGCGGCAGAGCAATGCCAGCATCAGTACCATCGCCGTCAATTGCGGTTACAGTAATATCAGCTATTTCAACCGTGTCTTTCGACGGTACATGCACTGTACCCCTAAGGAATATCGTCAGAAAGACCAGCGACTGCTGCACACGACCTAAAAAGGTCAGGAAGAAATGCTTGATAGCATTTCTTCCTGCTTCTATTGACGCCATAACCGGCATCAATACGGATCACATCGGAGAATTCGCCTCCGCGAAATCCTCCTCACGATGCCGCAATAAATTGCGTCATCAATACTGATCGCATCGGAGAATTCGCCTGTGCGAAATTCTCCTCACGTTGCCGCAATAGATTGCGGCATCAATACTGATCGCATCGGAGAATTCGCCTGCGCGAAATTCTCCTCACGTTGCCGCAATAAATTGCGGCAGAGAGGGATACCATGGATAAAATACTCACCCGGACCATTCGCGAGGAAGATATGTCCTCCACTGCCAACGGCGTGGTGAATCTCCTGTTAAAAAAATGCCTGCATCTCACCGGCCGAGAGGTAAGCCGGGCTAAATTTACCCCGGAAGGCATTACTGCAGACGGACAGATGGTGACTATCTGCGACAGACTTGTGCCCGGGCAGACCCTGCGCATCGTATTGGCGGACAGTGCGGAGGCTTCCCCTATGTCCTCCCGTCCCTCTGTGGTCGCAGTACCGGGCGATCTGGATATTCTCTATGAAGATGAGGATGTCATCGTCCTTAATAAACCTGCCGGTAAGGTAGTACATCCCTCTCACGGCCATTGGCTGGATTCCATGGCCAATCACCTGGCAGCCTATTATCAGGCACAGGGATTAAACGGCATCTGCTATACCATCGGCCGCCTGGACAAGGATACCTCCGGTGCCCTGCTTTTCGCCAAAAACCGGCCCGCCGCCGCCAGACTCACAGCCCAGCGCAGCCAGCAGATGCTGCATCGCACTTATCTGGCACTGACAGACGGAATTCCCCAGAAGACTATCGGCGACATAGATCTGCCTATGGGGCCAGATACGGATACCTTGCAAAAGCAGCGCATTTATCGGGACGGCGAAGAGGGAGGCCGCAGTGCTCTCACCCATTATACGGTACTGGAAAGTGGGAGAATCCCCGACACAGATTGTACCTATGCGCTGACCAAAGTAGCCATCGATACCGGTCGGACCCACCAGATCCGACTGCATATGGCTGCCATTGGCCATCCACTCCTGGGAGATCCTTTATATAATCCACGCTGTTTCTTACCAACTGCTGTCATGCAGGCAAACGCCATGTCTCACGATGCTATGTTGCCTAACGCAATGGCACAGAGTATGAGGCTACAGAATGTTATACCTTCGAACGAGGCGTTTTCTGATTCACTGGCTCAGATTAAGACTGGGACGAAGACAACTCCGACAGTTCTGTCCTCTTCATCGTCCACACCTGTTCCTCACTTTCAAAGAGCCGCCCTGCACGCAGAGAACATCTCCTTTACCCAACCCTTCACCGGCGAATCTCTCTGTATCCACGCGCCGCTGCCGGAGGATTTCACAAGTTTCCTGGCCTATACAAAACAAAGAAGATAACTGCAGAACCAGAGGGCCTTGTGTTTGCGCAACAAAAGTTATTTTTGACTAACTCACAGGTCAAGGATCTCTAAAAAATTAACCCCCGTGAGCGGACCATCTTCCTGTCCGCCCACGGGGGTCTTTATGTCTTATGGTCACTGATCACCGATCATCGGCCACTATTTCTTAGAAGTCACCTTATTCAGCAGCCAGATGCAGGCAATGATGATGATGGTCACTGCAAAGATTCCCAGCATTCCCTCCACTACATAAGGAAGGACACTTAAAAAAGCAGAAATGTTCATACGTACCTCTTTCTGCCGCAACCCTATCGCGGCAACACGAGGAGAATATCGCACAGGCGAATTCTCCGATGTGATCAACCAAAGAAATTCAAGATCATACCGCCGGCAATAACAGAGGCGATCTGTCCGGAAACGTTGACGCCTACTGCATGCATCAGCAGGATGTTGGTAGGATCTTCCTCCACCGCCATCTTGTGTACCACACGGGCGGACATGGGGAAAGCGGAAATACCGGCTGCGCCGATCATGGGATTGACTTTGTTCTTACGAAGGAACAGGTTCATGATCTTGGCAAAGATCACGCCGCCGGCGGTATCAAAGATGAAAGCTACCAGACCGAGTGCTAAGATCATCAGGGTCTGAGGATTTAAGAAGGCATCTGCGGTCATCTTCGCTGCCACGGTGATACCCAAAAGCAATGTCACCAGGTTAGCCAGTACGTGCTGCGCTGTATCGGAAAGGGAATCCAATACGCCGCACTCCCGGATCAGATTACCGAACATCAAAAAGCCGATGAGGGCTACGGAACGGGGAGAGATGATACCTGCGATAATGGTAACCACGATAGGGAACAGGATCTTGGTGGTCTTGGAGACCTTGGTGCCTGTGTACTGCATCTTGATCTGCCGTTCCTTTTTGGTGGTCAGAAGCTTGATCACCGGGGGCTGCACGATGGGCACCAGCGCCATATAGGAATACGCCGCCACGATGATGGGGCCTAAATACTTTGTCTCAAAGTAGTTGGCTACAAAGATAGAGGTAGGACCGTCTGCCGCGCCGATGATGGCGATGGAAGCGGCATCCTTGATATCAAAGCCAAAGAGGGTGCACATAGCCAGGGTAAAGAAGATACCGAACTGAGCTGCTGCGCCGAACAAGAAGAGCTTGGGATTGGTCAAAAGGGGCTCGAAGTCGATCATAGCGCCGATGCCGATAAAGAGCAGCAAAGGAAACAGCTCATTGGCGATACCGGAATTAAACAGCAGATCGATGACACCTACTTCCGTGCCGGTCTCATAAACCTGGGTAATGGCACCGGATAAAGGCAGGTTGACCAAGATGGCACCAAAGCCCATGGGAAGCAGCAGAGTAGGTTCCATGTCCTTTTTGATGGCCAGATAGATCAGCAGACCGCCGATGCACCACATGACCACCTGCTGCCATTCAAGATTCATTACGTTTGCAAAAGCTGCACTCATACCCTTTTACTCTCCTTTCAAGATTGGGCAATAGTAGGATCTAAAGACGCGGCTGCCTGCATCATCACAGCGCACTCGATGCGCTTACGGAAGACTTCACAGCCATATTCATAAACACCGTGGATATCGCCGGTAGCATGCAGGGCATTGGCTGCACAGCCGCCGGAACAGTAAAGTCTTGCCCAGCAGTCCTTGCAGTCGGGACGGGCATAGACATTACATAGCTTAAAGGAATCCCGCAGATCGGTATTGGTGACACCGTTCCAGACATCTCCCAGCTTGTAGGATTCATCTCCCACGAACTGATGACAGGGGTACAGATCTCCCCAGGGGGTCACTGCCATATACTCCGTGCCGGAGCCGCAGCCGGAAATACGCTTGTAAATACACGGTCCGTGGGCCAGATCCAGCATGTAGTGATAAAAGGTAATGGGCTCCCCCTCCTTTTGGCGACGAAGCATGTCCTTGGCCAGAATCTCGTATTGCTCAAAAAGGATGGGCAGATCCTCCCTGGTCAGTGCACAGGGGTCATCCGGAGAAGCCACCACCGGCTCCATGGAAAGCTCCTTGAAGCCCAGATCATCCGCCATATGGAAGATATCGTTGGTAAAGTCCGGATTATAGTGGGTAAAGGTGCCGCGCATGTAGTAGCCCTTGCCGCCCCGGCGCTTTACGAACTCCTGGAACTTGGGCACGATCCGGTCATAGGAGCCGTTGCCGCTGATGTCCTTACGGAAGCGGTCATTGACCTCCTTGCGGCCATCCAGGCTCAGGACAACATTATAGCATTCCTTATTGGCCCACTCAATCACCTCATCCGTGATGCCGATGCCGTTGGTAGTCAGGGTAAAGCGGAAATTCTTCCCGGCTTCCTTCTCTATGCTGCGGGCATAGGCCACCAGCTGCTTACAGACTTCAAAGTTCATCAGAGGCTCGCCGCCGAAGAAGTCCACTTCCAAATTGCGTCTGGTACCGGAATTTTCCACCAGGAAATCCAGAGCCCGTTTGCCGGTCTCAAAGCTCATAAGGCCTGCCTGGCCGTGGAACTTTCCCTGGGCCGCAAAGCAGTAATTGCAATTTAAATTACAGGTATGGGCCACATGGAGACAGAGGGCCTTGATGACGGTATTACGCTTTTTCAGGTCAAAAGCCTTTCCCTCGTAGATATCCTCGGCAAAAAGCCGGTTCCGGTCCTGCAGCTCCTGGATATCATCCAGTGTATCCTCGATATCCCGGGCTGTTACCGGCTCCTCATACCCATCCGGCTGCTTTCCCTCATAACGCTCCCGCAGGGCTGCCACCGTCTGTTGTCTGGACTGTCCCTCTGCCACCATGGCGATGGCATCATACGCCAGCTCATCCACCACGTGCACACTGCCGCTGTAGACATCCAGCACGATGTTGTAACCGTTTAGTTTATATTGATGAATCATACTTTCCTCATTTCCAGGCAGCTTTTTCACACAAAAGAAGCCGGAGCGCCTGTCAGCGTCCCGGCCTACCTTCATGTCAGCAACTCTTACTGATTATCTGCATTCTCGCACATCTGGTTGGCAATACCGCAGCTGGTCTTACATGCGCTCTGGCAGGAAGTCTGGCACTCGCCGCATCCACCGTGCTCTGCGCTCTTTGCCATATCACGTGTCTCTAAAGTCTGAATATGCTTCATTTTCATTACCCTCTTTCTGTCTGACATCTGGATCATTGTCTTGCTTTCGTCCCTTTATCATACACATGGGAGAGCATTTTTGTCAACTATGGCTGACCTTGCTCTCCCATGTATATGCGTATTTTGGTTATTATTCATCCCCGGCCAAGGGACGTCCCCGGATCCGGACACCTCCGTCAGGACGCGCCCCTTGGTTGGGTGCTGTACAGACACTTTCGCCTGTACAGCAAACTAACTATTACTCTTCATCCTCCGCAGCCTTGATCTCTGCAGTCTTGTAAATGAACTTCACGCTGCTGTTCTCTGTATCGTTTGTATCGGTGAAGGTAGTGTACTCCTTGCCGGCATCGGTTACGGCGTTCAGTCTGTCCAGAACATCCTGCACGTTGTCGCCGAAGAGCTCGGTGATCTTCTTGATACCCTCACGGTTGAACTTCTCCATGCCTTCCATCAGTTCCTTGGCACCGTCGTCAAGCTCTACTGCGCCGTCATCCAACTTAACGATACCGTCCTTGAGCTCGGTAGCACCATCGTCTAAGTCCTTGGTGCCGTCCTTTAACTTCTGGGCACCATCGTCCAGCTTCTTAGCACCGCTCTGCAGATCTGCCGCACCACTGTCTAACTTGGCTGCACCACTCTGGAGATCTGTCGCACCGCTGTCAAGCTGCGCCGCACCGCTCTGCAGTGTGCCTGTGCCGCTTTGCAACCTACCTACACCGGCATCCAGCTCCTTGGTACCACTGACTAGCTGTGTCGTACCGCTCTTGAGCTGATCTGATCCATTCTTAAGGTCATCGCTGCCTGCCTTAAGCTGATCTACGCCGCTCTTTAATGCCCCGGAGCTGGCCTCCAACTTGCCTGTGCCCTGCTCCAGAGGGATGATAGCCTCTGTCTGCATCTGGGTCAGTCCGGCGTTCAGTGTGGAAAGGATTGTGTTGGTGAAAGTCTGGATGCCGTCATTAACCTTCTTATTCAGTGTATCCGCACCTGCTTTTAAATTAACCTCCAACGTCGTAAGTCCATCCTGAAGGCCCTTTGCATAAGTAGCCAGTAACTGAGTGTCATGTACAAGACCGGTAGTTCCGTCTAATTTTTCACCATAGAAGAACTTGCAAAGCTTAGTGGATGCATCCTTGGCTGCCTTTAATGCAATTATCTTCTGTGTTTCTTTATCCTGACTCTTCAGACTCTCCACAGTATTCTTCAGTGTCTCGATCTGCTCCTCCAAAAGAGCAGACTGTGCCTTAAGCGTAGCCACCTTTTCTGTGAGAGCTGTCACATCATCTGCAGCGCTGGCATAGGACTCCACTGCACTGGCAACTGCCTCACTGTCTACGCCACTGCTCTTGGTGATGGTAGTCGTAACCTTACGCACGCGGCTGCCGGTGCCGGTCTTACCCTCACTGCTGCTCTTTTCAGAAGTCTTGGAAGATGTACTGCCTGCAGCGGATTCCTTTTTCTCTTCCTTGTTCGTTTTCTCTGCAGAAGCATCATCTGTGCCTTCGTCACTCTTTTCTCCGGAAGCGTCATCTGCAGTTTCTTCTTTAGAAGTAGACTCTTCTGCTTTATCGGTATTCTCCTGAGAGACATCTTCATTGGAAGAATTTCCCTCAGAAGCGTTTTCAGAGGAATTCTCCTGGGAACCACTTTCCTCGGTAGATGCATTCTGAGAACCACTTTCCTCGGTGCTGCTTTCCTCGGATGCAGCCTCTTCATTTACCGCAGCTGCCTCGGAATCTCCATTGTCTGCGGACTGTGTTTCCAATTCTTCTGCCTCAGCCTGTGCAGACTCTAACTCTACATCTTCTGAATAGGAAACTTCCTCGCCGTCTTCTGTCTCCTCGGAGACCTCGGATACCTGGCTGATCTGCTCGCCGTTGCCGTTGGCTGCATTGACGGCATTTTGCTTATCACTTTCTGCTTTTGCCTTAGCTCCATTTAATTCCGTTATTGCTCCGGCTAATGCAGTATCTACATTATTCTTCTGCTCCTGCAGATCAGCAAGCTTACTACTTAAATCTTTTACTACTGTCGTTGTATCGTCCTGAGATTTGCAATAAGCATCCAGCATCGTATCCAACTGCAGTGCAGTCTTTCCTGCTTCGCTGGTCGCATTGGCTACGGAGGTAGAAAGGCTTACCACTACTCCCATAGCGTTACTCAGTTTGCTGCCTTCCTTGGTAATGCCGGCGCTGATAGCCTCCTTATATTCCTCCACACCTTCGGTCACACCTTCGGTCACCTTCTTCTGACCGGCTGTGATCTTTGTAGGCGTGCTGGTCTTAAACTCATCCAGTTTGCTTTGCAGTGTCAGTGTACCATTATGAAGCTTTGTCGCACTCTCCGGCAGATCTTTTACCTTATCCTGAAGCTGCGTCAGTCCTTCCTGCAGCTTCACTGCACCGCTCTTTAAAGATCCCACACCGTTATCCAGTGTCACGGATTTGTCTGCCAGTGTCGATGTGCCGGCCTTCAATGTATCCGCACCGCTCTTTAACTGATCCGCGCCGCTCTTTAAGGTAGTGGTACCGCTCTTTAAGGTATCCGTACCACTCTTTAAGGAAGCTGTACCACTCTTCAAGGTATCGGTACCATCCTTCAGCTCGACGGTGCCGTCCTTTAACTCACTTGCGCCGTCCTTTAACTTGGTGGTGCCTTTCTTTAAGCTGTCGGCGCCGTCCTTGAGCTTATCTGCACCGTCCTTTAAGGAAGCAGTGCCCTCCTTTAAGCTCTTGGTGCCCTCTTCCAGCTGATCTGCGCTGGACTGGAGGGTGTCCATGCTCTCATTCAGATCAGAGGTATCCAGAGTATCTGTCAGATCGATCTCAGAAAGCAGGTTGCTCATGGCCATGGTCATGGTCATATCCAGCTCGAAGTTAGTGCAGTCTGCGGTGATCTCCACATACTCGGGGATATCCATATCCTCCAGCTTCTGCTTGTAATCCTCGTCGGTGGCCTTTTTCTTCATGCCCTCGATATCCAGGCTCTCGGTCAGTCCGGGGAATGCCATACCTACTACTACCGTATTCTGACCCTCGGACATGATCTTACCGTTGGAGACGGAGATGTTGGAGAAGGTATCGCTAGGCAGCAGCACGCCGCTCATCATGGCGAAGGGAACCTTGATCTCGGTGTCCTTGCCGTCGATCTTTACAGTCTCTGTCTGCTTATTCTCGTAGTCGAAACGGATGGTCACACGGCCGCTCTTGCCTGCCAGTTCTTCCGGGGTGATATCCTTGCCGTCCAACTGGTAGGAGACTTTTACATCCACCGGCAGCTCCTTGTCTGTGGTGCCCTGGTAGTAGATGTCTGCGCCGTCTGCATTCCAGGTAATGGTGCCGTCTTCGTTTTCTGTATAATCCTGATAGCCATTGACATTCTCAATGTCCTTCAGGGAAGTCTTGTCGGTGAGGGTGCTGGCACCGTCGCCGTTTTTCAGCCAGTCGCTGACGATGACCTTATTGGCATTGCCGTTGGCGTCGGCGATGACATATACGGTCTCTTCCTTGCCGCTCTCAGAGCTGTGAGCGGTGCTCTGGTCTGCCATGGCAGCCATCAGCGCATCCTCTGTCATGGAAGAGCCTTCCGAGGAAGCCTCACTGCTGGTCTGTGTGGTGCTGTCGGTGGCCGTAGAAGCCCCGCAGCCAAAAAGACTGAAACTCATAGTTACTGTAAGCAATACGGTCAGCAGCTTTGCTGATTTACCTACTGCAAGATTCCACCTTTTCATGATTTACCTCCATATGCTGCAACCTATTGCAGCTGCACGAGGAGAATTTCGCGAAGGCGAATTCTCCGATGTGATCACCCAGGAAGGCTGCCTCACAGCATTCCTGGGATCAAAAGAGATTATCATCAGATGATCTCTTTTGATCTGCCTCTTTCTGCCGCAACTTATTGCGGTTACACTCTTAACTGTTCTTGGGCTTCATTGTCGTCTTGCCGATGATCTTATCAAAGATCAGCAGCATAGCCGGCAGTACAAAGATTACCATTACCATACTGATCAGGGCGCCTCTTGCCATCAGGATGCAAAGAGAACTGATCATGTCGATGTTGGAATACATACCTACACCGAAGGTAGCTGCAAAGAAGGACAATGCGCTGACCATAATGGATTTGGCACTGGTCTGGCAGGCGATCTCCACGGCTGTCTTCTTATCCTGGCCCGCTGCACGCTCTCTCCGGTAACGGGTGGTCATCAGGATCGCATAGTCTACGGTGGATCCTAACTGGATCGTACCGATAACGATGGAAGCGATGAAAGGAATCGTGGTACCGGTATAGTAAGGAATACCCATGTTGATAAAGATAGCCACCTCAATGACAGATACCAGGATCACCGGCAGGGAGATTGAACGGAATACGAACAGGATGATGACGAAGATGATGATGATGGACACCGCACTTACCGTATTAAAATCGGTATTGGTGATCTCGATCAGATCCTTGGTACAAGGTGCCTCACCGATCAGCATGGAATTGCTGTCATATCCCTTGGCGATATTGGCCAGCTCCGTACACTGGGCATTGACCTCGTCGCTGGCGGTAGCATATTCGGAACCGATCAGCAATATCTGCCAGTTGTCATTCATCAGAGAGCTGCTCAGCTCATCCGGGATCAAAGCGTCCGGGATGGAACCACTCTTAATGGTATTAAAGCCCAGCACCCATTTGACACCGTCTAACTTCTGCATTTCCTTTGCCATGCTCTGGACTTCTTTTTCCGATACGTCCGCATTCAGCATCAGCATGTGGGTCGCGCCCATATGGAACTTTTCATCCAGTTCCTCATTGGCCTGAATACTTGCCAATGTCTTGGGAAGGGTCTTATCCAGGTTGTAGTAAACGCTGGTGTTTTTATATCCGAACAGTGCCGGGAACAGCACGATCACAAACAGAATCACGAATAACTTGTAATGTTTAACAGCGATCTTTCCTACGCCGCCGATATCGGGCATCAGAGGCTTGTGCTTGGTCTTGGTCAGTGCCTTGTCAAATACCAGGATCAGGGAAGGCAGGACGGTGATGCAGGCGATAACGCCGAATACCACGCCCTTTGCCATGACGATACCAAGGTCAAGTCCCAGGGTGAAGCTCATGAAGCACAGGGCGATAAAACCGGCCACGGTGGTAATGGAGCTACCTACTACAGAAGAAATGGTAGAAACAATGGCATTTTCCATCGCCTTCTTTTTATCGGTGGTAGTCAACTGCTCTTCCTCGTAGCTGTGCCAGAGGAAAATGGAGTAATCCATGGTAACGCCCAGCTGCAGTACCGCAGCCAGGGCCTTGGTGATGTAGGAAATGGATCCTAACATCATGTTGGTTCCCAGGTTATAGACAATGGCAATACCGATGCTGGCCAGAAACAGGAAGGGGATCAGGAAAGAATCCATGGTCAGAGACAATACGATGCAGGAGAGCACCACGGCGATAGCCACATAAATAGGTGCCTCGGAATTGGAAAGGTCTCTGGTATCCACCAGCACGGCGGTCATGCCTGCTAAGAAGCAATCCTTATCGGCGATCTTGCGGATCTCCTGTACCGCCTCCATGGTGCCGTCTGAAGATGTGGTATCGTCAAACAGGATGAACATCATGGTGGCATCACCATTGTTAAAGGTGTTGTAGATCTCATCCGGCAGCATTTCCATAGGAATGGACAGATCCATGACGGAGTCATACCAGATGACGTCCTTGACGTGATCTACCTGTTCGATCTTGGCCTTCAGCGCCGATACGTCTTTTTCCTCCATGCCCTCTACCACGAACATGGAAAAGGCGCCCGTCCCGAACTCTTCCTTCAGGATGTCCTGTCCCTTCATGGTGTCGATCTCCTCAGGCAGGTAGCTGAGCATATCGTAATTGACTTTTGTGTTGATGTAGCCGATCCCCGAGGGAATCAGGAGCAGAAAAGCCAGAATCAGAATCGGAACTCTGAGTTTGACTACTGCTTTGGCAAACCTTTGCATTCTTCCTCTCCTCCTTATTACTGTAACCAATGCCGTGTGCGTTTGTGCTGCGTCTGCGATGGCCTTACGACTGCATCTGCATCACACACCCGTTTGGATCGTGTCTGCTTTTGCTTTCGCACTGCCATTGCGGCCCTTTGGCTTTGACATCGCTTTAATATCCTTAACGCTTGCATTCCCGGCAGGTATGGTTTATATTTATGACCATCGGTCATTTATATTTCCCGCAAAAAGTTATAGCACAGAAATGACTGATGGTCAATAATTTACTTTGTTAATTCTTTCTAAATTAATGGTACAAATTTTGTAAAATGTGCAAATAACCAGTAAGATATAATGTAAATAGGAAAAGAATGAAGACGATCTAAAGCAATGGGGCCCTGCTGTGATTTCATGGAAATCCCCGCTGCTGATGTTGCTAGTGCTAATGGGACTTGTTATTGGCATCCATAGCCGATCCACAGCCGGATTCGCCGACACTTTTTTCCTGACAGATCTGTAATAAAGTAGTAAAAGAGGTAATCATGACAGCTGCCAGCCCCAATCACACCTCTGCCGGAAAGCCCCTTGGCAAGGCAGAATTAAATAAGAGACTAAAAAAAGAGGCCCTTCTGCGCACCGCCTTTGATCTTTTCACCAAAAAAGGCATCACAGAGACCTCTATTTCTGATATTGTAAAGGAAGCCGGTGTCGCAAAGGGCACCTTTTATCTTTATTTCAAGGACAAGATCGATCTGCGCAATCTCCTGATCTCCGACCGGGCGGGGCAGCTTTTTACCCACGCCTACGACAGGGGTAAAACCATGTTAACGGACGACGCGCCTTTAGTGGACAAGATCATCTGTCTGGCCGATGACATCATCGACCAGCTCAACGCCGATAAATCCCTGCTGAATTTCATCTCCAAGAATCTAAGCTGGGGCATCTTCAAAAACGAAATGGTGCATTCATCTGACAACGGGGTGGACTTTGCCTCTATATTTGAAGAGAGCTTCCGACTCTCTCCTATTAAATATAAGAATCCCGAGGTCATGGTGTTCATGCTCATCGAACTGATCAGCTCCACCTGCTACAGTTCCATCCTCTACAACGAGCCTCTGCCCATAGAAGAGCTGAAGCCCTATCTGTTCCGGGCTATTCGTGACATTATGCACAGCCAGGAGCTGCCCGGGGAGGAGACTACTTCCGTAAATGAAGTTGCTTCTATAAATGAGACTGCTTCTGTAAGTAAGACTGCTTCTGTAAATGAAGCTGCGTCCGTAAGTGAGACTGCTTCTGTAAGTGAGGCTGCGTCCGTAAATGAAGCTGCGTCCGTAAGTGAGGCTGCGTCTGTAAATGAGACTGCTTCCGTAAGTGAAACTGCGTCTGTAAATGAGACTGCTTCTATAAGTGAGACTGCGTCCGTAAGTGAAACTGCGTCTGTAAATGAAAGTGCTTCCATAATTGAGACTGCTTCTTAAGTGAAACCGGCCAGAGGCCCCGTCAAGGATACGCCGAAAACGTAAACCGTAAAATGTAAAACGAGGTGATCACAATGGCAATACTATTTGATCCGGGTAAAAAAATATTTTCCCTGCATACAGCCCATACCACCTATGAGATGCAGGTGGATGCTCTGGGATATCTGCTGCATCTGTACTATGGCGAGAAAACATACAGTCCCATGGACTATGTGTTAACCTATGCGGATCGGGGATTTTCCGGTAACCCCTATGCCGCCGGCATGGACCGGACCTATTCCCTGGATGCCCTGCCCCAGGAATATCCTTCTCTGGGAACCGGAGATTACCGTAATGCTGCACTGAAGATCAAAAACGAAAATGGTGTGGAAAGTGCAGATCTGCTTTTCAAAAGCTATGAGATCCGCGATGGCAAATATACACTGCAGGGGCTTCCGGCCGTCTGGGCAAACGAAGCACAGGCCCAGACCCTGGAGATCGTGCTGGCAGATGAAAACGCCCATGTGGAAGTACATCTGCTGTATGGCGTTTTAGAAGATATCGATATCCTTACCCGCAGCGTCCTGATCAAAAATACGGGAACGGGACAGATCACCGTTGAAAAAGCGGCCGCCGCCTGCCTGGACTTTGTGCAGGGAGATTTTGACGTGCTGCGTTTTTACGGAAAACACGCCATGGAGCGAGATCTGGAGCGTACTCCCTTAGGACACGGAACCATCTCCTTTGGCAGCCGCAGAGGTACCTCCAGTCATCAGTACAATCCGGCTGTGATCCTGGCGGAAAAAGGGACTACAGAGACCGCCGGCAGCTGCTATGGAATGCTGTTTGTCTACAGCGGGAATTTCTCCTGTGAAGCAGAGAAAGACCAGTATGATCAGACCAGACTGCTTTTGGGTTTAAATGAAGAGCTGTTCTCCTATCCCCTTGCCGAAGGCGAGACCTTTACGGTGCCGGAAGTGATCCTGTCCTATTCTGCCAACGGCCTGTCCGCTCTTTCCCAGCAGTACCATACCGGCATCCGTGATCACGTATGCCGCAGCAAGTATGTCCATATGCAGCGACCGGTGCTGATCAACAGCTGGGAAGCCGCTTATTTTGATTTCACGGGAGATACTATCGTAGATCTGGCCAAAGAAGCCGCTTCCCTTGGCATCGATATGGTGGTAATGGATGACGGCTGGTTCGGGAAACGAAACGATGATAATTCTTCGCTGGGAGACTGGCAGGTCAATGAAGAAAAGCTGGGCGGCAATCTGTCCCAGCTGATCAACCGGGTTCATGCACAGGGAGTTAAATTCGGCATCTGGATCGAGCCGGAGATGGTCAATGAGGACAGCGCGCTGTACCAGGCGCATCCGGACTGGGCCATCCGGATCCCCGGGAAAAAGCCTGTGCGGTCCAGAAACCAGCTGCTGCTGGATTTTTCCAGAAAAGAAGTGCGGGATCATATCTTTGATCAGATCTGCGCCGTGCTGGATCAGGGCAGCATCGATTATGTCAAGTGGGATATGAACCGCAGCATGGCGGATGTCTATGCCGGTAATCTTACCTATGATTATGTGCTGGGAGTTTATGATTTCCTGGAGCGGTTGTGCAGTCGCTATCCGGACCTTCTGCTGGAGGGATGCAGCGGCGGCGGTGGCCGGTTTGATGCAGGCATGCTTTATTACTCTCCCCAGATCTGGTGCAGCGATAACACCGATGCCATTAACCGCACCAGGATCCAGTACGGAACCTCCTTTTTCTATCCGGTTTGCACTATGGGCGCCCATGTTTCCGCGGTGCCCAATCATCAGACCGGCCGGATAACAAGCTTCCATACCCGTGGCGTGACAGCTATGGCAGGCACCTTCGGCTATGAATTAAATCCCGCCCTGTTATCCGAAGCGGAGAAGCAGCAGATCAGACAGCAGATCAAAACGTTTAAAAAGTATGAAATGCTCATTAACGCCGGAACTTACTGGCGACTGTCTGATCCCTTTACGGATGAGATCGCGGCATGGATGTCTGTTTCAAAGGAAAAGGATCAGGCACTGGTCAGCGTAGTGCGTCTTACGGCGGAGGCCAATCAGGCCACGGTTTATGTCCGTCTGCAGGGATTAAAGCCCCAGACCATGTATGTCGAAGAACGAAGCGGCAAAGTATATTCCGGTGCAGCCCTTATGTATGCGGGAATCCCGCTGCCGCCCTTTACCCAGGAATATGAAGCATATCAGTTCGCTTTCACAGAACTGAAAGAGACTGCAAAGATCTGATAAGATGCAGTTGTAAATAAAAAGAGAACTGTCAATGTGCAATGCATTGGCAGTTCTCTTTTTTATTGTACGACCTGTGCGATATCTTTCCTTATTTCGCTTTTCTCTGTCTTTTCTTATTTTGCTTTTCTCCGTCTTTCCTTACTTCGCTTTTCTCTGTCTCTTCTTCTCTTTCGCCTTTTCCAGCATCTCCAGGATCCAGCGTCTCTTCCATACGATCAGTCCGATCAGGCACAGCTGGAAGACAATCAGCGCCACACAGATACCGAACTCTCCCTGCAGCAGGTATCTTCCCACAATGCAGATGCACAGGATAGGCATCCAGCAGCCGATGGCCACGGCTCTGGCGAATTCCTTTCCAGTCACGGCGGATTTAGCCGCGATATACGGGATAATGCCGTTGGGAATACCGGGCATCAGGCAGGCCACGGCCACCACAAAGCCGGGATTGGCGGAATTCATCAATTCCATCAGCTTCACCGTCACAGGGTTCATGGAATGGTTCTCCAGCTTGTGATTGCGCACCCGTCTGGCAAAGTAAAAGACGCCCACATTGGCCAACCAGTAGCCGAAAAAGCACATGATGAATCCCCTCCACCAACCATAGATGGCGCCGGCCGCGATCTGGATGGCCGCCCCGGGAATGATCACACTGACCACCTGCAGGATCGCCAGCATAAAGGTGCAAAGCATTCCCTTCCAGTGTCCGGCCTGCTCCAAGTAGGCAGCGATCTCCTTCTGGTCTCCGTGCCGCAGCAGGGGCAGAAGCCCCGGCAGCATGGTACCGAAGGCATGCCAGACCAAAAGGATGGTCACAAGCCCTACGGCGATCTTTAAAAGTATTTTCCCTATTTTGTATGCGACGCTGTTTTCTTTTATTCTCATACAGTAACCTATTAACCTAATCCTGCTCTTTTGTTCTGAATCTGTTCAGCACCTGCCATATTTCAACGTGAATCGACTGCTTGCAGCAACTTCTCGTTGATAGATAGCAGTAATTTCCCAGTATATATCCAAGTATGTCCGTCTTATGCTGTACAGCTATGCAAATGTTTTTTTAGTATATCACAAAAAAGACTTATACAGAATTCCCAATTTTCTGCATAAGTCCTAACTGCATATTATTCCCGACATTACCGCACCGATGCTAACCTTGCAACGGAGTCGGACGAGCAGGCTGGTGCTTTGTTATCACCTCTATATCCGTCCTCGGTCTCATACTGCTTTACTCTCCGAATTGCTGCCGCACAATGGCTGCCAGGGCCTGGGCGGTGCCCTCTACCTCCATCCAGGCGCTGTTGATGATGATATGCTTGTGCTCCGGATCGGAAGGACTGAACTTGGCAAAATGCTTGTGGTAGGAAACTCTAGCCTTATCTACCTCGGCGATCATGCGCTTGGCCTCTGACTTATCCATGCCCAGGGTACCTACGCAGTTGGCCAGCCTGTCCGCATAGGGCGCATAGATGTAGACATGCATGGCGTTGGGCTCATCCGCCAGCACATAGTCGGAGCAACGGCCTACGATAATGCAGGATTCCTTGGCGGCCAGCTCGGAGATGATCCTGGACTGACACTCGAAAATGGCGCTCTGCTGCTCTGCCGACTCGGTGCCCAGAGGGAACATCATTTCAAAAAAGCTGGACTTTTTCTCTTCGCTCTTGCTGATGACGGAGACAGGCAGGTTCATTCTCTTTGCAGAAGCCTCCACAATATCCCTGTCATAGAAATTTACATCTAAAAGCTCGGAAAGTCTCTTGGCGATAGGACGTCCGAGACTGCCGAATTCTCTGGTGATCGTCACTACAAATTTTTTCATATCAATATCCCTTCTGTTTACATGGAATCATCCCACGGCTTTTACAGGGTGAACTGTTGACAAAAAAAGCATTTCCGGACAGGGCCGTGAGTAGCTATGCTATCTATCTCAGGCTTCCAGGAAACGAGACAGGAACGCCTTGGTCCTCTCTTCCTTCGGATCATTGAAGATCTCCTTGGGATCCCCTTCCTCTACCACGTAGCCGTCTGCCATAAAGATGACCCGGTCTGCCACGTCTCTTGCGAAGGCCATCTCGTGGGTTACGATGATCATGGTCATACCATCATTGGCCAGATCCCGCATAACATTCAGGACCTCGCCCACCAGCTCCGGATCCAGGGCGGAGGTAGGCTCATCGAAAAGCAGTGCCTTGGGTTCCATAGCCAGGGCTCTGGCGATAGCCACACGCTGCTGCTGTCCGCCGGAGAGCATGTCCGGTCTTGCCTTGGCCTTGCTGGAGAGGCCTACTTTTTTCAGCAGCTCCATAGCCTTCTCTTCCGCATCCTTCTTATTCATATGCTTGGTCAGCACCGGTGCCAGGGTCACATTATCCAGCACGTTCTTTAAGGGAAAGAGGTTGAATCGCTGGAACACCATGCCCACTTCCTCCCGGAAGGTACGGATGTCCGCATCCGCCTCGCACAGGTTCTTTCCTTTATAGATCACCTCGCCGGAGGTAGGGGTCTCCAGCTGGTTGATACAGCGAAGGAAGGTACTCTTGCCAGAACCGGAAGGGCCGATAATGCAGACCACCTCTCCCTCTTTTATCTTTACGTTAATATCTTTTAAAACAGCAAGATCTTCAAAGGATTTCACCAAATGATTGATCTCTAAAAAAGCCTGTTCACTCATAAGCATCCTTTCCGTGCCGCAGCTTTGTGCGGCACCACGTGGAAAATTTCGCCGGAGCGAATTCTCCGATGTGATCATGCGACTTCTATTTCTTGATCTTGTTTTCCACCAGTCTCTGCAGGATCATCAGGATGGACAGCAAAACCAGATAAAATACGGCGCAGGCGGTATATGCCGGCAGGGTATTGTAGGTTCTGGCCACATAGTTCTGGGTCTGTCTGGTAATGTCATTGACGGAGATCATGGAAAGAAGTGCCGTATCCTTGACGGAAATGATGAACTGATTGAAAAGTCCCGGCAGGATGGAGCGAAAAGCGGGGGGAATGACCAGGTGCCAGAGGATCTGTCCTTTGGTAAGACCCAGGGCGCAGCCTGCTTCCTTTTGTCCGATCTCCACGCTTTCCAGGGCGCCCTTTACCAGGGTGGAAATAAATGCGCCGGAGTTTAGGGTTATAACAATGGTACCTGCCACCACACTGTCAATGGTGAAGCGGTTTCCTGTGATCAGGGTCACCAGGGCGGGCACTGCAAAGTATACATACAGAGCCTGTACCACCAGAGGTGTTCCGCGGATGATCCAGATATAAACACCGGCGATGGTCTTGGCCACCTTGCTCTGGCTCTGCAGCGCATAACCTGTTAAGGCACCCAGGACAAAACCAAGAAGAATACCGATGACGGCGATCCTCATAGTTACTCCCAGACCTCTTAACAACATTGGTAATATAGCCGATAGGAATTCTATACTCATAAACAACCTCTCTGTGCCGCTGTCTGCAGCCTAGTTGTTATCAGCAGGAACTGTCATGGACAATCCCTGCTGATCTTTACTTCTTATGCCTCTGTACCCCGGCTTTTAGGCCGCAGCACAGTCTTTTTTACTTATTCACACCACTTTGCGCTGAGCTCAGCCATGGTGCCGTTCTCGGTGAGGTAATCGATGGCTGCATTGAAATCGTCGATGATCTCCGGATACTCTTCACAGATCGCGAAGGAGAATGCAATGGCATAGGGTGCCTGGCCGGTATAGAACTCATCGCCTACCATCTTCAAGTTGATCTCACCGGTGCTGATGGAGTAAGCGGTACCGGGTACATCATAGATGGTTGCATCTGCCTGGCCATCTTCTACTGCCTTGTAAGCCAGTGCCTGGGAATCATAAACCTGCAGGCAGGACTCCGGGAAAGCACCTTCGCCGGTAGCATATTCATAAGCAAGGGTACCGGACTGTACTGCTACGGTGTAATCACCGGTCTTTAAGTCATCTACGCTGGTAATGGTGTCGTTGTCGGGCGCTACGATCACCTTAAGGCCTGCATCGAAGTAGGTCTCGGAGAAGTTCATGCTCTTCTTTCTCTCATCGGTTGCACACAGGGCAGCGGCGCCTACATCGATCTGACCCTGGCTAAGGGAAGTTCCCAGAGGGCTGTAATCCATATCCTGGAAAGTACCGCCGTCTACTTCAAATCCCAAAACTTCCTGCAGTGCATTCAGCAGATCCACGTCATAGCCCTGCAGGGTGGTGCCGTCCTCTGCGAAGAAAGAGAAAGGACCATAGGTGCCGGTGGTGCCGATCTTCAAGGTCACACCCTTTAATGCATCCTGGCAGGCAGGTGCCTCGGCGCTGGACTCCTCGGAGGTTGCCTCATCGGCCGCTTCTTCTGTGGTCTCTTCTGCAGCGGCCTCGCTGGTCTCCTCGGTGCTGCTCTCAGAAGCATCCGCAGAAGAAGCTTCTGTAGCGGAAGAGCTGCTGCTTCCACAGCCTGCCAGCAGGCTCATGGCAAGAACACCGGTCAGCACAGTTGCGATCATTCTTTTTTTCATAATGTTTCCTCCTTCTCGTTTGCGAAAGAAATGCCATCAGATGCCTCCGGGCATTCCTCCCAACTTGTGTTACTCCTCTTTTAAAACGCTTTATTTGATATATAAAATAAAAAGGACAGACCGGATGCTTTTTATTGACATCCTTGTCTGTCCTGCGTTTTACGCTGTTTTTTTGTTAACGTTATCACCCTCTTCGGAGCGTTTGCGTTATCTTGTTTTTGTTTTTCCCATTATCTTCTTTTATTTTCCATCTGTAAACCTTTATTTACTCATTGTTGCCATGCAAAAATATCATGGCAAGTGCTCCCAGCACAATGATCAGTCCTGCCAGATTTCCCAATGTCATACTTTCGTGGTACAGGATCACACCCAGCAGGGTAGCGGTCACCGGTTCTATGGAAGCAAGGATGGAGGCGATGCCATTCTCCACATAGGTCAGACCGATGGTATAGGTGATGTATGGGATCACTGTGGCCAAAAGTCCGAATAAAATGCAGAAAAAGAAATTTCCCGGGCTGCTTACCAGCAATTTTCCCACCGGTCGGATATCCGTAAAGAACAGACAGCCCACAAATGCGATGGCGAAAGTATAAAAGGTGATGGTGAATGGATGGTAGCCCTTCTGCATGGCAAATCGGCTGAAAATGGAATACAATGCGTAGCCGATGCCGGCCCCTAAGCCGTACAGCAGTCCCGATAAGGTAATGCTCTCCGGCGAGATGCCGATGGACAGTCCGCCGGCGCCTATGCTCAGAAGCCCGGTCACCAATGCGCAGCCTACCACCGTCATTACCAGTGCGCAGATCTTTCTGACGGTGACCTTTTCCTTAAAAAACAGGAAGGATAAGACCATCACAAAGGCCGGCGCCGTATACAGCAGCACCGAAGCTACCGACATGGTGGTCAACGTCACCGCCTTAAAATAGCAAAAGTTAAAAAACAGGATACTGCAAAGGCCGGTGCCTAAGAAACACCACAGATCCTTCCAGCGGATCTTTAACAGCTTCCTGTCGTAGACCAGCAAAAAGCCAAACATTCCCACGGCTGCTGCCAAAGCCCGCAGGGCCACGATCTGCATGGAAGATATCCCCAGTACATTCAGTCTTCTGACAAAGAGACCGATGCAGCCCCAGAGAATTCCCGCCAGCAGGATATAGGGCACGGCTAATTTTTTCATAGGCATTTTCCTCTTTTCCGATGATGTCTGCAGCTGTTGGGTTTCCATGGTTGCTGCGTTTCCACAGCTGCCGGACTTGACGAATCCTGAACTGCAAAAGATCATCAGCAGCAGATCGCCTTCAGGTAAGAGGTCAGCAGCTTCGTGCCCTTCTGTGCCAAACTCTCCTTGCCCTCCTTGACACACCAGTCGTAGATCAGGCCACGCTCCAGAGATGCATAGGTCTCAAAGATCTCCTTTGCAGATTCCTCACGACTGAATTCGCCGGCCTTCTGGCCTTCCTCTATGATCCGGGGGATCAGGGTATAGTAGAAACGCTTTTCATTTAACAGATCCTGCCGCTCTCCCGGCATGCTCACATAGATGTGGCTCACCAGGTTAAAGGGCACATGCTCTTCGATCAGGGTAAAAAGCTCCCGGTTTAAGAACACCAGCTTATCGTAGTTGGACAGCTTAGGATCCATGGTGGTCATCAGCTGGGCGTACTTGGTATCAAACAGATCCCCCAGGGTATGTTCCAGATCCTCTTTCCTGGAAAAATACTTGTAAAATTCTTCTTCCTTCACACCGGCTCTGGCTGCAATATCCGCCACCTGGGTGTCGGCATAACCTTTTTCCTCAAACAGATCCCAGGCTGCCTGCACCAGCATCTCCCGGACATTCTGCTGCTCGCTGCTCTGTCTCCCCAAAAGGAAGCCGTAGCAAAGCGGGTCTGTCTCGTCCAGGATCCACTCATTCAGGCCGGTGATCCAGGCACTGCCGGTGATCTGGGGAATGATACCGATGCCGCCGGCGATCTCCACCTCCTGCATGGCCATGCCCCGGAACAGGGAACCGGTAATGCTCTCATAGACAAACTCTTCCTGCAATCCGATCTCCCCCTTGGCATAGAGGGTGGCCAGCTTGGCACTGGTGCCGGTGCCGCAGGGGGAACGGTCTGCCTGGGCGTCACCAAAGATGACGCAGTTTTTCATATTGGCCTTAGGATTATCGGTATGGGAGTAAAACTCCACCAGATCCACGGTGGTAATATCCAGATAGGGATGCTTGATCTCCACGGTCCGGTTGATCTCCTCCCGGATCTTCATTCCCAGGGCTGTGATCTCCTCGATATTTTCGATCTCCAGCGGCAGACCGATCTTTTCCGCATCTACCAGGGCAAAGAAGGAACCGCCGAAGGAAATGTCATAGTGGATGGTTCCCTTTCCGGGGATTTCCAACTGCAGATCTCTTTTATATAGGAAAGCCGGCACATTCAGGATACTGACCTCCACGGCCTTCCCGTCCACCACATGTACCTTGGTGCGAATCAGACCGCTGGGGGCGTCCAGCACCACCTCGGTATAGGGCTCCGTCACCGGCACCATGCCGGTCTCCACCAGCATAGAGGCCGTGCCGATACTGCCGTGACCGCACATGTTCAGGTAACTGCCGGAGTCCATGAAGATGACGCCGTAATCCGCCTCCTGATGCACTGGCTCCGTCAGCAGGGCGCCGAACATATCCCGGTGTCCCCGAGGCTCTAACATCAAGGCCGTCCGCAGGAAGTCATAGTGTTCTATGAGATAGTTCTTTTTGTCCATCATGGTCTTGCCGGGCAGCTTTGGAAAGCCGTCCCAGATGATCCTGGTGGCCTCTCCCTCCGTATGGGAATCTATGGTTTTTAATCTGTAAGCATAGTTTTTGATCTGCGGCATTCCCATGATGTGTTACCTCTGCGTTTTATTTTATACATTATGACGATATTCGTAAGGAAGCACCTTCATCTGGTTGTAGCTGGGGCAGTCCCTTACCCATTCCAGAGACTCCTTGATGATGGCGGTCTGCATAGGGATGTTGTTGGGCTCGCCGGCGTTGGAACCGATCGGCACGTGGGGTGCGGTGATCCGGGGTGCGCCCTGCTGTCTTGCGATAGGCGGCAGTGCTGCGATGACTACGCAGCTCATGCCGGCTGCCTCACAGCATCTGGTAACGATGGTAGCAGATCTGTGGCAGGTACCGCAGCCGCCGGTGCAAAGGACGATATCCACGCCCTGCTCCTTTAATTTTCTTGCGATCTCCGGGCCGGTCTCATTCTTGAACTTCTCTACGTTGCCGCCGCCACCCATGAAGGTATAGGTCTCCTGGGACAGGGAGCCGATGAAGCCCTCTGCCACCAGCTCGTGGAGTCTGTCGATAGGGAACATGGCGTTGACATCCTTATTGATATCCGAGTTATCGAAACCGCCGTGGGTGACCATCAGCTCGGAAGAAGGGGTATCGAATTCAATGGTGCGATAAGAGAAATCGCCGGAGGTATTGAAAGGTGTCTGGCTCTTTTTATGGATACCGCCTGCGGTGATAAAGGCCACCTTACACTCGCTCAGGGGCTTCTTTAATTCTGTAAAAACGGGGGCCGGTGTTACCGGTACAAATATTTCGGACTGCATTCCTTCTACTGTGGTCAAGCTCATAATTTACCTCCTTATACCGCAGCTTGTCTGCGGTGTCGTGAGGAGAATTCCGCGAAGACGGATTCTCCGATACGATATGTACGGATGACATTTATGCATGGATGACATTTAAGGCATCCATGCAGTTTGAAAGTAATGCTGCCCGGCATTTCTTTCAAACTTTTTCGCCATACTTTATATACTTTCCGCCGGTATTTCCTTTTTCCCCACAATATGCATGGGGCTGAAATAGAATTCCACATTCTGTCCCTCTGCCAGAGGCAGGTCGGTAAAAGCCCATCTTCTGGGCACGGCTACCGTCCCCAGATCTTCCATCATGCGCACCTTGATGGCGGTGTCATTGACTTCTATGATGGTGCCGCCGATCAGGCAGGGAGCAAATTCCTTGTCCTTTTTGATAGGCGCACAGTCATAGTCGTAAGGATTTTCATTAATCTGGATGTAGCTGAAGTAAAAGCTCATGTCGTGGCCGATCTCCGGCTCCGCATCCTTCTCCAGGATGTACTCTCTGGGCACCTCGATGACACCCAGCCTTCCGTGGAGGTGCACCTTGACGATGTTTTCCTTTACTTCCTTTACCAGGCCACCCATCAGGATGGGGTTAATGGTGTAATCTAATTTCATATGGACTCCTTAAAGCCGGCTTACGTCTGTAACTTACAGTGCAGCTCTTTCCATTAGTGCAGAGTACCGTTGTCTAACAGCTTTGTCTCCGGCAGACCCAAAAGCTTGTTGTTGGCGTTGATGACATCGTTGTTCCACTTCTTGGGAGCAGGTGCGATCTCCACGCCGGACATCTTGTTCTTCAGCATCTGGATGGCACGGGCTGCCACTTCCTTGGTGACGCAGGAGCAGCCTGCCACATTGTTCTCGAAACCGCCCTGGTCCATATTTTCCTCTACCATGGCAGTTGCATACTCATTACCTACTACCAGCTGTCCCTGATAAGCACAGAAGGAAACGCCTACTACCGGGATGCCTCTCTTGCCGGCCTGGCCGATATGCTGGATGAAATCGATGTGGTTGTTACCGAAACCTTCTGTGGTAATGATGCAGCCATCGATATCCAGGGACTCCAGAAGGGAACCCAGTCTCTCGGAAACCCACAATTTCTCATCGTTAACCTGAGGAGAGCCTACGAATACAACGCCTACCAGATCCATCTCGGTATCTGCTGCCAGTCCTTCTACCAAGGGCTCGCGAATGTAATGACGGGTCATTTCCTTAGTAGCGGGTCCGATACAGGTCAGAGCATGGATGGAGCCGTCACGCACCTGGTTGGGAGTTAAGATAATGGGCACATTGCCGCAGTCTACGTTCTTCTGGCCGCCTAAGATGCCGCAGGGCTCGGTAGGGCAGATGACATTGTCGTGCATAGCGCCCTGTCCCATGATCTCCTTTACCAGTACGACTCTGGGATTGCCGGGTCTTCTTACATCCTCGCAAATCTCCTCTCTGACGATCTCACCGTCGTACTTCTTTAACTGATCGCGGACAGCCTGGATCACATAATCCTGACACTTGTGAGCGGCAAAGGGACCGGGTCTGGTCATGCCTGACAGTCTCTGGATCACTACATGGCAGCGGATGATGATATCGTTCTCGTCTGCACAGCCGGGATGACCGAAATACATTTTTTCATCCAGATAGCCTTCGGAGGAACCGAACTCATGGACCTGTACGCCGTCCTCATCTACACCGGTAAGCATGAATACCACGCCGTCGGCTACCTTGGTGATGCCGCTGCCGATCTCACCCTCTACCTTGGTGGCGATGGGGCAAACATCCATGATGGTCTCGGTATACTGATGTCTTTCATTGGGATGAATGACATCCAACTTCATGCTCTTGCACAGCGGATCCTCCAGGATCGCCTTTTCCACGATGCTGCCGTCAATGGTGATCTTGCCGTCCTTAATGGAAGTCTCGGTGCCGATCTGGGCATCTGTGATCTTGATATGCTGCTTTTTCAGGGTGCGGATGACCTTCTTCTCACCTGCTGCAGGTGCAGCGGTGGTTTCTGCTGCAGCAGGTGCAGCTGCGGCTTCACCCGATGCGGCTGCGACCCCTGCCGGTGCGGCGCCGGCGATCACCGGTACATCTATGCTAAGTCCTTCGAATTTTTCTGCATGACCGATCTCAATGTGGATCATTCCATTTCCTCCCTTTTGTGTCGTAACCAACGGTTGCGTTGTAACCACCGGCGCTGCCTCTGCCTTGACTGCAGGTGCCTCGCTCTTTGCCGCCGGCTCCTCCTTCTTTTCCTCTGCCACTTCGTTTACTTTATCTAAGACTGCCTTGGTGATGGGGGTCAGCGCCTCCACATCGCAAAGCAGTGTAGAACCCAGAACCTGTTCAATGGTCAGGCCATCGTCGCTTAAGGTCAGCAGTCCTGCATCCACCATATCGTCAAATAAGGAGGGGTCCTCCAGATCAGCTGCGCCGATCACCAGTCCCTTCTGCCGTCTGCAGCAGAAGATTGCCGGATCCTTCAGATGCTTCTGTAATGTTTCCTGTGTAATGGACATAATTTTTTCCTCCTCTTATTTAAATGCTGGTACTGTTCGACTTCCCATCTGGATCTTCTGTGGAAAACGTAAAGTGACTGACCAGGAATTCTTCGTATCTCTGTGCCTTGGCTGTTTCATTACTTCATTGTTTTATCTTTCGCACCAATTTCTGATTTACAGCCCGCAATGCCCCATCTGTGCAATGGTAAACCGGAAGTCCCAACTGCGGCGCACAGCTCATGACCGTGTTGGAGCAGTCTGTGCAATTACTGATCAGCACCGCCTTGGCTCCTGCCTTTTTCAGTGCCATGACCTTCTGTACCTGTCCGGGACAGCGGCCGGGATTTTCACATTTTAATGCGCTCTTTACCTGATGGGCCTGCTTGCAATATTCGCATCCCACCACCTCGGAGCCAAGGCTCCGGGCCAGCTGGGTCAGCCTTTCCTTATTGGCACCGCAGGCGCAGACCAGAAGGCCTATCTTTTCCGGTCCCTTGGGGAAGCACTCCGCCGCGATGAGGCCGCCGGTGGTCTTGATCACCGGTGCTTCCAGGGTGGTACGCTTTCCGGTAAAGGGACCGCCCATGATCAGCTCGCCATAACCCTCTGCCAGGCCGCCGGCCTTTTCAAACATCTCTCCTACGGAAATGCCAAGGGGTACATCGAAGAAGACCTGGATCAGATTTTCATTACCCTTCAGCTTGCCGGCCACGGTCATGTTCTTATCGATCAGAGGCTTTTTCAGATCTACCGCTTCCTGGATCCTGCAGGTGGTCTCCGCGTTGATGACGATGGCATCTGCCTCCAGGGGAAGGCTTTCTACGCTCAGGAGCTTACCGAGACATTCCCTGATGATGGCTCTCTCCTCACCCATGGGATAGAGATTTGGCAGCAGGTGAAGGGTGATATCCTTTTTCCCGTCTTCTCCTTCCAATTTGGAAATGGCACTTTGCAACGCCTCCACTGCCTTGGTATGGATCTCCTTGATGGCTACGATACCGTGAGCGGCTTTGGTCACTTCCATGGCGATGCACAGTCCCCGCAGCAGCTGGGCCGGATCTTCCTCGATGGCACGGATGTTGTGCTCCAGGATCGGCTCACATTCCGCCGCATTGACGATCACATAGCCTTCCTTTTCAAAGGGTTTTGCCAGCTTGGCGTAGGTGGGAAAACCGGCGCCCCCCAGTCCCACGATGCCTGCCTCTTCGATCAGTGCCAGGGGCTCCTTGGCGGTAAGCTTCTTATATTCTTTTGTCTGGTGCGCATCCGCCTGAATGAAAACGGCGTCCTCGGTAACCTTCGTCACCACACCGGATACACTGGCATAAATGTTGGCGCCCAGCGTATTTTCTCCTTTAGACGCAACAAGCTGCCCGCGTACAATAGAGTCACCTTCGACTATTGCAGGGGCAGCCTGTGCACCAATGTGCTGTTTCAGCGGAAAACAAAATAGAGTTCCCATTTGCTTCCTTTCCATGCCGCAGATTGAAAGGTTTGTGGCATTCATGGTGTTTGTTTTTCCTGTGCCTGTATGAAATTGAGCTCATTATAGCAACGGCTATTTTCACTGTAAAATGAAGCTTTGACCATCGTGAAATGACAAACTGTCATGGCGGCGTTTTTGACTGTTAAATTTGCTCATGGTTGAAGGATAGGAATGGAATGTTTTGGCTATATTCACGAGGTGAATGTCTCCCTGCTATGGTGTATAGGCATGGAATGATCCGGCTACATGCTCGGGGATAAGTTTGAAAGAAATGCCTGATGGCATTTCTTTCAAACGGCATTGATGCCGTAAACGTCATCAATGCAAGATCACATCGGAGAATTCGCCTTCGCGAAATTCTCCTCGTGTTGCCGCAGTAAACTGCGGCAAGAAAGGAAAAAAATGAAGCATACTATGCCGCCGGAATTCTGTGCGGATGTGCGCAGGATCGAAGCCGGTTTTAAAGATTGCAGAAAGCTTTTGAATGCAGTCGGGGATGAGAATAGACAACATTTGCTTTGTGTACTGATGAACAGTCCCATCGAGGGCGTCAGGGTTACTGAGATCACGGAGCAGACCAATCTTTCAAGACCGGCTGTATCGCACCACATGCAGATATTGAAGGATGCCGGAATCGTAAAATCCCGCAAGGAAGGAACTTTGATCTACTACTATCTTGATCCGGATGATAATCAGATGGAAACACTTTTACAATTGGTGCAGAGTATCAATGCTATCATGAAGCAATTACCGGACAGAGGGGAGGAGATATAATGTCGGTAGCTGTTATAACAGGCGCCTCCTCCGGTCTGGGGCGCGCCTATGTAGATGCGGTGCTTGAAATATTTCCTGAGATCGATGAATTATGGCTGATCGCAAGAAGAGCTGACAGACTTGCAGCGATCGCAGATACTTATCCACAGAAAAAGATAGTGCCTATCCCGATGGATATGGCGGATATGAAAAATTATCAGATGCTGCAGAACAAACTGGAAACGGAGAGACCGGAGATCAAACTTTTGATCAATGACGCAGGTGTATCGGCAGACGGTCGTTTTCAGGAACAGGACATGGAGAAAATGCTCGCCATGATCGATCTGAATGTGAAGGGTGCAACTGTCATTACAAGAGTCTGCCTGCCTTTTATCCCAAAGGGAGGAACTATTTTGGAAGTGTCATCCACATCGGCATTTGTGCCGAATGTAAACCTGGTTGTTTACTGCGCAACGAAATCCTACGTGAGCGCTATGTGTACAGGTCTCAGGGAGGAATTAAAGTCCCGTAAGATCAACGTCTGTGCAATGTGCCCCGGACTCATGCTGACGGAGATGCCGGGCAAGCTAACAGCGCAACAGCAAAGGCTTCCACAGATCGATGTGAAAAAAGCTGCCGTCAGATCCCTTAAAGCGGCAAAGAGGGGTCGGGGTGTTTATACTACAGGCGCATTTTATAAAGGATACCGATTGCTTGCCAAATTGATGCCCGCTAATCTGATGGTGAAATTTGCTGGGCTGGGGTAATAGTGGGAAAATACGCTCGATAGCAAAAGCAAATTAAAAATTTGCTTTAAGAGAATCTGAAATTCTCGTTACCTTTTCGCAGTAATAGTGCTCAGAAATGAGGATACAATGATTTTATATTTTTCGGCAACAGGAAACAGTAAATACGTGGCGGAGCGCATTGCGAAAGCCACCGGTACAAAGGCCATCTCCATACAGGAAGTCACAGACGAGACTTTGACGGATGTCCATGGGGTGATCTCTCCAACCTATGCGTGGGGAATGCCAAGTATTGTGAAGGAATTCCTTCAGAGCCACCAACTCAAAAACCACGAAGGAAAATGTTTTTATATTGCCACATATGGGACCACACCGGGGGCAAGCTGGTATCTGGCACAAGAAGCATTGCAGTCCGGAAGCGATATTTCCTTTGATGCTTTTTTCGGTGTGCAGATGCCGGATACCTGGACACCGATCTTTGATCTGTCGGACAAAGAAAAAGTGGCGAGGATAAATGCAAAGGCAGACGCGCAGATAGAAGAGATCATACATCTGATACATCGTGGCGTTACAGGCAATCATATGAAATCCAGACTGCCTGCAGTCACCAGCGCAGTGTATCCGCTTTGTTACGACTGGATGCGGCATACGAAACATCTTGTTGTAACGGATGATTGTGTCGGTTGCGGATTATGTGAGAGGAAATGTCCGGTGCAGGCGATCGAGATGAAGAACGGAAAACCTGTCTGGATAAAAGAGCAATGTGCCATGTGCCTGGGATGTCTGCACAGATGCCCGAAATTCGCCATTCAATATGGGAAGAAAACGGCAAAACATGGGCAGTATGTAAATCCAAGTGTGAAGATATGAAAAAAAAGATGGGATGATCATCGTAAGCCCTCAACCACGTGTACCTAATCAAGCGGCATAATCGATTCTTACCTCCTTAATTGGATCTAAAAATTCATCAACATCATAATAAAGTTTTTCTAGAATCGGCACCAAATCAATATATTCTTCCACCTCTCCGATATTTTTGTATTTTGCCATAACAACCAAATACCCATGATCCCATTCCACCACTCGAGTATACTTTTCCAATCGGCATGATGTCATAAAGCGTATTGTCTGATTGTTGAATTCGAATATAGTATATTCATCTTTATTTCTTAAAACAGCATATGAATTCATGCTTTTCCTCCTTTGATTACTCAGTGTGTTTCTGTGGTAAATGTCCATTTTGACGTCAGCTTGGGTAGTACCTTAGGTAGTACCTTGAACAACTTGGGTAGTACCTTAGGTAGTGTTTTGAACAACCTGGGTAGTACCTTGGGTAGTGTTTTTAACGACTTGAGAGTCTCCTTGTTAGTCTCGACCTTTCGATAAATATTTACTCGAAAATCTCCATCGAAATCAACCAGCTCCGGTTTAGGCAGACCGTATTTCTCACGTGCTTCGAATAACCCTGGTATTCCCGTTTCCTACTTCTCAATAATTTTCATATAAGTCCACATTTCATATTCGACTTATGCTGATTATTATATTATTTTAAGTCTAACCACGCACTGCGTCCACCACACATTGTATAGAAAATCCCGAGGATCACGGCCTTGTCACTGTTCAGACGCCGAACATGCGATAGGGTGACGGAGGGTGTCCTGGAAAAATGCTTACAATTTGACATTTCTATTTGTCATGTATATACTTGCACACATAAACAAAGGCGTTAGAGCATTGTGCTCTGGCGCCTTTTTCGTTTTTCTATGCTGTTATATAAACACTGTTTTTATCGGTACTGTTTTCTTTTGTACTGTTTTTTCTGTATTGTTTTTCCTCTGTGATGAGTTTTCGATTATGTAACTTAAGCTAGATTCCGTATCTCCCTGTGCCCATTCACGCCAATGGCTTTTTATGGGTTTATTTCTTCCAGTGCACGATGTCTGCAGAATAGAGGTTAGTGTGAAAAATACGCTTGATATCAAATGAGAATCTGAAATTCTCGCCGCCTCTTCGCTGCAAAACTGTACAGAAAGGAGGTTTCTATGGATATAAAAAAATTCAAACTCTTTGCCGATGTGGCGGAGACCGGTAATTTTACCAAGAGCGGTGACCGTCTGGGCTATACTCAGTCGGGGGTCAGCCATATTCTGAAATCTTTGGAGGAGGAAATGGGATTCCCTCTTTTCGTCCGCTCTAACCAGGGTGTAAAGCTGACCAAGAATGCCCAGAAGATCCTGCCTTTGGTTCGGCCTATTCTGGCCATGTATGAATCCCTTGAGCAGACTGTCAATGAGATTCACGGTGTGGAATCCGGTTCTCTGACTATCGCCACCTTTCAGAGTATTTCCATCAGTTGGCTTCCTTCTATCTTTCACAAGTTTCAGGAGACCTACCCGGGCATCAGTATCAAGCTGATGGAGGGCGGAACTGATGAGATCGTAGAATGGATCGAGCAAGATATTGCGGATCTGGGCTTTTTGTCCCATGAAAAGCTTCGCTCTCTGGAGTGGGTGCCTCTCTATGAGGATCCGCTTATGGCGGTCTTGCCGAAGGACTATGAGATTCCTCCGGAGCAGTCCTTCCCTATGCAGTCCTTTGATGGTGCGCCTTTTATCATCACTGCCATGGGCACGGACTATGATGTGCACAATGCGCTGTCCGGCTCTGCCGTTGTCCCTGACATCCGCTTTACCTCTAAGGATGACCATGCCATTATTTCCATGATCTCCAATCACTTAGGCTACAGTATCCTGCCAAAGCTGATCGTAGAGGGCTTTGAAGATCAGGTAAAGGTTCGGCCCTTAGATCCTCCTTTTTCCAGGGAACTGGGCATCGCCCTTAAATCCCAGGAAGTCATGTCTCCCGCCGCCGCCAAGTTTCTTTCTCTGACTAAAAATATGCTGCCGGAACTGCTATAAAAAGGTATTATAAAAAGAGATACTATAAAGAACTTCATAAAGAGTTGCGCAAAGAACTATATAAGGAAGAGGGCAGAAAAAATGTTTTAACAGTTTTCTGCCCTCTTATCCTCATTACTGCTGCCCGCGCACCTTCTCCAACACACTGTCATGTGCCAGGGTTTCGTAGGCATCCGGCAGGGGTGCGAGGTCGGCTGTCCCGTACTTTCTCTCCAGAGCGCTTTTCAGGATGTCGTCGCAAAGAAACGCATTCTTGGGAAGGATGGGGCCGTGACTGTAGGAACCGAAGACGTTTTTATAACGCACGCCCTCTGTGCCGTCTTCGCCGTTGTTTCCATATCCTTTGATGATCTTTCCTAACGGGTTTACCCCATCTCCCAGATACGTCTTACCGCTGTGATTTTCGAAGCCCACCACGATACCGCCGCCGCTCTCTTTGCCTAGCTCGAAGGCATAATTATCGATCATTCTGACCGGGGCACCTACGGTATAGAAATCCACGGCTCCCAGGAACTGGCACTTCACGCCGTCTGCCGTCTGATAATAATGGCCCAGCATCTGATAGCCGCCGCAGATACAAAGGAAGCTCTTGCCATCCTCGATGGCTGCCTTGATCTCCGTTCCCTTGCCGGAATTAAGATCACCAAGCAGCACTTCCTGCTCAAAATCCTGTCCCCCGCCGATAAAGAAAAGATCGAACTTAGTCAGATCCGCCTTCTCTCCGATCTTCAAGGGCGTAACCTCACAATCGATGCCTCTCCATTCCAGCCTCTTCTGCATGCAAAGGATATTGCCTCTGTCGCCATAGAGATTCAGAACCTCCGGATATAAATGACAAATATTGATTTTCATAGAACTCCTAATTCCGCAGGCACTTTGGGATCAGTGCTATTTGCGACGCCTGCGACACAAATAGCTGTGGGATATCTGTCCGGTGAATATCTGCGATTTTCATTGGATACCCGGCAGACTATTCACGTTTACCATTTCCTTTACCCCTTCCAGAATTCCGTCTTGCCGCAGGCCTCGCTGAGCACGGCCCGCAGTGCCAGCATGGAGGTATAGTTGGGCAGGATAAAGATCGGTACCTTGCTCTGACGGAAATGCTCCAGAAGCTTCTGGTTATCCTTTTCCAGATGGATGCGCTCTTCTGCCGCCCCTGCATATTTAAGGCGCAGCTGCATATCCTCCGCTCTGTCACCAGATACATAGATATCCGTTACTTCCTTCTTCGTGCAGATCTTCTCGTGGTCCGCATCCCAGATCCAGGATATGTCATGTCCGTCCGCGGTTCTGTCATTTAGGCAAAATACTGCCTCGAAGGGTTCTTCCAGGCTAGCAAGGTATTCCAATGCCTGGTTGCAGCCGGCAGGATTTTTCACCAGAATCATCTGAATGGTGACACCGTCCAGATCAAAGGTCTCCATTCGCCCAAAGCAGCTGTGGACTCCGGCCAGACTCTTCAGGATTTCCTGTCTGGGAAGACCAAAGGCACCATAAGCTGCCACGGCACCTGCCGCATTATAGACATTATAAATGGCGGGAATGCCGATCTGTACTTCCTGCTGCTGTCCTTCAATATCCATTCGAACAGTGCTGCCCTGGGGTGTCATATGTACTACCTCTGTCACAGCCACTGCAGGAGCAGGTCTGTGATAGCCGCAGTTAGGACAGTAGAAATCACCCAGATGGGCATAGGTATGGTAATGATACTGGTAAACAGTGCCACAACGGATACAGTGACGGGCATCGGAAATGATCCGCTCCTGCTGATCACCAGTGGGCATATTCAGACCATAATACAGCACCGGATTACTTACATCCTGGGCCAGGGAAGCGGTGAGGGAGCAGTCTGCATTGAGGCACAGAATACTCTCCGGTGTAAGTTTCACACCGGTACGGATAGCATCCAGGGTATGCATGACCTCTCCATAGCGATCCAACTGATCCCGGAAGAGATTGGTCACCACGATCACCTTGGGTTTTACCAAAGGTGCTACCTGCTTTAAGGCACCCTCATCACATTCAATGACTGCATAGTGGGTCTTAGGCTTGCCAAGCCAGGTGGCATTGGCGGTAAACTCTGCGGTCACGCCGGAGAGAAGATTAGCCCCGGATTTATTAGCCAGGCATACATGCCCGTTCTCTGTCAGAGCATGCTCCAACATACGTGAGGTAGTGGTCTTGCCGTTGGTGCCGGTTACCATGATAACTTCCATCCCTTGGGAGGTGACTGCCAGAATATTTCGGGCGAAGACCATGGCTGCCTTTCCCGGCAGCGCCGTGCCGCCCCGATGCAAAAGGCGCAGGGCTGTCCTGGTCAGCTTACAGGCAGCCACCGACAGGATCACCTGTATAAAATTCGGTTGCGATGCAGATTTCTTTTTCATATACTCTCCATTTATATCTGTTCAGCACCTACCATATTTCAATGTGAATAGATTGCTTACATTGACTGATCGACTGCTTACAGGCAAATTCACGATTGAATTTGGCATACTCATAATCTTTACTACTATACCCTATTTTTACAATAAAAAAAAGCTCTTGTAGTACAAGAGCTTCGAGAGGTGACAACCGGATTTGAACCGGTGCTCAAGGTGTTGCAGACCTTTGCCTTACCACTTGGCTATGTCACCAAATATAAACATATTCACAATAAAAAAGTGACTCCGACGGGAATTGAACCCGTGTTACCGCCGTGAAAGGGCGATGTCTTA
>CAVBJS010000004.1:0-819 GCA_963596015.1 Bacteroidaceae bacterium
TGGGCCTCCAGAGCCACAATCTGGCGCGCTAACCAACTGCGCTATACCCACCATAACTCAGAACCGGTAAACAGTTCTGCGTGCACTTGCACGTACTCACATTCAATTATGAAGTGAAGAATGTGCTCGAAGGGATTCGAACCCCCGACCCACGGCTTAGAAGGCCGTTGCTCTATCCAGCTGAGCTACGAACACATTTCATACACTAGGTATGTGCAAATGAGTTGGATCGTTTCATTTGCAGAGCGGGTGATGGGAATCGAACCCACGTATCCAGCTTGGAAGGCTGGTGTTCTACCATTGAACTACACCCGCATCGACTAGGAAAAAGATGTGAGATCGGGGTGACAGGATTCGAACCTGCGACCTCCTGGTCCCAAACCAGGCGCTCTAGCCAAGCTGAGCCACACCCCGAAGGATAATTTTCAATGCCTTTCACATCTTAAGAAGCTTTGTTTTTGTCTCTCATTCCGTGACGCAAGAGTTATTATATAAGAGCACAAAGAAAATGTCAACACTTTTTTTACATTTTTTTCAACTTTTTTCTAATTCCCAAAATCCCCTGATTTTTCAGGGCTTTGCGCCTATAAATACTCAATTTCAAACGTTGCTTCTCCCTTTTTATCAATATCCATAATAATATAAGACGGTCTTTTTCCCTCCTGCCGCGGATAAGAAAGGCTGCCTGGATTTAATGCAATGACATCCTTATGATAATCAATGATTGGACGATGGGTATGTCCAAACATAACGATATCAAATCCTCTTCCTTCTGCTTCACGCTCAATATCTTCGATTCCGGTATTAACATAATAGTAG
>CAVBJS010000004.1:829-81126 GCA_963596015.1 Bacteroidaceae bacterium
ATCGAAGCCGCAGGATGGTATCGGGCACGCTTTCGAAGCGTGCCCGATAGGCCCGTAATGACTGAGCATCCCCGCATCAGGCGGGGATGCGAGTTCGGGCCGTGCCATCCGAAAGCAAGAGGCAGATCAAAAGCAAAACGGTGCAAAGCGCAAGGTGCGAGACATCTGCCGCGCTCCGGTGCATGGCCGGGCGACACTAAATTCTCATAATAACTGTTACGTTATCGATATTTCCGCGCCCAGGAGATTCACGCTACCCTTCCGCTTCGATCTTCCCCACCGATTTTCCTTCATAAAGACTGCCGCTCACCATGACCTGCTCCACCAAAGTGGTACGGGGACGCTCGATCTGGTCGATCAGGCGCTCTGCGGCGATACGTCCCATGCCTTCCACATCCTGTCTGATGGTAGTCAGCTGGGGCTCGATATGTCTGGCAATGCGAATACCGTCATAGCCGGCTATGGAGATATCCCCGGGAATGGAAAGCCCCCGTTCGTAGATGGCATTGACACCGCCAAAAGCCGCAAAATCATCGGGATAGAGAATGCAGGTAGGCGGTATGGGCAGATCCAGCAATTCCAACGTCCTGCTATATGTTTCCTTGGTGTCTCTGTAAGGCGCCTCTACGACATATTCATCCGGGATCGTCAGGCCAAGTTCCGCTGCCGTCCTGTAAAAGCTGGAAAGACGGGACTGTGTAACAGCAGAATCCAGACCATGGATGTATGCGATCCGCCTGTGTCCGCACTCATAGATATAATTCACCAGATCCTTGATCCCACCCACATTATCAGACAATACGGTGGTGCGATTATTAAACATATGGTCCACTGTCACTACCGGCAGATCGCTGCGCACCAGTTCTACGACCTCCGGATCATAGAAATCCGTGCAGACGATAGCCACGCCGTCGAATCCTCTGTATCTGGCATGGGCCAAGTAGGACATACGGTTGCGTCTGGTCTTGCAGGTATTGATAAAGGTGATGTCGAACCCTCTGGCCTCCGCCGTGCGCTTGAAGCTATCCAATATAGCTGCATAGAAATCATGGGTCAGACCGCTCTTAGCCTCATCGGCAAAAAGCACTCCCAAACTGTAGGTTCGATTGGTCTTCAATGCTTTTGCAGCGGAATTGGGAAAATAGCCCAGCTCCGCAGCCACCTGCTTGATCCTTCCCTTCGTCTCCTGTCCTATATCATTATGATCATTCAATGCTTTGCTCACTGTAGCCACTGATACTCCGCATACAGCTGCAATATCCTTCAGCGATACCATCCTTCAACCTTCTCTCTCTGTAACGCACCCCGATATTTCCTTTATTATAGTACAAGCATCCGCTATGTAGTGGAACCCACACCATAATTTCTTTCAGGATTCCCCTGCCCGGTCACAGTACAGACACCGGCCAGACAATCTATCCCCACATTGTCTGCGCAGAGATTCTCCTCTTAATCGTTTACGTATTCTTAGCATATACTATTTCTGTGCTATTTGCAAGTCTGCCCCATTTTATCTTGTGCAGTTTGCTCATTATCTCAAAAGAAGTTTCTTTTTTTAGTGCAAAGCACACAGACGCATTTTTCTGACTTTTCGGATTTCCAGTTTAATATTGCTTTTTCATATTTTGCATGTATATAATGAAGGCAAGCTCACGGACTGCGCTACTTAATCGTTTACTGCAGTCCCAAGTCAATCCTGTGAAAAAGAACAATCGAAAGCAAACATCAACAAAGCACTGACGTAAACATGACATGACGAAAAGAAAGGAAAAGCGTATGAAATTCGGATTTTTTGACGACGCCAATCAGGAATATGTCATCACTACACCCAAGACTCCGCTGCCCTGGATCAACTATCTGGGCAACAAGGATTTTTTTAGTCTGATTTCCAATACCTGCGGCGGCTACACCTTTTATAAGGATGCCAAGCTGCTGCGTTTGACCAGATATCGCTACAACAACGTTCCCTATGATAATAACGGCAAGTACTTCTATATCAAAGACGGCGATACCATCTGGAATCCCGGCTGGCAGCCTACCCATACAGAGTTAGACAGCTATGAGTGCCGCCACGGCCTTGGCTACAGCCGCTTCACCGGCAGCAAGAACGGTGTGAAGGCACAGGCTCTGTATTTCGTTCCCATGAACGATACCTGCGAAGTAGAGCAGGTAAAGCTCACCAACGAGACCAATGAAACCAAGAACATCCAGCTCTTCTCTTATGTAGAATGGTGCCTGTGGAACGCTGACGATGATATGAAGAATTTCCAGCGTAATCTTTCCACCGGCGAGGTAGAGATCGTAGACTCCACCATTTTCCATAAGACCGAGTACAGAGAGCGCCGTAACCACTATGCTCTCTATTCTGTCAACACGCCGGTAGACGGCTATGATACCAGCCGTCAGGACTTCATCGGCATGTATGAAGGTCCGGACCATCCTGTGGCTGTGGTAAACGGTGCCTGCACCAATTCCGTAGCCAGCGGCTGGTTCCCCATCGCTTCCCATCAGCTCAATGTGACCCTGGCTCCCGGAGAGACCAAGTCCTTTATCTTCGTTCTGGGCTATATCGAGAATCCCGAGGAAGAGAAGTGGGAAAGCAAGGCAGTTATCAATAAGACCAGAGCATGGGCTATGCTGGATCGTTACAAGACCGACGCGCAGGTAGAAGCTGCTTTCCAGGAGCTCCACGACTACTGGAAGGCTCTGCTGGCTAAGTATACCATTCAGTCCTCCAACACAGAGTTAGACCGCATGGTCAACACCTGGAACCAGTACCAGTGCATGGTCACCTTCAATATGAGCCGCAGTGCTTCCTACTATGAGTCCGGCATCGGCCGCGGCATGGGCTTCAGAGATTCCTGTCAGGATCTTTTAGGCTTCGTACATCTGATTCCCGATCGTGCCAGAGAGAGGATCATCGATATTGCTTCCACCCAGTTCCAGAACGGCAGCGCTTATCACCAGTATCAGCCTCTGACCAAGAAGGGCAATGCCGATATCGGCAGCGGCTTTAACGATGACCCGCTGTGGCTTATCGCAGGCACCAGTGCTTATGTTAAGGAGACCGGTGATCTGAGCATTCTGGATGAGTCCGTTCCTTTTGATAACGATGAGTCCGTGGCACAGCCTCTTATGGAGCACTTAAAGCGTTCTCTGGACTTCATCATCAACAATAAGGGCCCTCACGGTCTTCCCCTCATCGGCCGCGCCGACTGGAACGACTGCCTGAACCTTAACTGCTTCTCCGCACATCCCGGTGAGTCCTTCCAGACCTTTGGTCCCAGCGAAGGACCGGTGGCAGAATCTGTCTTCATCGCCGGCATGTTCGTCAAGTATGGCGAGGAGTATGCACAGCTTTGCGAGTTAAAGGGCGATGCTGCAGAAGCAGCCCGTGCCCGTGAAGAAGTACAGAAGATGTATGACGCTGTCCTTAAGGACGGCTGGGACGGCGAGTGGTTCGTCCGCGCCTATGATGCTCACGGCGACAAGGTTGGCTCCAAGGAATGCGAAGAAGGTCAGATCTACATCGAGCCCCAGGGCTTCTGCGTACTGGCAGGCATCGGCGTCAAGGAAGGTCTGGCTGACAAGGCACTGGCTTCCGTCAAGGATCGTCTGGATACCAAGTACGGTGTCATGATCCTGCAGCCCGCTTATACCCGCTATCACTTAGAGCTGGGTGAGATCAGCTCCTATCCCCCGGGATACAAGGAAAATGCCGGTATCTTCTGCCACAACAATCCCTGGATCTCCATCGCAGAGACTGTATGCGGCCACGGCGATCGCGCCTTCGAAGTTTACAAGAAGACCTGCCCTGCTTATATCGAGGATATCAGCGAGATCCACTGCACAGAGCCTTATGTATACTCCCAGATGGTAGCAGGACGGGATGCTAAGTTCCACGGCCAGGGCAAGAACAGCTGGCTCACCGGTACCGCTGCATGGACCTTCGTCAATGTTTCCCAGTATATCCTGGGCATTCAGGCTACCCACAAGGGTCTGTCCGTAGATCCCTGCACCCCTAAGGACTTCGGCGACTTCACTATCAGCCGTACTTACCGGGATGCCGTTTACCATATCTCCGTTTCCAATCCGGATCACGTAGAGAAGGGCATCCGCTCCATGATCGTAGACGGTCAGGCTGTAGAGGGCAATGTGATCCCTTACGTGGAAGGCAAGAAGGAATATACGGTAGAGGTAGTCATGGGCTAACCCCTATGCCAGCGAAAAGCCCTATGCAAATAACTTAGGGCAAAACTGATTAAATAAAAAAGAGAGTAAAACCTGCAAATATATGCATCGTTTTACTCTCTTTTTTTGCTTTTAAATCCCAGGATATAAAAGACAGCATGCGCCAGACAGATCGTTACTATTCTCACGATATTCGGAAGCTATCGTCCCGACTGCACCTACTTTAAAAGATGAAGCTTTCCCAGCACCTTGCGGCGCAGGATATCCAGCCTTCCAAGGGTCATATTGTAACGCACGCCTACATTGCCGCCGTACTTATCCTTATTACAGAAAATGGCGCTGGTGGTCTCTCCTTCTTTCAGCAGTTCCTCGATGGCGATCAGTTCCGGTCCCACATAGCGAAGGGTATATTCTTTTCCGTAGTGATAAAAGAACGCATTTTCCATGGACTCGTCATGCCACAGGGCGATAATGCCGTTTCTAAGGTCCGTCTCCGTGCGGTCTCGCAGGTCTCTGGACATACGCAGGAAAGCTTCTGTCCTGCCTACGATGAAGCGGCTGGAGAGATATTTCTCCGCCTTGGTGCCGTAGGGAATATAGGCCGTAGACTCTGCTCTTCTCTCAAAAGGCATCTTCTCCGGATCATCCCCCTGAGCGGTAGCCGTCCAGAGTGTAAAATCCGCACCTTCAAAGGCAGCAGAAGGAATAGGCCGCAAAAATTCCATGTTGGCATTTAAAAGGATCAGATAGTCATACTTTGTCAGAATATCCTGTAGGCCACAGATGCGCACCCACTTTTGCAGTACATCATAGGGCCATCCCATCTTTTTGGCATAGCAGGGATAGACATGCTCCTGCTTACCCTCCAGGATTTCCTTATCCTCCGTAAATACATAATAATCCTTCTGTGCATCCGGCAAAAAATACTTCTCTGCGCTGTCATGAAACTGCTTCCAGAAAATACTGTAAGTGCCTGTACAATTATAAATAATAGCGTATTTCGTCATGGTTACCTCTTTATGCCGCAGCTTGTCTGCGGCTACGTGAGGAGAATTTCGCGCAGGCGAATTCTCCGATGCGATACGCATTGATGGCGTTTACGCCATCAATGTCGTTTGAAAGAAATGCCATCGGGCATTTCTTTCAAACTCACCTCTTTATGCCGCAGCTTGCTGCGGCTACGTGAGGAGAATTTCGCGCAGGCGAATTCTCCGATGCGATACGCATTGATGGCGTTTACGCCATCAATGTCGTTTGAAAGAAATGCCATCGGGCATTTCTTTCAAACTCACCTCTTTATGCCGCAGCTTGTCTGCGGCTGCGCAATGTAATGATCTCTCCGGTTACCAGCAGCAATGCACTGACGATACTGATCAGGCATGCGGCGGTAAAACTGCCAGGTGTCTCATAAACCACCACCACTCGTCCGTCCTCCAGCCCGGCCGGCAGTGTAACATCGGTAAACTGATAGTCCTGGTTCATGGTACAAGGCAGTTCCTGCAGATACTTTCCGCTCTCATCCACCAAATAGCAATGATGCAGCCCATACCAGAATACAGGTACCATCACTTTCTGCTGGGTCTTTGCTTCTGTTTCATGGAATGAAAAGCTGTACTGCTTTTGATTCTGATACCCTGTTACTTCTATCTGATCCGTCAATGCCACAGCGCCCTTGCCGGTCTTGATCCAGTCATCAAGTACCTGATCCTTTGCTATTTTCTGCTGGCTTAATACATAATCATAATTCACGGACAGTTTATTATCAAACCGATCCTCTATATAATCCGGATTGGTACTTAAATAACAGGTCCCCGCCGTGACGGCGCACAGCAGTGCCAATATCCCTAATCCCCAACCGGTTATGCCATAAAGGATGCCGGCATTTTTCCTGCGCCACAAAGCCCTGATCACGATCGTCAGTACCCCTGTGAGAAACAGAGCTGCCATCATCAGGATACGCCAGGCGAACTGAATGCTTCCCAGGGTCTTGGCAAATAAGGAAATGCTTTCATTTAGCATCGTCCAGGGAAACAGTTCCGAACACAGGTAAATGGAAAACAGTCCAAAAAGCAGGCAGATCATTCCTGCCTTTTTCTCCCTCTCCTGCAGCAGCGCATCTTCCTGCTTTTGGCCGCACCGTGCTTTATTTCTCCGGTCAATAAGCATACCGACAAAAAGCACTACGCCTATCAACAGCACCGGCCCCACAGTCAAAGGCATGATCGTCTGCACTTCTTCCGTCTTTGCCGCCATACCATATCCGGTGGGCCACATAAACATTCTCCACAGATTCAGACAACTTCCCTGGAGATACTCCTGGGATCCGTAATTGGAAATATAAAATTTCCACGAAAAATAACGGGCAAAGGGAACCAAAAACCAAAGGTTAAGCAAAAGCGTTACCAGTGCAGCCTCCACCAATGCCGGCAATCGGCGTATTTCTTTCAGAAAGCGCACCGGATGCATCAAAAAAACGGCCAGCACATAAAGGAAACAGAAAACGGCTGCTATCAAAGTCGTGGCAATATGAGACGATATCAGTCCTGTAAAGCCAAGGATCAGACTGCCTCTGCCCTCCTTTGCCCCCTTTGGATTTCCTTTCATGATCTGATACATTCCCACCGCGATCAGAGGCAGAAAAGCCATGGCCATAGCCTCTCCTATGGCACCTCTTACAAAAAGGTTGTTAAGCCGATAGGGATTTAAAAGATAAAGGACAGAAAAAAGCAGCGCCGTCTTTGTATCTGTCACTTTCCTGACGGCATAATAGGTCAGGAAAGCAGTCAACATCGTGATAAAGACAAAGGTCGCCTTCACTGCCAGATATACTGTAGCGCCCCCTGCCACCATAAGGCCTGCGCCGGTCAGCAATATTTCCGGATACATAATGGGAATAATGCTGTACCCGCCCATTGACTCAGACAGTCTTTGCGGCAGCTGCCCATTTAAAATAGCCTGTCCCAGACTGTAGATCCGTCCTGTATGGAAATAAAGGTCATGACCTGCCGGAATGCCCTTGCCCGCAAAGGGAAGGCAGGCAAGCGTAGCCGTCGTTAGAAGGATCAGCCATTCTCTGCGGTGCCCCGCTATGGCAGACCTTATCAAAAACCAGAATGCAGCCCCCAGGATCGCCAGCAGACCGATGGTCCACTTGGCATCCTCACAAACACTGCCGGTGGAGAGAAAGGTATATCCGTAAATCTTCAGATCATTTGCTTTATCCTCCGCCGGAAGGTAAGACCTGATCACCACATCCTCATAGTGCTCTGTGGCAGTAAATTCCACTACATGAAACTCTTCCCCTTTTGTGATGTCATGCTGTGCCAGAATGGTATTGCTCCAGCGGTCCACCACCTGAAAATAAGCCAGGTCACTTTCTGTCTTTGCATCTATGACCACGCGGTACTCTCCGGGATAGAGGTAAACCTGCTCACAGCCCTCCGCCACCAGATCCGGATCGTCTGCAGCCGCCTTCTTATCCACATAGCCGATCTCTGTTTCTGCCACATACAGACTGTCATTTTCCCGAAGTCTTACGTAGCTCATCCCCAGAAAGATCAAAAACAGCAAAAAGAAAAGGATACTGCGGTAGTATCTGTATATTTTCCCCCTCATAGACTCCTCTTTCCTCAGACCTGAATATGGACGGCCATGCCGCTGATCCTGGCCTCGATGGCCAGTTCCGTGCGGCTGCTGCAGCCTGTTTTTTCCATCATATGTCGAATATGCTGCTTTACTGTATTCTCAGAGATGCACAGTTGCTCGGCAATAGCCGCATTGGTGGCCCCTGTGGTCATGATCCGCAGCACTTCCATCTCCCGGTCGGTAAATTCCTCACTGTTGGCCAATCCCAGCTGTACCTTTGGTGCGCTGTCGGGATAAACGGATTCCCCGGCCATGGTGCGGTCCATTACTTCCAAAATGGTATTCTGGGATGCTTCCTTATACCAGAAGCTGTCAATGCCGATCTCTCTGGCTTTTTTCAGCCAGGACGCCTCCGGCATGGAAGTGACTGCGATGATCTTGATCCGGGGCATGGCCTTCTTGATCCTGGCGGCGGCCTCAAGACCGTTGGATCCATCCTTCATAAGAATGTCCATCAATACCAGATCCACCGGCACTGTCCCCACCAGCGTGTCTGCCAGGGACGCAGATTCCACCGACTGGGCCAATTCATATCGGTCTGTGGAACGAATATACATTTCAAACAGTGATCTGGCCACAAACTGGTCATCCACTATCATTACCTTTATCTTTGACATGGTTACCTTTCCGGGCCGCAAGTATTGCGGCTTCAACCCCCTCCCGTATATTCCTGTATTATTGCTTTCTATATCATCGATACAGCTTGATGAAAACGCCTCAAGCCGGTCCTTATTTCTGCCTGGTTTTGTTATCCTGCAACTCCCGCCCAGGTGACACATCCGGTCCAAAGCTCCTCTATATACTCTTTACGATCGATCTTTGCCCTGCGCCAGAACAAAAGAAAGCCTTAAGAAAAAAATAGGACTGCTCTCGATGTGCATCTCCACTCCCTGCTGCTCTGCAAGCCTGCGCAGATTGGCAAGACCACCGGTCTCTTTGACGTTTCCCTGCGGAGATACTCCATTATTATAAACCGCGATCTGTACTCTGTCAGATTCTTTTTGGGCAGGATCTTTCCATGCACAGATATACAGTACATTGCCGTGGCCGTGTTTCACCGTATTGGTCAGACACTCCAGCAGAGCTATGCACAGCACATTTTCCTGCGCATCTCTTTTCCTGCACAGTACTTCTATTAGGGAAAGGGCATCGGAAACCTCTGCTTCTTCTCTTTTTGCTTCTTCCCCTTTCGTTGCTTCCCTTTCTGCAGCTTCTCCCATCCCTTTTTTTCTTTTCTCTTGCCGCTTTCCTACGGATGCATACGAAGATACATTCAAATATCCGTTTAAAGATGCCCCGGGATCACCTCTCAGCACTACCTGCACATGCAATGCCCGGGCCTTTTTCAGGAATTCCTGCCAGAAGGTATCGGCAGTCTCTGATGCTTCCTGTGCCTCTCTGCGCATGACCCGTACAATATAATCCCACAGGGCCAGCATCTGTCGGGGACGTCGTTCTTCGGGAGACTGGCTTTGATAATGGCGGTAGGACAGCAGGGCATGGCCGATCTCATCGTGAATGCGGATCTTTGCCCTGAGGATCTCATCCTCCCTGGTGACCAGATTGATCTCCTGATTAAATTTGTGCAGTCTTTGATTTAATTCCTGCTGTCGTCTGTTATCCTGTGCCAGCTCCTCTCCCAACCGATATTGTTCTGTAATATTATAAGCCAAAAGCTCCCATCTGCCATCCTCATCCGGCAGGCGATCATGCCGAAACTCCCAAACCGTACCGTCGGATAAATGCACTTCTGCCGGATCCGTAAAGGATTTCAGATCATTCCAGAATCGATTGACATTCAGGATCTCCGTGCCGAAAAGTGCGGCGCAAAGCTTATCCATCTGGGCATTGACCAAAAGAGGCAGGCCATCGGCAGCCCCATAACAGATTCCCACCGGCATATGATCCATGTTTTCCTTGATGGCTCCCGGTGTCAGATAGCTGCTTTTTGCCCTAAAAAAACGCTTCCGCAGCAGATATAAGCCACCTGTCAATATCAGCAGGATGATAGGCAGCCAAAATGCCGGGATCCGCTCCAATAGCGGAGAGAGAAATGCTCTGCCGGGGATGGGCCGCTTGACGCTTGGCATAGTAGAATCTGCACTTTCTACCAGGATCTCATAGAATTGCATCTCCTCCGTCATAGCCTGTAAGATACACAGACCGACAGTAAAAAGAACAAATACCTGTGCCGCAATACGCACAAGTCGCTCTCTCCAGGCGCCGACCAATATGTAAAGCAGGGATGCGGTAATAAACGCATAAGCTGCCCCTAAAATACACTGGACACTATAGGGAAGCATTGCAAAACTTGTCATAGTTACCTTTCTTGCTGCAATTCATTGCGATTTCTTTACTTATCATACAATCGCAGCGTGATATAGCTGGTTTCCTCTTCTCTCACCTTCTGCAGTTCTCCGTTAAAAGCCTTGATCCTCTCATACCACTGAGGCGACAGTGCAAGATCGGCTGTCATATCCAGGGTCATCTGCACCTGCAGACAGGAGGTATCCGCTCCCGGTACTTTTTGCACCTCCAGCAGGGACATCCAGACTCTCAGATAAGGCGCACTGTTCTCTATGGCCGTCTCCATAAACTCCCCCGCCAGAAGGATCAGATCACCATTAAAAGCACCGCTGCCTATACACTCCACATAGGTTTTAACGCCGCACATGTGCAGATACTCCAGAACCTCTGACGTGGCCAGATACAGTTCTTCTATCCGGACCCGCCCCTGCTGGGAAAGCAAAAGCAGGTTGGAATGGCGCTTGATATAGACTGCCAGAAGACTGGCCTGCCTCATATTTTGGTCTACAGCCTGTTCTGTTTCAAGTCTGTCTCTCTTATCCTTATCTGCATCGTCAATGATCTTTTCCGTCTGATCCAGGAGGCCACGCATCATCTCCAGCTGTTTTCCCACGGTGCTGGCCATTTTGTCATAAAGACGAGTCTTCTCCACGATCCGGGCTTTCCGCTGGGCCAGCGTGTTTTCTGCCTCCAGCATGGCATTTTCTTCCTTAAGAATGTCCCGGTATTCCTCCAGTTCCCTGTTCAGGCTGTTGCGTTTGCTGACATCCTCTGTCCAGTAGCCGATGCCGCCTCGCAGACGCTGGCTGTAGAGAAGCAGATCACCGCCTTCCAAGGGAACGGGCTTTGTCAGGGCTGCCTTGGCCTGTTCCATATCGATCACCACGGCTTTTCCTGAGTGATAACGGAGCCTGCCCTTCCAGTCCAGGATACCACCTGAAACAGCAGACAGATTCCAGAGTGTCTCATAATCATCATTGGAATGGATCAGACCGGCCTGGATCAGTCCCTCTATGAAAGCGATACAGAGCACAGAGAAAACCTCTGCCATATCAAAACAAAAATAATACCGGACCGGCGGTATGCGATAGACCGTCGCCATGTAAAAAAAGCCCATAGCCAATGGTACCAGCGGTATCCAGATATGCTTTCGGCCGGAAGGAACACTGCAGCGCTTCATGGCGATCGCCATGGATAGAACGGCAAAAAGTATGATCCACAGCACGGTCAGATAATAAAAGAGACAATGGGTATAATTGTCACCAATATGCCACCCCTCGGCGCCGCCGACAAAGCTAAAGGCCTTTTGGTGCCAGTCATTGGTCATCATCCCTGCAGAAAGCAGGAATGCCGGTATATACAGCCATTTCCATTTTTTCTCGACCTTGTAATCCCAGGGGTTTCCTATGCACAATACAGTAAAAAAGATGCACAGTGCTGAAAATATGATAGGTGTATAATAGAAATACCACACGTAACGGATGGCTGTTTCACTTTCTCCCAGAAAGGAATGATTGACCAGGTTGATCCATAGCATAGCACTCAGGAGCATGACCATCCAGGTAAGGTAACGCCTCTTTTCCTCCTGGAGCAGACGTCGTCGCATCTGCCCACACCAGATATACAGCACCGTCATCAACAGCATTTCACGGATACTGTCATAGGAAAATCCCCTCCATCCGACTCCCAGCGGCTTTAATACCGCAGACAGGATCACCAGAAACGCACATATATAATCGACTCGTGTAGTCACTTTACTGCTATGCATACTACCTCATTTCTGAGCAGCTTTGCTGCGAAGAGGCGACGAGAATTTCAGATTCTCGTCTGCCATCAAGGCTACATGTGCCGCAGGCGGCACATGTAGCCAAGTGAAAAATCTGCTATCAAGCAGATTTTTCACTTTATCCTCATTTCTGAGCAGCTTCGCTTTATCATACCAGCACATACTGCTGCAATCTGCGGAAAGCTTCCTCCACCCGGGATTTTGGCAACGCCAGATTCATGCGGATAGCATTCTCACCGTGGAAAGGTCTGCCGTCCTGCCAGGCTACTCCCACATCCCAGCCTCCATGCAGCACTTCTTCAAAGCTTTTTCCATGCTTTTCACACCATCCGGTAAGATCCAGGAACAGCATATAGGTACCCTGGGGTCTGGAAAACTCCACCTCCGGAAAATGCTGTTTCAAATAGCCGCAGGCATATTCCATATTCTCGGAAAGCACCTGACAAAGGGCGTCGGTCCATGCGCTGCCCACCTGACTATAGGCACCGATCAGAGCATGCATGGACAAAACGTTCATGCTGTTGTAATGACTTTTGCTGCTCTTAGCCCGCACCCGATCCCGGAGATAGCTGTTGTAAATGATATGATAGCTTCCCACCAGTCCTGCCAGATTAAAGGTTTTGCTGGGGGCATACAGCGCCACCGTGCGGTTTTTGGCATCCTCGCTGACAGCCTGGGTAGGGATATGGCGATGGCCGTCCAGCAGGATGTCCGACCAGATTTCATCGGAGATCACCAGACAGTCATATTTCTGATAAAGAGCCATGGCTTTTTCTATTTCCCAGCGCTCCCATACCCGGCCGGTGGGATTATGAGGACTGCAGAATACAGCCACATGGATCCTGCCGCTGCGCAGCTTCTCCTCCATATCCTGATAATCCATGCGCCAGATACCTTCCGCATCCCGCACCAGAGGGCTTAAGACGATATGATAGCCATTATCCTCGATGCAGCCGGTAAAGCCGATATAGGTAGGGCTGTGCAGCAGTACCCCATCCCCCGGCGCTGCAAAAGCCGTCAGGGCAGAGATCAGACCTCCCAGCACACCGTTTTCATAGCCGATGCACACCGGGGTCAGTTCCGTAACCTGATTTCGCTCCCTCTGCCAGTTAATGATGGCGTCATAGTATTCCTGCGTGGGAGAAAAATAGCCGAAGGCAGGATGCTGTACCCGCTTCATGATGGCTTCCTGAATGGAAGGCGCCGTGGGAAAATTCATATCCGCCACCCACATAGGGATCAGATCAACCCCCTCCCGGGGCGCCCGGGGTGCAAAACTGCCGTCGCCCTGTCCCGGCATATCCACTGCGATGGCATCCTTGCCACGTCTGTCTATGATACTGGTAAAATCAAATTCCATTATGTTCCCCCCCATTTCGCCGGCTTCACACCAGCCTCCGTTCCTGCACAACTTTACGCTTTTCAGACCATTTTACTATATTCCATGTTTTCCGAAAAGTGAAAGTGTTCCCCCCGGCTGACATCTGTACACTGCCAAAAAAACAGGATGGGCACCACCGCTGCCGGTCGCTGCCCATCCTGTCTACTGTGTATTGTATATTGTCTGTTTTCTGTTGTCTGTTAGCTGTTGTCTATTGACAGTTTTCTATTTTCCGTCGTTTACAATCTGCTTCCTGTTTTCTATCTTTTTTCTATCTTTTATTACCTGTTATCTATTGACTGCCATTGTACACTGTGCGCCTACTGGGCATTCAGATAGCATTCCGTAGGCACCTGGGGTGCATCCTCCCGGTTTTTAACGTCGATATATCCCTTGATGGGGAAATTATCGAATTCCAGGCCTCCCAGATAATCATAGCTGTCCAGGCCGTCTATATTGCACATGGTATCCACAAACTCTGACCAGTCTGCCCACTTATCCATTTTGCCGATATAGAGATAGCTCTCTCCGGGATTTACTACGGACACAGCATATTTATTCCACAGGTAGTCCTTCTCGACCAGCTCTTCTTCGGAAAGATCCGGATTAGCCTCTCTGATCTTGTCATTGTAAGCTTCTGTACGTTCCTTGCCCATGCCGTAATTAATGAATACCCTGTAATATTCCTGGTCATCGTAGGTCTGCTTCTGGGTCACTACCACCGAATACTTCTGGCCCTTTTGCAGTTCTAAGCCGCCGTCAGCGATCTCCAGGCGATGATAGCCTGCATGTTCAAAGGTAATCTCGCCGCTGGCTGCCGGATCTCCTTCACAAGGGGATGTGTAATCATCATCCAACAGATAGCATTCCAGTTCTACATCAATATTCTCTGCATCTGTCTTACACATAACAGAGCGAAGTATACCGTCTGCCTCTGCCGTGAAGACATTGGCCATGGAAAGCTTACTTTTCCCTGTCCAGCTCATCTCCTGACCGCTGGCCAGCAGATCGTACTGATCGATCACGGTATCTGTCACATCGTCCATATCTGTATCAAAGAGGTAAGCCTGCATGTCGCTGAGACTCCGGTCGTAGTAGGAAATATAGAAATATCCTGTGCTGTTGCCGTTTTCGTCCTCAATGCCCCAAGAATTCTGATTCGGGAAGTCGGAATAATCCGATCCCCAGCTGTTCTTGGCGATCCAGGCACCGTCGCCTTCCGGCAGATGTGCCTCTCCGTCTCCATCCGGATCATCGGAGTGATCCAGGAAATCCTCGCGGGAAATGGTATCATCCCATCCTACAATGGTCACTTCATGGTTAGAGGGAGCTCCGTCATAGGTAAAGTGCGTCCAGTGGTTGTCAGCCGTATTGATATAGGTAGGGGTTTCATCATCCTCCGCATAAGGTGAATAATCATCGGCGCAGATTGCCACGGTAATGGCCCGACCGCTGGTGAGCACATCCTTCATGGTATCGGTTGCGCCCTGGTCATAGCCTTTGTAATTGGCCTCTCGCTCCTCTTTATCATCACTGGTCTCCCCAATGGTGCCGGTATATACCGCAGGGGAAAGCAGCACGTCCGCATTCATCAGTTCATAAGAGTGAACAAAGCGATATTCCTCGGGAACGGACCAGTCGTCATCTGCGCTGTAACTAAGTGCATTACCGTCCTCGTCATTATCCGTATTTCCATTGATGCCTCTGTAGGGGATCAGGGACTCCGGTGCAATGCCCACGCCGGAAGCCAGCAACGTGGTAGCCTCTGCAGTGGTGCCTCCCGCATCCATGGGAGAGACATCGAAAAGGGTATGCATGCCCTCTCCGTCCTGACTGGAGCCATCGCTCACACTGGTGCCGGAGAAATAGGCGATCTGGTGCTCGGAAAGATCTAAGCCTGTCTCCTCATAAGTCTGGTCCAGGCAGGCAAGAATGCTGGTTTCCGCCGCTGCCACGGTACCGAATGCCCAGCAGCTGCCCCAGGGATTCTGGTCCTTTACCGGGGTCACATAGCCGTAATCCCGCAGATCAAACTGTTCCGGGAAATCGCCTGTGGATTCATCCGATGGCTCCCGCTCCACATCTACCTGCTCATCCTCGTCAAAAAGGGCCAGGACCATGTCCTCCATGGCAGAACCGCTTCCCGATGTGGAAGAATCATCAGGCATCAGCATCAGGGCGGTAAAGGAAACCACCACCACACCGGCAGCGATCAACAGACCGTTGCGCAGCTTATGGGATTTTTTCTTTTTATTCACAGTATTGCCGGCCAGCTGTGCCTCTGTGTAAAGCACTTCGCCGGCATTCTGGTTGTTATTATCGTTCTTTTTGTTTTTTCTCATATTGCTGTACTCCCGTTTCTACTCCTTCATTTTGTATAGCATCTGTAAAGATGGCTTTTTATTTCCATGTGCTGCAGTTTACATGTTGCCTCGTGTAAGAAACGTAACAGCCTGTATTGCTCCTCTGGTAACCTTTTATTTAGTCGCCCTGCTTTCCCTTAAAAGCGGGAGCAGCGTCAAATTGCCCGCCTGATAAGCTTTTATTTAGTCACCTTGCCTTCCCCGGCAAAATACTCCTTCGTCAGCCTGAACACCACGCCGCTTAATAAAAATACGCCGATCAGATTCGGGATAGCCATCAGACCGTTAAAGGTATCTGCAATATCCCACAAAAGTCCTAAGTCAATGGTGGCACCCAAAATGGATACAAAAGAATAAACTACCAGGAAAGGCCGCACCACCTTATCTGTGGAGAAAAGGAAGCTGATGCACCGGGAGCCGTAAAGTCCCCAGCTGATAATGGTGGAAAAGGCAAAGCAGCAAAGGGCCAGGGCTGTAAAGATGGTAACCCAGTTGCCGTAAACCAGGGTAAAGCCGGAAATGGTCAGCTCTGCCCCCGCTGCCTGGCCATAGCCTACGGGGGTACCGCTGCAAAGGATGACCAGTGCAGTCAGTGTGCAGATGACAATGGTATCCGCAAAGACTTCAAAGATACCGAACATACCCTGCTTAACAGGCTTGCTGGTATCGGCGCAGGCATGGGCGATGGATCCGGTGCCCAGACCGGCCTCGTTGGAGAAGATGCCACGGGAGACACCCTTTTTCATACTCAGGAAAACGCTGCCTACCATGCCGCCGGTAAATCCTCTGGGATTAAAAGCACCGCCAATGATAGAGGCGAAAACCTCCGGGATCCGTCCCGCATTTAAGATCACTACCCCCAGCGCCATGACCACGTAGAGAAGAGCCATGAAAGGTACCAGTCGCTCCGCCACGCTGCCGATGCGCTTGATGCCTCCAAGAAGCACCATAGCCACCAACATGGCAATAATGATGCCCAGGATCAGATTCAGGCTGGAAAGCGCTTTGCCTGAAATGGGATGGAAGCTGTTTACCGCAGAGGTAATGGCAGTGGTAATGGTATTTACCTGGGTGGCGTTGCCGGTACCAAATACCGTCAGCACCCCAAAAAGGGAATAGGCAAAGGCCAGCCAGGCCCACTTTTTGCCAAGGCCGTTGCGGATATAGTACATGGGACCGCCAACCAGCTCGCCGTTGCCGTTGCGCTCATGGAAATGCACCGCCAGCGTCACTTCTGCAAACTTGGTGCACATGCCAAGGAGAGCGGAACACCACATCCAGAAAACAGCACCGGGTCCGCCCAGGGCAATGGCCCCTGCTACGCCGGCAATATTGCCGGTGCCCACAGTGCCGGCCAGTGCGGTACATACCGCCTGAAAAGGAGTCATGGCGCCGTCGGAGGCATCCTTTTTCTTAAACATACGTCCCAAGGTAGTGCGGATCGCATAGGGAAACTTTCTGATCTGCAAAAAACCGGTGCGGATGCTTAAATACAGTCCCACTCCCAGAATGCAGATCATAGCCGGCACACCCCAGATAAACTGGTTCACCGCCTGGTTAACAGCAGTAATCATCTCTAACATACTCATCCCCGTTTCCAAGAAGCGCTTTTGGAAAAGCTGACGGACAGCCTATCCCGATGGATTGTCCGCTGCAATGCACTCCGGCGCTTCTTATTTTTATTTATTTCGTACTTTTTTGCGTACAATCGGCTTATTTTAGCATAGGAGGGTGATTACGTGCAATCCGTGGGGGAAGTGTCCGGGTACAGGGGCCTTGCGAGCTTAGTACCGCCAGGTCCGAAAGATGGAGCCGAGAGGCGTCCCCACCCCCGAATACCGACCACAGGACCCTTCCGCCCGGCCGACGTCTGAACAGCAGCAACGATACCTGAACCATAATAAAACCGCTGAAAAAGGCCGACTGCCATTTATCGGCAACCGGCCTTTCTTTTATCAGACATTTTTACCAGCCATCATTTTCTTATTGTAATACAGGAAGAAGCACACATTCAGCACGATGCCCACACTGGTGGAAATGGGTGCTGCCAGACCTATCTTCGTGAGGCTCGCGTTGGCCTCGCTGCTGAAGATATAAGCCAGAGGGAGACGCACCAGCAAGGTCTGCACCAGTCCCTGGATCATGACCCATACCGTCTGATCACTGCCGTTAAAGAAGCCTACCATACTGAACATAATAGCCGTGACGATAGCCTCCGGGGCAAATCCCTTCAGATAGGCGAATGCATTCTGCACCACGCCGGCATCAGTGGAAAAGATCCCGGAGAGCACATCACCCTTGAGCATCACCAGCGCAAAGACCAGGCAGCCGATGACCAGGCCCACCCCAATGCCGGTGAACATGGACTTTTTGGCGCGCTTGTAATCTCCCGCTCCCACGTTCTGAGAGACGAAGGAAGCCATGGACTGCATCAGGGAGCTGGGGATCAGCATGGCGAAATTCACGATCTTGCAAGCCACGCCGTAGCCGGAGGAGGCCTCCAGACCAAGACGGTTTACAAAGGCGCAAAGAGCCAGGAAGGAAACCTGGGTCAGAAATTCCTGCAAAGCCAGGGGAAGACCGATGGACAGAAACCGCTTGCACTGCTCATTTAAGCGTATATCAGACTTGTGGATCTTAAAGGGAAGGTTCTTCTTAAGCAGCATCCAAACAGCGCAGACTACGCTGACAGCCTGGGCAAATACGGTGGCAAAAGCAGCGCCGGCGGCATCCATATGGAACACCGCTACCAACAGCAGATCTCCGAAGATATTGCAGATGCAGGCGATCAGCACGAAGATCAGAGGCGACTTACTGTCTCCCAGACCACGGAAGATGGCAGAAAGCAGATTGTACGCAACGATAAAGAAAATACCGCTGCCGCAGATGCGCACATAGCTGGTGGTCAAGGTCACTGCCTCTTCCGGTGCCTGCATCAGGATGGAGATCTCTCTGGCAAAGCAGACCATCATAAAGAACAAGATCACCGACAGGATCAGAAATACCACCACGGAGCCGCCGATGACGGCGCCGATACGCTCCGGTTTTTTCTCTCCCAGATAGCGGGCGATCAGCACCGTGACGCCCATAGCCAGCTGGGTCACTACAAAGGTAACCAGGTTCAGCACCTGGCTGCCTGTGGATACGGCGGACAGACCGGATGTAGAACCAAATCGCCCTACCACTAATAAGTCCACAGCGCCATAAGCGGCCTGCAGGGCCAAAGCTCCCAGGATCGGAAACATGAACAGGATCAATTTCTGCAGGATACTGCCTTTTGTAAAATCTCCTTTTTCAGCTGCATTCATAATACCTCCATTTCCAGGCGCTTTACAATCAAGTCTGTTTGCAGCGCCTATGCGTCGATTAGCTATGTAAAATGCTATGAGAACCACAGATCCTCATTTACTATCCATACTGTATTCGCACTACTTTTCTCTTTCCGACATGATCTGATGCATCCTGGCGATAGTGCGGATCGTACATCTTGCATCTTCCTCGCTTATATCTTCCAGACGAAGGCACAGATTTTCAAATACCTTCGTATTATAGATCTGCGATAGAGCCTGACCTTCCTTAGTCATATGCAGATAGGTGATGCGTCCATCCTCCTGCGACTCCGTCTTGGTCAGATATCCCTTAGCCTCCATCTCCTTAATGGTTCTGGTGACCCCGGGCCTGGGCAGTCCCAAGGCGTCACTGATATCCGATACCTTGACCTGCAGCCCCTGCTGCGTCATCTTCTCTATCACATCCAGATACTGGACATAGGAAGAGGCCACGCCTTTGGGCAAAGGGGGCAGCAGATCTCTGGTACGCTTGGCTAAGTAACAGGCGTCCATCATTTGTTTCAGAAGTTCTATGGTCATGGCTGCCTTTCTATGATCGGTGAGGCGATTTTGCGCAGCAGCACGAAAATAGCATCTGATCACATTTAGTTATCATTTGTAATTACCATTGATAATTATAGTGCTGTTTCCTGCTTTGTCAATAAAAATATGCATCTGCTTAAGAGCCTCACCATAATGATTTTTCATATCTTTGCAAAACAAAAGACGCCATGCGTGAGCATAACGTCTTTGAGAATATCTTCGATATCTTCTTCTGTTCCTTATGATCTTTCTATTGCTCATAGCATCCTACAGAAAGGTCTGATAATCCGCATAGTTCTTTTCCAACAAGGACGGCGTATCCAGCTCATAGGGACATTTTCTGGTGCACTGACCGCAGTGAAGACATTGTTTTGTCTTCTCCATCTCAGCCTGCCAATAGTCGGAGAGCCATGCCTTGGAAGGTGCACGGCGCAGCATCAGACTTATGCGGGCACACTGATTGATCTGAATGCCGGCGGGACAGGGCATACAGTAGCCACAGCCACGGCAGAACTCTCCGGAGAGCTGACTCTTTTCCTCTTCGATAAACGCCTGCAGCTCCGGTGTCATGACGGGGTTATGCTCCATGTAAGAAAGCCACTCTTCCAGCTCCTCTTCCTTCTGGATGCCCCAGATAGGAAGCACATCATCGAACTGCGTCATAAAGGCCATGGCCGCCTCCGACCGGTTGATCAGACCACCTGCCAGGCCTTTCATGGCGATAAAGCCCACCTGATGCTCCTTACAGACTTTTTTCAGGTTCATTTCCAGATCCCCCGCCAGATAGGAAAAAGGAAACTGCATAGTCTCATAAAGATCCGAGGCTGCCACCTCACAGGCTACGCCGATCTTGTGGGCTGTGGCACCGATGTGACGGATCTTCCCCTGCGCCTTGGCTTCCAGCATACATTCGTACATACCACTGCCGTCCCCAGGCTTCCAGCACTGCCCCATCTGGTGGAACTGATACAGATCGATATAGTCTGTCCGCAGATTTGTAAGAGATGTCTCTAAATCCTTCCAAAACGCCTCCGGCGTCTTTGCCGTGGTCTTCGTAGCAATATAGATCTCCTCTCTCGGAATATAACCGTCTCCAAAGGCCATGCCTATCTTTTCCTCACTGTCCGAGTACGCCCTGGCGGTATCAAAAAATCGCATGCCGCCCTCATAAGCACGGCGCAGGATCTTTACGGCCGTCTCCTTGTCCCGGCGCTGCACAGGCAACGCCCCGAAACCGTTTTGCGGCACAGTAATGCCGGTTTTCCCCAGTGTAATATTCTTCATAGTCACCTCTTTCTTGCCACAGCTTGTCTGCGGCACGCGAGGAGAATTTCGCCCAGGCGAATTCTCCGATGTGCTCCGCACCTATGTCGTTTACGACATAGGTGTCGTTTGAAAGAAATGCTATCGAGCATTTCTTTCAAACTCACCTCTTTCTTGCCGCAGCTTGTCTGCGGCATCACGAGGAGAATCTCGCCCAGGCGAATTCTCCGATGTACTCCGCACCTATGTTGTTTACGACATAGGTGCCGTTTGAAAGAAATGCCATCAAGCATTTCTTTCAAACTCACCTCTTTCTTGCCGCAGCTTGTCTGTGGCATCACGAGGAGAATCTCGCCCAGGCGAATTCTCACCAACGAATTTCCCAATTACTTATAACCAGTATATACTGCCGTGCAATAAACTGCTATGTTGCCATGCAATAAAACGCTATACTGCCATGCAATAAAACGCTATACTGCCGGCGTGGTTCGCATGTAACAGGTTACAGTTCAGACATCAGCCAGTCGACATAGGGCTGAACTATAACAATTTTTTACAGTTTATGGGAGTTGATCGGATCGCTAGCAGAATGAAACCCTAATGCACCGGAGCGCGGCAGAATGGCTCACATCCTTTGCGCTGCGCGCCAGTTTTGCATGATCTGCCTCGAAGACGCAGGATGGTATCGGGCGCGCTTTCAGAGCGGGCCCGATAGGCCCGCATTGTCTGAGCATCCCCGCATCAGGCGGGGATGCGAGTTCGGGCCGGCCATCCGAAGACGAGAGGCAGATCAAAAGCAAAACGGCGCAAAGTGCATGGTGCGAGACATCTGCCGCGCTCCGGGGCATGACCGGGATGCGAGACATCTGCCGCGCTCCGGTGCATGACCGGGCAGCACAAACTCATCACAATAGCGTTCAATCAAAAAGCGCCGGATGCCTCATCCAAAAGCATCCGACGCTCCTATGTATCTAAGATAGTTTTTCCGTTCCTAACGGCGTGAACTTAGATCTCCACTTCCGTCGTCTCTGCCAGAGTTGCCGTTACCTTGCGGCCATCCTCTAAGATGATCTCCACACCGGCATCCGTAAGCTTGCCTTCTACCCGGAAAGTAACCTTGCTGCCCTCTCTGGTAGCCTTCACTACTGCTGCGGTCTCGGCATGCAGATCCGGGATCTCGCAGACAGCGGTCTCGCCGTCTACCGGCAGATACAGCCGCAGCACCGGATGGTCGCTGTAATCATAATCCGGCACATCCTTGTGACTGCCGAAGGCAAGGAGAGATCCCTCCCGGACAAACACAGGAAGATTCATGTAGGTATAGGTCTTCTCATACCACTTGCCGCCCTCTAAGATCTCGCCGTCGATCAGGCCGACCCACTTGCCGCTTCTGGCAGCACTCTCGTCCTTCTGCACACCGGGCAGATAGAAACGGCCAAGGCTCTCGTCGTTAAAGATAGGTGCCACCAGTACAGCATCACCTAACATATACTCCAGATCCAGGTTCCGGCAAGCCAGATCCTCAGGGAACTGGAAGGGCATGGGACGCATTACCGGTACGCCGGTGCGGTGAGCATCGCCTGCCAGCTTGTAATAGTAAGGCATCATGGAGCACTTCAATTCACTGAAGAAGCGCACCACATCATTGGACTCGTCGTCGAAGATCCACGGCACACGATAGGAATCGGATCCGTGGAGACGGGAATGGGTGGAGAACAGACCGAACTGTGCCCATCTCTTATAAAGGTCCGGGGTTGCCGTCTTCTCAAAGCCGGAAATATCATGGCTCCAGAAAGCAAAGCCGCTCATCATAAAGGAAAGGCCGGCATGGATGGTCTCTGCCATGGAGCTGTAGCTGGCCTCACAGTCACCACCCCAGTGAATAGGGAACTTCTGGCTGCCTACGGTAGCACTTCTGGCAAATAAGACTGCCTCACCCTTTCCTTTGACTTCCTCAATAGCGGTAAATACCACCTGATTGTACAGATAGGTATAGTAATTGTGCATGGAAATGGGATCACTGCCATCATAGTAGGTGACATCTACAGGGATTCTCTCACCAAAGTCGGTCTTGATGGCATCAATGCCTGCATTTAACAGATCCTTCACCTTGCCTGCGTACCATGCGCAGGCCTCCGGATTGGTGAAGTCCACCAGAGCCATGCCGGGCTGCCAGGTATCTACCTGCTTAACCCCTCTGCCGTCTTTTCTCTTCAGGAAGTAGCCCTTCTGTGCGCCTTCCCGGAACATCTCTGTATCCTGGGCCACATAGGGATTGATCCAGCAGCAAAGCTTTAATCCTTTATCATGATAGCGCTTTAACATACCCTCCACATCGGAGAATACCACTGGATCCCAGGTGAAATCACACCAATGCAAAGCCCGCAGCCAGTAGCAGTCAAAGTGGAATACCCGCAGAGGGATATTTCTCTCTTCCATACCGCCGATCAGCTTGTTGGTGGTATCTTCATCATAGCTGGGCTTAAAGCTGGTGGTCAGCCACAGGCCGAAGCTCCAGGCCGGCGGCAGTGCCGGACGGCCGGTAAGGGCGGTATAGACCTTGATGATCTCTGCCGGATTCTCGCCGTACATCACATGCATACGCAGCTGCTCGCCGGGTACGGATACCCCTACATAGCCTACCTTCTCGGAGCACACCTCATAGGAGACAGCCCCTGTATGATCGGTAAATACGCCATAACCCTCGCTGCTCATGTAAAAAGGAATGTTCTTATAGCCGATATCGCTGGCTGTACCGCCGTCCTCGTTCCAGATATTGATGGTCTGGCCGTTTTTCACAAAAGGCGTGAAACGCTCGCCGAAGCCGTAGATGGTCTCGCCGGGCTTCACAGAAAGCTCACCCAGCATATAGGGCTCATAGTCCTGCTCAAAATAGTGAGGATCCATACGCAGCTTGGAAGGAGAGCCGTTAACCCGCATATAACCGATGTTTCTGAAGTTGGTGCCGGTCAGTCTTCTGCCCTCTGCCTCGAAGGAAATGGCGCAGGTCTCTCTGTTGACTCTTACAGTCATATCACCTGCCGTCATGACAGCCTCGCTGTCATCTACTGTTACCTTTACCTCATCCGGATCTTCCGTCAGCTCAAATCTGGCTTCCTTGGCATCATAGCCGGCATAGTGGGTAACGGTCATGGAAATGTCATTGTGTCCTGCGGAAACGATGTCGATGTAAAGGACCGTTAAATCCAGCGCATCGGCTCTGCTCTTAATGGGACGCTCCGGGGCTGCAATGCGCATGCCGTGGGGAATCTCTTCCACTGTGAAGGCCTGGGTGGCAAAGGATGCTTTTACATTCTCGCTCCGCAGCCAGTATCCGTCTGTAAATTTCATAGTCTGCTCCATTCTGCAGGTCTTTCACCTGCCTGTTTTGATATGCAAGACAATCCGGCAACCTTTCGCCTGTCGGATGCACGGTCCGCGTCCTCTCGCCTGTCGGCCAGCTGAACACCGGCCGTCATATGTAGATCGTAAATCCTTGAAAACACATTTTACTTATGACGGCTTATGCGCAAAAAGGGCGAAGCCAAGGAGCTATGCTCCCTTGCTCCGCCCTCCTTACTGCACTGTGCTATTGTCTGTTATAACTTATAACCCAGTCTGCTTTTTAAGTAAAGCTTTAGTTTGCTGCACCGTCGATCTCGTGCCAATCCTTCTCGATCTGTGCGCAGGTTGCATCCTTGTCGGTAGTGCCTGCTACATAGGACTGCATTGCCTCACCGAATGCCTGGTTGAAGCTGTCGGTGGAGTAGCAGATGGACAGATCGCCGGAGCCCTTCTCTTCTACAGAAGCCTTGCCCTGCTCGATGATGGTGAAGGAAGAGGTCTCGTCGGTCTTGATGGGCGGAACAACGCCTGCAACATCGGTGAACCAGCTCTGGCCGTAGTCAGAGGTATACCACCAGTTTACGAAGTGAAGGACAGCGTCCAGATTCTCAGAATCCTTGTATACGTGCAGGGACTGGTCGGAACCGGATACTACCTGGCAATCTGCCGGATCATCACTTACCGGATAGCCGCCAAAGCCAATGTTCAGATCAGGATTGATGGCAAGTAAGTCTGCCTCTACCCATGCGCCCTGGCCAAGCATAAATGCGGTGTTGCCTGCTGCGAAAGCCTGCTCCTGGCCGGAAAGATCGGTCTCAAGGGGCTTGTCATCGCCGTACTTTACTGCAGTGTCGATGAAGTCGAAGAAGTTGTCATACAGTACGGAATAATCGGAGATCTTTGCCTCGCCGGCCTGGAACTTTGCTACCATGTCGGAGGTCTTCTCGCCGTTAGCCTTTGCTGCTGCATTCAGGAAATCCATCACATCATGCTTGTAAACCCACCACTCCATAAAGCCGGTGGTGCATGCCTGATAGCCCTTGGACTCGATGATCTCGCAGTCCTCTTTGAACTCGTCTAAAGTCTGGGGAGCGCTGGCAATGCCGCAGTCATCTAAGATATCCTGGTTCCAGATCAGACCGAAATAGTTGCCCTTGATAGCCAGACCATAAACGCCTGTGCCACCTTCCTCTGCGGAAGCCATAGCTGCCTTTACGCCGTCATCCATGGCATCTACGATGGGCTGACCGGTCAGATCGTAGGAATACTCACGATAGGTGTCGATCTCCATACCGGAGGTGGAGGAGAAGATATCCGGTACATCGCCGGAATTGATCTTAGCCTTTAACAGGGTAGGATAGTCGTTCTGGGTGGTCTCGTAGTTGATGGTCACATTAGGTGCCACATTCTTGTACTCGTCGATCAGAGTGTTCATAGCATCTGCATACTCCGGAGAGGAGATGAAGATGTAAACCTCGCCGCTGTCTGCAGAGTAATCCACATCTCCGGAAGCTGCATCTGTGGATGCATCTGCAGAAGCATCTCCTGCATCGGAAGCTGCTGCATCATCCTCGGTCTGTGCTGCAGTTGTGTCTGCTGCTGTGTCACCGGAAGAAGAGCCGCATCCGGTCAGCAGTCCTGCTGCCATAACCCCCGCCAATAGTGTCGCCAATACCTTCTTTTTCATATAAGTCTCCTTTCTATAGATGGTTTCTATAGATACTTCTGTATGAGCTAACATCCAATCCCTCAGATGTAAGTTCCAAAGTGTTAAGAAAGAGCCATCAGCCCTTTACCGCACCGGCTACCACGCCTTCTACGATGTACTTCTGCAGGAAGATAAATACCAGGATAGAAGGGAATACCGCCAGCACCATGCCGGTCATGGCATTCTGCCACTGGGTGTTCATCTGACCTACAAAGGTATATGCTGCCAGTACCAGTGTCTTGGTCTTGTTGCTGGAGTTGACCATCAGCAAAGGAAGCAGGAAGTCATTCCAGATCCACATGACATCCAGCACCATAACGGTGACGGTAACGGACTTCAGCAGCGGGAAGATCACGGAAACAAAGGTGCGGATGGTGGTAGCACCATCGATGTGGGCGCTTTCATCCAGTTCCTTCGGGATCGTCTTCATAAAGTTATAGAAGATGAAGGTTGCCATGGGAATACCAAAGCCCCAGTACTGGATGCCCAGACCTACCCGGGAACCGGATAAGTGGATCACGCTCATAGCCTTCAGCAGCGTGATCATGATGGTCTGGAAGGGGATCAGCATAGGTGTGATCAAAAGGGTATACACAATGCCGGTATACTTGGTCTTGCGCCGGTCGCAGATATAAGCGGCCAGTGCGGAGAAAAACAGGATACCCACGATTCCGATAGTGGTAATGATCACGTTATTGCCAAGGAGCTGGAAATAATGGATCTTGTTGATAACATAGGTGTAGTTCTCGATCGTCGCTGCCTTAGGCAGAGCGATGGGGTCTGCGATGACCTCTCCGAAGGGCTTAAAGGAGTTTACAAACATCAGGAATACCGGATAGATGTAAATCACAGCCACTACGGTCAATATAACGATCAGAAGGGTTTTACTGAGAATGCGTTTATTCTTTCTGCTCATTACAGATCAACCTCCTTCCGGCTCATTCCTTTTAATACCACCTGGGTGATCACCAATACGAACAGGAAGTACAGGATAGCCTCTGCAGAACCCATGCCGTAGTTATTGTTGGTGAAGGCTTCGTTGTAGATCTGCAGTGTAGCACTGTAGCTTGCCTTTCCGGGACCGCCCTTGGTCAGTGCCAGGATGATATCGAATACCTTAAGGCCGTTGGTCAGGGACATGAAGACGCAGGTCGTCATGGAAGGTCCCAGCAGCGGAAGGGTCACACGGAAGAATGTCTGTCTCTTATTGGCACCGTCTACATAGGCTGCTTCCAGCACATCGGTGGGAACGGCCTGCAGACCGGCGATATACAGAACGATGTAAAAGCCTAAGGACTGCCATACGCCTACGATGACGATGGAGAAAAATACCAGGCTCGTATCGCCCAGCCAGGACAGGTTCCACAGTCCCCAGCCGGTGGATTCATACAGTGACTTAAAACCGGAGGTAAAGATGAACTTCCAGATAAAGCCAACCACCGTCATACTCATGATATAAGGGATGAAGAACAGGCCTCTGTAGACATTGGCCAGTTTGAACTTCTTAGTCAGGGCCACGGCCAGCGCCAGTGCCAGCACGTTAGATAAGATCACGAACAGCACGGTATAGCGAATCGTGAACCACAGGGCCGGCAGGAAATCGGAGCCGCCGGAAAAGATCTCTGCAAAGTTCTTAAATCCGATAAATACAGGATCTTTGGAAATACCATTCCACTGTGTCAGGGAATAGTAGCCGCTCATAACGAACGGGATATACATCACCATGACCACCAGGATGACGGCGGGGATGGTGAACAGGAAGTTTTCTCTTCCTTCTTTTTGCTGCCTTTTTGAAATCTGCATTCCCTCCTCCTCTCTTCCTGCCTTCTGTTTTTCTCGTCAATGATGGAAACCCTTTACCAGCAGTGCCCGGTGTCTGTACGATGTCTGTCCTCAGGTTGCCTGTACTGTCTGTTCTACTGCGGCACTGCCGGTAAGACCATGCACATCCGGCAGGTGTACCTATATCTTACATCCGTCATCCTGACGAATAAATGGAGATTTAAGACCTGCTATCTGTAAAAAAATGACATCTCTTTTCCGGAATATCACATTTTTATATACAAATTCACCATCGTACACGCAGCATTGCATTTGCCCTTGTCTTGGAATTGTTGTAAGATAAGGGCAATATCCGCCTCCTTACGGAATGCAGCGGATCTATGCCTGTAATAATGAAAAAGCAACCGTTCACCCCATCTCGCTCTTGCTTTGAAAAACCTCTGTTTGGAATGCCTCCCTATGGATGACCGGAGCTATTACATTCTCCGGCCGCCTGTCCTGTTTCAAAATAAGATGATCTGCAAGCAGTCAATTTTATGCTGAAAAATAGCAGGTACTAAGCCAAAAGATTACAATATGAAAAGTGATAATAAAAATAAGAAAACCATCCTTCCCGCCCCATGGCTTAACCGGGTGCAGGATCTCCTTCGCCGCTCTCCTCTGTGGCTGAGTTTTACGGTCCTCATGGCCCTGTGCCTTCTGGTGATGAGCATTACCCTGGCCTATTCCAACTACCGGCGGGGCGTCACCAATGCCATTCGCAGCCAGAACCAGTCTGTGGCCCAGATGGTAGACCTGAAATTCCAGAATCTGAACCAGTATCTCTCGGAGCTGGCGGACTTTTGTGTGCTGCCGGTCAATGACACGGATTTTTATAATGCGCTGCTTACCTATAATTACTTAGGTGATGCCCGGACCAATGCTCTCCGGCAGACGGCCAATCTGTACTACTATTCCCGCACGGATCTGCTCTCCTATCAGCTCTTTAGTCTGCGGCACGGCATCTGTTTCTCCAGGAAAAGCTCTGACCAGCGCATGAAAATAATCTATGATTATTTTAATTACAAGGATCCCATTTACCTGACGTGTCTGGAAAATCCCACCCACTGCGCCATCACTCCCTCCGAAAATGAGAATGCTCTCTTTACCTATTCTCATACCATTTTCCGGGTCAATGACGGCGCTACTCTGGCACTGGTGTCCATCGATGTGAACAAAAACGCCATGTCCATCGGCTTTGAGGATCAGATCACCGTCCTTTTCAATAAAAATGCCCAGATGCTCTATACCAACACACCGACTTTACAAAGCTATCTGAAGGATATCCTAAAGACCACAGCCACCGGCACTTCTTCTGCCGCCGATGCTGTTTCCGGCGACAATACGATCCTTCTGAAGGGAGAAGAATATCTGGTATATTCCGGCAATGATGATCGATCCGGCCTTACCCTGGTAGTGCTGACACCTCTTTCTGTCATTAAAGGACAGCTTCGGAGCATTCAGGTCTCCTCCCTGCTGCAAGGACTGGTCTTTCTGCTTTTCTCGGTAGTGGTCTCTTTTTTGATCATCCGGTATCTGACCCAGCCTCTGACAGCCCTGACCAACTTCCAGCTGCAGGTAGGCTCCGGCCAGTATCCCCGGATTCATCTGGGAAGGAGCAGGGAAGCAGCCCGGTTGGGCGAGTCCTTTAATGAGATGTCAGAGCGCATCGACAATCTGGTCAATGACAACCTGATGTCCTCCCTGAATGAGAAAAATGCCCGGATCGAAGCCCTGGAAGCCCAGGTAAATCCCCACTTTCTCTACAATACCCTGCAGGCCATCGGCTCCGAAGCCCTGCTCAACGATGAACTTGGGATCTACGAGATGATCACCCGGCTGGCCTCCAACATGCGCTATGCCATCAACGGCTCCCGGGAGGTAACGCTTCAGCAGGAGCTGGAGTTCACCGACAATTACATGGAATTGCAAAAGCTGCGCATGGAGGATCGTCTCCAGGTCACCAGACGCATCGATCCCACCCTTTTAAAGCAAAGAGTGCCCAAGTGTGCCCTGCAGCTTATCGTGGAAAACTCCATCAAATACGGCCTGCAGGGAGATATCAGCTGTCTCCATCTGGAGATCGATATTTTCCGCCAGGGCGGTCAGTTGGTCATCCGGGTCCTTGACAACGGCGCCGGCATGACGCCGGAGCGGCTTAAACAAGTACAGGAGAGTCTCCACAGTTTTCAGGATGCGGTAGCAGATAATATGCCTTTGCCTTCCGGCCACGAGGACACAGCCTCTTTTCGAGAATCCTCTCATACATCGTCAGGCATCGACGCCACTGCTGCTTCCGGCAAGTCTGCCCCGGCCATCTCCTCCTCCGGCATCGGTCTTGCCAACCTCTGCAGCCGTCTGAAGATCATGTACGACGACAAAGCCCGGATCGAGATCCAGAGCAGCTGTGCCAAGGAAGATCATCACACCTGTGTTACACTGATATTGGATCTGGAATAAGGCTTTGTGCCCAATCTGTAATAACGCTTTCGGATGCAGATGGCGTTTTGAGTATGCGTAAACGTCAGCCACTTTGCCCTGCAGATCATAGTCCCGCAGATTATGCTCCTGCAGGAATCATTAAAGAAAGGTATAGAAGAGATGCATAAAGTATTGATCATCGACGATGAAAAGCCCGTACGTATCGCCATCAGTAAATTAGGCCAGTGGTCCAAGTGGCATTTGGAGCCGCCTTACTATGCAGCCGACGGCAAGGAAGCCCTGGCCATGCTTTCCGAGCTCTCTCCTGCCATCGTCTTCGTAGACATGCAGATGCCGGTAATGAACGGCGTAGAGTTTCTGCGCCAGGCCAGTGCCAGAGAGGAGCGGCCTGCCTTTATCGTCATCAGCGGCTTTGATGACTTTGCCTATGCCCAGAGTGCCATTCACTATGGGGTCAGCGAATACCTTTTAAAGCCTGTGGTGGCCACAGAGCTCAATGAGGCCATCGGCCGGGTCATGACCGCCCGCTATCCCGACGAGGATTTTTCCGTGGAATCCAAGGCCTCTACCCTCAATGCCAACCAGGTGGTGGATCTGATCCACCAGACCATCGAGACCAATTATGCCGAGAATATGCAGATCCAGGATTTCGCCGATAAGTACTTCTTCTCCAGAGAATACCTCTCCCGGCTCTTTAAAGCTAAATACCACGTGGGCATCTACGAATATCTCACAGAAGTGCGCATGAAAAGGGCCGCACAGCTTTTGTGCGACCCTTCTATTCCCGTGTCCGATATTTCCGTCCGGGTAGGTTATGCGGATAATAATTATTTTTCCAAGGCCTTTAAGAATGCCTGGGGGATGTCCCCCAGTGAGTATCGCAGGCAGAATTCAGACTGACCTCACTTGCTGTCCGACGCGGCATCCCAATTCGTAGAGACTGAAATCCTTCACAAACTTCTCTCTGGCATTGCGGCAGATCTGCTCATACCGTTTCTCATCCTCCAGCTGCTGCAATGCATCCCAGAGTGCCTCTTCCCTTTTCGGTATGATAAAACCTGTTATACCATCCTCTATATAATCTCTGATCGTATCGTTTTGTGTAACGATGACCGGCTTTCCCAGCATGGCCGCCTGCAGCACCACCAGTTGTCCGGAGGAAAAATCCCCGGCCCGAAGTGGTATAATCACGGCTCTTGCCTGTGCCAACAGCCGCAGATAGTCGTCTCCGTGGCAGTTTTTCTCATAATGAATGTTCTGGGTATCCCGTGCACTTTCCCTGTCGCTGATGATACAAAGAGATTCCCCGTGTCCGCTCCATGCATCCCGCAAAAAGTCATAATCCCTGTTGCTGCGCCCAGCAGCCAGATAAAAGATGCCTTTCCCCGCAGGCTCCGCTTTTCCGATCCTCTCTGAAATATCTGCGATTCCCAGGACTTCTGCCGCAAATTTCTCCTTCGGCACCCCAAAAAGCTTCCTGTAATTTTCTATCTCGCTTCTGCCGAATACATAGATCCTCCGGATATAGGGAGAAGTCACTGCGCTGCGGACAAAATGAAAATATATTTTTCCGATGATTCCCTTCTTCGGACGATAGATAAAGGTCATAATATCTATCGGAGGACACTTCCTGCAGCGGAATAACCGCAGATAATACGCCAATACCAGACCAAAGAACTGTTCCCAGGAAAGGATCCGTTCATAGCGATCTCTCACTGCCGCCAGATACATGGGATAAAAAATGTACTTTAAATATCTGGTATATTTTTTTATTCCCGTATATTCATTGATACACCAGCGGCGCACCTCCCAAGGCTGCCCTGTGGTCTCTTCTATCCCTTTTTGAAATTCCCAATCCGCGGGCACCGGATTGCCGGCCAGGATAACACTTTTTTTAACTTTAGTCTTCATTCCACAGAGCTCCATAGGCATCCACGATCTGCTGCCAGTCATAATGCTCCCTGATCCTCTTCTTCGCCTTTTCGCCCAGGACATTTCTCTCCTGCTCTGTCATGGCATCTGCGCTGTCAATGAGGGACGACAGGTTTCCTTCCTCCTTCGTCCAGTATAAGGCGGCATCTTCTGCCACTTCCTCGTTAAAAGGTACCTGCAGCAGCAGATTGACCTTTGTGGCACCCATACTCTGCAAAAGACTGGGGTTCGTACCGCCCACCTCATGACCGTGTAGATAGCCACTGGCATTCTCCCGCAGTTCCTTTAATAACCGGGAATTGTACAATGTACCCAGAAAGCAGATCCGCGGATCTTCGGAAAAATGCAGTCTTTCCTCCAGCAGCCGGCGATACTGTTCATTTCCGTTCATGACCAGCAATAACTTCCGCTCTGTCCGGCTTCTCATGAATTCCCGCAATATGATCTCGATATTATTCTCTGCAACAAAGCGGCATACTACCAGATAATAGCCATCCTTCTCCAGTTCGTATTTCCTGTAAAGCTCCTCCAGTTCCGTGCTTATTTCTGCTCCGTTCTTACAGGATACTTCTGCGCCGTAGGGAATAAAGGTAGTGCGGGGCTGATAAGAGACATAGGTATTCTGGATATATTCCTGTATGCTCATAGGCTTTGACAGGAAGAATCCCTGTCCTTCCGAACAGCCGGCCTTGCGAAGTGCCGACAGCTGTTCCATGCTCTCTATTCCCTCCGCACTCAGATTAAACTTCATTTTTCTGGCCTGCTCAAACACTTCCGCAATAGCCCCTGCATTTGTCTTTCCTTCCATACGACGCAGATCCAGCTTAATAGCATCTGCATAGATCCGGTCCGCATCCTTTAAAAGCACAAAATCTCCGTTAAATCCGTCCATGATCACGCGGAATCCCTCTGCCCGCATACTATTCTCTAAAGCCTGCACAGAATCGCTGGCATTCAGATAGGCATTTTCTGCGATCTCTATTTCCAGATACCGCGGCGGTATCTTATATTTCTGGGCAAGCTTGGTAAAGCATTCCTTCACATCCATGGCCAGAACATCGGTCTTAGTCACATTGATGGAAACCGGGACCGGACGCAGGCCTGCATCGATCCATTCTCTCAAGGTCTGGCATACTTTTTCCCATACATACTGATCCAGTTTGGTGATATAGCCGTTCTTTTCCAGGATCGGAATAAAGACAGAAGGAAGGATCTCCCCCATCTTGCCGTGGTTCCAGCGCACCAGTGCTTCTGCTCCCACCATTTTGCGGGTGTTGATATCAAAACGCGGCTGCAGCTGGAACGTAAACTCTTCCTTCTGCAGGCCTTCCAGGATCTGGGGCATCAGGATCTTCTCATGTTCCCCGCCGGCAGATGCGGCAGCCTCCGAACTTGCTGCGGAAAAGGCCGGTGTCTTAGGGATACGATCCAAAAGCTGGGTCACCTCACCAAACTCTCTTCTCTCCCGGTAAAGCTTTTGTTCTTCTACCGTGGGAATGATGTTCTTGTGAAAGGAATCTACAAAAAGGCCCAGGCTGCGCAGCATGGTGTTCCAGGCCGAGCGATACAGAATATTAAAGATCAGGGAAAGAATCACACCTGCAATGGAGGTATAAAACGCGATCTGAATACCGGACAAAAGAGTCTGCACACTGGTCAACGCGTCATTGACAGTGCTAAAGCCGATCCCGCGGATACCGACCAGAAGACCGATAAAGGTACCCAGAATGCCAAGGCTGGTCAGCATACCCGGCACCTGACTGACCAACGTCTGCCAGCTGTGAAGAGAGAGCATATCTTCATTAACGTAATCTGTGATATCGCTGAGCACCTGTCCGTTCTGCTGCTGACTGTTTACCTTGCTCCGGTATTCATCAAAAGCCTCATCCAGCACCCGTTGGCCGAAGAGATCATCGTCACTGCGAATAGACGACCAGGCAGAACTGGACTGCACCTCCATGGCACGCTCTATCCCATCCAATCCCCGCTCCAACGCTGCTTCATAATGCAATACCGGCAGGATGCCGCCCAATACGGCCACCACTATAGTCCCCGCCATCAGCAGCACAAAGAGAAGTGACAGAACATCCGGCGAATAGACCGCCAGTGCAGCCCCCCTGCCAGCACTATGATGATCAGCATATACAAACTTCTGCGCATGTTACCCCTCTCCTGTTGCCCGTCTTTATACTATCTATTACGCTTTTACAAACAATACTACATCAAAAAAAGCATTTTTAAAAGCAACAATGGACGACCCACTGTTGCTTTTATTTTTACCTTTTCCTTATCCTTTTTATTATTCTTCTTATTCTGAGTAATTCTTCGTCCTGTCTGTTGCCTTCTCCCGCTCCAGATGAAATCTTCGCTTCTCACGATACATCTTTTCATCCATGCGCTTTAAAAAGCTTTCGGCGTCGTCCTTAGGCTGCCATTTGGTATAACCCATGGCCACACTGAGGGTGAAGGGTTCTATGCCGGCGGCATTAAACCGGGACAGATTGGTATCGATCTCTTCCATGGCTTCCCGGGTGCTTTCCTCAGAGCCTTCCGGCAAAAGGACGATGAACTCATCTCCTGCATAGCGGATGGCAATAGCGCCGTCCGGCACGGATCGGAAAAGGATCTCTCCCATTTTGCAAATTGCCCGGTCTCCTGTGCTGTGTCCCCATTCATCATTGATACTCTTAAAATAGTTTATGTCCATCATAATGCCATACAGACACGATTTGTCTTTGCTTTCTTCTTTTGACAGCAAAGCATTAAAATATCGTCGATTGTAAAGACCGGAAAGCTCATCCATATACAGGTTCTCTGAATAGGACTGCAGCTGCACAAAGATCATGGCCGCCATCACCATGATCCAGGAAGAAGTGACACCGTAACACACCATCTGGATCAGTACCCCCGCCAGACAGGGGCCGATAAAATACTGTACGGGAAAGAAATCCAAATTTCTCCCCTGTCTCTTGGAATGATAGACCAGATAAACGCTGTAAGCAAAATAGATCATCAGGCTGATATAGCCGATCAGGGACCATGTACCTCTCCTGTATATATTATCCGACGATATGCTAAACAGGATGCCGGGCACAAAAAGATTGCACAGGATGGCAATGACCTCTATGAGCCAGGGGATCATGACGATCCCGGCTTTGCGCATGGTACTTTTATAATTCCGGTAGATATGCAGATCCACATACAGACACCACAAAAGGCCGATGCTCACCGTTCCTGCAAAGCAAAGGCTGTTGGCGAAATAGTTGATCAGGATACTGCCGGGAAAGACCACCCCGTCTATCAGAAAGGAAACCGTCTCAAATATGGCCCCAAACAGGTTCACATAGGCCATCCCTTCAAAGAACATATCATCCGTATGAATATTTTCTCTGTTTTTTCGTCGGCAAACTAAGAGAAACCATGTCATCAGCACGGTGATCCCGTTTGCCATCAATATTTCTTTTAGATCGATCATTGTATTACCGCTTTATCCACGCTTCTTCTCATCCCATGCCTGTTACCTACTGACAATTTTAGCATAGCTGTCTGTAATTTTACAGTTAAAACAAGCATAAAATCGTGCTTTTTCCTTAGCTCGGTTGCCGCTTGGCCGACATCAGAACAGTCGCTTAGCGCATTTCCTACAAGCTCTCCACCTCTGCCAGTGTAGGAATGGAAGCGCCCGCTCCTTTCCTGCCCACAGCGATGGCAGAAGCTTTAGAAGCAGTCTGCAGTGCTTCCTGCACACTCTTTCCTCTTATGATGCTTCCCATAAAATAGCCGGTAAAGGTATCCCCTGCCGCCGTGGTATCCACTGTTTTTACCGGATAAACAGGCTGCCGGTATTTCTCCTCTTTATATCCGTACAAAGAGCCTTCTTTGCCCAGTGTCAGGATGATCCGGGTCTCGGGGAATCTCTCCATCAGCCGGTCCAGGATCTCCTCATGGGTCCCCTTGGCAACGCCGCTGAGGGCGCCGCCCTCCACTTCATTCAGCATGAGATAATCTACGAATTCCAGAGGCATGGAGAAGATCTTTTCATCCATTGGCGAAGGATTCAGCACAATATACATGCCCAGTTGATGGGCCTTTTCCATGATATAGGGAATCTCACTGATCTCATTTTGCAGGATGATATAATCTCCCTTGGAAAAATGGGACAGTGCCAGATCTGCATCCTCCCTGGTGATCATCTGATTGGCGCCGCCGAATAAAATGATATTATTCTCCCCCTCGGGCGTCCTTTGGATAATGGCATGGCCGCTTAAGGACTCCTTTTTCTGCACCAGTTCTGTATGAACCCCGGCTTCCTGTAATCCCTGCAGCAGCATATCACTGTCGTGGTCTCCCACTGCGCCTGCGTGCCAGGTATCGGTACCGCTCTTGGCAAAAGCGATGGACTGGTTCATGCCCTTTCCGCCGCAATACAGCTGCAATCCCTTGGATGAAATAGTTTCACCCGGCTGCACAAAATGCTCCACCTCATATACGTAATCAATGTTTAACGCACCGAATACAAGAACCTTCATCCCATTCTCCTTTTCTGAGCAGCTTTTCCGCGGAAAGACACCGAGGATCATATACTATAGCCAATGTATACAGATTGTACGCAGACTTTTCTGACTATTCCTTATATTTATGATTGTAGTTGGTCAGCATTTATCTTGCAATGAAAAGTTGCGATCATTTCCTGCATTTTGCTGTGATCTGTTCATTACCATTCCGCCGCCGTTCAGAAAGCAAGGGACGGCGGCGGAACCGTAATATCTATTTATCTATTTATCTATTTATCTATTTCGCTTATCTATACCGCTCAGATATTCCCATCGGATCCACTTTCATTTGCCATATGCCCAATAAATTTTTATAATAGGCAAAGAAATGCCTGACAGTTTTTCTTTTTAAACTGTATAAATTAAACTGTATCAATGATGCAAACAGAAAAGGTGACGGTTTAGCCGCATGGACATGGATTTTCTTAAAAAGACCACCTTGTTTCGTGAAATGAATGGGGAAGAGATCGACGCAGCTCTGCACTTTCTTCATGCTAAAGAACAGAGCTTTAAGAAGGGAGATTTCATTCTCCTTGCGGGAGAAGTGACGGATAAAATAGGACTTGTATCGGAGGGAAGTGTCACCATAGAAAGTGATGATGCCTGGGGCAACCGGACTATTTTAAGCAGCGTGGAGGCCGGCCATTTTTTTGCGGAAACCTATGCCCTATTGCCGGATGAGCCCATGTTGGTAAATGTGGCTGCAAACAAAGACTGCCGTATCCTCTTTTTGAGGATCGGCAGTCTGCAGCACTTACAGAGCAGCAGCGAACCATGGATGCTGAAATTTATCTCCAACCTGCTGATTCTCTCCACGCACAAGAATCTGGCCCTGTCCGGCCGCAGTTTTCACACTGCCCCCAAGACCATCCGCGGCCGTGTCATGTCCTACCTAAACGCTGTCTCCATCCGGAAGCACAGCAAACAGTTCACCATTCCCTTTGACAGACAGCAGCTGGCAGATTACCTTAACCTGGACCGCACCGCTCTGTCCAAAGAGCTTGGAAAAATGAAAAGGGATGGGCTGATCGATTACCATAAGAATACGTTTAAGATCATTGTATAAAAACCACTATTTACTCTAAGATCCTGCCGTCTCTTGTGATCGTCACCACCTGCCAGGGAATAAACTTTCCACTGGCTTTCAAGGCATTCTCCGCGGCGTACTGCAATCCGCCGCAGCAGGGCACTTCCATGCGCACGATGGTCACACTTTTGATATCATTATCCCGGATGATGGCAGTCAGCTTTTCCGAATAGTCGATATCATCTAACTTCGGACATCCGATGATGGTTGTCTTTCCTTTCATAAATTCCTCATGCATATTGGCATAGGCATAGGCCGTGCAATCCGCTGCGATCAGAAGCTTTGCACCGTCAAAAAAGGGAGCCTGTTCCGGCACCAGCTTGATCTGACAGGGCCACTGCGCCAGGCGGGATACAGATCTTCTTACCTGTTCTGTTTCTGTCTCCGGTTCTTCTTCCCGGTTTGCATTAAACTGCATCATCCGGGAGCCCGGACATCCTGCAAAAGGTGTCATGGTCTTCTCTTCCATTTTCTTTTCCTCTTTCTTTTTTGCCTGCGCTGCCTTTACTGCCGCTTCATCGTATTCCGGTGCTTCCCGCTCCTCGAAACTGATGGCACCTGTGGGACAGTTGGGCAGACAGTCACCAAAGCCGTCACAGAAGTGTTCCCGCATCAGCTTAGCCTTACCGTCAATAATGTCAATGGCGCCTTCATGACAGGCATTGGCACACAGCCCGCAGCCGTTACATTTTTCTTCATCAATGCGAATGATCCGTCTTATCATTTGTACCTCCGTATGCCGCAGCCACGGCAACAATCCAAGGAGTATTTCGCCCAGGCGAATCCTCCGATGTGATTTCCTTGCTGTAATTCTACATACGGACCGGCAAAAAGTATGTGGTTATCACCACCTTTTTCTAAGCGAGTACACACTACCTCGACTTAAATTTCACTTTGACCTCTTTATGCCGCAGCTTTTCTGCGGAACCGCCAGAAGCCACCCAATGGGAACCGCCCACCCGATGTCAGTGACGCCGTTTCGCGTCTGTACGGCAGAGATTCCGTTCGCCCGTTGCAATGCGGATGGATTCTTTTTAGAATATGACAGTGATCGTGCCGGCGTTTTTTAAGACACGCAAGAATTGATAAAAAGATTATAATAAAATTGTTAAAAAGGCATCGCGCAATAAGTCACAGATCAGGAAACCAGGACGGAAATTAATCCATGAAGATACGCACTCTATCCGATCATCTGAAACAACAATACGGACAAAAAATATATAAGCTCTCTCTGTCAGCAGGCTGCACCTGCCCTAACAGAGATGGTACGCTGGGCACGGGCGGCTGCAGCTTCTGCTCAGCAGGAGGATCCGGTGAGTTTGCGCAGCCTGTTGTGGACGAGGCGTCCATCGACGCCCAAATAGACCGGGCGATTCATCTGGTCAGAGCGAAGCTTCCCAAGGGACAGTCCCCGGAGAATCAAAAATTCATCGCCTATTTCCAGTCCTATACCAACACCTATGGAGATATTGAAAGACTTTCCGGACTCTACCGTAAAGTTATAGTAAGACCGGATATCGTCGCGTTATCGATAGGGACCAGACCGGACTGCATCGGAGAAAAACAGATGCATATGCTGTCAGAACTTAACGCCATAAAGCCGGTCTGGGTAGAACTGGGACTGCAGACGATCCATGATGAAACGGCCCGGAAAATCCACCGGGGATATCCTACCGCCGTATTTAAAGAGTGCTATGACAGGCTCAAAGACGAAGGACTGACCGTTATCGTTCATGTGATCCTGGGACTTCCGGGAGAAACCCGGGAGGATATATTGGACACGGTCCGCTATCTGGCGCACCTGCAGCCTCCCATAGATGGCATTAAGCTGCAAATGCTGAACATACTGGAAGGTTCTGCCCTGGGAGAAGACTATAAGCAAAATCCCTTTGCCCAGATGTCCATGGAGGAATATACAGACCTGGTGGTACAGTGCCTGAAGCTACTTCCGGAAGATGTGGTGATACACAGAATGACCGGTGATGGCCCGAGAAATCTCCTGCTGTCTCCCATGTGGGTGACAGATAAAAAACGAGTGCTCAATATACTCCATAAGAAGATTCAAAATGCATAGTTACCTTTTTCCTGAAATAGTGCAAGATACTCCATAAATTTACGAACCGCCGGGGTTACGTGATCTCTGTTTTTCATGGCAAGTCCGATGGTACGATAATAGGGTTCTTCCAGAGAACGGATCTCCAACCTGTAGGGCACTCTTTTCAGGATCAGATCCGGAAGAATGCTGATCCCCATGCCTTTTTCCACCATCGCCATAATGGCAAAGTCCTCCCAGGTTGTAAAGCGAATATCCGGATTTACCTTATATTTTTCTAGCAAGTCGGATACCTCTGTCTTTCCTCCATGCTCAAGCAATAAAAAGGGCTGCTGCTGTAGCTGTGTAATAGCCACCGTCTCCCGGACGGCGAGCGCATGTCCAAGTGGCAAAACCACTTTATATTCGTCGTTTGTTAAGGGGATGGCTTCAAGATTTGTGGCAGTGGGCAGACGTAAAAAGCCGCAATCCACCCGTCCCACATCGATCCAATGTTCTACTTCTTCATAATCTCCCAAAAGCATTTCATACTCGATGCCCGGATACTCCTTTTGCAATTGGGAAAATATCTCCGGCAGCCAGTTAATGGCAACACTGGAAAAGGTTCCGATGCGGACCAGTCCGGTTTCCAGACCTTTCAATCCATCTATTTGCTCTTCCAGTTCTCTGTGTTCATTTAAGACCTTCCGCAGCACAGGCAAAAGCTGCTCCCCTGCAGAAGTCAGGCAAACGCCTTTCTTGCTCCGCTCCAGCAGTGTCATGCCCCATTCTTTTTCCAGATCTGCGATCATTTTACTGACGGAGGACTGAGCGTAATTAAGATCTTCGGCCGCCTTCGTAAAGCTTCCTCTTTCCACAGTTTTTACAAAAGCCAGATATTTGAGTAAAGGATTTTCCATTTATCATTCCATTCTTCGATTTATTTTATTGATAATATTCGTTTTTTACATTTTAGTTTTGAGTATACAATATTGCAATAAGACAAGACAGAAAGTGTTATAAAGCTGCTTTGAAATAATGCTGTTCAGACATCGGCCAGGATGCAGTTCAGCCGTCACCCTGCCTCCTGACCGGGGGTCTGAACAGTAGCTTGAAATGAGGATCGACATGAACTTAAAATCTGCAAATATAGACATGCTGCATGGGCCCCTTACCAAAAATCTGTTGCTATTTACCCTCCCCATCGCCCTAAGCAGCATTCTCCAGCAATTATTCAATGCTGCGGATACTGCCGTTGTGGGATATTTCGGAAATGCAGACGCTTTAGTAGCTGTGGGCACCAATACGGAGATCATCGCACTGATCGTCACTACATCCTCCGGGCTGGCAGTCGGTGTCAATGTATTGATCGCAGCACTCATCGGAAAAGACCATAAAGAAAAAATACCGGCTGTGATCAATACTGCACTCCTGCTGTCTGTTCTGATCGGCTTCATAGGCTTAGTTCCGGGGCAGATTCTCGCCGGTCCTCTGCTGCGCTTCATACAAACGCCGGACGCTATTTTGCCGGATGCCACTGCGTATCTGCGTATTTACTTATTGGGCTATCCCTTTCTTTTGCTCTATGATTTTGGCTCTGCCATACTGCGGGCGCAGGGAGACAGTCGCTATCCCTTCCTGGCGCTGGCACTGTCCGGCATAGTCAACGTGGGACTGAATCTGTTTTTGGTAGTGGTATTTCACATGGGCGTTGCCGGTGTTTCTATTGCTACGGGGCTATCCAATATGCTGGCTGCCATCATTGTGCTGCGGCAACTTTTATGGAAAGATCCGCCTTTTCCTGTTATCCCGGGTATCTTGCACATCCCGGATATTCTGGGTATCCTGCGCATCCCGGGTATCTTAGATGTTCCGGTCATCCTGCATGTCCCAAGTAACCTGCGTATTCCGAAGATCAATAGGTCTCTGTTTTCTTCTTCCATCGCTCTGGAAATTTTGAAAGTCGGTCTGCCCTCTGCCCTGCAGGGCGCTGTCTTTTGCTTTGCAAATATTTTCGTGCAGGCCTCGGTTAACACCTTCGGCGAAACCGCCATTTCCGGCAGTACCGTGGCTATGAATTTTGAATATTTTACTTACTATATCATTACTGCCTTTGGACAGACGGCTACTACCTTTATCGGACAAAATCACGCTGCCGGCGAGAAGAAACGCTGCAAAAAAATACTATGCTTAAGTCTCCTTTTTTCCACTATTTGCAGCTCTATCCCCATTTTTACCATTGTTTTATGCAGAGATTTTTTCTCCGGTCTGTTTACCCCCAACCAGGCAGTCGTGGAAAGCGCTGCTATACGCATCCTGTGCATCCTTGCCTTTGAACCACTCTGTAACTTATATGAGATACCGGCCGGTGTGCTTCGGGGCAGCGGCCATGCCCTGTATCCTGCCATCAGTACCATGGTAGGAACCTGCGCCTTCCGGATTCTTTGGATTTGCCTGATCTTTCCTTTGAATCCGACACTGCCTATGCTATATCATGCTTTCCCTCTTTCCTGGTGTACGACCATCATCCTTGTTAATGCGGGCTTTCTGCTGATACGATTTCGAAACAGAACAGACCCCGTTTCTATGTAACACATTCGGGAAGGCTGTTTCACTGCCGCATAATGATAACTTTCCCTGATGTGCTATAGCTTTTATCTATGGCAGGCTGTCGGAATTAGGAATTTTACAAATGATGAGGTGTTTTATACACTGAAAAGGCAGGTCGCTGCAGACGCAGTTCTTCCATTGATCTTGCACCTTTGCCAACCCGCAGATATAAGTTTAAAAAGCATGATCTTATAAGTTATCCGGCATCTCCCGGTGACAGATCACCTCCGCGGTAGATCACATCTAAGATGGAGCATCTCGCAGATAAAACGCCCCTGCGATAAAATTCCTCGGAGATAGAATTCCCCGGAGATAAATTGCAAGAACGTTACAAGATCATGCAGATCACACAGATCAGAAAGGACATATCCCATGAAAAATCCCGCTCCCTACCGTTATGATATTGTCGGCAGCTTCCTGCGCACCGCTGCCATTCACGATGCCAGAGCCAAGTTTGAAGACGGCAGTCTCTCCGCAGAAGAACTGACCAAAGTAGAGGATGAAGAGATCCGCGGCCTGGTACAGAAGGAAGAAAAAGTAGGCCTTAAGGCCGTTACGGACGGTGAGTATCGCCGTTCTTTCTGGCACATGGATTTCCTCTGGGGCCTGACAGGCACCCAAAAGGTAAAGGCAGAGCATTTCTCTGTGGCATTCAAGGGCTTTCAGCCTAAGGCAGAAACCGTTAAGATCGTGGACAAACTGGATTTTCCGGAGGATCACCCTTTCTTAAAGCACTTCCGTTACCTGCAGAGCGTGGCATCGGATCTGGTGCAGCCTAAGCAGTGTATCCCCTCTCCTTCCATGCTGCATCTGATCTGCTGCGTGCGAGAGCCTAACTACCAGCCCATCCCGCGCTATCAGGACGAACAGGTACTGTTAGACGATCTGGCAGCTGCTTACCAGAAGGCCGTAAAGGCATTCTATGCAGCAGGTTGCCGCTATCTGCAGCTGGATGATACCTCCTGGGGCGAGTTCTGCTCCGCCGAGAAACGCAAAGCCTATGCAGAGCGTGGCATCGATGTAGATGAAGTAGGCCGCAAGTATGTCTATGTCCTGAACAAGGTACTGGAAGCAAAGCCGGAGGATATGACCATCACCATGCATATCTGCCGCGGTAACTTCCGTTCTACCTGGTCTTCCACCGGCGGTTATGAGCCCGTAGCAGAGATCCTGTTTGGCCATTGCAATGTGGATGGATTCTTCTTAGAATATGACAGCGACCGCGCCGGCGGTTTCGAGCCCCTGCGCTTTATCGGAAAGCAAAAGGTAGTTCTGGGTCTTGTCACCTCCAAGGATGCCAAGCTGGAGAAAAAGGAAGACATCATCGCCCGTATTCACGAGGCGTCCAAGTATGTGCCGTTAGAACAGCTGGCCCTGAGTCCCCAGTGCGGATTTGCCTCCACTGAGGAAGGCAATCTGGTCACCGACGAAGACCAGTGGAAAAAACTGACCCTTGTAAAAGAGATCGCACAGGAAGTCTGGGGACAGGAAAATTAAGACAAAAAACGTCTTCTCATGTGTTTTATAAAAAGATCGGAAAAGCATAATTAAGGAAAACCGTACCAAAAAGGTGGGACAGTTCAGTGATACTGTCCCACCTTTTATATTTTCTTTTTAGAAACCACGTCACGCCAATTTTCGATAATAAGCATAAAACATGGGTGCTGTGGTGCAGACAGCGATGGTATCTGCGATCGGCTCTGCCAGATATACGCCTGTGACTGCATCCGGCCACAGATGCGGCAAAAGAAAGATCAACGGGATAAGCAGGATGATCTTGCGCCAAATAGTTAGAAAGATCGCCTTCGGCGCCTGGTCTAAGGCCACAAAGCTGTACTGACACGCCACCTGTATACCATAAATAAACAGCATAGCGAGATAAAACCGCATGCTTCCTTTCGTGTATTCGATCAGTGCCCCATCGTTGGTAAAGATCGACGCCACCGCCCCGGGCAAGATCATGCACAAAAGCCAGATCAGAAAAGAGCCTGACACACAGCAGAGCAGCAACAGCCGGAAGGTTTCCTTGACGCGGGGGATATTCTTTGCCCCCAGGTTGTAGCTAAGCAGTGGCTGTGCTCCTTGTACCAGCCCCGGCAAAAGCAACATCACGAACTGCATCACGCTGTTTAAGATACTCATGGAGGCAACCGCCATATCACCGCCGTAGGTTTGCAAAGAGGTATTAAAGCTAATCGCCACCAGATTCTCCGTCAGCTGCATCAGGGCCGGCGATGTTCCCAACATGATACACGGCCAGAGGAGATCTCCCTCAAAACGGATATTTCGCAGTCGAAGCCGCAAAAGACTCTTGCCCCTGCAAAGATAATAGATGACAAAGCAGGCAGACACGCCCTGGGAGATGATAGTTGCCAGTGCCGCTCCCTTAACGCCCATGCCCACCCCATTGATCAATACGGCATCCAGCACGATGTTGGTCAACGCACCTACCGCCACATTTTTCATACTGTCCAGCGTTCTGCCCTGTGCCGTGATGAAGGCATTTAATCCTAATGTCAGCTGTGTAAATACGGTGCCCAGGCAGTAAATGTTCATGTAGTCCGCCGCATAGGATATGGTATCATCGCTGGCTCCAAAAAGCAGCAGGATAGAGCGCCCGAATACTAACATCACACCGGTCAGAACCACAGACAGCACAAGCAGCATCCATGTGCAGCTTCCTATCACTCGCTCCGCCTGCTCATTTTCCCCCCTACCAAGGGAAATAGATGCCTTGGGCGCACCGCCCATACTGACAAGCGCCGCAAAGGCAGAAACAGCCAGAATAACCGGAGTGGTCACACCCACACCGGCCAATGCCTGCTTGCCCGTCTCCGGAATATGTCCGATGAACATTTTATCCACCAGGTTATACAGAATATTGATAAGCTGTGCCGCCACAGCCGGAACCGCCAGCTTAAGAAAAGCTTTCGGCACCGGCATATCAGCCAGTAACTGATCGCTGCCCGTCTTCATTGCAAGACTCCCCTGAAGCGCTGTTTGCCAAACAGTCGCCTTTTCTTGTGCTTTATGAATCATCCGCATTCATCCAGCATAAGATAGCGCAATTTCCATGACAGCAAAAGATATTGGTATATTTATGAGTAACTATTCTATTTAAAAGTCACTCTTTGCCACCAACTATGCAGCATTTTTTACACATAACTCCTACTTCCCGGCAATGCCTCGTTCCGCTTTGATCTTACGATTGGTATCCTCAATGTTCATCATGGAAAGTCTCTCGACTATCGCTTTACAAAGGGGATCATTGTAAAAGCAAATTTGAACTCATTTTCCTTAAATTGATACCGCTCTAACACCTGCGGTCCACAGCTGTTGGAGCCGATTCCGTTCATCTTGTGATCCACGCACAAAACGGTGCTGTCTGCTGCTTTCAGCTCATAATTGTGTTTGGCCATCTCCAGCATTTCCTGGGTATATCCGGATGCATTAAAGGAAAAACCCTCCTCGGCGGCCACCGCCAAGCCAAAGGATCCTCCCGAGACCTCCACGAAATCACAATCATAATGACTTCCGTTTTCCTGGGGATAGATGTAGTCCTCATGAAGGTCCATCACCTTGCTGCGAAACAGTCCGTGATAACTTCCCCTGTGCTTATCTACATAGCTTTCCTGAGGTCCCATGCCGTAGTATCTGACCTCCTGCATGCTGTCCTTTAGGAACATGCGAACGCCAAACCTGGGCAAAACCGGGAATTCCGGATCCTTTGCCCCTTCTATCAAGGCAGTGATCTTACCGCTGTTGCTGATCTTCCAGGTGATCTTTATATCCAGGATCTTCTGAACGGTTGCTGCCACCACAGAGGCATCCACCATAGCAAACACACCGTGCTGATTCTGCACTACACTGACCTTATAAGCTCTGGTATATGCCTGGTCATAGTGTGCTTTCTTCCATTCTTCCTTGCTATACATGTCATTGTCGGTAGGCGCCCGCCATATATTCAGCTCCATGGGGTGATTTAAGTACTCTTTACCGGCAAAGCTGATCTGGGTGAAAAGACCTGTTCGTTTATTCAATATATAAGAGAAATCTTTTCCCTTTAATACGAATTCGGTATCACTCTCCTGCACCTGTATCTTGCCTGCCTCTTTCTCCTCTTTCCCTTCATCCGTCCATTTCACCGCAGTGCCGTTTCTGCCATCCTTATTTTCCAGAAGAAGCTCCTCAAAACCCAGCAGGTGTCCTTTTTCCAATAAGGGCAGGTTTTTCTTTAAACGATAGGTAAGCTTTAAATAGATCTTTCCGGTTTCTTTAACGCCGATCTTTAATTCCGTCTCCCCGTCTGTGTGGGGTTTCACACTAAAGGCCGGAAGCTTTCCTTTCTGGATCGTCAGTCCGTCCTGTGTCACCTCGTAGGTGATCTCTGCGTACTCCTTCAGATCATCGAAATCCATATAGTTGTGCAGGATAAGCGCGCCAGATTCCTGGTCATAGGAAACGATCCTGGCGGGACGGTATACGTTTTTATATTCCAAAAGCCCTGTATGAGGTCTTCGATCCGGATAGACCAATCCATCCACACAGAAATTTCTGTCGTGTATGGTTTCCCCATAGTCCCCGCCATAGCGGTAAATGGTCTTTCCATCCTTGCTCTTTCCGTGGGCAATGGCATGATCGCACCACTCCCATACAAAGCCGCCGCACAGCAGATCGTTTTCCTGTATCATCCGGAAATAGTCCTCAAAATCCCCGGGCCCGTTTCCCATGCTGTGGCAATATTCCACCAGAAGGAAGGGCTTACTGGCATCTTTTTCAAGATATTCTTCGATCTCCTCTAAGGCAGGATACATTCTGCTGTAGATATCCAGATCGTCGTAATTGTATGTCTTTTTATAATTGCGGTATCTGGCGCTCTCATATTGGGTGATGCGACAGGGATCATAGGACTTGGTCCAGGCCAGGGCCTTCTCAAAATTGCATCCGTAGGCACTTTCATTCCCCATAGACCACATCACAATACAGAAGCGGTTTTTATCCCGCTGCACCATTCTCTGCACCCGGTCCACGATGGCCTCTTCCCAGGCCGGATCATCTGCCAGCTTCTCATTCCATCTGCTGAAACGCTCCAGATCCGTGTCCTCTTTTCGGTAAAGCATGAAGGGACCGTGAGCTTCCAGATCTGCCTCATCGATCACCATAAACCCGTATTTATCACACAGCTGATAGAAGTAAGGGGCATTGGGATAGTGGCTGGACCGGATGGCATTGAAATTATGCTCCTTCATCAGCCGCATATCCGTTTTCAGCCGGTCAATGGAAATGGCAAAACCGGTTTCCGGATCGGAATCATGCCTGTTCACCCCTCTGAACTTTATTTTCTGCCCGTTGAAGTAAAGAATCCTGTTTCTGATCTCCATGGTTCTGAGCGCGATGTGATCCACGATCGTTTCCTGCTCAGTTTCCATCACCAGTGTATATAGATAGGGATTCTCTGTATTCCAGAGGATGGGACTTTCTATTTCCAGCTCCAGCTTTCCATCCTCGGCAATGCTTCCCCGGGCCACTTCTTCCCCTTGGGGGTTCTCCACGACCACCTTCGTCTCTGTCTCCCGGAAATACTCTATAGAAAGAAATACCTTCGCAATATCACCCTCCATCGCAGTGGTGATCCTGTAATCTCTCACTGCCTTTTCCGGCCGTTTCAGAATATAAACATCCCGAAAGATGCCGCTCATGCGAAACTTATCCTGGTCTTCTAAGTAAGAACCGTCACACCATTTCAGCACCAGGACCGCCAGGGTATTCTCCCCTTCCTGCAGCTGCTCTGTTATGTCAAACTCTCCTGTCATATGGGAAATCTGATCGTATCCCACATATCTGCCATTGAGCCATACGTAATAGCAGCTGTCTACGCCTTCGAAATTCAGGTAGGCTCGCGGCGCATCCGGATCCATGTGATAATCAAACCGGTATACATAGGCGCCGCAGGGATCATCCTGGGGCACAAAAGGCGGGTCAAAAGGGAACGGATACCGGATGTTGGTATATTGATGGGTATCATAGCCCTCCATCTGCCATACACTGGGTACCGGGATCTCATCAAAGCCGCTTACGTCATATCCTGTTTCGTAGAAGTGTTCCTGTACATTGTAAATACTTTCAAAATATTTAAATTTCCAGTTTCCGTTCAAAAGCTGTAACCGGTCCGATCCTTCCCGGTGCTCTGTCAGATCATCCATTCTTTTAGAGGCCGGAATATAATAGGCTCTGGCCGGTAATACATTTTCATGAAGGATCTTTAAGTTTTCATAATGTCTTGGTACAAGCATCGTTTTTCTCCCCATCATCATATGTATTATTTTGTATCAAAAGCAACAAGTATAGCGAGAATCCTCCATTCTCCGGCCGGAGTTTTTATTGTTATTCCCGCATTTCCTGCTTGCTATTTTATGAATTTGTCTTTCGAAAGTCTATAAATCAAATTAGACAGAATATGCACAAAATGATACAATCTAAAATGAGCACGTAAAGGAGACCGCTATGTATCTGAACACCGGTTACATAAACAATTCCCATATTGATTTCAAGGATAAAAGTCACCCTTTGATCGTAGGAAGCTGCGGAAACTATCGATTGTCCGATCATCCCAAGCTTCCCACCTATCGGCCTAAGGGACGATTGGATTATCAGATCATCTATATTGTTTCCGGACAGGTTCATTTTCACTTTGACAAGACAGAAAACGAGACTATTGTGACAGCCGGTCATATCGTCCTGTACCGGCCCAAAGAATTACAGAAATATGAATATTACGGAAAAGATAAGACCGAAGTCTATTGGGTCCACTTCACCGGAGGCGATGTAAAAAATATACTCCGAGGCTATGGATTTGAAGATAAAAAAAGGATATTCCGCGTGGGAACATCCTTAGAATATGAACGGATCTTCAAAGAGATCATCGCTGAGATCCAGCGCATGCAGCCGGACTACCAGGAGGTGCTGGTTTTGCTGCTGCGCCGCTTGCTGATCCTATTTCACCGGGAGATCACCAGAGAACATGTTCTGAAAAATGAATTCCTGGATCATCAGATGGAGGAGGCGGCCAATTATTTTACCGCCAACTATGAGCTGGAGATCTGCATCGAAGAGTATGCCGCTTCCAAGGGCATGAGCGTCAGCTGGTTCATACGCAATTTCAAAAAGTATACCGGCAAGACCCCGGTGCAATATCTGACGGACGTACGCATGACCAATGCCCAGGTACTGTTAGAGACCACCACCTACTCCGTAGGCGAAATCGGCAGGATCGTCGGCTACAATAATCCCCTGTATTTCAGCCGGCTTTTTCATAAGCTAAAGGGGTGTTCTCCGTCTGTTTACAGAAAGAGACCTTAATTATGAGAAAAAGTGCCCGTTTTATCCGGCATCTGAACGTTTTCCCTTCCTCTGCCCTACATCCTGCCGGCGATCTTATGGATCAGCGTAATATCCGCCGGCAGCCAGTCCACGTCATTTAACTGCCCCTTGGTCAGCCATCTGGCTGCCTCGTGCTCCTTCAGCACCAGCTCGCCGGCTAAGATCTCACACCAGAAACAATCCATGGAGAGATGAAAGTCCGGATAGTCATACTCGATGGTATCCACCAGCTCTCCCACCGTGACCTTTGTATCCAACTCTTCCATGATCTCCCGCTTTAATGCTGCCTCCGGAGTCTCTCCCGGTTCGATCTTTCCTCCCGGAAACTCCCATCCGCCTTTTAAGGCACCATAGCCCCGCTGCGTCGCGAAGATGATGGACTCTCCTTTTTCATTCACAGCCTTTATTACTGCGGCAACTACTCTTATTGTTTTCATAAATGCTTTCCAATGTCCTTTCACGTAATCGCGTCATATCTTTCGATATTTTTACGAAGCCTCTGCATTTTCCCTAGGAATTCACGATATACTCGTACACATCCTCCCGCACGGGCACATCCAGGATCCACTCGATCTCCACTGCGGTCTTCCTGGTATTAGCCATAGTAAATTCCTTTGTATTTCCGCTGGCTGTCATGTGTCCGAGATAATAGAATTCTTTTGAGATCTTATCATCTTTATTTTTTCTGACGAAAAGCTCCACCTGTATGCCTCGCTCCTTTGCATGCAGGAAATTCTGTACGTCCTCTGACTGCACCGTCCTGCCGGATTTAGAAACAGCGATCAGGCGATCCCTGTATCCCGGCACGAAATGATCCTCGTACTTTGTGGTCTCGCTGATATTTTCATCCTTGTCGTAATTGATGAACACAGGATAGGTTTTCGTTCTTTTATCCAGCATATAGCCGTTCATCACAGAAGAGAGATTCTTGTTCCAGTTAAGCAGACGGCAAACGTCCTCATAGGTATATTTCTGATACAGCACCAGATCCGTATCCTCATAACCATTCTGATAATCCCGTTCATATCGGCTGATCCCGAATTCTATAAGTTCTTTGAGCATATCGTAGAACTCCTTATTTTCCAGCATCTCCATAAAGGCATCGGTGGGTTTATAAGTCCCCTCTTCTTCCTCTATGAAAATACAATTCGCATAGGTTTTCTTACCGCTTCCGGCCGGGAATTCATTGGTCATGATATTAACGAGATTCTCTTTCTGATTCTCGCTGACTGTTTTTCCATACGCTTTCATATCTGCCGAGAGATCATCAAAAAGATCGATCCTTGAAAGCTTCCGGGCATAAGCAAGGATACGCTTTAACATCTGCAGCTCTTGTATCCGTTTTCCGTTGGCAAGCTTCTTGGAGACAAATTCGATCACCTGGGCCTGGTCTTCGGGTAAGCGGATCTTGTATTCATCCTCATGCTTGACCAGAAATCTGTAATAGGATCCCAGACTGTTATTATCAAAGATCCGCAGGACATCCATCTCCCCATAGGCATCAAAATCCTGCAGCCTCGGGATCCTGCCGAGTTTATTTTTCAGGTTGGTGTAATTCTCCTTGATCAGCTTAAGGTCGCTGAAATTGGCCCGATCCACGGAGGCCAAGATTCTCTTTCTGCTGATCTCATCAAAATGAATGGTGGAAGCCCCGGGAATGATTCTTCCGCCTTCCATAACGTATCTGCGGATATCGTCCTTGTTATATCTTCTATCCCCTGACAAAGCGATGGGGATCATGAAGTTGTTATTATAATTGCCTATAAAGTCCAGGATCATCACATATTCTTTTCCCTCCGCTTTCCGCAGTCCGCGGCCAAGCTGCTGGATGAATACGATAGGTGACTGGGTCGGTCTGAGCATGATCACCTGATTGACTTCTACTATATCCACACCTTCATTCAGGATCTCTACAGAGAAAATATAATCTAATGGTTCATAGCCCACAGAGGTATCCCCTTCCTCCATGGCCAACCGCTCAAATGCGATCTGTCTCTCTGCCTCGGAAGCACTGCCGTTTAAGGCAATGGTCCGATACTTCTTCCCCGTATCGGGATTGATCCTTTGATTGAATTTCGCGGACAATTCTTCCGTCTCTTTGATGTTTCTGCAAAAGATCAATCCTTTTACCCGGTCACCGCTGTAACCATAGTAATTGGCCTGATGAAGAATATGCTTCACCCGCTCATCGCCGGTAAGCATGGAGAAATCCCCGTCATTCACTTCCTCATCGCCGATGATCTCCAGGTCTGTAATGCCAAAGTAATGGAAGGTACAGAGCAGATTTTCCTCCAGGGCCTGTTGCAGCCGAATCTCGTAAGCGATCTGATAGTTGAACAGCGCATAGATATTTCTTTCCTCTACATGATCATCCCGCTTATCCGGCGTCGCTGTCATTCCCAGCCAGAGCCTGGGGGTAAAATGATTCATGATCTTTTGATAGGTATCTGCCGAGACATGGTGGGCCTCATCCAAAATAATGCAGTCAAATGCATCCTTGTCATATCGCAGCAAATGCTTATCCCGATTAAGCGTCTGCACGGTGGCAAACACGTAATCTTTGTCATACTCATGGTGGTTGCCGCCTACTAAGCCCATGGACACGGCGTTAGAAAAGACCTTTTCATAGGATTTCTTCGTCTGCACCGCCAGTTGTCCTCGGTGTACCAGAAACAGAACTCTCTTAAATCCCAGTTCCCGCATGGCAAACGCAGAGGCATAAGTCTTGCCGGTACCTGTAGCGGAAATTAAAAGAGCCCGCTTTTCCCCGGCTGCCAGTATCTTTTTCAGATTTGTGATAAATCCCACCTGCATGCTGTTGGGCTGCAGTTTATATTTTTCAATGGAGGTAATACTATCCTGCATCGCTGCTTCCCGCTGATGCTTGACGATCTCATACCTCTCCCTGTAATTTTCATAAAACTCGTCAAAGGATAAGGAAAACTCGGAATGCCACAGTGCATTAAACGCCGCTACAATTTCCCTTGCCATCTCCCCATTCTCTGTAGATACTATCTTTGTATTCCACTCCTTGTTGGTGGTTAGGGCTGCATCGGTGATATTTGAACTGCCGATGATGATCCGATAGATTTCTTCCTTCTTGAAAATATAGCCCTTTGTGTGAAATCCATCCGCTGATGCTTCCACATCATACATTTTGAGGGTTATATTGGAAAGCGCATGCAGCTTCTTTAAGGCCTTGGGCTCGCTGAAATTCAGATAATTGGTTGTCAGCACTTCCCCCGGTATATTCCTCTTCTCCAGCTCCTGCAGCGTTTGTAATAGTGGTGCGATACCGCGCGATGTAATAAAGGCTACGCTGATCTGGAATCTGTCGCAGGCTAAAAGCTCATCCTCCAGGGAGGAGAGTACCTTTTTTCCTTCTTTGCGGTTATTGTATAAAAATTGCGGTCTGTATCGGTCACTGGAGACTACCGTGCCGTCAATATAGGCTGTTTCCAGTCCTGCCCGCAGCTGGTCTGATTTTCCCATGTACGTTCTCCGTTTTTTGTCAAATACATACTTACCTTTTTATGCCACAGCTGATTTCCCTTGTATTTTAGCAGCTGTCGGGCAGATACGCAAAAAAAGCAGCGGTGCCGGAGCGGTACCGCTGCTTTCATATCTTCGTGACTACATACTCTTCAGATCTATCTTCAACCTTATTCTCCGAACACAGCCACATAATCCGCCTTAAACTTCTCAATTCCCTGATCCGTAAGGGGATGCTTGGTCATCTGCTCGATAACCTTGTAGGGCACGGTGGCGATGTCAGCGCCGGCCAGTGCACAGTCTGTGATATGGATGGGATTGCGCACAGATGCTGCGATGATCTCGGTATGAATGTCCGGGTAGTTACTGAAGATCTCGCTGATGGTCTGAATCAGGTCGATACCCGGCTGGCTGATGTCGTCCAGGCGACCAAGGAAAGGACTGACGTAGGTTGCACCGGCCCGGGCAGCCAACAGTGCCTGATTGGCGGAGAAGATCAAGGTGCAGTTGGTGGGAATGCCCTTTGCATTCAGCGCTTTGATAGCCTTAAGTCCCTCCGGGGTCATAGGGATCTTGACCACCATATGCTTAGGATCAAGGGCATAGATAGCCTCACCCTCTTTGATCATATTTTCTGCATCGGTAGTAGTGGCTTTTACCTCACCGGAAATAGGTCCATCCACGATGGTCGCGATCTCTGCCAGCGTCTTAGCGTAGTCCTTGTGCTCCTTGGCGATCAGACTGGGATTGGTGGTGACGCCTGCGATCACACCCATATCGTTTGCCTTGCGGATCTCATCCACATTTGCTGTGTCAATAAAGAATTTCATAGCCCTCTCCTTTTCCTCTCTCTATTTAAAAGCCAACTTAGCTTGTTGCAACATATTCTGGCTGCCGGTCTTCGCTGCAAAGATAACGGGAACTGCCGGAATGATACTGCCCATTCCGTCTCCACATCACCGTACCAATCGACAGGCATTTCGAGATAGCTAACATATCTTTATTATGACCGATTGTCCTTCCGTTGTAAAAGAAAAACTAAAAATTTAGTAATCTGTTTTACACTACATTTCCATGAGCTGTTTTGTCTTAAAAGCCAAAAGCAGGATCACAAGTCCCATTGCGAAGATCAGTGCCGTAACAGCTAATAGCATGGGGGAAAGCACCGCAATTTCCAAAAGAGAGGGAAACAGCCAAAGTGCCCCAAAGGTTCCCACCACCATAGTGATACAGATAAAGCTGCGAAGCGCCGTAAAAGGGATACAGCTTTTGACCACCGCCGCCATAGTGGTCAGGATCAGCAAAAAATACATCATGGTCTGCTTTTGCGCTGCCGGCAAAGGAAGAAACAAGGCAGCAAACATCATCATACTGGTGGCTGTCAACGCAAAGGGCAGCGCATTTCCAATAGCCTTTTGCAAGAAGCTTCCCCTGATCTTTCCGGTATCCGCTTCAAAAATAGTCAGGAAGGAGGGATAGGCCTCCATAGCTGCATCAATGAGGGTGATTTGGATGGGAATAAAAGGGAAGGCAATGTTTCCCATGAGGCAAAGGACTGATAGCAACAGGGAATAAATGGTCTTAATGAAAAATACCCCTGCCGTTCTCGTCACGTTATTGACCACCTTGCGTCCTTCCATCACCACCTGGGGCAGATGGGTAAAGTCTGACTCCAATAAGACGATCTGGGAAATCTGACGGCTGGCATCGCTTCCCTCGGCCACTGCGATAGAGCAATCTGCTGTCCTTAATGCCAGCAGGTCGTTTACCCCATCTCCCGTCATGGCCACATGATGGCCCTGCTGCTTCAGCGCGGCTACCAATTCTTGTTTTTGCCGCGGCGTCACTCTGGCAAACACATCATATTTCTCACAGATCTTCTCATAATCGATGCTTTCTCCCAGCATCGACATATCCACAGCTTTTTCCCAGTGCTTTAACCCTGCTTTCTTTGCTGCCATGGACACTGTTTTTACATGATCACCGGAGATGACCTTGACCGCAACCCCTTCCCGGTAAAAATACGCCAGGGTTTCGCCTACCTTATTTCGTATGGTATCCTCCAGCACGATACTATACAAAGGAAGCACATCAGATGGCAGGCTTTCTTCTTCCTGCCGGTTCTTCCTGCTGTATCCCACAGCAAGAACCCGGTATCCCTGATCTAATGCCCGTGAAATACGCTCTGTCTCTCCGACCATGATGCGCTCCGGTGCGCCGATAAAAACCGTTCCCGCCGTTCCAAAGCAAACAGCACCCCACTTTCGCTTCGAAGAAAACGCAAGCTTTCCGGTGGGCGTATAGCTAAGTACCGGCTTCCATTTCTCTTTCAGTGCCTGCATTGTGGCATTATTATCATCGCTGGCTGCCAGATAGGATCTAAGAAGTCTCTCAGCTTCCTCTTCTCCCGGATGATCTTCCCCCTTTGTATCGCCCACATAGAGGATCTCTTTTACCTTCATCTTTCCATCGGTCAATGTACCGGTCTTATCCAGGCACAATACGTCCACATGGGCCAGTGTTTCCAGCGCGTAAATATTCTGTACCAGGATCTTCTTTTTAGAAAGACGGATCACGCCGTTGGCAAGGGATACGGAGATCAAAAGCACCAGGCCTTTGGGAAGCATTCCCAAAAGCGCTGCTGCGGTAGCCACTATGGCACTGTTAAACGTCGCAGTACGAAGCAGAAACGCCTCCATGAATAAAAGGACTCCCAACGGCAAGATCAGAAAGCTGGTAAACCGGGTAACCTTCCGCATGGAGGCCAGTAACTCACTTCCCGTCTCCTTCTCTGCTTTAACGGCATCCGCCAGCTTTCCCACATAGCTTTCCCTTCCAGTATGTAACACCCGGGCATAACATTTTCCGGAAACAACAGCGCTGCCGGAAAGAAGACTGTCTCCTGCCTCTTTTATAACGGCGTCACTTTCCCCCGTCAGCAGGGATTCATTGACTTCCAGGCTTCCGGATAATACCACTGCGTCGCCGCAGATCTGGTATCCGCTTTCCAGGATCATTACATCCTCCGTAACGAGCTCTTCTGCGGCTATGGTCTTTTCTTTTTCATCCCGCAACACCTTGACCTGCGGACGGTTCAGCAGCGACAATTCATCTACCAGCTTTTTGGCCTTCAGCTCCTGAAAAATACCGATCAGAATATTCGCCAGGATAATGGCGATAAAAAACATGTTGGAGTAGGCTCCTACCAGAAACAAAAGTATGGCGATCGAAAAATTAAGCAGATTAAACAGCGTAAATACATTCTCTCTGATGATCTGTCCCGTTGATCTGGTGATGGAACGACCAGGCGCATTGTCGGATGTCTGTCGTTTTCTTTCTTCAACCTCTGCCGAGGTTAAACCTGTCATTTTTCCCTGCACAGTAATTCCTCCATTCCTGATGACTTATGCATCACGACTAGAGGATAGCCCCCGGGAATAAACCACAGAAAAACCAATCTTAAACTATTTATAAAACGTCCCCACAAAGAGTCCGACAAAGGGTCCGCAAAAAGCATCCAAACCTTTGCCGGATACAAACTGACATAGATATCCTTTTATACCCTATGGATAACATTTAGCATAAAAAGATACGACATCAATGTCATTTACAAGAAACGCTATGCGCACTTCCTGCAAACACATTACCTGCAAATACATCACCCCCGAAAACGATATCCTGCGCCCCATACGGTTTCTATATAATGAGGATCGGAGGGATCCTTCTCCAGCTTCTCTCGCAGCCGGTTGATATGCACCGCCACCGTCGCATTATCCCCCATAGCCTCTAACCCCCATACTTTTTCGTATAATGTCTCCCTGTCAAATACCATATCTACATGCAGCATCAGGAACAACAAAAGTTCGTATTCCTTATTTTTCAGCATGACCTCTCTTTCATTCACAAAAACCCGGTGTGTGCCGGTATTCAGCCTGATATTGCCCAGCGAGATCTCAGAGGGAGTCTTCTGTCTGCCCAGGACTCTGCGATACTGGGCCAGGTTTGCCTTTACTCTGGCCACCAGTACTGCAGGTGAAAAAGGCTTTTCTATGTAATCATCGGCTCCCAGTCCAAGCCCCCGGATCTTATCTATATCTTCCTGTCTGGCAGTTACCATCAGGATAGGAATGCATACCTTTTCCCGGAGCTTACGGCATACCTGAAAGCCATCCATTCCGGGCAGCATCAGATCCAGCAAGATCAGATCAAACACACCGCTTGATCCGCGATTTAAGCCGGTTATGCCATCGATCGCAATCTCCACCTGAAATCCATCGATCTCCAGATAATCCCGTTCAATGGCGGCAATGGCTTCATCATCCTCAATGATCAATATTTTATCCATCAGGCTTCCTTCCCATATGCAAATTCCATTCGTATTTCCAAACCGCCCATCGGAGAAACGCAGGCAAAAACACTTCCACCCATCTGCTTTACCGCCGCCGATACGATAGCCAGGCCAAGACCACTGCCCTGATGCGGATTTTGTCTGGATGGGTCAACACGATAAAAGACCTCAAACAAATGGGGAAGGGCTTCTTCGGGAACCCCCGGCCCGTCATCGGCAAAAGACAGGTAAAATCCTTGTTCCTGTCGATGAAGTACTATCCGGAGCATTCCCTGTTCTTTTATTTTATATTTCAGACTGTTTTCCATAATATTGGCTACAATCCGCTGCAGCTGCACAGGATCTGCCTGCATAGTAACCGCTTCCAGATCCGTCCTGATGGAAAGCCCCTTCTGACAGTATTCCTCTTGCCGGGCATTCACCATCTCTTCTATAGCCTCATCCAGCCTTATTTCACATGTCTTTGCCTGATACTCTCCCAATTCCATTTTTGTAAACAGAAATAATCGCGAAACGATCCTGTCCAGATCCCTTGCCTTGGCATTGATGGTTTCCAGGTAACGCTGCTGTGCCTCCGGCGTTTTGGCGATACCATCCAAAAGTCCTTCCACATAGGCCTGAATAGAGGTAAGGGGCGAACGAATATCATGGGAAATACCGGCAATCAATTCCTTTCGGCTGCGTTCCTGCTGCTGAATCTGCTGCACCAGTTCCTTTAATCTTCCCGCCATCTCATTGAAGTCTCGGCAAACCGGCAGGAACTCATCCTGTCTATCATAGGCGATGCGGTACTCTAAATTTCCATCTCTTAATTCATGCACGCCCTTTACCAAAATGTCCAGGGGCTCCTCGATCCGCCGAAATACATATTTGGTCAAAAAGCGGTTAGCTAATAAAATAGAGAGAAAGATCACAAGCAGAATGACCGCTGCCGATAAGAGCACTGCTGTTTTAAGTTCTGCATAAGAGTGTACGTTATAATATTCCCCTGACAGAAAAATAGTATAAACCTCCTCCTGTATCGTGCACTGATCCGCATACAGCATATGTCCGTTTTGGGTGATCATACCATTATTTTCTAACAAAGCGGCCGCCGCATACAGCCCGCTGTCATCGGCTATCTCATCCCCATAGACATAGACGGTGCTGCCCGAACAGTTCACCTTAAGCCGAAGGTGATTCTTTTCCAAGATCACATCAACGGAAGAAAAATCCCACCCATTCTCCAGGCTCTCTTTTACTCCCTCGGAAACAGCCGTACATACTACCTCAAATTCTTCCTGATCATGGATCCCGATTCCCAAGCCATGGATCAGGGCAAACCAGATAAATCCCACGCAGGCCACACCGATCAAAGTTGTCGCCATCACCGGGATTAAGATCATCAGAATATTTGACCAGAACAGTCTTTTCTTGATCGTCATGCTACTTTTCTACTCTCCATTTCAACAGCGCTTTGTCAAAAGCAGCACACAGGTCTTCGATTCTCCCAAAGCGACCTTACGATCCGCGCGTGTCCAAGATCTGTGCTGCCATTAAAGATATCTTATTTTATGGTAGCACACTCGCACTGAGAATTTATAAACAGCTTTTAAACTCGACACAGTTCTGCATTTTCTTTTGTTTCCATCATATTTGATACGCTTTTGATACACGCATTGAAGTAGAATTAGCTCAATAAAGAAAGAGAGACAGAGAAATAAAAAAAGAGTAAGAATCTGATATCTCTATCCAAAAAAGTGAAACGAACAATTTACCTGAACCTATTAACTTTTCAAAAAAAGGATGTAGCTATGTATTGGTTGATCCCTGTTAGCCTTCTCGTAATGAAGGTTTGTGAAGTGATCCTCAAAGAAATGGACAAGAAGTAAAAAAGTAAAAAAGAAGTTTCGTAAATAAAGAAAGATTATAAACGAAAGGAGACAACATTATGTTATCGATCTTAAAGACTATCATTTCCATTGGAAGCATATTCAGAAAGATTTTTACACAGAAATAGCCGCACAGGGCTTACAATTTAATACCGCACTTAATGAAAGCAGATGAATGAAAGCAGGTGAAGACGAAAGTCCTCACCTGCTTCTTTTCATTTAATACTTCTTTTCATTTAATACTTCTTTTCATTTAATAATGCTGCAGACTTTTTGCTTATCTTTGGCGTTGCCGGATCATCCGATGCCCCGCATTGATGCCTCTTACTTGATAAATCCTACCTGCCTGCTGATAATCTCGATCTGCTCGTCCTTCTTCTTATTATACTCCACCTTCTTCTCTTCAAAGTAGTTCTTGCCATAGGAATCGATGGAGACGATCAGGGGACCGAACTCTTTTACGTGGCAGTGCCACAGGGTCTCAGGCATTCCTAAATCCTTCCACTGCGCTTCTACGATCTCCTCTACTTCCACTGCTGCCACCACAGCATTTCCGGCAGGAAATACACAATGGATCGCGCCGAAATCCTTACAGGCTCTCTCCGTATTTTCCTTCATGCCGCCTTTACCGACGATAACCCGGACACCGGTGGTCTCTACGAATTCATACTCGAATTTCTCCATTCTCATGGATGTGGTAGGTCCTACGGAGACCATTTCATATTTTTCATCTCCTAACGGACGGATGATGGGGCCCGCATGGAGGATCGCAGCATCTCTCACATCAACAGGGATCTCTCTTCCTTCCTCTACCACACGGCGGTGTGCCACATCCCTGCAGGTAGTGATATCTCCTGTAAGATATACGATGTCACCGATATGGATATCCTTCAAGTCTTCTGCGGATACGGGCGTTACCAGAATCTTCTTACCATCTTCTATTTTTACAGCCATTGTTTTCCTTTCCTGCCGCAGCCTGTCTGCGGCACGCGAGGAGAATCTCGCGCAGGCGAATTCTCCGATGTGATCTGCACCTATGACGTTTACACCATCATGCGTATGATCAGTTCTCTTCCTTGTACTCAAATCCGGTATGTGTATCTACGGTAAAATGCAGGTCTTTGTCAAATACGATATGTCCTCTTCTGTGACTCCAGCAGCCCACATTCACAGCGACACCGATGGCGGATGGATGGCGAGCGGTATTCTCAATATTGACACCCATAACAGAATAGTGTCCTCCCATACCCTGGGGTCCAAGGCCGATGGCATTGATACCGTCTTCCAACAGCTTCTCCATCTTGGCTGCGTTGGCATTGTCGTTATGAGATCCTACCCGACGCATCAGGGCCTTTTTGGAATTCAGCGCTGCGGTCTCTACGGAGGTTCCCACGCCTACACCTACCAACAGGGGCGGGCAGGCATTTAATCCATAGGTGGTCATGCGGTCCAGTACGAACTTGGTCACGCCTTCATAACCTTCGCCGGGCATCAGCACTGTGGCATTGCCGGGAAGTGTACATCCGCCGCCGGCCATGTAGGTGTAGATCTCACACTGATCGGAGTTAGGAACAATGTCCCACCATACCGTAGGGGTCCCTTTTCCCACATTTTTACCGGTGTTGTACTCATCAAAGGTCTCTACGGAATTGTGGCGTAAAGGTGTAGCAAAGGTAGCCTGCACCACGGCCTCCTTCAGCAATGCTTCCAGATCGTCGATCAAAGGAAATCCGGTGCCGCATTTCACCCAGAATTGTAATACGCCGGTATCCTGGCAGGAAGGACGGTCTAACTGCAATGCCAACTCCTGGTTGCGAAACATGGTATCGTAGATAACCTTGGTCATGGGGGTATCTTCTTTATCTCTCAGTTCCTGTAATTTGGCGATGACATCATCCGGCAGCTTTTTCGCAGTGAATCCCACGAACTGTGCCATAATGTCTGTCAGTTTCTTTACCTGTGCTTCGTTTGACATATCTTTTTCCTCCATGTACTTATTCTTTTCTTTAAAAAGGAATAAATGCGATTGCTTATTTCCTGTGCATCCATTCCGTTCTTGCAAACAGCTTTTCCGTATGCATGTTTCCCTTTGAATAGCTTTTCTCTGTGACAGCCTTTTTATGTTTATGAACAGTCCTTTCTTCACAAAAAGAGTTCCTCACGGATAAAAATTTTATCCTTGCGGATAAAATGGAAAGGCAATGGGCAAAATGATCATGCTGACCACGGTTGCTATGACGATCAATGGCATCCCTGCTTTTACAAAATCCATAAATCTGTAATTTCCGGCACCAACCACCATGGTATTGGCCGGCATGCCGATGGGCGTTGCATAAGCACAGGAACCTCCAATGACACAAGCCATCAATACCGCTCTGGGATCTGCACCCATTCCCTGGGCAATGGAGACGCAGATCGGTGCCATCAGGGCTGTGGTAGCTGTGTTGGACATGAAGTTAGTCATGATGCAGCACAGTATGAATACCACAAAGGTAAACAGTACCGGGGACGGATCTGCTCCCAGCGCACCGATCACCTTATCTGCGATCATTTCCCCTGCACCGGTATTTTCCAATGCCGTTGCCAACGATAAGGTACCTCCAAACAGAAAGATAGTCTTCAGATCGATAGACTTCAGTGCATCCCTTTCCGATATAACGCCGGTAATGATCAGCAGTACTGCGCCTACACAGCCGGTGACACAGAGTTTTACGCCGATCTCTTCCTCAAAGATCATACCGATCAGCGTGACGATCAGGATCACCAACGACAATACCTTTTTCCACCTGGGAACAGCATCAAAATTCCGAGATTCGTCAAAAATGGAATCCCCCGTATCTACTGTATCGTGTTGCGGCAGAAGCTTGAATCCGATGGTGGCATAGAACAAAATACCTGCCAGTAAAATGGGAAGTCCGACGATCCCATACTCGAAGAATCCGAATTTAAGCCCCAGCGGCTCCAGTGCAGACTGGGCGATCATATTGCCGGGCGCACCGATCAGGGAAAGGTTGCCGCCCATAGCCGCCGCAAAAACCAACGGCATCAGAAGTCTGGATCTCTTAAAGCCGGATTTCGCTGCAATTCCAATAACCACCGGGATCAGAACTGCTGCAGTACCGGTATTGGAGAGAAAACCACTCATGACACCGACGATCACCATAATGGCTACGATCAGACCTCGTTCTGTTTTGGCAAACTTCGTGACCAGGCTGCCGATCTCATTAGCCATGCCTGTCTCAAACAGTGCGCCGCCTACAATGAACATGGCAACAAACAGGATCACGTTGCTGTTGATAAATCCACTGAAGGCATCACTTACGCTTAAGACGCCGGTAACCACAAGACCGATACAGACGATCATGGATGTCAGTCCCAACGGGATCTTTTCTGTGACAAACATGACAATGGCAAAAGCCAGGAAAATTAGTGTTATGACTGCTGGACTCATACAACCTCCTTTTCTGAGCAGCTTTGCTGCGAAGCGGCAGCGAAAATGATGGATTCATGTAAAGCGAATTTGGAATTTTCACTGTCATCAGGGCAATCGGTAAACAAGTGACACGGCGCATGTCTGTTTCTTTTGTAACCTCATCATATAAGAGTGTCAGCATAATGTACATTTCATATAATTGACGTCAGCATAGCTTTTCCCTATACTAAAGATAAAAAAAAGGTGCCCGTTGACCGGACAACTTCGAGATTCCCAGCCAAACAGCTGAGGACTGAACCAGGGAAGAGATCTTGAAACAGGCTGCGGTCTCTTCCCGGCCAAACAGCTGGGGACTGAACAATAACCGCAGAACCACTTAGATCCAAACAGACAGAATGGAGTTTGTATGACCCTCACACAACTGGAATACTTCTGTACCGTATGTCGTTACCGCAGCATCACCAGGGCCGCCGAGGCACTGTATGTGTCCCAGCCTACCATTTCCACATCCATCCGTGATCTGGAGAAGGAATTTCATTTAAGACTTTTCAATCATGGAAAAAACAGGATCTCTCTCACCAAGGACGGTGAGGCTTTTTATCAGAAAGCAGAATATATCCTGCGGCAGACCCAGGAGCTGTATACGGATTTTTCCAACATCGAAGAAAACCGCCATCCTCTGCGCATCGGTATCCCGCCCATGATCAGCACCGTGTTTTTCCCCAGAGTCACCGATCAGTTTCAGGAAAAATACAATATCCCCATTCAGTTGTTGGAATACGGTTCCCTGCGCGCCAGGACCATGGTCGACAATGAACAGCTGGATGTGGCCATCGTCAACATGGATTTCTATAATCTGGATAAATATAACAGTTATGTGATGATGGAGGACCGCTATGTTTACTGCATTTCCAGGACACACTGCTATGCCGCAGAAAAAGAGATCACCATGGAGATGTTAAAAGATGAGCCCATCATTCTGTTTAACACAGATTCCGTGCAGACACAGACCGTGATCACCCGCCTTCGTTCTGCGGGCATCACCCCCAATGTCCGCATGTACTGCAGTCAGCTGGGCACGGTACTGAACTTCGTCCGCGGCGGCCATTGCGGTGCCTTTCTCTATTCCTCTCTCGCCGCTAACCCCAGAGATTTCGTAGAGATCCCCGTATCGCCGGAGATCACCAGCAAATTCGGCATTATCTGGAAAAAAGGTATCTTTGTGCCGGATCAGCTGAACAAATTTGTTACCTTTATCAAAACCTTTGATGTGACCCCTTATTTGCCCAAACTATAGGACTGCTGCTTTGGCAGTGGTGACGGTCACTGTGTTGATCGTCAAGTAAGGCAGCGGTACCTGTCACCCTTGATCACAAACCCTTCATGAAAACAGGTGAGAACTTTCGTCCTCACCTGTTTTTTTCGCTGTTATCGTCACTCCCTTTCCTCATCTTTTAAATACCGCCTGCGATAGTATTCCATCGTCCTGTACTCCAATATGTCCTTCATATGCTTTTTGAAAGCCTCATTTCCTACTATTCCCTGTAAACTTTCCATGATGGCCAACGCATAGCCTTCTTTTTCGATAAAAAAGCCTTTCCCGGATGCCTTCAGGAATTTAATGGGCATATCTTTCGCCTTGCGCAGATGCTGCCTGTCTGTCATGGCTTTATACGTCTCGTAAGTAATACCCGGAGCGAAATCCTTCCAGTTTTTTCCTGTATCAAAGAATTTCTTCCATGCCGTCAGCACTTCTTCCTCCGTGACTGTCAGTCGGATATTTCCCTCATTATAAAAACTATACAGAATCGGCATCTTATATACCTTCTGCATATCCGTAGTTTCTAACAACGTCAGGAATTCTCTTCCGATACCGGCACAGAGTGCTTTTTCCTCCTCTGACAGCTCCTTTAATTCCTCCAAAAATCCCAGATATCGTCGGAATGGATTTTCCTTGGCGTGATTCATGCAATACTGGTAGACATCCTCCTCCATATAGGTGAATAACTCCATCCGTGTAGGGACCTTGTCGCCCAGCATGTCCTTTATACGGTAAAATTCCTGAGTGATCCGCTCTTTTACGGTAACAGATCTCTTATCCAGTTCTTTAAACAGATCGATCAGGCGCAGTTCAAAATCCACAATGCAATCATCCGGATACTCTATGCTGCTGTAATCTGTCACTGCCTTTTTTTCAAAGCTCTTTCCGCCGCTTAATAATAACGGTGCCCGGCCTGCCTTTTCATAATTGCCTATGAAATCCAGCACATTCAGATACGACTTTCCTCTGCTGGTCCGCAGTCCTCGTCCCAGTTGCTGTAAAAATACGATCGGCGATTCCGTGGGTCTTAGGAACATGACCATGTCAAGTTCTGCTATATCTACGCCCTCATTAAACATATCTACCGAAAAGATAACGTTTATTTCTCCGCTTTTCAGCTGTTGTATCGCTGTACTTCTCTCTTCTGAGAATTCTCCATCCCCTTTGCTGCAGACCGCCACGGCTTTGATACCTCTGTCATAGAATTCCTTTGCCATCTCCTGGGCATGCTTTATGGAACAGCAAAATCCCAGAGCCCTCCTGGATGGATATTTCCTGTAATACTTATAGATCAGCTCATAGCGCCGTACATTTCCGATATATGCTTTATCTAAATCCTTCTCCTCATAATGACCTTTTACCAGGCGGATAGACGAGTAATCCACCTCATCATATATGCCGTAATAATGAAACGGCACCAGCACCCCCTTGTTGATCGCTTCCTTCAAAGAGATCTCATAAGGCACGTTGTAATCACACAGCTCGTATATATTTCTGCCGTCCATTCTCTCGGGGGTAGCGGTCAATCCCAGTAAGAATTGTGGCTTAAAATAGTTTACGATCCTCCGATACTGTTCGTTTACCGCATGGTGAAATTCATCGATCACCAGATATTCAAAATAGTCCGGCGGGAAATATCTCTCTGTCAGATACTCCTCTCTGCCAAGGGTGGACACAGAGGCAAATATCACCGCTTTGTCCGTATCCTTTTGCTTGCCGTCAAAGAATCCGTAATCATCCGATCGTCTGACATTTTTAAAGGAGACCGCAGCCTGTTTCAAGATCTCTTCCCTGTGGGCCACAAATAAAACCCGCTTATAACCGGCGGAATCGAAGGCCGCCAGATAGGTCTTTCCCACCCCCGTGGCCGCCTGGACCAGGCCTTTGGTAGCGCCATCCCGTCTGCTGTCCTCCAGGGCATACAGGGCTTCTATCTGCGGTCCCCGGGGCTGAAACAGTACCGTCACTTTGGTATCCCGGTTCTCCTCAAAGACATCATACTTTGCCAGATCTCTGGATACCGCCGGCTTGTGCCAATTCTTAGAATACCGGTTAAGTTCGTTATCATCTATCAGGATGGAGTGATTTTCAAATAGATCTACAAAGGTATTGTAGAATAGATCAAAATTGTGCTTATCTTCCCTGCTGCTGAAGCGATAATTCCACTCAATGCCGGACGTTAAGGCACTTCGGGATATATTGGAGGAGCCGATATATATTTCTTCATGATCTTCGTAATGAAAAATATAAGATTTCGGATGAAAGGAACGGTCCTTTTCATTATAAAACCGCAGATCGACGCAATCTCCCAATTCCTTCCGGATCAGGTACAGGGCGGATGGCTGGGTGATGCCCAGATAATTACCTGTCAAGATCCTTATAGGCACCCCTCTGTTCAGTGCTGCTTTTAAATCCTTTACGATCATCCTGACCCCGGATTCCATCAGAAAGGAAACAATAATATCGATCTGCTGCGCCTGCAGCATGCTTGTTTTCAACTGGTAGTACAAATAGCGGTTTCTGTTATCATCACCCGTCATAACATCCGTAGATTCTATGGGTGTCGCCTCAAGATCTAATTTTTCCGCAATATCAGATTGAGCCATTTTTCCTCGCCTCTCCCGGGTCTGACATCAGAAGTGATCCACTCCTCGTCTATCTCTAATCCTCCGATCTCCTGCAATAATCCCTCAAAGGATCCCTCTGTTAAATAGGTGAAATATCTGCCGTTTTTTATTCCATGAAAGCTGCCGTATTTAAAAGACGTGTAGATGACTCCGCCTTGTTTTACAGCAATTTTCATTTTCTCCAGTACACCGGCCAGCTCATCATAAGGCAGGTGCAGGATCGATGCGCAGGCCCATATGCCATCGTATTTATCTCTCTCTGCCAGGTCTTGAAAATACATTTGCCGCACTTGGATGCCGGTATAAGCCGCAGCGCGTCTGCAAAGCTGCGCAGAGCCGTCAACGGCATCCACCGTAAGTCCCCGGGAAATAAAATATTTGGTATCTCGTCCCGAACCGCAACCGAAGTCCAGAACATACGCATTCTTTTTTAACTTCGATAAAAACAATACCCATATCTGCTGCATATCCGCATCTGCGGTATTGCTGCAAAAATCATCCGCATTTTGATCGTAGTATGCGAGTGTAGAATCATAATACGCTTTATCCATAAATCCTCATTCTGGCTTGTTTCAGGAAATCGAATCTCCCCCGTTCCGTTTCTTCGGGCACTCTCCTGATACATCATGCCGAAATTTCGCTATTATTTGGCCAGTCGTCCTGTTCTCTTTCCGGTCTTGGCCAGAATCAAACGCTTTTATATGATACTTATTTTAGCATAGAACATATCAAAACATCACAAACGAGAAACGAGAAAGAAAAAAGAAGCAGATGAGAGAAATTTCCTCACCAGCTTCTTTTCATTATCCAGATCAAACACAGCGCAAGCTTTGGACCGTCCTGCATAAAATAAAGCATGTGTGACGATGGCTGCGATTTTCTTCTATGCAGCAGTCATATCATTCATATCGTTTAATGAGATATCTTTAAAAACGATCATGCCTTCTGCGATATAATGTTCAGCATCACCACTTCAAGCAGGTAATTGTTCCTCTTTTTCGGCGGCAACGAATTATACTGGAACAGGAACAAATGCTCCATGATCTCCCGGACACTGTTCTTGCCGCAGTTGCGGAGGCCATAAAGGCTCGTGCCGGACGCGATGTCATTTGCCAACTCGCCCACCGTAGCATATCCTGCTCGTCTCAGACTATTGCTCGCTCTGGCTCCCAGTTCCAGTGATTCCAACGGTGCCTCGCTCATGGCCTGCGTCATATGCATACGAAATCTAAACTTACCGCCCCGTTTTTCCTCAAGTGTCACTCCGTCTATCTGATTCATGATCCCCATCACAGTCTGACTCTGATCTTTGCTCATATCGTATCCCTCCGTAAACGTCCTTGATGACCTCTTTCACGGCATAACAATGGATCTCCATAATGTCATCACCGCACTTTTTTCGGATCATCCTGGTCAGATATCTGAGGTTTGAAGCCTGAGCAGACACGGCCACAATATGAATGTGGTTTTCCTTTGTCGTTCTGAAGATCTGCCGGATATAAGCTGTCCGGGTAGATACATACCGCAGCACTTCCTCAAATTTTCCCGGCGCAGTCACGATATCAATAAACATCGTAATCTCATCCGCCCTGTAAATGCAGGTATTATATCCTCGGATAATGCCTTCCCGTTCCAGCTTCTGAACGCGCTTCTTCGCCGCCACACGGGACATTCCGATGGCATCGCCCAGTTCCTGATAAGATAAACGGGCATTGCCCTTGAGCATGTCCAGAATTCTTTCATCTGTTCTGTCCACAAACCCCTCCTTCGATCAGCGTCGACTCTGATGGATATAATCATACAGAAACCTGCAGTGAATTGGCAATAGCAGTGGTTTCCTTTCGTAACTTTCGGTATCGATTGTAAACCAAACTGTTTTTTTGATCAATTTGCCTTATAGGCCCTCGATCACGCGTATCTGCATGGCAAATTTCATGCTTCACGAAAACAGGTGAGTACTTTCGTCCTCACCTGTTTTTAGCGCTGCTTCCATGCTGTCAGCACTTTTTTTCCATCAACAAACATGTGACAGCAGCCGCAGTATTTATATCGTATTGTGAGAGATCAATCATTTCTGTTGATCTGTGAAGAAAAATTGAAAATATTCGTGTGGTTTAATGTAAAATCATACAGTAATTTCATTGTTTTTTACGTGAATATCTTCTATACTATAGTCAATACATTTAAGGAGGATTGCCTATGTATAGAAAGATCATGGATTTCCTGAAAGCGTGGAAAGAAAACGAACACCGCAAGCCCCTTATTTTACAGGGTGCAAGACAGGTCGGGAAGACCTATTCTATTCTGGAGTTTGGGCGCACCCATTATGAAAATGTGGCATACTTCAACTTTGAAACCAACCCAAAGCTGAACGAAACCTTTGAAGAAGACATAAGCCCTGACTATCTGATACCGATCTTGTCTCATATCGCAGGACAGACCATCGTAACAGAGAAAACACTGATCGTATTCGATGAGGTACAACTCTGCGAAAGAGCATTGACTTCGCTCAAATACTTCTGTGAAAACGCTCCGGATTATCATATCATCGTCGCGGGCAGTCTGCTCGGCGTTGCGGTCAATAGGGCGAAATTCTCCTTCCCCGTAGGAAAAGTCGATATGAAAACGCTTTATCCTATGGACATGGAAGAATTTATGTTAGCACTCGGTGAGGACAATTTGGTGGAGCAGATCAAAACGTGCTTTCGTACCGATACGCCTCTGCCGTCTGCTTTGCACGACGCCGCAATGCAGCTTTACCGACAATATCTTGTGGTGGGCGGTATGCCAGAGTGTGTGATGCAGTTTTCCCAAACAAAGGATTATATTCTTGTCCGTCATACACAGGATACGATACTGGCAAGTTATCTTAATGATATGAGCAAGTATAATAACTTGAATGAGATCAAAAAAACCAGACTTGTCTATGATAACATTACCGTTCAGCTCTCCAAGAAGAATACCCGTTTTCAATATAAGCTGATAAAAAAAGGAGGACGGGCTTCCGAATTTGAGAATGCGATCGAATGGCTTTGCCTGTCCGGTATCGTGTCGCAGGTATATAAGGTAGAGCAGATCAAAAAGCCCCTTGAAAATTATCGTGATATCGATGCATTCAAAATTTATGTAGCTGACTTAGGATTGCTTTGCGCCAAGAAAGATTTAGCTGCCAACGACATTCTCTACATGGTCGAAGAAATTAACGACTTCAAGGGCGGCATGGCGGAGAACTATGTCAATGTGCAACTTACCATTAATGGCTACCACACTTATTATTGGGAGTCCCAGCGTGGGGCTGAGATTGATTTTATCATTCAACGCGACGGCCGGCTCATTCCCATTGAGGTCAAGTCTGCCGACAACACCAAGGCCAAGAGTTTAAAGATCTATATGGACACCTACAAGCCTGCTTATGCTATCAAACTCTCTGCTAAAAATTTCAGCTTTGAGGACAATAAAAAAATCGTCCCTCTCTATGCCGCATTTTGTATCTGAAATCAATATCGTAACGATAACGCCCACGAAGAATGTGGGCGTTATCCGATCTGTTATTTGACCAACCGTCTTGTTCTCTTTCCGGTCTTTGCTAATATATCAAAAGAAGAATTATACCAAATGATCCTCCAAAGAAAATCAATCGGCTGTATAACTTTTCTGTACATCGATCATGTCTGATATATGCGAATAAAATTGTATATGCTGTAATGAGCTTTCATCCCTGCCCTCATACAAACATTCCCGGACATATCAGATACAAGATAACACCGATCAGTCCGGTTCCTAAAATAACAGCCACTGCCCCTGCCTTTTTTCTCTGTAATAAGAAAAGACAAATGCAAAACAAAATCCCCTCTACAGGGCGAAAATCGGTGAATTCTATTTCTGATAGAGCGGTTCCGAATAACGCCAGAGACAAAAAAGACACGCCGGCAGAAGCGATCATTGCAACTACACCGGGGCGCAAGCCTTTTATAGCCCCCTGTACTGCCGACAGGTTCTGATATTTTACATAGGCCCATGTCAGAAGAAGCACAAGAAAAAATGCAGGCGAGACACAGCCCAAAGTACAGATCACTGCTCCCAAAAAACCCGCTGTCTGCTGCCCTACAAAGGTAGCACAGTTCACTGCGATGGGTCCGGGGGTCATCTCTGCGATCGTGATCAGATTGGAAAACTGACTCATAGACAGCCAATGATGCCCCTCTACGATCTGACTCTGGATCAGAGGCACCGCTGCATATCCTCCGCCAAAACTAAACAGCCCCACCTGAAAAAAGGCCCAGAACAATTCCAGATATATCATATATTTCCAGCCTTCCTTTCTTTTATAAGAACTGTCAAGAGCCCCACTGCACCGCAAAACAGAACGATCCATACCGCGCTGACCTTCCAGAAGCAGGACGCGCAAAATGCAGCGCACATCATCAGGATCCAGAGAATCTGCTTTGTTTCCAGGATATTTTTTCCAAGGTCGATGGCCACACTGCAGATCACCGCCGCAACCCCCGCGCGCATGATCTCCATTGCAGCCGCCACACAGGCATTATCTTTAAACTGATCATAAAATACAGATATGACAGATATAATGATAAGAGGGGGCAAGATCGCCCCTATGGTCCCAACAACTGCCCCCTTAAGTTTTCTGATACGATATCCCACTGCAATGGCAATGTTCACCCCTAAAGCCCCCGGCGAGGACTGTGCGATCGCTGTCAGATCCAGCATTTCTTCTTCCGTAAGCCATCCCAGCTCTTCTACAAATTTCTTTTGCATCATGCCTATAATGACGAATCCTCCGCCAAAAGTGGTTGCACTTAACAGGAGTATGTTAAAAAACAATTTCCTGTATATCTGTCCGGAAGTCATTTGTGCAAGTTGGTATGTGTCTTCTGTTTTATCCATTTACGCTATGAACCTCTTTCCGGGTGATCCTGCTTTATGAACGCTTTACTCTTTCTGCCATAAAAAAGACCACCTGCGATTTAGTGTACATCACAGGTGGCTCTATCGAAAATCCTTTATTCCTTTTTTTCTGAAAAACTTTCATTCCCTCGGCACTGGCCTTTCGCTTTTCGTTTATCCGCATACATAGCCTGATCTGCCTGTGAGATCGCCGTTTCCAGATCCTCCGGGCTCTTTGCCTCTGCCATACCATAGGCTGCTCCCACAGGAATATCCTGCAGTTGGATCTTATCTTCTACCTGTCGGATCCGATGCACGATCTTTTCTCCCTGCGCACTATCGCACGCCTGCAGTAAGAGCAGAAATTCATCCCCTCCAAAGCGGATCAGACGGTCATCGTCCCTTAGATGAGATTGAATATTGTTGACGATGGTCTTTATAAGGATATCCCCCTCTTTATGGCCGAAATGGTCATTATAATACTTCAGATGATTGATATCGATCATAACAACCGCTACCGGATACTGCAGATCCTCCTTATATTTTCCGCTCTCATAGTAGGTTCGGTTATAGGCCTGTGTCATCTCATCCGTAACACTGTATTTCTCCATCTTCTTATACAGGCGTGTGGACTCCGTCACATCCTTTACTATCCCTGAAATGCCAAGGATCTCTCCATTCTTATCCATCACCGGATTTTTCTGGATCTCATAGAAAAAGGTTCCCTGGGGAAATGTCATCTCCTGAATATATTTTACAGGCTGTCCTGTCCGAACAATCTCCATATCCTCCCGGTAGAATTTCTCTCCCAGCTTCTTATCCGGCTGAACCTCTCTGTCCGTTTTTCCGTAGATCGAAGAATCAGGCTTCCCGTCTGACAACATCTGACAGATGTGGGTGGCCATAACATATCTTCCTTCCGTATCCTTGAAAAATATATTCTCGTCGATCGCATTTAGCACGGATTGTAACTTCGTTATATCCAGTTCCATGGCATACCCTCCTGCCGGTCACAGCAACTTAACCTTTCCCTCAATAAATTTTGCCTCTGCATGTTTTTCGTCCAGACGTCTCATCCTGTCACAGCGTTCAATGAGCTCGTCAATGTTTTCTTTTCCCATGGCATTGTTGTAAATGCCGCCGGCGGAAAAGGACAATGGAAGATCTTCCTTCGCTCCCTCCTCCCGAAAGGCATTTTTCAGATCATAAATGAAATTTTCCAACTGAATGGGTTCCATAAACCAAAAATAAAAGCTATTCTCCGACACACGGTAGATCTCTGCCTTCTCACCGGTGCGTTCCCGAATGACCCTGACACCCATGCGGTATATTTCATCCGTGAAAAATACACCGTATTTTCTCTTAAAATATTCCGCATGATCAACGCTGACCGATACTAAGGCATATAGCTTTTTCATATCGATCTTGTTTTTTTCATTCTCAAAACGATTTCTGTTAAAGGCGCCGGTCACCAGATCCTTATAGGTCAATGCAGCCATTTCCTGTTCTTTTTTCTGCAGATACTCCAGATAATATCGGTTCTTTAAATTCTTATCTCTTTTGTAAACGAGATAGAGCGTGATCAATACAAAAGCGCCAAATCCCAGGAGTATTAACAGAATCCGCACTTCCATCTGTTCTATGAATTTATAATCCTTATGAAAACGTATGCGCAGCTCATTCAATGCCCCATTTCCATTTTCATCATAAATCTTATAAGTATACGTGTAGGTTCCGCCTTTTAGATTGGTATAACTGACATTCGCTGCCTTCAGATCATCTGCAAGGACCTCCTCATCATCGACGCCCTCCAGACAGTAAGTCGCATAAAAATTTCTGTCGATATAATTGATGACGCGCACATCAACGCTTACCTTTTTTGCCTCTGCGGATATGGTGATCGGGTTTTGCTCTACAGCAACCGCTTCCCCGTCTTCTTCCAAAGCATTGATATACAGTCGGACCGGCGTTTCTGCGATCTCGCTGTCCACACGGATCGCGGCTGCTCCTGTGGTTCCGCACATATAAAGGACATTTCCCTGCAGAATGTTTCTTGCATTGGCCGTAAAATCAATGGGCAATCCATTCTTTTTACTCAGATAAAAATACCGGGCATTTTCTTTCAGAAGATCTTCCTCTTTGATCTCAAAAAATCCATTTCCCGCCAAAACTACAGCATTTCCATCCTCTGTCAGGATCAGGTCCAGACTGTTGGAAACGGGAATGCCTTCCGCACATTGGATCTCTCCATTCTCTTTTATAAAACACAGGCCTTCTCCCGTTACGATCCAAACGCCCTTTAGATTTTCCGATGGAACTGCCTTCAATACCACGTCTGACAAAAGCCCCTTTTCTTTGGTATAGACGGCCGTTACCACGTCATCCGCAATTTCATAAGCACCATATCCGTCCGTGGACACATAGACCTTTCCATCCTGGCCTTCTACGATGTCCAGGATCCGGGTCTCATTTAATACACGGTTATCTGTATACTTGCTGACCTTTCCCCCGGAATCCATCAGATAGATCCCCTGTTCAGTACCGATGAGTACCTCCCCATTCTCTCTTTTCCAGATACAACGAGTTTGGTCTGTTCCCAGATCACTGTTATCTGTATTAATGCCGGTAATAGCACCTTCTGCATCCATAAGACTTAGACCGTTATCGTAGCTGACCACCCACAGGGTTCCCCTGTCATCCAGAAAAAGCTGCCGTATCCGCAATCCCTCACAGGCTTTGGTGAGCGCATCTTCCACCTTGTTCTTTCCTTCAAAGCAGTAAAGACCATCCTCACATCCGACATAAACCTTATTCTCAACGGGTTGCATGGCGTTCACCGTCTCAAGCATCCCCCAATAGGCTCCCATATCGGAAAAATAATTTTGATACAAATGCAGGATTCCCTGTCTGGAGGACACAAACCAGAAACTTCCCTGATAGTCCACACAACCTTCTTCCACAGAACTCTGGAATGCGGAATCGACCTTTGTGATCTGATCCTCTTTCAGAACCCCGATGCCACTGTCACTGCAGACCCAATAGCTTTCATCATCAAGCGCATAAATGTCATTGAAAGAAGCAAGTCCGTTTCCATCGATGGTCTTTAATACTTCCCCCTGGGCCGAAACCTTTAACAGGTATCCTTCCGAGGTTCCAATATAGAATTCCTCCTCATTGATGGCAAAGAAGCATCGCGGCGTAACTTTAACTTCCGACTCCAGCCGCAGTTGACTTATCCGGTTATCCTGTATCAGGAACATCTCTCCGGTCTTCATAATGGCCAGAATACTGCCATCTGAAATCGCTCCTATATCCTTCACGGCCAAATTGCCGCAGCCATCATATTTCTGCACCTTATATCCATTCTTTGTATCGATGGAGAACACCCCGGACTTTGTTCCCACCCATAGAACATCCTTTCGATCCATATACAAGCTGTTGATCACGGATATTCCCTGGTCTTCTCTTTCAAGTTTTATTTCTTCAAAGTCAGTGCCATCAAACCGATAGATCCCGTCTCCATTGGTTCCGATCCAGAGATCGCCATCGGAATCCTGTACTATATCATTCACCGGAACGGACCTTCCGTCTACTAAGTATTTTTTGAAATCCGTACCGTCATATCGATACAGCCCCGTATAACTGCCAAACCAGAGGAAGCCGTCGGTATCGGAGAAGATACAATTGGCAGTGGTTCCATCTACCCCATTCTCCGAATCAAATATCTTGGAAAGGTAATCCCGCTGATATTTTTCCGTTATGTTCTCATCCTCATGGGCATATGCCTTCATTCCGGGCATACAGAGAGTAAAAAACAATATAACTATGAATATCATTCCTTTTATATGTCTTTTCATGCTTCTTACTCAAATACTTTCTATTCTCTATGGCCTCAGGTCGGAACGAGAGGGGTTGCATCTCGTTTTACCGCTGCGGTACTTTCTATTCTCTTCCAAACAAGATCGCCAGCTGAAAGCTTCCTTCCTCCTGGAGCACGGATACATAACCACCGTATTTTTCCGCGCTTTCCTGAATGCTCGTCATTCCGATTCCATGCTCTATCGGATCTTTCTTCGCCGATCTTAAGGATTCTTTCTTTCCGCTGCTATCCACGGTATTCTTTACATAGATCAATACATCATTGAGATTTTTTCCCGCTTTGATATTGATCCGGCGAGGTCCGTCTTCTATTTTTTCACAGGCCTCAATGGCATTCATAATGGCATTGCCAAAGATCACGGTAATGTCATCTTTATCCATAAAATCAAGACATCCCTCTGAGATCACCGCATCAAAGGTGATATTTCTCGCTTTTGCTTTCATCTGTCCATCAAACAAAAGTATATCCAAAGAGGTGCAGCCCGTATGATAAAACTGTTTTGCCTGACCTAGCTTCTCCTTCATGGAATCCCATGTATTTCCCGCATTCCCTGACTTTTCTTTATTTTCTGTCTCCATGATCATGAGTTTGTTTTTCATGTCATGGTACAGCTTTCGGATCTGCAGGTGTTCTTCCTCCATGTTCAGATAGTATTCATAGGCATTCATATTCATCTCGGCACGTCTGCTTTTCTCTGTTCGCTCTTTGATACGAAAGACGATTACATAAAAAAAGCCATAATTGATGATAAGTGCGGCCACTAACAGTATCTTGCCAAAGAGATACTGATCAAATAACCCCTCCTTAACGCCGACATAAAACCATGCCATGTCGCCAACTTCCTTTACTACCAGCAGGTACATAAGGATCCTTCGAAAAGCCTCAAAAGATCTATCCGTATATTGAAAGAACAGGATCATCTGTTGGGTGAATGCCATGGCTATAGAACAGGCTAGTTGGACTTCAAGATCAATGTTCCCTCGCAATTTAAGATCCGCCAGATCGTTTACGTAGTACAAAAATATGACCGCAAGTTCCGAAAGACCCATGATCGCCAGACTAAAGGTCCCATAAACAAAATTACTCAGATGATCCTCTTTTCGCCTGCCATACTGCCATAAGATCACAAAAAATTCCGCCACAAGACAGACGATCAGATAGATCCTCAGAAAGGCCACGCAAAAGACAACCACAAGGGTTAAAGCCACCTCACAGATAGTTCTCTTTCTATTCCAGCTGTCCACAAGTTCCTGCGCCTTTTCCCTTCCATGAACAATCAGGAACATCCCCAGCATATCCAAAGCAAAAGCAAAAAAAGCAACAAAAAGACCGGTGACACTCATAGGATCTTACTCCAGAACCCGATATATGCTTCCTTAAATTCATTTAGCCGATATTTACTGATGGGCACTTCGTATCCCCCTTCAAGCGTGATGTTTTTGGAATTATATTTTTTTATCTTTTCCATGTTAATGATGTAGCTTCTGTGCACCTGAAAGAAATGCTTATGCTCCAGCAGATCTGTCAAATATTTCATGGTGCCTCTCCAACGATAGGTCTGGTCCTTACAATAGATCCAGATCTTATCCCGCATTCCCTCGATATAAATAATGTCGGCGTACCTGATATGAAAAATCTCATTCTGAAACTGGAAGGTCAGCACATCCTGTTTTTCCTCGAATTTATGGCTGATGGCATCTAAGGTCTCCTTAAATGCCTGACACTCCACCGGCTTTACCAAATACCGGAAGGCATCCACCTTGAAGCTCTCAAAAACAAATTCGCTGTAGGCTGTCAGAAATACGATCAGCATCTCCTTATTCTGTTCTCGAATAAGTCTCGCCACTTCCATTCCGTTTTTTCCCGGCATATCTACATCCAGAAAAAGCACATCTATGGAGTCAAGATCCTGCTTAAGCACTTCCTCCCCGCCATAGAATGCCTGGATATCAAACTCCATCCCCCGGGAAGAATAATAGCTTTCTATCTTGTTCTTTATGAGATCACATATCTTCTGTTCATCATCACAAATCGCAATCTTCATGATCAGCCTCCACCCCATTCAAAGTATATCAATTAATCCGTCAAAAAAAATCACAACACGTCAAATGGACAAATTCACAGAACAAATAGATTTACCGACCAGACACCTCCGACAAGACACGTACCTACATAAAAAGTCCCGAGGAGTAATTTCCTCGGGGCTTTTGTGTGTTTCCTAAGACGTTTACTTTTAAAAAACTGCCGGAACGATCTTATGCTGCTCCACATCTACCACACCGTATGTGTTCAGCCGGAGTTTGGGGATAGCAGGCAGACTCACGAAGGCAAGTGTCATAAATGCGTCAATTTCTTCCGAGATCCCGGCCTCCTTAAGGGCTGCTTTCAAAGCCTGCACCTTTTCCTCTACGTTCTCTGCATTCTCCATACTCATCAGGCCGGCCACCGGCAGAGCGAGCTCGCCGACGACTTTTCCATTTCGCACAAAGGCTAACCCACCCTTATTTTTACGAACCGTGTTGCCTGCCAGCACCATGTCGGCATCATTCGTTCCTGCCACGATAAGGTTGTGGGAATCATGGGCGATGCTCGATGCGACTGCGCCGCATTTTAAGCCGTAGTTGCCCAGAAAACCGAGTCCCACGTGCCCTGAGTGGTGATGGCGTTCAAAGACGGCCAGCTTTACAATCTTGTTTTCTACATCGACACCCGGCGCTGTCCCCGGATGATCTTGGAACGGAATGATCTTCTCGCCGGTCAGCAGCTCATGGGGCGTCAGGCAAATAACACGCTCATTTTCTCCCGTCTCGTGCAGTTCCAGATCACCCATTGTGATCTCGTCCATGTCGAAAGAATTGAGCACTCGTGCAAAAGCAGTTTCATTGAAGGAAAGAGGCGTCGACTCCAGTACTTTCCCATGCTCCGCCACAAGCACACCGTTTTTGTAAACACTCTCGACTGTGAATTTCTCCAGATCCGATACCACCACAAGATCGGCGGCATACCCCGGTGCAACCGCACCGTTCTGCTTCAGTCCAAAATATTCCGCCGGGATAAGTGTTCCCATTTTGACTGCAACAGTCGGCTCCACACCCGCTGCAATGGCTTTGCGGATAATATAGTCAATGTGTCCTCCGCAGATCAGATCCCCCGGATGCCTATCGTCCGTCACCAACATACAGCGGTTGCAGTATGGCTCCTTGAAGAGAGGAAGCAGCGCATTCATATTTTGCGCCGCTGTACCTTCACGCACCATAATGTACTGGCCGCGGCGGAGTTTTTCCATAGCCTCATTGATGTCAGAGCACTCATGGTCAGACCGGACACCTGCTGTAATATAAGCGTTTAACTCTTTTCCGCTCAGGAAAGGAGCGTGGCCATCCACCTTTTTCCCTGCGGCGGTGCAGTCGCAGATCTTTTGCAAGATCCTGGCCTCTGCGTTGACAGTACCGTAGAAATCCATCAGTTCTGCCAACCCCCGGACACGCTCACTGCGATAATACGCTGCAAGTTCTTTTGCCTCCAGAACCGCACCGGACTCGTCCAAATCAGTCGCAGGAACGCAGGACGGCAGCATAAAGTAGACCGAAAGCTTCAGATCCCGTGTCGTTTCCAACATGAAGTCAAGTCCGGTCGTACCTGCCACGTTGGAAATTTCATGTGGGTCTGTAATGACCGCTGTTGTGCCGTGAGGAAGGACAGCCTGCTCAAATGCCGGTCCACAGAGCATGGAGCTTTCGATGTGGATATGGCCATCGATCAAACCCGGACAAACGTATTTTCCGTCCAGATCCACTTCATTCCGGCCGGAATATTCTCCTACACCAACGATCTTCCCGTGATGAATGGCTACATCGGCCTCTTCGATCTCATTCGTAAATACATTGACAACTTTTGCATGTTTCAGCACAAGCTCTGCATCCACTTCTCCCTTTGCAGCAAGTACCTGCTGTTTCAATGTTTCTGCCTGCATAAGAACTCCCTTTTCTGTCTTTAAAAACACTCCTTTGGGAGGCTACCCTTTTCCTCCTTGTCCAGTGTTTTCTCTTATTTGTTCTGTATATTTCCTATGTTTTAATTATAGACTTTTTTGGGTAAGCTACCAGTAGTTATTTATAAAAAAATGCCACTGCAATACTTTTTCCTTCAAACTGCCATTTACGCCATACTTCGAGTATTGGTGCCAGTCACCATTAACACTGCTTCAATCAGAAAGCCAGCTATGTACAAAGGGCGGTTCTATGCCACCCTCATCGTTAATATTCTGTGCTCAATAGAAAATCTGCAATGTGCATACTCTTAATGCCCTGATAATTGCCTCCGGCAAATTCATCGGTTCTCAAAACATACTTCGGATAGTTATCTCGTATTTCCAGCAGTCGTTCATATTCACGTTTTTCTGTCTTCTCGGATTTAATCTGCTGCGTAACCTGCGCATACAACCGATCATTCTGCTTCTGCGCCACGAAATCCACTTCACCATCCGGCGTTTTCCCGATCATTACGGTATATCCCCGTCTGCAAAGTTCCAGATATACCACATTTCCCAGACTGGAAGCGACGCTGTCCGGTGTATAGCCCAACACGCTGTAACGCAAAGCAGTATCAGCAAGGTAAAATTTCTCCTGCGTTTTCAGGATCTCCTTTCCGGTAAGCCCTCAACCACGCGTACCTACTCATTCTACCTCATTTCTGAGACAATTAC
>CAVBJS010000005.1:0-76821 GCA_963596015.1 Bacteroidaceae bacterium
CCGAACGGCACGTACGGTGGTGTGAGAGGGGAGAGAAAATCTCCCCTACTCGATTGAAGTGCCGTTGCGTGAGGTAAAAGTAGACAGCAGGAATAAAAAAGTGTACATTCAGAATCGACAAGGCATGTCAGACAGCTGCGCATGCGGATAATGAAAGAGTGGTGTCATATGCGGAGATTTAATATATTTTTCTGATAGAGATATGCATTGATACAAGCGTACAGTCAGGCAAACCATGGCAGTATGTGAAGGTGTGTAAAGGCATGCAAAAGTACGTAAAAGTAAGAACGAAGGAAGAGTAAAATTTTATGGAGAGAAAAGAACGCACAGAAGAAGTTATTTTCATGAATATGTGCATGGTTTATGATAATGCAGGGAATGTCCTGGCACTGGACAAAGTGAGCAAAAATTATTCCGGGACCACATTCCCGGGCGGACATGTGGAGGAGGGAGAGACCTTTACAGAGTCTGTGATCCGGGAGATCCGAGAGGAGACAGGCCTTACCATCCGCCGCCCCAAGCTTACGGGGGTATATCACTGGATGCGGGACGGCATTCGGAATGTAGGCTTTTTATATAAGACAAATGAGTATGAAGGGGAGCTTTTATCCTCCGAGGAAGGAAGCGTATACTGGATCTCCGGCGAGGAATTCTTGAAAAAACCTTTGGCACCGGGCATGAAACAGGTTTGGCAGATGATGCATGATGACGAGGCCATGGAGTGTCTGCAGACGCTGACACCGGAAGGCATCATATCGAAGATTCAGTAAGGGAATATAGGAATGTGCCTGCAGGCAGTTAATGCAGACTTAGGCAGAACATGTGCCGGACATCTGTAAATGAATCAGATGGCAAGAGGAAAAGCCTTGGAATGGTGAAATATTACACATAGACAGAAGGAGCAGAAAACGTGGACGTGCGCGAAATACTGGAACAGGTAAAAGCAGGGCAGCTGGATATCGATGCGGCCCAGGAGAAGTTAAAGGACCTGCCTTATGAGGATTTGGGCTACGCCAAATTGGATCATCACAGAAAGCTGCGTTCCGGGTTTGGAGAGACCATTTTCTGCCAGGGAAAGCCGGATCCGTACCTGCAGGAAATATTTCTGAAGTTTTATGAAAGAGATGGAGAGGTACTGGCCACCAGAGCCAGTAAAGAACAGTATGCACTGATCCATTCACTGGTGCCGGAAGCCGCCTATGATCCTATTTCCCGCATTATAAAGGTGGAAAAACCGGATAAGGAACATACAGGATGTGTGGCTGTCTGTACCGGCGGTACGGCGGATATCCCAGTGGCAGAGGAAGCGGCGCAGACGGCGGAGTATTTCGGCACGAAGGTAGACCGGATCTATGATGTGGGGGTGGCGGGCATCCACAGGTTGCTGAGCCAGAGAGAGCGTCTTTGTAAAGCCAATTGCATTATTGCCATAGCCGGCATGGAAGGTGCCCTCGGCACGGTGATCGCAGGCATGGCAGAGGCACCGGTGATCGCTGTGCCCACATCCGTGGGCTATGGCGCCAGCTTCCACGGGCTTTCTGCCCTTTTGACCATGATCAATTCCTGTGCCAACGGGATTTCGGTAGTTAACATTGATAACGGCTACGGGGCCGGCTATATAGCAACACAAATAAACAGAATGGCGGTGAAGAAGAATTGAAAAAAACACTATATCTGGAGTGTAATTCCGGGATCAGCGGGGATATGACAGTAGGTGCGCTTCTCGACTTAGGAGCAGACCGGGCAGTTCTGGAGCAGGCACTGGCAAGTCTTAAGGTAGACGGCTATCATCTGCATTTTGGAAGGACGGTAAAATGCGGCATCGACGCATATGATTTTGATGTCCATCTGGAGGAAGAAGAAAGAGAGCACTGCCATGAAGGGCACGTTCATGAAGAACACGCTCACGAGGACCTTGATCATGTGTACAGTCAGGAGACTGCGCATAGCCATTGCCATGAAGAGCACGCTCACGAAGACCACGATCATGCGCATGGAGAGCATGTTCACCAACAGCACGACCAAAATCTCACCGACGATCATGTACACACCCACGCACATATCCATCGCAATTTGAACGACATTTATACGATCATTGACCGCCTGCAGTCTTCCGAAAAGGTAAAACAGCTGGCAAAACGGATCTTTGAGATCGTGGCAGAGGCGGAGGCCAAGGCCCACGGCCTTCCGATCGATCAGGTCCATTTCCACGAAGTGGGGGCGGTGGATTCTATTGTGGATATTATCAGTACCGCCGTCTGCCTGGATAATTTAGGTATTGAAGAGGTCATCGTTTCTCCGTTGGCAGAGGGACAGGGCTATGTGAAATGTCAGCACGGCATATTGCCTGTGCCGGTACCGGCTACTGCCAATATCGCCCAGGCCTATGGTCTGAAATTGCACTTTACCAAGGCACAGGGAGAAATGGTCACGCCTACCGGGGCAGCTATTGCGGCGGCACTGTATAACGGCGTCTCCCTGCCGGAGGATTACCGCATCGTAAAGATCGGCATCGGTGCCGGCAAGAAGGATTTCGAGCATGCCAATATCCTCAGGGCCATGATTATCGAAGATGCGGATGAAGAAAAGGGAGAGAAGGCAGAACAAGCAGACAAACCGGAAGAAAAAGCAACGGAAAAAACAGAAGAAAAAGCCGATAAAAAAGCAAGAGAAATAGCAGAAGAAGGCATAGATGGCTTGGAACTATTAGAGACAAACTTAGATGACTGTACAGGGGAGGCATTGGGCTTTACCATGCAGCTGCTGTTAGAAGCCGGTGCCAATGACGTGTGGTACACCCCTATTTACATGAAGAAGAACCGGCCGGCGTATATGCTTTCTGTGCTATGCCTGGAAAGTAAGCGGGAGATCATGGAGGAGATCATCTTTACCCATACCACCTCCATTGGGATCCGCCGCTTTCCGGCCAAACGCACCGCACTGGAGCGCCGACAGATGCAGGTGGAGACAGACTACGGAACAGCGCAGGTAAAGGTTTGCACCTACAAGGGAAGGAACTATTGCTATCCGGAATATGACAGCGTTTCAACGCTGTGCGAGAAGTTGGAGAACATAGATTTCAATACGGTATATAGTGCTATTGAGAAGGCGGCAAGGGAACAGATCTGAAAAGGTAGCAAATCGGAAAAGGCAACAAGGCTGAAAAGGAACAATCCTACAGGAAAATAAAACAGAAAGGGAGCAATCCTACAGGAAAATAAAACTGAAAGAGAACAGATCGGAAAAGGAACATATCTGAAAGGGAACGAAACAATGGAAGGACAGCAGTTTACAATAGAGCAGCGGTTGGCACAGCTGGAAGCATTCATGGGAAATTATACCGCAGGGGGCGAGGATCTGTGTGTGGCTTTTTCCGGCGGCGTGGACAGCAGCCTGCTCTTAAAGGCGGCCGTGAAGGCTGCCCAAAAGGACGGCAGCAAGGCCTATGCGGTTACCTTTGACAGTCGCCTGCATCCTTCCTGCGACCTTGAGATCGCTGAACGCGTGGCAGCAGAACTGGGTGGTATCCATAAAGTGATCCACGTAAACGAACTGGAGCAGGAAGCCATCCGCATGAATCCGGTAAACCGGTGCTACCTTTGCAAAAAGCATCTGTTTGTGAATTTAAAGCAGATGGCGGAAAAACTTGGCGCAAAGACAGTCATGGATGGTACCAATGAAGATGATCATCATGTATACCGTCCCGGCATCCGGGCTCTGCAGGAGTTGGGCATAGTCAGTCCGCTGGCAGAGCTTCACATCACCAAGGCAGAGGTAAAGGCCATGGCAAAGGCATGGGGGATTTCTGTGGCCTCCCGCCCATCCACTCCCTGCATGGCAACCAGATTGCCTTACAATACCCCCATCGACTATGATGTTATGAAGCAGATCGAGGCGGGAGAAGGATATTTAAGAGAATTGCTGGGCGGCAACGTGCGTCTGCGCCTGCACGGCAATGTAGTGCGTATCGAGGCAGATAAAGCTTCCTTTGGAGTTCTGCTGGAACATGGGGATGAGATCACAGCGAAACTAAAGGAACTGGGATTTATTTACATTACCATGGATCTGGAAGGCTTCCGTTCGGGGAGTATGGATATCGGACTGGAAAAGTAACAGTCGACGTAAAGTCTGTCCATGCATCATTAGGCCATAGAAGATGCATGTGCGGGCTTTTTTTCTTTGTTGGAAAGGAAACTGGGAATATGAAATGGATAACACTTTTGGCAGCGGGGGTTTTTGAAGTGACATGGGCTGTGGCTATGAATTATTCGGAGGGATTTTCCAGATTCTGGCCGTCGGTCATAACGGCAGTGGGATACATTGCCAGTGCCGTATTTTTGTCGATGGCGCTTAAAGAGCTGCCCCTCGGAACCGCCTATGCTATGTGGACAGGATTTGGGATCGTAGGGACATCCTTACTGGGAATCGTGCTTTTTAATGAAAAGCTGAATTTACCGCAGGTGATCTGTCTGCTGTTGATCGTGATCGGTATTGTGGGACTTAAGCTGCTGGGGAAGACGCAATGATGATTGTATAATGTCTGCGGCGACAGGAATAACAGATCAATTGCCTGACTGTTATTTGTTTTAATCGTTATTTCTTAGCAGCTCTGCTGCATAGAGGCGACGAGGATTTTAGATTCTCTTAAAGCTGATCTTTAATCTGTTTTTGTTGTCAGGGCTATTTATTTTGCCTGCAGTTCCTCTAAAATAGAGAATTAACCGACAGTATTTCCATACCTTCACAGTATATTTTAGTCATCATCTTCCGTATAATGAACCTCATAAGAGGCAAAACACATGAGAAGAGCCAAACCGGAAAGGGGTGAGCCGATGGATACAGCACAGAGGATGCAGATCATCCGGGTGATCACAAAAATGGATGCGTATCCGGATTTTTGTAAAAAGATCGGCGTGAGAAATATATCCGGTTTCCGGACAGAAAATACTGTTATAAAGAAAGATACGGCCGCAAACAGAGAGCGGCAGGAGGAACTACAATGCTGACATTTTTATTTACTGTTTTATTATTTGTATTTATTGGAAAGTGTTTTATCTTCGGTCTTAAGCTTTCCTGGGGAATTTTGAAATTTCTTTGCTGTATTATCTTTTTCCCCATTATCCTGATCGGCATGGCGGTGGGTGGCCTCATTTTCCTGGCTTTGCCTATCTTGCTGATCGTCGGCATCGCACTTATTGTTTCAGGCGTTCTTTCTCGGCATTAAGGAGGTCGATATTCAGATCCTGTTCGCTGGCGGTCTTATCTACCCAAAGATGCAAAGAATCCACGGCAAGAGAGATTTCATCCAGTTTTTTGCTGATGAGGGCGAAATCGCTGATCTCGTCATCGGTGATCCTGCCGTCCCGTGCGATCTGTACCAGCCGTGCTGTAAGAGGATTGATCTCGTTTAAGCTGGCGATGGTCTCCAGAATGATGTTGGAAAGGTCGGTAACTTCTACCTCCGGCACATAGCGGCGCCCGATCTCACATTTGTGAGAACAGTAGTAATTACACAGGTCAGGGCGCTTGTAGGCGTCAGCCATCTGCACAATGTCATAGGGCGTAGGCTCCTGGGTTTCGTATTCTATTTTTTCGATCTTAGAGTCGGAAACAGCGGTCATCCGCTCCTGGGCCTCAGACCTGGTCAGTCCTGCTTCCTCACGGAAGAGCTGGTAAATGGTTTTGTTCTCTTTGGTGGATTGCTTGCCTATGACGATCCCCTCCTTCGGGTAAGGCGCCCCACAAGGAATCGCAAAAGGAAATTCCTGTAGCAGACGCGGTTATGATCTTATGATCGCTGAAGTAAAATTGTTTAAAATGAAAATAAGATGGATGCGGAATAGTTACAAAAATTAAAAAAGCCTAAAAACAGAAGTATCCTATGTAATGAGACACAGTGATTTCACATTCCCTCATTATACTTTAGGTAAAAAGAAACAACAATAAAGTTTTCAGTAAAGGAGATGAAGCGTATGCATGGACATGGACCAGGACCCGGCGGACCGGGAATGGGAGGGCCTCACGGCCCCGGAATGGGCGGTCCCGGAATGGGCGGTCCCGGAATGGGTGGCCCCGGTATGAGAGGACCGGGAATGGGTGGACCGGGAAGAAGACCCGGAATGAACCCCTGGGGAGCACCGCCCCCGCCGCCCAGAAGAGGAGGCTGTGGCTGCTGCCTGATGCCCTTCCTTTTGATGGTAGGGATCGTGGTGGCAGTGATCGCCCTGATCTTGTAGGCTTGATGCGATAAGCGCTGGGTCTATGAGGAGAGGCGACAGCAATAATAGAATAGGATAAAGACAGGAAAGGTGTCGCAGAGATGCGGCACCTTTTTTTGATTTCTGTTACTGCAGTGCGTAACTATTGCTGCAGACTTGCGTTACTGCTATAAAAGACGACAGAACATGCATCTGATCGGTTACGGTTCACACTCTGTCCTCATTTCTTTGGAAAGTTGCCGTACAGTTGTGGTAATTGTTGCTTTTAGGAGAAATTCTTATCACGATGTAGGACAATTGCTGTTATACTGAGGACATCAATGCATGATTACATGGGAGAGTTCATCTATGCAGGCTAAGATCATAAGATCCAATCGAAAAACAGTGAGCATTCAGATCAGGCAGGATCTATCGGTGACAGTCAGAGCGCCCCGGTATATATCCCAAAAGGAAATAGACAGGATCCTGGAGGAAAAGGAGTCTTGGATCCTTAAAACCATAGAGAAGATCAAAAAGAACCAAGCCGCCCGGTCAGATGATCAAACGGAAAGTCTGACACCGGCCCAAAGGGATGAATTAGCGGACAGGGCCCTTTCGTATATCCCGGACAGGGTACTTCATTTTGCCGTTCCCATGAAGCTTAAGTTCGGGCGGATCACCATACGGAATCAGAAGACCCGCTGGGGAAGCTGCAGCAGCAAGGGGAATCTTAATTTTAACTGCCAGCTGATGCGGATGCCGCCGGAGGTGATCGATTATGTGGTGGTGCACGAACTGTGTCATTTAAAGCAGATGAATCACTCGAAGGCATTCTGGAGTGAAGTGGAAAAGGTGATGCCGGATTACAAAACGCAGCAGGCATATTTAAAAAAGCAGAGGATCCTGCCGGTAAACGGGGGATCGGCGGATACGATTTAAAGGAACAGACAGCATAAGTCAGACAACAGACGGATAAAACCACCGGTACTAAGAGCCGTGGAGGATAATATTTTATGAGACATTCTATTGCCAAATCCATATTGCGGATGATTCTGGCCATTACCATCGCTTTTACCGGTGTTATGGTCTTTTCTACGGTGAATAGTGCCAGAGAAGACGCTTATGAGCATTCCCAGCTTTTGGCTTTTCAGGGGGCACAGTCTCTTTCTTTTTCCTACTCCTGGTATGAAGAGGATATGCTCCTTTATAACGACAAAGCCAGGGAAAAGGTCCTGGGGACCATGGAAAAGCTGCGAAAAGATGACGATCTGATCTTCCTTTATATCGTGGTCCCTAACGAGGAAGAGGGCACCATGAATTATGTGTACCTGGTGGGAGATGAGAAGGCCGCCGATATAGTGGAGAGTATTGAGAAGGAGCCTGTTCAGAAAAGGTCTGGTTTCTCAGAGGCCATGCTGGCGGTGATGCATGGGGAAAGCGAGCGGGAAGACATCGAGATGGACAACCAGTTCGGCCATGTGATCTCCACCTATGTGCCCCTTTACGGCGAAAATGACCAGGTCCTTGCGGTGATCGGCGCCGATGTGAGCATTACAAAGATGGAGTTATCCCTGATGAGTGCTCTTCCGGGGAAACTGCTTTTCGCCCTGTTCATCGGTGTGGTCAGTCCGTTGATCCTTTTCGGATACATGAAAAAGAATGTCATCGGTCCTGCCAGGAAGGTCAGTGCGGCCATGCAGGAATTTGGCAAGGATGACGTATATGATGTGCCGCCTTTGTCCCTCCACTGCGATAATGAATTCGGCCAGATCGAAGCCTCCTTTAATAAAATGGCGGTAAATATCCGGGATAATGTGGAAAAGATCCGGAAATACACGGAGGTTCAAAACCGGCAGGCCTATGAGCTGCGGACGGCAGCGAAGATCCAGCAGGGATTTCTGCCGGAGGAACACTGGGAGGATGAGACCTGTGAGATCAATGGCTGCATGCTTCCCGCCAAGAATATCGGCGGCGATTTCTATGACTACTTTACCTGCAACGGACAGACGGTATTGCTCATTGCGGATGTCTCCGGAAAGGGACTAAGCGGTGCTATTTTTATGGCCAGTGCTATTACCCTGATCCGAGGCTTTGCCAAGCGCTTTACGGATCCTCATGATGTGCTGACGGCGGTAAACCAGGAGTTGGAGCGCACCAACGCCAATATGATGTTTGTGACGGTTTTTCTGGCCTATGTGGATATGAGTAAAGGGGTGATCCGGTACTGCAATGCAGGCCACAATCCCCCTTATGTGATCAGTGACGGAAAAGTACGGCAGCTCACAGGTTCCGGCGGTGTGCCCTTGGGTATTCTGGAAGATGAGGTCTATGAAACGGCAGAGGAATTCCTGCCTCTTGGCAGCACCCTGTTTTTCTATACGGACGGGGTTAACGAGGCGGAGAATGCCGCGACTGCCTTCTTTGGAATGGAGCGGCTGGAGGCCTGTCTGCGAAACTGCAACGGCAAAGATGTCATCGAAAAAGTCCGGGAAGCGCTGGAGGAATTTACCGCTTGCTGCGAGCAATATGACGACATTACCATGCTGTCCTTTACCTCTAAGGCAGAGGAACTTCTGCTGCCGGCCAAAGTGCCTGCATTTGAAAAACTTCGAAGCTGGATCCTGGAGGATGAACGGATCCCGGAGAAGACCGGAAAGGCCCTTTGTCTGATGGGGGAAGAGATCTTTATTAATATCGCATCCTACGCCTATGGAGAGAAGGAAGGGGTAACGCTGATACGCAAGAAGATCCTGCCGGACGGCAGTTGCCTTTTGCAATTTACGGACAGCGGTGTCCCCTTTGATCCCACGCAGGATATCACGGATATCGAGGAGTATGATCCCTTTCAGCAGGTAGGCGGATTAGGCCGTTTCATGATTGAATCCACAGCAGATGTATGGCACTATACTAATATGGATGGGAATAATATCCAGCTGGTGGTCAAGAAAAACAGCTGACGATGCAGCGTTTGTTCATCAGCTGTTTCTGCGGGAAACCGGGAGACGGATGGACAGATAGAAAGTATGGAAAGAAAAGGGACAGGAGGCACAGTAGCTGATCAAAACTTTGAAAGTATACATAGCGGATGTAGATTGTCTTGCAGACCCCAATGCATACCGGGCCGCCTATGAAAAAGCAGACCGGGAACGACAGAAGAAGGCAGACCGCTTTCGCTTTCCGGCAGATAAAAGGCTGTGTCTGGGGGCCGGTCTGCTGCTGCAGGAAGCACTGCGCAGGGAAGGGGTCCGGGACAGAGATATAGGGATACAGCCCGGCGGAAAGCCCTATCTGAAAGGGACAAAGGAGTGCTTTTTTAACTTAAGTCATGCCGGCACCAAGGTGCTTTGCGCACTGGCCGGGGAACCGGTGGGATGCGATATCGAGAAAAAGAAAACGCCGCCGTTGGAGGTGGCCCGGAGGGTCTTTTCCCCCCAGGAGCAGGAGAGACTTTTTCACCTGGAGGGGGAAGAACAGAAGCAGTATTTTTACAGGCTCTGGACGGGCAAGGAAAGTTTCGTGAAGATGACGGGGGAAGGCCTGCGGCATGTGCCGGATGATTTTACCATCCGGATGCCTTTCGGCAGCCAGATAGTGGGAGAGCGCGAAGTTACCTTTTACGAGGTCCTGAGCACCCGGGAGTATCAGGGAACGGTTTGTAAGGCAGGGACAGCTTTGAAAGACAGAGAAGAAAGCGGAAGAACGATCCACAGAGAGGCTGTTACGGTAGAGTTCGTGTAACTTTTATATATTACATTTTGAGAGCATGGAAAGAAGCGAACGGTCCATATAACATGGAAGAGAAGAGAGATACGAGGTGAACTATGTTTGCAATACGATCACAGAAAAATGAACAGGAAACAGTGGTCCTCCTGGAGGGAATGATCGATTCCACCACGGCAGGGGATTTTGCGGCCGGAATGGAAGAGATCCTAAAGGAACAGCCCGCAGCGCTGGTTCTTGACTTTGCAAAGGTGGATTATATTTCCTCCGCAGGCTTTCGTATCCTTTTCATGATCGCAAAGGAAATGAAGAAAAATCAGGGGAAATTAAGCGCACGGGGAGTCAGTGCGGAAATTCTGAACCTGTTTAATATGGTGCACATGGATCATGTAATGGAGATCCTGTAACAAACTAAAAAGATGTCGGCAGATACCGGCATCTTTTTAAAAATCTGTAGGAAGGAATGGGGGATACATGAATTACACATTACTGCAGAATCAGCTGGGAATCTACGGAGCAGAAGTGCTTTCCAAAGAGGATTCCGATTACAACAACGAGATACTGACACTGTTAGATCCGCGGGTAGACCCGGAGCGGTTAAAGGCTGCTTTGGATGAGACTGTCAAGGCTCATCCTTATATGAGATCCAGGCTGGGACATACGCCTTCCCAGGATGTGTGCCTGGAAAGTCACCCGGAGGAAACTTTTGAGACAAAGATCCTGGATGTGCCGGACATAGACGATGTCAAAGACAGCCTCGATCGTCACTATGACTTTTTTGCGGACTGCCTTTTCCGCATAGAGATCTATCGCACACCGAAGGGAAATTATCTCTATCTGAATTTTTCTCATCTTATTTCCGATGGCTGGTCCTTCCGTGTCTTTTTCCGGGATGTATCCAGAGCCTATCAGGGACAGGCACTGACCGGGGAGGGAGAGGAGATCTTCGCCCTGCACCGCCGGGAGGAAGAAGACCGGGCCGGTGCTGTCTATGAAGAGGAAAAAGCCTGGTATCTTCAGGAATTCGCCGCCTATGATGAGACCGATTCCATGCCGCTGCCGGACAGACAGGAGAAGGAAGCGGTGTTTAGAGACCGCACCTTTTCACTTTCGGTGGATGCGGCGGCAATGGCGGGACTGGCAGATAAGTTCCATACCACAAAAGGGACCATCTTTATGGCTGCTTTTGCGTTGACTCTGTCTGCCTTTAGTGCCGATGATAAAGTATTCTTTACCACGATCTATCACGGAAGACAAAAGGAAGCTTTGAAAAATACCATTGGCATGCTGGTAAGGACCCTGCCGGTGGGCATCAGCTTAAACGGCCTGGAAAGCACCGAGGCGCTTATTGGCACTATGCGGCAGCAGCTGGTGAAGACCAGAGAGAGCAAGGCCTACGCTTTTACAGATCTAAGCAAAGATCTGGGCGTAAAGAGCGATATCCTTTTTGCCTATCAGGAGGATTTCCACAATTATGAGCTGGAGACAGGGGATTGTACCGTGCCCGCCGCGTTAATGGAGAAGAGAGCCCCGGGGCTTAGCTTCTGCACCCAGATCTTCCAAAAGGGTGCGTGCTACGAGGCAGCCTGCACCTATCCGGCTCACCTTTACAGCGAGGGATTGATCGGACATTTCCTGGAAGCTTTCGACCATATTCTGGGAGAGCTGCTGACAAAGGACAAAGTAGAAGAGATAGAGATCTGCGGCAAGGAGCAGATACGAGCGCTGGATCAGTTTAATCCGGCTTCTTTTGATGCGAATATGGGACAGCAGGATATCCTGACGCTGTTTAAGAAAAATGTGGAGAAGTATCCTTCCATGACGGCCCTGGTCTTTAAAGAAAAGCAGTATACCTTTAAGGAACTGGATGAGATGACAGATAAGCTGGGAGCTGTGATCTATGAACAGGTACAGGAAGCCGGTGTGGAGGGACAGCCGGTGGTTTCCATTCTGATCTCCCGCAATGAAAATATGGTGATCACCCCTCTGGCGGCTATGAAGGCAGGCTGTGCTTTTCAGCCCCTTGATCCTGCCTATCCCGCAGAGCGGCTTAACTTTATGGTCAAGGATGCCGCAGCGGCATTGGTCATTGAGGAGCCCTGCTATAGTACGGTGTTGGAAGAATATACCGGAAGACGGCTGTCCACAGATCGCCTTGAAGAGATCTTCAAGGGACAGACACCGGAAGTTACACTGCCCGGCGTCTCCCCGGAGGATGCCATGATCCTTCTGTATACCTCCGGCTCCACCGGCGTGCCCAAGGGCGTGATTCTGGAACAGCGCAATATCGCCACCTGGTGTGGTTGGTATGGGAGTTACCTGGATCTGGAGCCTGGGGATGCTATGGCCTGCTATGCTTCCTTTGGCTTTGATGCTCATATGGTGGATATTTATACAGCACTTACAGGGGCCAAGACTGTCCATATCATTCCGGAGGAGATCCGGTTAGACCTGATCGCCCTGAATCGGTACTTTGTGGAACACAATGTGCGCAGCACCATGATCACCACCGCGGTGGCCTTCCAGTTTGCCTCTAATATTCAGAAGACCAGTCTGAAATATCTGCTGACCGGCGGAGAAAAGTTAGCCTCCTTAGAGCCGCCCACGGAATATACCCTGATCAATGCCTACGGCCCCACGGAGACCACCATCTGCGTTACCGCGAAGAAGGTGCTGGAGAAGGAAAATAACATCCCCATCGGTGCCGGTTATGATACAAACAGACTCTATGTGGTGGACCGCCATCTGCACAGACTCCCTGTGGGAGCGCCGGGAGAGCTGCTGGTGGCCGGCCCGCAGGTAGGCAGAGGTTATTTAAACCGCCCGGAGAAGACGGCGGAAGTATTTATAGAAGATCCGTTTACCGCAGAAGAAAATCCTCTCTTTTCCAGATGCTATCGCACCGGGGATATTGTGCGCTGGCGTGAAAACGGAGAGATCGAATTCGTGGGAAGACGGGACCACCAGGTCAAGATCCACGGCTACCGTATCGAGCTGAAGGAAGTGGAGTCTGTGATCCGGGAATTTGAGGGCATAAAGGACGCCACCGTGCAGGCCTTTGATGACCCCAACGGCAGTAAGTTCATCGCAGCCTATATCTGCGCAGATACGCCGGTGGATATAGAAGCTATGAATGCCTTCATCGCAGAGAGAAAGCCCGCCTATATGGTGCCCTATGTCACCACCCAGATAGAGAGGATTCCCTACAATGTGAACCAGAAGGTGGACAAAAACGCCCTGCCCAAGCCGGAATTAAAGGCAAAGGCCGGCAGTCAGAGCGCATCTGCAGCCCCTTTGAATGTCTTAGAGCAGGAGATCAAGGCACTGCTGACAGAACTGCTGGGAGCAGAAGAGTTCGGTGTGACAGATGAGCTGACCGCCATCGGCCTGACCTCTATCAACAGCATAAAGCTGGCGGCTATCCTTTATAACACCTACGGCATTTCTCTGAATGCCTTTGACCTTCTGGACGGTGCTACGCTGCAGACCATCGAAAATGCCATCCTGGATCAGTGGATGAAGAAACAAGAGAAAGCGGAGCAAAGTGATTCTTCTGATGGTCCTGTCTCTTGTGCATCCTCTTCGGCATCGTCTTCTGCTTCCGCTTTGGATGCCGGAGTCGGCACTGCTGCAAAGAACGCAGAGAATGACAGATGCGGGAATACAGAGAGTGAGAATAAGGGAAGTAAGGATAATAAAATCACAGTCGCAGACTGCGCACCCTTAAGCTTTGCCCAGCAGGGCGTCTATTCTGAGTGTCTGGCTAATCCGGAGAGCACTTTTTACAATATTCCCAGTTGCCTGACCCTGCCGGAAGGAACGAAGCAGGAGGATGTGATCGGGGCGCTGGAGCAGCTGACAGCGGCGCATCCTGCCCTGGCAAGTCACTTTGTAGCCGATGATACCCAGACGATCCTTCATGCCCGGCTGTCGGACTTCGCATGGGATATTCCGGTGCTTACCATGAGCGCAGAGGAATTTGCCGCATACAAAAAGGAATTTGTGAAGCCCTTTGATCTGGAGAAGGGACCGCTGTGCCGCTTTGTACTGGTGCAGGCTGACCGGCTGTATCTGCTGATGGATGTACATCACCTGGTAGCTGACGGCGCATCGGTGGATCTGATGCTGCGGGAGCTTTGCAGGGCATTGGACGGAGAGAGTATTTCTCCGGAGTCCTATACCAGCTTTGATTTTGCAAGAGAGCAGCATCTGGAAGAAGAGAATGAGAGATTCTTTGACCAGGTGATGGCCGGGGTGGAGGAAGCTTCTCAGCTGATCCCGGATGTCTATGAAAAGGACAAGCCCCATACGGAAGGACAGGCAAAGGAAGAGATAGACTTAGCCCCTGTCAATGCATATGCAAGAGCCCATGGCATCACCCCGGCGGCAGTTTATCTGGCAGCCTCCTTCCTGGCAACAGGACGTTATATCTGTGAGGATCATGTGGCCATAGCCACCATTTCCAGCGGCCGCAGCAATGTGCGTATTGCCGGCACCGTAGGCATGTTCGTCAACACACTGCCCCTTTCTTCCAAGTTGGATCCGGAAGAGAAGGCAGAGGACTTTATCCGCCGCAGCGCAGAGCTTTTTGTGGGTGTGATCCGTCACGAGAATCATCCTTTTGCGGCTATTGCGGCTAAATATGATTTTAAACCCCAGATCTCCTATGCTTACCAGGTAGGGGTGCTGGGACAATATGAGACCAGTCTGGGCAGCCTTAAGAGCGAGGATCTGTCCCCTGACCGGGCGAAGCTTCCCATCTCCATCCAGATCTTTGGCGAGGAAGGAAAGCAGGGGACGGTGCAGGTCAACTATGACGCAGCCCTGTTCAGTGAGGCTTTTGCCAAGGGCTTTGCGCACAGCATCGCCGTGGCAGCCAAGCAGCTGATCAGCCTTGATAAGGTAGGAGATGTGAGCCTGACGGAGAAAGAGGACTGGGCAAAGTTAGATGGCTATAATCAGCCCATGCGTCTTGACTTTGATCCTCAGGATTCTGTAGTAAGCAAGTTTAAGAAGATCGCGGCACAGTTCCCGGAGAAAGAGGCAGCGGTCTATAAAGAAAAATCCTATACCTATAAGGAACTGGATCAGGTGACAGACCGTCTGGCGGCCTGCATCTACGAAAAGGTCAGCCGGGTGACGGGAAAGAGCGACCTTGCAGAGCAGGTGGTCTCTGTGATCATCGGCCGCAGCGAGCACGTATTCTTACTGCCCCTGGCTATCCTGAAGGCAGGCTGTGGCTACGAGCCCTTAGATCCCAGCTATCCCCAGGAGCGATTGAACTTCATGGTACAGGATGCAGGGGCAAGCCTGCTGATCGCTGAGAGAGAGCTGGCACCCTTAGTCAATGAGTATCAGGGCGAAGTGCTTTACGTGGACGAGTTGGATGACGCCGCTGCGGCACTGACCCGGTATACCCTGCCGGAGGCACCCGGGCCTCATGATCTTATGATCATGCTTTATACCTCCGGCTCCACCGGCACTCCTAAGGGCTGCCAGATCGAGCACGGCAACATGGTGGCTTTTGCTTACGGCTCTAACCATGAAGGCTTCTATACCACAGACGGCCGGACCGCTTCCTTTGCCTCCTTTGGCTTTGATGTATGCATGTCCGATACTTTCTGCACCCTGTTAAACGGGGCTACGCTGTGCGTGATCCCGGAGGATGTGCGCATGAATCTGAACGAACTGGCCGCCTACTTTGACGAGGCGGGCATCACCCAGGTACTTCTGACTACCCAGGTGGGCGTACAGTTCGTACAGAATTATCCGCAGATGAAGACACTGCGTTTCCTGGTCATGGGGGGAGAAAAGCTCCCGGCTTTGGATCCTTCCGCTTTGAACTATACGATCATCAATGGCTACGGCCCGACGGAGAATTGCTGCGGCGTCAGCCTGTTCCCCATCCGGTTCTGGGAGCCCAATGTTCCCATCGGAAAACCCATGGTGACCATCGCCGGCTACGTGCTGGATAAGAGCGGTCATCGTCTGCCTGCCGGCGCCGCAGGCGAGTTCTGCCTGTGCGGCCCCCAGGTCACAAGAGGATATTTAAACCGGCCGGATAAGACCGCAGAAGCCTATACCCAGTCTCCCTACAGTGAGTTCAGGATGTATCACACAGGTGATATCGTCCGCTACCGGGAGGATGGCAATGTAGAATTCGTGGGCAGAAAGGACGGCCAGGTCAAGATCCGCGGCTTCCGTGTGGAGACCAAGGAAGTAGAGGCAGTGATCCGGGAATATCCGGGCATCACGGATGCCACGGTACAGGCTTACAGCTATGACAACGGCGGAAAGTATCTGGCAGCCTTTATCGTCAGCAAGGAGACGGTAGAGATCGAGAGCCTGGATCAGTTTATCAAGGATCGTAAGCCTGCCTACATGGTGCCGTTAGTTACCATGCAGATCGACAAGATCCCGCTGACCATCAACCAGAAGGTAGATAAGAAGGCACTGCCGAAGCCGGAGGTAAAGAAGGCCGGCTATGAGGCACCTTCTAACAAGGCAGAGGAGGATTTCTGCACCATCTTCAGCCAGATCCTGGGGGTGGAAAAAGTAGGCGTGGCCGACGACTTCTTCGAGCTGGGCGGCAGCTCCATCAGCGCCATGCGGGTGGTAGTGGCAGCCAATCAGTTGGGCTATGCCATCGTTTATCAGAATGTCTTTGAAAACACTACTCCCAGAATGCTGGCAGCCTTTGCCGGCGGGGAGAGTGTGACAGCAGCTGCCGGGGAAGAGAAAGTGCAGACGGCAGCGCCGGAAAGTACCGGAGGCGGAGATTCCTTCTACGGCCTCGGCACCACAGAGATCGGACGGGACGGCTACGATTATCACGACATCAATGCCCTGCTCCGGGGTAATACGGTGGAGGCCTTCCGAAAGGGACAGCAGCAGGTATTGGGAGATGTGCTGCTGTGCGGTGCCACAGGCTATCTGGGCATCCATGTATTCCGACAGCTCCTGGATAAGACCGACAGCAGGATCTACTGCCTGATCCGTGGGAAAAAAGACCAGAGTGCGAAACAGCGTTTCCAGGCACTTTTGCAATATTACTTCGGCGAAGACTGTGAGGAACTTTTCGGCACCCGCATTTTCGTGATAGAGGGGGATGCCATGGAAGCTTCCGCACTGGCAGATCTGCGGATCGAGGCGCAGGAGGTTACTGTCATTAACTGCGCAGCCAGCGTCAAGCACTTCGCAAAGGGCGATGAGATCGAGAGAGCCAACCTGGGTATCGTACAAAACCTCATCGACTGGTGTCAGAAGAATAATGCACGGCTGGTACATGTTTCCACGGAGAGCATCTTCGGACATCCCACTGCGGGCGTGCCCAGAGACGGCCTTATTTACGACGAGCATATGCTTTATGTGGGACAGATCTATGAGGATAACCAGTATGTCCGCTCCAAATTCCTGGCAGAGAGACTGATCTATGAAAAGATCCTGAAGGAAGACCTCAATGCCAAGGTGCTGCGGGCAGGCAATCTGGCCCCCAGAGAAAAGGACGGCCATTTCCAGATCAATGCCGGATCCAATAACTACATGAACACATTAAAGGGCTTTGCCCTTCTGGGACTGGTGCCCTATGAGGTGGCAGTAACAAGCACGGAGTTCTCTCCCATTGACAAGGTGGCAGAGGCAGTAGTGCTGTTGGGACAGACCCCCCGGGACTGCGTATGCTTCATGATGAGCAATAACCACAGACCACTGATGGGAGATGTGGTAGAGAGCATGCGGGAGCAGGGATATGAGATCCGGTATGCGGAGAATGAAGAATTCGCCCAGGCACTGCAGAAGGCTTTGCAGGATCCGGCTCTTTGCGATGCCATGAGACCCTTTATGGCTTATGCTACCAATGAGCAGGGCAGCAAGTCTTCCCTTGGCCTGGATGAACTGAGCGTTTCCTATACGACCCAGATCCTGGCCCGGTACGGCTTTAGCTGGCCGGTATGCGGAACGGCCTATGTGCACCGCTTCCTGGAGGTCATGGGCGGCTTAAAGGACGGGGAGTAAAGGAAGGAAAGTAAAGGGCGAGAGGTAAGAGGAAACACAACCATGAATTTACTGTTTCATGAACATTTTTCCGGGCTGGCTAAGGCAACGCCGGCCCACCCGGCGCTGTGTGATGAGCAGGGAACATTGACTTATCGGGAGGCGGATGAGCTGACCAATGCGCTGGCCGCCTCCCTTAAGGAGGCAGGCCTTGGTGCCGGGGAGGCAGTAGCCATCTTTGTCTCCAGACAAAAGGAGATTCTGGTAGGGGCCATAGCGGTCATGAAGGCGGGCGGTGTGTACCTTCCGTTGGATGAAGGGTACCCGGACGAGAGACTTTCCTACATGATGGAGGATGCAGGGGCGCGGTTTGTCCTTGCGGATCGTACGCTGGCAGAGGAGAGGAAAGAGGCTTTTGCCGGCCGGCAGATCTTTTATTTTGACCAGGCGAGGCCGCTGCCTGTTTTTACACCGGTGTCCCGGTGCGCCGATGATCCGGTGATGATCCTCTATACCTCCGGCACCACGGGAAAACCCAAGGGCGTGGTGCACCGCCACGCCCTTTTGCAGAATGTCAATGACTGGACGGCCAATCATGAGGGACTTACTTTTTCCGAAGACAGCCATATGGGCATCATGTCCGGCTTTACCTTTGTGGCCACCAATGTCTTTATGTTCGGCACCTTGCAAAGAGGCGGAACAGTACATATCGCCCCAAATGGGGTGAAGCAGAATATCGATGTGCTCTATGCCTATATCAGGGAAAAGGGCATCACCCACATTTTTATGCCCTCCAGCCTGACGGCGGCCATGGCAGAGGAATATGATCTTAGCGGCATCACCCTTTTTGCCGGCGGCGAAAAGATGCGCAATTTCACGCCCTGTTCCCGGGAGACCAGAGTCTACAATATGTACGGCAGCACGGAGCTGGCTACCATCTTTTCCATACGGGTTCACGGGGATGAGACCATTATGCCCATCGGCTATCTGACCAAGGGAGACCATGCCCTTTTGATGGATGAGGAGCTGCATCCCGTGAAAGAGGGAGAGACCGGGGAGTTGCTGCTGTGTGATCCCCGGATGTCCCATCAGTACCTGAATCTGCCGGAGCAGACGGCGGCCAAGTGGATAGAGATAGACGGCAAGCTGTATTTCCGCACGGGAGACCGGATGCGCCGGGATGAAAAGGGCATTTACTATATCCTGGGACGCATGGACAATATGGTAAAGCTGCGGGGCTTTCGCATCGAGACAGGTGAAGTGGAGACCCAGGTATCCAAGACCTTTGCAGAGTTGGGCATGGCGGCCGGGCAGGTAGTGGTGGTACTGCGGACCGTCAACGGTATCGATCATCTGGCATGCTATTATGAGTCGACAGAAACCTTTGATGAGAAAAAGGTTACAGAGGCCCTGGCCAGGTTCCTGCCCTCCTATATGATGCCGGATCTGTGGACAGCGGTAGAAGCCATGCCCCGGAATGCCAATGGCAAGGTGATCCGTGCAGAGCTGCCGGAGCCTGCCCTGCAGCTGCATTTTCTGGGGGCTATCTACAGCGAAGCTGAGCTGCGGGTGGTGGAGGCAGCATGTGCCGTATTGCATTTAGAGGGTGCCGTCGATCCGGACGATAGCTTTGTACAGCTGGGGGGAGATTCCCTGCGGGCCATGGAACTTGCTTCTATGCTGGGAGAGCAGGGTATCCGGATCAGCGGGGCTAAGATCCTGGCCCTTGATTCTCTGCGTGAGATCGCCCGGGCGGCGCAGATCCACTATGAAAGACTCTGGACAGTGGAAGAGTACGAGAGAGTCAAATATGCCTACCTGGCCCATGGAGAGCATATCTGTCAGGTATTGCCCTTAAGTGCCAAACAGGATGATCTGCTTTGTCAGCAGTTGATCCATCCTGACAGACTGGTATCCGATAATCGGTTTTTCTTTGCATTGGAGAGTCGGTTGAGGGAAGAGGATCTGCGGCAGATAATGGATACGTTGACGCAGGACCACCCCGAGATGCGGGCCTCGGTAGCCTGCCGGGATGTATCCGTCTTTCAATGTGTCATCACGGACAGGAAGATCCCTATTACCATGATCCACAGCCGGGAAGCGGACATTGCGGCGGCCTATGCAAGGCTGTGCAGGGAAGAAGAGACAAAACCCTTTGACTTGCAATTTTCGCCTATGTTCCGGGTAAGCTGCCTGGATAGAAGTGATGGGCCATCCTGCCTGTTGGTGACGGCCAATAAGGCGGCCTATGAGATGCCTGTACTGCGCAGACTCTTTGCCCGGATGATGGAGCTGTTGCAGCACTTTTACCCGGAGGATCAGGAGATCGCATCCTGGAAGGAGCTTTTCGTGCAGGCTGTGGAGACAGACCGGGAAGGCTTTGGGGAAGAAGGAAAAGAATGGCAGGAAGGACATCAGGCAGAGGATCTGTCTGTGCCCGGCCGGGGAGAGGATAAGGAAATCTTTATCTATTCTCATAAACCGGAGAAGAAGCTGTTCTTCGTCCATACCGGCAATACCGGCAGCAGTGCCTACTACCAACTGGCCCAAAGGATCAAAGAGGACTACAGCTTTGCAGTGGTGGAACCCTATAATCTCTATCACAGAGAGGATATACGTCATGGTATCCCTCAGATCGCGTCCAGATATATCGAGATCATAAAGAAATATCAGCCCCAGGGGCCTTATATCCTGGGAGGTTGGTGCTACGGCGGCGTGGTGGCACATGAGATGGCCTGCCAGCTGGAGGAGCAGGGAGAAAAGGTGGAGCAGTTGATCCTGCTGGATGCCCATGCGCTGGCCAGTCAGGAAATGCGGCAGCTGGCGGCACCTATGCAGGCCGGCGTGGGCCGCAGCTATTTTGAGACCTGCCCCCTCTTTAAGGAACTTCGGGAAAACGGCATGCTGGAGGCGGTAGTTGAGAATGCTGCCCAGGTCACGGCGGACCTCAATGCCCATGTGCCGAAGATATATCACGGGGCAGTGACTTACTTTAAACCGGAGCATACCCCGGCAGCGGCAGAGGGAGAAGTGCTGCAGTATTGGCAGGAAATGATGAAAAAGCAGGCGGGAAATTATGAGAATTACTGCGAAAAGGATAAGCTGACAGTAACCCTGACCCCCAGAGAGCACGATGAGATGATGGAGCCGGATTCTTTGGATATCATCGTACCAAAGCTCCATGAGGTACTGGACTGACAGCAGGTGAAGAGAGACAGGGAGAGTGGACCTGCGGGCTGTGTGCACTTAGTCCTCATCCAGATCGGCGATCATTTTTACCTCGCTGACTGCTAAGGCAAGCTGCAGCTTATTTTCCAGTCCGGTTTTTTGCAGCATGTTGGTCACATGAAACTTGACGGTGGACATTTCTATGCCCATCTCCGATGCGATGCGGGGGTAGGACAGACCCCGGAGCAGGTAGCGCAGCACTTTCAGCTCTGTTTTAGTAAATTCTGTACTTTTCGCCATACCGATCCGGACAGGCGGCGGTGCATCGGGAAAGATGTGCTCGCCGGCCATTGTCCGCCCCACGATTTCCATCAGGCGGTTTTCCGTAGAATCCTTGTACCACAGACTGTCTGCCCCGGCTGATCTGGCATTTTCCAGAACTGCGCTGTCGATCAGCGAGGTCACGACGATGATCTTGATCTTGGGATACATGTCCTTGATGTTTCGGACGGCTGTCAGGCCGTTCTCCCGGTTTTGTGTCTGCACATCCATCAAGACAAGGTCCACCGGGGTGCTCCGGCAGATCTCGACGGCCTGCTTTGCGCCCGGAATAGACGCGACGATCTGATGTCCGTCATCCACCGGAAAGTAGCTTTCCAGCAGACTGCGGATCATGGGCTGATCTTCAACGATCATTACTCTCATGGGCAGGTACCTCCTTTTCCGGAAGTGTGAGAAGAAGTTTGAAGTAAGGTGTACTTTGAACATACATTGCGCCGCCGGCTTCTGTTACGCGGCGCCGCAGCATGGAAAGGCCGCCGCCCTCCCGGATCTCCTCCTTCGGCGGCACACCGTTGTTGGTCAGAATAAGCGCTGCATGTCCCAAGCGCTGCTTAAAGTGCACATACAGCTCCGTGCCGTCGGCATGGCGAACACAGTTCGCCGCACATTCGGTAATGGCCAATGCCGCCAGTGACCGCATGGAAGGCATATCAGAGACCTCCCCTTCTATCAGTACACGAACGCCCATTTCACTGCTTTTGCCGATGGCAGTTTCCAGCGAGTCAGATGCAGCGCGCATCTGATTGGAGCGGTAAAGTACAGCAATGGCCTGTTCAAAAAGTGCCGCACTTTCTTTGAGCGATGAAAGTCCGCTTGGCCTCTGCAGTGCCCGCCGTGCGGCCAGGATGCTATGTCCGATGTCATCATGGACCCGCTGTTTCATCGCAAGGGTCTCTTCTTCGCGGATGATCTCCGGCATCTGCTCAAAAATTCTCCGCAGCCGGTCATTGGCCTCGGCAAGCTTTGTATTTTCCTCGTTCAGTTCGGACTGCCGCTGCATCAGCTGTGTCACATCGGTGGCGGTGACCTGTGTATATCGAACCCCTGCTTTTGTGGTGACCTGCTCCTGGGAAAAGCGCAGCGCACTGCCGTCCGGAAAACGAAAGATCCCAAGCTTCGGTTCCAGACAGTATATACCTTCAGGTGGCGTTTGCAGGGCGGTTTCCAGTTCGGTAAGGGTCTGCACGCCATTTCTTTGCAAAAGGCTTGCTATGGCGAGCATTCGGTGGTTGATGAGCCGCACGATACCGTTTGTGTCAAAAAAGCAGACTGCAATGGGAAGGTGGTCAAAGCTTTCCTTGATCTTGTCCATATGTTTCTACTCCACCCGACTTTTTCGTTTTACAGAGAATATATTGTAAGTCGTCCTCGTCCTGCATCCATTCCAGCGCAGGAAACCGCTCCTTTAAGCTGCTGAGGGATTCCTTACAGGATACGCAGATATTAACCTCGATATGATCCCTGATCTCAGCAGAGAGCAGCAGTGATCGCAAGGACTCCAGTCCTGTCTCCACGACGGCTTCAAACAGGTCATAGATCTGCATCGCCTGCTCCATAGCCAGCAGGATCTCCCCGTCTATGAGCGCTCTGCATTCCACACCGTACAGGTTCAGGCTCTCTATGGACTCATTAAAGCACAGCCGAAGCTCCTGCAGGGAGATCACACCCCGCTGTGTACCGACAAAGATCAGATTATTTCTCCGTTTGATATAGGTTCCGATCACGATAGCCTGGGCGAGAAGCCTTCCGGCTGTGTCCTCGTCCGCTGTTCTCTGTATGGCGGTAAGGCGCCCCTGCAGCATCGCGATCTGCCGGGAGGTCTGCACTTCCATCATGTCATACAGGCGGTTTTCCTCCGAAAGTCGCAGATGTTTTTCCCGCTGTGCGTTTTCTGCCGTCAGAACGTTGCCCATGTCACGCAGTTCTTCCTGTGTCAGCTCCAGTGCCTCGCGGAGTCGGTTCAGCTCGGAAACATCCTCTTCCCAGAACACCCAGCCATTGTGCAGCGAATGTCGCTTCAAAAGCGTGTCGGCATCCGGCATGACGGTATCTGCATCCATCTGGCGCAGCGTATCCTGTGATATCGGCTCGCCCATTGCGGCGGAGATATGTTGCGGGGAAAAGTCTGCATCTGTGATCTGAACCGGCAGCAGGGTTGCCTCCAGCAGTTCATCGTATCCCGTGTTGGATTGGATCAGACCGCACCGGATGCATCCTTCAAAGACGGCGCAGATCAGCAGGCAATGGGTGACGGTCATGTCGCCTGCCAAAAGCAGGATGAAGCGGACGCCGCGTATGTATGCGGTGGTATAGAGCAAAGACAGACCGAGTGGGAGCAGCGGCAGCAGGAGGATGGTCTTGCTCTGGGGGATGCGACATTTCTTCAGCATTACAGCGAAAGAAAAAAACGCACATAGTATTATCCACAGCAGAACGATGTAATAACCTGCCTCATAGCGATATTCAGTGTCCGTCATAACGCCGGAGGGGAAAGAAAACACGTCCCGGTGCAGGTCGTTTGTCAGGACAAGGAGAAGCAGGAGCGCCGACGGTGCATAAAGCAGCTTCGTCCAAAGGGGCAGCCGGTAATTTTCCGCTTTACCCAGCGACATACTTACAAACAGAGCCACAACCGGGATGAACAGCATGGGAAGATAGTACCAATACCAGAGCCAGCGCTTGATATCCATGCTGTCGATCGAATGTTTGATAACTTTAAGCAGCATCCACAATGCCATCATCACTATGATCGTCAGCAGATACCGCCGCACCTGTGTCTGAATGATGCGGGTGCGGATCGAAACGCCCCAGGCCGTCAGCAGACAGATATGGATCGTGCCGCGCAGCAGCAAAGCATTCGGAGGGAGTATACCGCTTTGTGTAAGATATTGCAGGCTTGCAGCAAACGCCATAAGCGGCAGTACGATCAGCGCCGCGAGTATGCTTCTTTGTGTCGCCCTGCTCATATCATCCCCTCCGTTGTGCAAGTACTGTTTTCATTATGATACCATGCGGGTATAAAAAGGCAATGCCGCCTGCTGCTCCCACACGGAAGAGAGAATGGAAAAAATGCTACTATTCAGATGCCGGTCAGGCGATAGAAACCGCCGCTTGGTCGTGGATTGAACAGCAACAAAAAAATAATTACAGACCCTATCCGATCGGCGGGGGTATTTCGGAAGGCGTGCTGTTACGATAAACACAAACTGGGAAAGGTGGTGGTAAGAAAGCATGCGAAGAATTGTGTTGGATATGCAAAGTGAACTGTTTGCAGAAGCGATCACAAAGGTGCTTGCAGACAGCCATCTCGCTTTCCGGGTGTACCGTTCTGCGAAGCCTGAAGAAACGGTATCCCTGTGCCGTACCTGCCATGCCAACGTGCTGTTGATGGAGGTCACCCGGCAGGGAGTCCGGCAATTAGGCGAAAGAATAAAGCTTCTTGACGAACTGCGGAGCAATGAAGGCGAATTAAGCTGCAAAACACTTCTGTTGGTGGATGAGAAGGCAGATGAACTATTGGCGGCCGATGTGCGGCAGGCAGTAAAGGATCAACTGGCCGATAATTTCGTTTATGCGTCCATATCACCGACATATCTTGCAGGCGTGATCGATACGCTTTAGAAAGGAGTGACGATCATTCAGAAACCTTCAAAAAAAATACAGAAGATCGGGGTGATCATCGTATCGGTGTTTGCTCTTTTAGTATTGACGGGATTCTTTCTGTATAAGCATTTTGTCACGGATCAGATCATGGACGGAGGCGGCGGAATGGAGAACCCGTATGTGACAGAGGAACCGGACGGCGATGGAACACTTCGAATAGAAGTGGAGTTAACGGATGGCGCAGAGGAAACTGTAAACTTGCAAAAGATAAAGGAGTAAGAGCGTATGGGACTGTTTGATAAGAAGTATTGTGACATTTGCGGAGAAAAGATCGGATTGCTGGGCAATCGCAAGCTGGAAAACGGAAACCTTTGCAAAGACTGCGCCAAAAAGCTCTCACCGTGGTTCTCCGACCGGCGCGGCAGCACGGTGGATGAGATCAAGACGCAGCTTGCCTACCGCGAAGAAAACAGGGAAAAGGTGTCGGCATTCCACACAACAAGGGCCCTTGGCACGAATGTGAAGGTGCTTCTGGATGAGGACGCAGGAAAATTTATGGTGACGAGCGCCCGTGATCTTGCAGAGGCCAACCCGGACGTGATGGACTTCTCAGATGTGACCGGCTGCAACCTGGATATTGACGAGAGCCGCTCGGAGATCAAGCGGAAGGATAAGGACGGCAAGGAGGTCAGCTACAATCCGCCTCGCTATGAGTATTCCTACGACTTCTATGTCACTATCTTCGTCAATAACCCTTATTTCGACGAAATTCGGTTTCAGCTCAATTCCGGCTCCGTGGACATCACGCCGACGCCTGCACGTCCCGGAATGACGGCAAATCATAATCCGGAGACTAATGTAGAATACCGCAATTACAAGAAGATGGGTGAGGAGATCAAGCAGGCGCTCACGCGGATCCGCAAGGACGTGCGCAAAAAGGCAGAACAGGCAGCCGCGCCCAAGATAGCGGTCACCTGCCCTTGCTGCGGCGCAACTACCATGCCGGACGTCAACGGTTGCTGTGAATACTGCGGCGGTGCGGTGAACGGATAGATCAGATCATACAATGAGACCTCCGACGGAGGGAATCTCGTTCCCGACGAAAGAGGCTGCTGCTCATTCTGCAGTTGCCGTCTCGGCAGCAGAGTGAGCAGCGGAAAGTTCTGAAAAGGAGGCCTGACCATGAAGCATCCGATCACGAGACGTTTTGCTCCGGCGCTTCTGTGCCTGAGTCTGGCACTGAGCCTGGCAGCCTGCGGCGGGAATACAAAGACCTCGCCGGCAGAGGAAAGCGGCAGCGTTGATGATTCTCTGTCTACCGGTGATACTTCAGAGACGAAGACCGCATCGGCAGAGGAAAACGGCAGCGTTGATGATCCTTTGTCTACCGGTGATACCTCTGAGGCAAATACCGCACCGGCAGAGGAAAGCAGCAGTGCGGCAGAGACCCTGTCCGGTGGCAAAGGTGTGAAAGCCGGGGGTACGTCTGCTGCTTCACAGGAGGAACAGACCCCGGAGGAGAAAGAAGCCATCGACCTGCTGCGTACTTGCATGGCAAAGACGGAGCAGGCCTGCGCAGTGGCCTATCTGGGGTACCGGGAGGCTGGAGATCTTTCCTCTCTTTCGGACTGGATTCAGGACAACTGCAGCGGTTTGGCACAGGAGATGCCCTTCCTTCTGACCATTCCTGCGGAGCGGATCCTGGGGGGCAGCTACGGCGATCTGTTCTGCTTCGTCCCAAGAGACGAAAACAGCAGCTTTGCCGTAAACCGGGTCAAATGGACATCTGACCGCAGCAGCGAGCAGCCGGAGAATGTTAAAGTCCTCTACCGCAGCGAGCAGGCACAGCCCATTTTGGTCTTTAGCCATTGCGAGGAATATCTGGACAAGCCGGATATTGAGATCCATGTCATCGCCGAAAACAGCGCCGATATCAAATGGTATCCGCAACTGGACGAGTGGGAAAATCTCGTGCTGCCGGCCGATAGGGAAGGAAATGCCGCCATGCTGAATTTCACCGTCTTCGGTGATACCACCGGGCTGGACTATACACAGGACTGGGCCGACCCCGCGGGAGACAGTTGGTGGCTGCCGCCCACGGATGAGGGGCTGGCGGATACCACCTGGGTCTGTGACCGCTGGATCATGGAGCTGCGTCGGGGCTGCGGCGATCCGGAGTATTTCGGCGTGGCGGAGCTTTTCTATCAGTTTGAGGACGGGCAGGAGTATCAGCGTCTCTATACCGGCGTTTGGCGCATGAGCGATGATTGTCTGGAACTGATGCTCTCAGCGGGAGTGGGGACATCCACAGGCGGCTGCTTCCCGGTGCTCATTTCCCCCTCCGGGGAAGAACTCTACATCCAGGAGAACCGGAAAGGTCTCTCCCCGCCGTTCTTTGACGATGACGTGACCTCCATGACCATGATATTAAGCTACGGATGAGCGTTTTTTTTTTTTTTAATACTTGCATCTCTCCCCCCCTTTTATGCTGACGAGAGGCGTCCCGGATCCCGGGATGCCTCTTTTCGTCGTTAGGGCTCTGTATCCGGACACATCCTGCTGTCTGGCTGAGGGCTGAATTGTAACAAAAAAGGTAAATTATAAGCAATATCTTAACAACTTTCGTATTATTTATACGCAAAGCATGTTATCATTAATGGGTACGTCTGTCAGAATGCCTAAGAGTACCTAGCAGGATTTTCCGGGAGGGGCTGCATACTGGCTATGCGCACTAAACTGTGGCATGAGAGGTAAACATGAGTATTGCAAAACCGCTGAGCACCGCGTTGGAGCCGGCCGAGGTAAAGGCAGATCGCCGCAGGGCGCGCCGGTATGACCAGTGCGGCCTGGGTGAAAAAGCCATCTATATGGGAAGCACTATGCACCCCCGCCGGTATTATATTCCTTACGCCAATGTGACCCATGTCTTTAAGCGGGTAGGCGTCAGCAATCCGGAGGGCAAGGGCTTTCTGGCACCGGTGCTGTTCGTGGTAGTCCGCTACGATGGAGATAAGGAACAGTCCTGCGCTTTCCGCTATCTGCAGGATGCGGATAAGATGCTGGATGATCTGGAGAAAAACCATCTCGAGATCAGTCTCCTCTCCCCGGAGGGCGAGAAGAGAGAAAAGCAGCGGCAGGAGACAGAGGCCAGGATCCTGGCCAATGATCTGTCCGAGACCGCCCGGAAAAGCAAACGGATCCTGGAGGATGCCAGGTGGGAGATCCACAAGCGTCCCGGCCTCTATGAACAGATGGCAGCCATGGCCAAATTAAAGCGCCATGCGGATCTGATGAAGCCGTGGATAAAATATGTGGCGATGGGCATGCTGGTGACGGGGGCGGCGGCAGCGATAGCCGGAATGGTGATAATGAGAATGGCTGATAAAAGCGTGGGGATCGTACTTGCCCTTATCGGCATCATGCTGATCTTTCTGGCCATCAACAGCAAAGGACTTCCCAGCAGGCTCACCAACAGAAAGCTGCGGGATAAGGAATATGAGGCCTCCGTGGAGGCTATGGAAAGGGCAGTGAAGCATCTGGAAGATTTCCCGATTCCCTGTTGCTATGCCCACATCTATACCTTTGACAGGATGATCCGCATCCTGCAGCAGGAGAGAGCTCAGACCATAGAGGAGGCGCTGGAGGTCTTAAAGACAGACTTAAAAGCCATGGATTCTTCCGTGGTGCTGGCTAAGGAGGACTACCTGCAGGTAGTCGCCATCAAACCTTTGTTTACTGTGCGGGACTACAGATAAGGCCAATATCTGCAGTGACTGCTGGTAATATTTTTTTATGAGAGAAGGTCACAGGTACCCAATAAAACAAGTGACCGAGAAGGAGGAGATATGGCTACATTTATCATCGGCCTCGTGATTCTGATCGGCGGCGGACTGCTGTACGGTAAGCTTTGCGAGAGTGTCTTCGGACCGGACGACAGAGAGACCCCTGCTTATGCCAAGCAGGACGGTGTGGATTACGTCCCTATGAAGACATGGAAGAACAGTTTGATCAACCTGCTGAACATTGCAGGCACCGGACCGATCCTTGGACCTATTCAGGGTATCCTGTTTGGACCCATCGCTTTTCTTGCTATTCCCATCGGCAATGTCATCGGCGGTTCCATGCATGATTATTTCAGCGGCATGATCTGCACCCGGGACGGCGGCACACAGATGCCTGATCTGGTAAAGAATTACACCAACAAGGTGGTTTATATTCTCTACGATATCTTTGTCTGTGTCCTGCTGCTGTTAGTAGGCGCTGTATTTATTTACACCCCCGGCGACATCGCAGCCACCCAGGTCTTTGGATTTGGCGGCACGCCCCAGGAAGTATCTACCTGGATCATTTACACGATCATCTTCGTGTATTACCTGATCGCTACCGTATTCCCTATCGATAAGATCATCGGACGGGTCTATCCCATCTTCGGTCTGATCCTGGTATTCTCCGCACTGGGCATTTTCGTGGCTATCTTTACCAAGGGATATCCTCTGATCAACCTGTGGGATAACTGGAACACCGTAGGTGTGTTTGCAGCTGACGGCGGCTTTGACTTCGGCAGCTACTTCGGCTCCGGTCCCTTTGCAGCAGACGGCAATCATTTCCTGCCTATCTTCTTCGTGACCGTTGCCTGCGGTATCCTTTCCGGTTTCCACAGCACCCAGACCGCACTGATCTCCCGTACCATCGAATCTGAGAAGAACGGCCGCATGGCCTTCTTCAATATGATGGTGGCAGAGGGATTTATCGCTATGTGCTGGGCAGCAGGTGCTATGGCCATGATCAACATGGGCGCATCTGCCGGCGGTGTCACCATGGTAGACGGTGCTTACAATGTTTTGAAAAATGGGGAGCTGGTGGCTGTGTCCGCTACTTCCGTAGTAGGTGTTCTTTGCAAGAATGCACTGGGCCCTGTAGGCGGCGTGATTGCCCTGGTCGGTGTCATCATCCTGCCTATCACCTCCGGTGATACGGCGCTTCGTGCACTGCGTTTGACCTTGTCTGACTCTCTTCACTTAAAGCAGGAGAACAATAAGCAGCGCATAGGCCTGGCTGTTCCGGTATTCGCACTGGTTTATCTCATCCTGATCTGGGCTAAGTTTGACTCCAACGGATTCAATACCCTGTGGAGATATTTCGCATGGTCCAACCAGATGATCTCACTGTTCGCACTGGCCGGCATCGCAGCCTGGATGTATAAGAACGGCAAGGCTAAATACATATGGATGCCCATGATTCCCGGTGTGTTCTATGCATTTGTAACCTGCACCTTTATCGCAAGCCAGAAGATTGGCTTTAATCTTCCCTGGACCATTTCTTATGTGATCGGTACGGCTTTTGCTGTTTGCTATCTGATCGTCGTGATCATAAACGGCAAAAAGAAAGCAGCTGCGTGAGCGTAAGACGGACAGCGGAGTGTGGCTGGGTCCGCCTTCCGTATGCTAAGGGATTAGGTCCGCATCAATAGCGGAAACAAGACTGACAACAGAAAGACCGTCGGACCAGGGTACGTCCGGCGGCCTTTTACATTTTTCAAAAAAGTTTTTCAGGGAAATGTACGAGAAATATAGGGAGGAAACCATGGATATAGCAGCATTTCTCAGACAGGAAGGGGTATCGGAGAGCATTTTGAAAGAGGCGGAGCACTTTCGCAGCTTTTATAAGCTGGGAGAAGGTGCAGAGAGCAGGGTCCCCACACCGCCTTATTTTTATTATGGAAAAGAAATCTGGGAGCAGGCCCTCTCTACCCTGTTGGCGGGGGAAAATCTCCTTCTGGTAGGGCCTAAGGCCACAGGCAAAAATGTGCTGGCAGAGGGCCTTTGTGCCGTGCTTGGAAGGCCGGAATGGGACATCTCTTTTTACATTAATACGGATGCGGCTTCTCTCATCGGCACGGATACCTTTGAAAACGGCAAGGTGACCCTGCGCAAAGGACCGATCCTGCAGTGTGCCCAGGAAGGGGGCTTTGGCGTCTTAGATGAGATCAATATGGCCAAAAACGAATCTCTGGCAGTGCTGCATGCCACCCTGGATTTTCGTCGCATCATTGATGTGCCTGGGTATGAGCGGATCACTCTCCATGAGGCAACCCGGTTTATCGGTACCATGAACTACGGTTATGCCGGCACAAGAGAGGTCAATGAGGCTCTGGCATCCCGCTTCATGATCATCCAGATGCCCATCATCACCCAGGAGAACTTAGAGAAGCTGATCCAGGATAAGTATCCTTCCATCAAGCCCGCTTACAAGCAGCAGTTTGCCAGTCTTTTTGGAGACATCCGCCGCAAATGCGAGGGAGGCGAGATCTCCACAAAAGCACTGGATCTAAGAGGTCTTCTGGCAGCTATTAAGATGATAGAGCGGGGACTGCCGGCTATGCAGGCCCTGGAGCTGGGCATCGTCAATAAGTGCTTCGAGGAATACGAAAGACAGCTGGTGCGGGATATGATCACGGTGCGCTTTCCGGCGGATCTGGATAGGAACGCGATCTTTGCATAAGAGAGTGGGGAACCCGACGCAAAGCGTTTGTGGAATGGGGTTTACTATGGAAATTACAGAATTTGAAAAGAAACGGGCGGCCAATCTGATCTGGAACAGTGCCCACGATTATACCATCGAGACGGGTTTTCGAGTTTATGATTTTGATGGGAAGGCTGACGTATACTGGAACAGCATCGTAGGGGCAGTCCACCTGCACTATGATTGGGAAAAGCTTTTGGCTTTCTATAATACCTTTCATGAAAAGATCGACCAGAGCGTCTATGAGAGTCTTTTCTGGCTGGCCCTGGAGAATGCCGCCTATGAGCGGGAGAGCAAAGTGCGGCCTGTCCTTCCTTCCCTGCGAAGGGCCTATGCGGAGCAAAAGCTGGCCTCTATGGAAGGAGCCTTTTCTCTGGAGGACTCCGCGGGACAGCGGCTGGTGGCCATCACCAAGGGCCATTTTCGAAGGGCTTTAGGCCAGGCCTGCGGTCTGCCGGATCTGGTGGATGTAAAACTGCTGGATGAGCTGGAGCTAGGCGCCGGGTTAGATACGGAAGAGGTCATTGCCCATCTGACAAAGACCCTGGAAAAATATTTTACCTACCGGGCAGGGGCTGGGGAAATGCCGGAGAGAGAACGGAAGATTCCCTCCCCCTGGCAGCTTTTTTCTCTGTTTCGAAGAAAGGGACGGGGGGATCCGGAAAGAGGACCGGTCCGCAGAATGTCCTTTGGCTACGGTGAGCATGTAGCGGAATACGGCAGCCAGGTGCTGGACCAAAGCCGCCTGCAGGTGGCTTTTGCCAGTTATACCGCCCAGACCGATGAAGGACTGAAGGAATATATCACCAATTACTTTGGTAAGCCCTTTTATGATGAAAAGGAAACGGCAGCGCTGCAGAAGGAATACTGTCAGGGAAATCATAAGGATGTGAAACTGCACATCACCAGAGGTGATTATACAGAGGAAATGCTGCAGGCAGGTTTTGCCGGGAAAATGCGCCGGGAGGCCATCCGGCAGGGAGAGAAGAACCGGAAGGCGTATGAGGCACAGGAGAGCCTGTGCCGGGTACAGAAAGAAAAGCTGGCGGCAAGGATCCGCAATTCCGTGCTGGTGCACTTAGAAGACCAGACCATAAAGGCAGCCACGGGGAAGCTGCAGGGAGACAGAGTTTGGCGGGCCCTGTATCTAAATGATGATAAGGTCTTTACCAAAACTATAAGGGGGGATATGGGAAATCTGACGGTGGACATCCTGTTAGATGCCTCCACCTCCCAGCTGTGCAGGCAGGAGACGGTGGCGGCCCAGGGGTATATCCTGGCCCAGGCGTTGACGGAGTGTCAGATCCCGGTGCGGGTCTCTTCTTTTTGCGCCATGAATGGCTATACGGTGATGAATGTATACCGGGACTACGCTGAGAATGATCGGAACAGAAAGATCTTTGACTATTTTACAGCCGGTGCCAACCGGGACGGACTGGCCATCCGGCTGGCTTCGGGGCTGTTGCAAAAGGAGAACCATGCAGAGCACCGGATCCTGATCCTTTTATCAGACTGTCAGCCCAATGATGTGATCAAAGTTCGCTCTGCATCAGGCTCCTATCAGGATTATGCCGCGTCTGTGGCTGTGGATGATACAGCCGCTGAGGTGCATCGGGCCAGGATGGCGGGCATCAGCGTGCTTTGTGTGTTTATGGGCGGAGAGGATGCGCTGCCTGCGGTACACCGGATTTACGGACAGGACTTTACCAGGATCAGACAGCTGGACCTCTTTGCGGAGGCAGTGGGCAGCATGCTGCAAAACCGCATTATGATAACGGGAAATTAAAAGACAATATTTCCTGTGTTTCTAAGACTCGAGGAGAAGTTTGAAAGAAATGCCTGATGGCATTTCTTTCAAACGGCATTGATGCCGTAAACGTCATCAATGCAAGATCACATCGGAGAATTCGCCTTCGCGAAATTCTCCTCGTGTTGCCGCAGTAAACTGCGGCAAGAAAAGAGAAAAAATGGGACTTTTTAGCTGGCGGAACGAACCTGAAAAGTCCACATTAAACACCGGCGTTTTGCCGGCGAACTTCCCTGGGGGTCATACCGTAGAGTTCTTTAAAGAGCCGGTTAAAAAGGGTCTGGTTGGAAAAACCGCTTTGGGTCATGACTTCTGCGATAGGCAGATCGGTGGTCCGCAGCAGTCGGCCGGCATGGGAGATGCGCACTTCATCCAGATAGCGCAAAAAGGTAATGCCCATGTGCTTTTTAAAGAAGCGGCAGAAGTATTCTCTGGTAAAGCCGGTATAGGCGGCCATGTCATCCAGCGTCAGTTTTTCACTGTAGTGCTCATTTACATAGGTGATGATGTCCCGGATGGTATCATTGGGCTGCTTTTGAGCTGTGACGGTGCCGGAGGGGGCATAGACAGAAAAATAACGGATCAGATCAGCAAGCATCAGCAAGGCCGTGCCGTCGGAGCGCATGGCGCTGGTGCTTTCATTTTTGATATGGTTGCGGATCAGATCCTGGGCCAGTTGGCACAGACGGATATAGTGGGTGGAAGAAGGATCGTCCAGCGGAAGAGGGCGGCAGCGGATCCGGTACAGCTCTAAGTCGGGGCAGTAGACGGAGAGCTGCTTTTTATCCACATGGATGCACAGGAACATATACAGGGTGGAACCGGAATGAATGGCGTGTACCTCCTTGGCGTCAAAGACGATGAGCTGGTTGCGGCACAACTGCACCGTATCCTGACCGATGCGGATGGTGACCTCCCCGTTTACACAGTACAGGATCTCCATGGCCTCGTGCCAGTGCAGAGGCCGGTGGGGACTTTCCATGGCTGCCATAGAGACCTGAATGCCCAGATTGCCCAGAGGTTGCAGTGCTTCGTGATAGGGTTTATGCAAAGGCGGCTCCTTTCCTGAACAGTAGTAAATGTCAATATCCTCGTAAAACAGGATAATTATAATACTGGATACCCTCCTTGAACAAGCGTAGAATACGGGATGTAGAAAAGAAAGAGAGAAAAAGAGAAATCCAAAAGAGAAGAAGGAGGATAATAACATGAGTACAATGGCAATTTCTAACAGCAAGGCAGCAGGCAGAAAGTCTTTAAAGGAACGCTTCGAGGCATATATCGAGGAGAACGGCAACTACATTGCATCTGCTATGGCCGCTATGTCCGGCAACTACTACGCCGCAGCAGAGCTGGTAAACGAAGCAAGACAGTAAAGATCTGCATAAAGACAGCAGCATAAGATCGTAAGTATAAGAGATCAAAACGATCTCATTAACTTAAAAGACACATTAAGATACATTTAATCACAAGCATACCTTCTATAAGAAAGCTCCTTTTCATGGCTTACGGGCGATGAAAAGGAGCTTTTTTTTTACCAAATGACGCCGTAAAACCCCTAGCTTTAGCTATGGGGATATAAGGCGACTATTATACACTTGGAAAGAGGATCAGTTTTTCAAAGGAACTGATCCTGGTCCGGGAAAATAGCAATGATCTGGTCCAGAGATATGGCGGTGCCGTCTGTAAAGGTCAGAGTACGGGTAAAATCATCCAGTTTTTTGACATGACCTGTCAGAGTGGTATAGGAGCCGCCGGCTTTTCGCTGGTCCGGGACAAAGTAGGTGATAGTGATCTGTGGCTGTTCATTTAAGTGGGCAGCGATGGATTGCAAGGTCTCACTCATGCGTATCAGCATATCTTCGTCCGGCACAATGCGCCGATCCGTCAGCCGTCCGGTCTCGTCTACTGCTTCCTCATATCCGGTGAGAGCGGCAAAAGGTGAAAACTGTGCCGCCCGGTCTTCCATGGACATAGGAGCTCTGGTGGAGGAAACGTGATGAGGCAGATGGATAATGTCTTCGTATTTATTGGATCGTTCCGGTTGTTTCATTATGATCACCATTTGGCAGGCGCTGTGCGCCGGAGAGATTGCAAAGTAAATTTGGGGATTATGCGGCGGTTAGGGTTAGCTGTAATGATCCTATAAGAGCCAACTGCCTGTTATGCCTTATGTCCGCCGATCTGAGCATTGCGGCTCATGGCAGTGGCGCCTTCCTGGAGATTCATACCTCGCAGGATCGCATTTTTGCCGTATTTCTTTTTAAGGACGATGGCGGCTTCCTGCATTTTCCGCTCCTTGGCATTACGGGCGGCTTCTTCCTTATCCGACTCTTCTTTAGCCGCATAGTCTGTAAAAAGATCCAGCTGCTCATACTTAGGCTCTTTCGCAGGGGCCGCCGACTCATCCATTACGTGATTGGCAGTAATATTCATGCGTCTTATCAAGAGAGCCGGGTTGACGATACGGTCAAAGAGCGTGGCAGCGGCGTCCATAATCTGGTGGGTGGAGGAGGAAAAACGGCCGAGATTTTCCGTGCCGTGGGCGTGTTTTGGAATCTGCCGGCCGTAGTGGTCGGTAACGATCTCACCTTTATAAGCTTTTCGCCGCACGGGGTCCGTCAGATTCTCGATGTCATAGCCGATCGTGACGACGATCTGGTCGGTGACCAGCCTTTTATCCACCAGATCCAGGGAAAGACCATCCGCCATTTCCCGCAGCACCAGCCTTGCCTTATCTGCCTCATAGGGGCACTGGAGCACCTGTCCGGCGCTGAGGCTGTTATTCTCCGGACGGTAAGCCTTGATGGCCTCAATGGTGCAGGGCTCCCATCCCCAGGCGTGGTCGATGAGAAGCTGGGCATTCTTTCCAAAGAGTCGATAGAGTAAATCTTCATGGTAGACAGAGCACTGGGCCACGTCCCCCATGGTGAACATACCGTTGGCCGCAAGGCGTTTGGCGTATCCTCTCCCTACCCGCCAAAAGTCCGTGATAGGCTTGTGATCCCACAATTCCCGACGATAGGTCATCTCATCCAGATAGGCGATCCGCACACCGTTCTCATCCGCAGGGATGTGCTTGGCCTTTACATCCATGGCCACCTTACAAAGATAGAGATTGGTACCGATGCCGGCGGTGGCGGTGATGCCGGTGGTATGAAGAACGTCCAGCACCATCTTCATGGCCAGGTCATGGGGCGTCAGATCATAGGTGTGAAGGTAATCGGTGACATCGATAAAAACCTCATCGATGGAGTAGACTACCACATCCTCCGGTGCCACATACTTCATATAGATGGAATAGATCCGGGTACTGTATTCCATATAGTGAGCCATCCGGGGCGGGGCGATGAGAAAATCAAGCGCCAGCGAAGGATCTGCTGTCAGCTCTGTGCCCAAAACGGACTTACCTGAAAAGGGGCGGCCGTGGAGATGTGCCTGCCGCTCTATATTCACTTCCCGCACCCGCTGGCGGACCTCAAAGAGCCTGGCCCGCCCCGGAATGCCGTAAGATTTAAGAGTAGGTGTGACTGCCAGACAGATGGTCTTATCCGTACGACTCTCGTCGGCTACCACCAGATTCGTATTTAAAGGATCCAGTCCCCGCTCCCGACATTCTACAGAGGCATAGAAGGATTTTAGATCGATGGCGATATAGATGCGTTCCTTCAAAACAAAGTAAACCTCCCGGCAAAATCAAATATCGAACATATATTCTACCATATGATATAGTCTTTTTTGAGAAAGGTCAAGTGAAGGAAAAAAAGTGAAGTATCAGTATTCCGGTGATCACCTTCAGCTGTAGATCCGGATCTCCACCTCCGTCATTCCCCCCACCTCACTGCGATAAGTCAGGCCGCAGGTCTCATCGTAGTAGAGCTGCAGGCGGCGGTGGGTGTTGTAGACGCCGATATTGCTGCCTTTTTTGCTCTGGCCCTCACCTGTAAGAATGGTGCTTAGCTTTTCCGGGGAGATGCCTACGCCGTCATCAGAGACCACGAAGACCAGATAGGGATCTTCCCGCCAGCCGGCGATGACGATGGTGCCGGCCCGGTCCTCTTTTTCCAGGATGCCGTGGAGCAGGGCGTTTTCCACGATGGGCTGGAAGACCAGCTTGGGAATGGAGCAGTCCAGCATATCTTCCGGCACATCAATGACGAAATCGATCCGGTCGTCATAGCGCATGTTCTGCAGCCGCATGTACAGTTCGGCATGCTCCAGCTCATCCCGCAGCGGCACCACGTTATTGCCCTTGTTCAAGGTGAGCTTGTAGAAACGGGAGAGAAGCTGCACCGCCTCCGATACCTCTTTTGTCTGACCGGACTGGGCCTGCCAGTTGATCATGTCCAGGGTATTGTAGAGAAAATGGGGATTGATCTGTGCCTGAAGGGCATTGAACTCAGACATCCGCAGCTCCTCCGCGGCCTTGATCTGTTCCTCCAACAGGGTATTGATCTTGGCGGACATGTAATTATAGGTATCCACCAATTCGCCGATCTCGTCGGCGCTCTCCTCGGCAGGCAGGAGCTTTGGCGGGCCAAAGCGCACATTCTTCATCTGATGGATGACACTGGAGAGGCGATTGATGACAGAGGCGGAAAGGGCGATGGAGACGATGATACTCAGCAGCAGGAAAAAGCCGTACAGCAGCAGAAATTCCAGCAGAATGGAGGTGCCCTCGGAGGTGATGTTGCCGGCAGGGATGACCGTCACCATATACCAGTCGGTGCCGCTGATGCGTTTGTAGCCGGTATAGACACTCTCCCCGGCAAAGTTCTGCCGCACCAGCCGCTGGGTGGTCTTTATCCGCTCCGGAATATCCTCGTAATCCATAAAGTAGGTACCGGAAAGGGTGGGGCTGGTGGTGGCTACGATGGACTGCCGCTCATTGATGATATAAATGGCGCTGTCGGAAAAAGGATTGTTATTGAGCAGGAAGGAATTGATGCTGTCCTGCTGAAAATAAACGGCAATGAAGGCACAGCGGTCATTGTCCAGCCGGATCTTGCGGATGATGGCCATGTTGCCGTATTTGTCGATCTCGCTGGGACTTAAGTACATGGCGGGACAGATCAGGGTACTTTGGTCATAATGGGTGAAAATGCCGTGCCAGTAGGTGCCGGTGGTCTCTGAAAGGGAAGCAAAAAGAGTGGTTCCTGTATAATGCCGGAGCTGCCGCAGATGGGGCTCATCCATGTAAATGCGGATGGCACTGATGGCATGACTGTCTTTGATATAGTTGGTGGAATCCAGAAAAGTACGGATATCCTCTGCTTTCAGAGAAACAGCGTCAGCACCCTGTGCTGCCGTGTCGTAGTCGCTCCGTAGAAAATTCATGAGAAACTCCTGCTCACTGAGGGCATCCACCACAGAGGTGATCTGGGCCATCATACCCTCTAAGTTGGTGGCAGTCTGCTCGCTGATGGCTTCAAAGTTGCGCAGGGTATTATCCGTGATCAGGGCAGAAAACTTCCCGTAAGTAAAGATCGCGATCACCAAGGTGGGCACCATGGCTAACAGCAGGTGGGTGATCAGAAATTTGGACTTAAGGTGGATGTTATAAAAGAAAGAATGATAAATGTTGTGCAGGATTTTTTTCACGCTTATCCTCATTTTGCAGCATTATTTCTCCGTATCTGTCAGCTGACTCTCTCTGTATTCCGACGGAGAAAGCCCTACATATTTCTTAAAGCTCTTTCCGAAATAGTTGCCGTCGGCGTAACCCACCATGGCAGAGATCTCCGAGATCTTATTCCGGGGATCCGCCAGAAATTTTCTGGCCTTACCCATACGGTAGGCGGCAATATACTGATTCAGAGTCTGTCCGGTCTCATTTTTAAAATAGGTGCACAGATAGGAAGTGGAAAGATGCACGTGGTCGCTGATGGCTTTGATGGACAGATTCTGGTCGGCATAGTGCTGGCGTATATAATCCCGGATCAGAAAGACGGTAGAGTCATCACTGTCCTTGGACTGGGCACGGTAAGCCTTCAGCAGCCGTTCATGCTCCTGCAGGAAAAGTGCCTGCAGCTGGTGAATGTTGCGGCAGCGGGATACCTGAGCCAGCTGGCTTTCGTTGCTGCCTCCCTCGTGGAAATCCGTAAGCCGGTATTCATAGGCTGTCCGGTGCAGCTGCTGCAGCAGACGATAGTACACATCCCGGATCACATCCGGCAGAAAGCTGCGATTATCAAGAAGAGCATTGTAAAAATCCTCCACCAGCTTTCTGACTTCTTCCAGATTTCCACCGTCGATGGCCTGCTGATAGGCTTGCTGCAGCGTCTGGAGCATACTTTCCTCCAAAACCGGAGACTGCTCCCGGTAGTGCAGTACCTTATCAGAGGAGAAAAAGGCATTCTGCTGCAGGATCACGGCACTGTGGTAGGAATCCGGCAGGGCGGTCAGCGTATCCGTCTGTTTGCCAAAGCACAGGATATAATCCTCAAATTCCGTGCAGCAGGCCTGGACCTGCTCGGTGAGATCTCTGTATAGGTAGGAGTCCATACGGGCGCGGTAAAGGAAATGCACCAGCAGGTACTCCTGGTGTTTGCTGGTATGGACCTGCAGCACCCCCAGCTGCTGACAGCAGTGACTGATCTTATCAAAAAAGCGGCGGATGATGTCCTCCGGATATTCTGTCAGAGAGGGAAAAACATGGACCGTCATGGTGAAAAAGCTGCCTTTTTCAGAGGAAAGGGACAGGCTTTTCAGAGTCTCCCGGTCGGCTTTGAAGCCGCCTCTGGTCATGGCAAGGGCCAGACGCGAGGTGGCTTCCCGCTGCAGCAGGTCGTGGGAGAGCAGGGCATTGTGGGAACGCTGACAGCTCTCTAAGGCCTCCCGGACGGCGTCCTCTACTTCCTCCAGCTGAATGGGCTTTTCCACATAGCGGATGGCGTGGAGCTTGATGGCCGCCTTCAGATACTCCTTGTCCGAATAGCCGCTCATGAAGATGACGGGACATTCCGGTGACAGCTCTGTGACGGCGGTGGCAAGCCCGATTCCATCCATCTGGGGCATCCGCACGTCTGTCAGAATGATATCCGGATGTTCTGTCTTAAATAAAGTAAGAGCCTGCACGCCGTTTTCCGCATCCAGTACCCCATCGATGCCCAAAGAGGCCCAGTTGATTCCCCGCATCAGACCTTCTCTTGTCAGACGCTCATCGTCAGCGATCAAAATCTTCATATCTCTCCCCTTATGCCGCAGCGTGCGGAGGATTTTCCGCAGGCGAATTCTCCGATTCGATCATTCCCAATACGATCCCGAACGCGGCACAACTTTGCATACAATACAGATCCGCACACAGCATAACTTTGTATACGACACAGATCTGCATACAGCACAACTTTGCATATAGCACAGATCCGCGCGTAGCACAACCCCACACACATCCACACAAAAATTGTGCGAAATTACTAAAAACCAACTTTATTGTAGTGGATATATGACATAAAGACAACAATATCTGTGAACAGATCGTGAATAAAGCGTAAAAAATTACCCTGTATCGAAATATTTTACCGTGGAGCACAGCAATTTTTCACCCTATACTGAGAGCATAGAAACAGTGAGCGATGAAAGCTGTAAGGAGAGGAGAGGGGAAAGTGTCTGAAGAGTATGTACTTGAACTGAAGGGCATTACAAAGATATTTCCGGGTGTCAGAGCACTGGACGGTGTGCATTTTCAGTTAAAAAAAGGCGAGATCCACGCGCTGATGGGCGAGAATGGTGCAGGCAAATCTACCTTCATTAAGGTTATTACCGGCGTACATAAGGCAGAAGAAGGTGAGATGTTCTTAAACGGTCAGAAGGTAGACTTCAAGGGACCGAAGGATGCACAGGAGGCAGGTATTGCTGCGATCTATCAGCACGTTACCGCATATCCCCACCTGACTGTGGCCGAGAATATCTTCATGGGCCATGAGAAAAAGAAAAACGGCATCATCCAGTGGAAAGAGATGAATGCGGCGGCCAACGAGCTGCTGGGAAGACTTCACGCAGACTTTAAGGCAACCGCCATCATGGGATCCCTTTCCGTGGCGCAGCAGCAGATGGTGGAGATCTCCAAGGCCCTTTCCGCCAATGCCAAGATCATCATCATGGATGAGCCCACCGCTTCTCTGACCAAGAAAGAATCGGAAGAGCTGTACCGGATCACAGAAGAGTTAAGAGACAATGGCGCCTCCATTATTTTTATCTCTCACCGGTTTGAGGATATGTACCGCTTGGCAAGCAGAGTTACCGTATTCCGTGACTCCAGATACATCGGTACTTACAATGTAGACGAGATCTCCAATGCAGATCTGATCACCGCCATGGTTGGCCGTGAGATCACCGATATGTTCCCGAAGCCGGAAGTAAAGATCGGCAAGGAAGTGTTGCGGGTAGAGAATCTGTGCAGAGAAGGCTATTTCAAGGATGTATCCTTTAACCTGCATGCCGGCGAGATTGTAGGTCTGACCGGTCTGGTAGGTGCCAGAAGAACCGAGGTCATCCAGACCATCTACGGTGTGGAGAAGCTCAGCTCCGGCAAGATCTTCTTAGAGGGGAAGGAGATCAAGATCAAGTCTCCCAGAGATGCTATCAAGAACGGTATCGGCCTTCTGACAGAGGACCGGGCAGACTTAGGTCTGATCCTTGACTGGGGCATCGGCAGAAACATTACCCTGACCGAGATCGAGAAGTACGGCAATAAGTTCTTTACCAATGATAAGGCAGAGAGAGCAGCAGCCAAGGCTCTGGCAGAGGAAGTAGATACCAAGGCTGTCACGCTGGATGATAAAGTGAGCACCTTATCCGGTGGTAACCAGCAGAAAGTAGTGGTTGCCAAGATCCTGGCATCTGACTTAAAGGTGCTGATCATGGACGAGCCTACCAAGGGTGTAGACGTAGGTGCTAAAGCAGAGATTTATGATATCATGGGTCAGCTGGCACAGAAGGGCTATGCGATCCTGATGATCTCCTCCGAAATGCCGGAGATCCTGGGCATGTGCGACCGTATCCTGGTCATGTGCGAAGGAAAACTGACCGGAGAACTGGGAAGAGAAGAAGCTACACAGGAAGTGATCCTGCAGTTCGCTATGGCGAAATCCTTAAAGGCTTCAGAAGGTGAGGGGAAATAAATGGAAAAGAAATCTCTGCTTAAAAAACTCACCGGTTCCAGAGAAGTGAGTTTGGTCATTGTATTGATCCTGCTGTGCGGGTTTATCGCATTCCGGAATTCCACATTCCTGATGCCCTCCACACTGGCAGATATGTTTAAGAACTATGCGGTAACCTTTATCATCGCCATCGGCATGATGCTGATCCTGCTGATCGGTGGCATTGATATTTCGGTAGGCTCCATCTTAGGATTTGCAGGTATGACCGCTTCCCTGTTCCTGAGAGACCATCAGGGTACACCGGTATTGGTGATCATCCTGATCTCCACAGTGGTCGGTCTTCTCTGCGGCGTGGTCAACGGCCTGATCATTTCCTACGGCAAGGTACCGCCTATCATCTGTACCATGGGTATGATGAATGCTTACCGTGGCTTAGCGTACATCGTGGCAAAGAGCCAGTGGGTGGCAGCGTATCAGTTTACCAATTCCTACAAGGCTTTCGCACAGACCAATATCTTAGGACTGAGCAGCCTGGTTTGGATCATGATCGCCATCTACGTTATTTTCTTTATCGTAATGAAATGGACTTCTCTGGGCAGAAGAGTTTACGCAGTAGGCTCCAATGCAGAGGCAGCAGAAGTCAGCGGCATCAAAGTAGCAAAGGTTAAGCTTGGATGCTATGCTGTACTTGGTCTTCTCTCCGGTCTGGCCGGTGCCCTTTATACTTCCCTTTATGCATCTGCACAGGGAAATATGGGTGAAGGTCTGGAGATGGATGTGATCGCAGCCTGCGTAGTAGGCGGCGTGAGCATGACAGGCGGCAGCGGTTCCGTCGTAGGCGTGTTCTTAGGTTCTTTGATCCTGGCAGTCATCGGCAAGGGTCTTCCGCTGATCGGTATCTCCCAGTTTTGGCAGACCGCTATCAAGGGTCTGATCATCCTGGTAGCGATCATCGTCAATGTGCTGGCGCAGAGATCCATGGACAGAGCCGCACTGAAAGGAAGGGAGATTTAGTCATGGCAGGAAAGTCAGGAAGAGATATAGCATTAACTGGCAAGAAAGACTGGAAGACAAATCTCCTTCGTTGGGAAAGCTTCCTGGTAGTCATCTTTATTGCCATCAATATCATGAATGCCTGCATCTCAGACAAGTATCTGAGTGTTACAGGACTTTTTACAGCAACCAATACCTTTATTTATGAAGCATTCCTTCTGTTGCCCATGTGCTTTGTACTGTTGATCGGCGAGATCGACATCTCCGTGGGTTCCACCGTAGCATTGTCCGCCTGCCTTCTGGGTGTTTCCTTTAATGCGACCCAGAACATGGGACTGGCCATTGTGGTCTGCCTGGCGGTAGGTACTCTCTGCGGTATGTTAAACGGTCTGATCCTGGTAAAGTTCACGGAGTTAAATCCCATGATCGTTACCCTGGGCACACAGATCATGTTCCGAGGCATTGCGGAAATGATCCTGGAGGATCAGGCAACCGGCGGCTTCACCAAGGTTAAATGGTTTTCCAACCTGTACTGGGGCAAACTGGGTGTAGTACCTTACATGTTCATTATCTTCGTGATCTGCGCCGTGATCTTCGGTATCGTGATGCACAAGACCACCTTCGGCAGAAGAATGTATGCCATCGGCAGCAACCAGAAGGCATCCTTCTACTCCGGCATCAATGTTCCCGGTATCCGCTTTTTCATCTATGCACTGACCGGTTTCTTCTCCGGTGTTACCGCCATTTTCCTGGCAGCACAGATGGGCAGTGCCAGATCCAACGTAGGACAGGGATTTGAAATGGATGCCATTGGCATGGCTGTTTTAGGCGGTGTCATGACAGACGGCGGCAAGGGCAATTTCATCGGCGCTATGCTGGCTATGTTCATCTTGGGTTTCCTGGAGTATGGCCTGGGCCTGATCAATGTATCCGCACAGGTTATGCTGGTCATCAAGGGCCTGCTGCTGATCATCGCCGTTATGATCCCCAACTTAAAGCCTCTGTTCACAGCTAAGAAAAAGACTGCCAAGGCTTGATATACCTAAGTTTACCTAAGTTACTCTGTGCAGCATTTTTAACGGAGCACAGTATCAATCGGTACCTTCGCCGCAAGGCGTTTGTATAAAACCAACTATTCTATATGGGAGGACAAAAAGCATGAAAAAGAAAATCGTTAGTGTACTGCTTTGCACCGCAATGGCAGTAACGATGCTTGCAGGCTGTGGATCATCCGGTTCTACAGATTCCGCAAGTTCCACCGCTGCATCTACGGAGACCACCGAGGCAGCAGCAGATGACGGAGCAGACGAGGCTGCATCTACCACCGCAGCAGGCGGCGGCACCTACGCTATCATCGTAAAGAGCGCAGGTAACCCTTACAACCAGAAGATGATCGAGGGCTTCAAGAACGTCATCGAGACCGAAGGCAATACCTGTGTTGTTAAGGAGCCCGCAGAGGCAACCGCAGAAGCACAGATCGCTATGATCAATGAGTGCGTATCCCAGGGCGTGGATTCCATCTCTATCGCAGCAAATGATGCTGACGCATTAGAGCCCGCTCTGACCGCAGCTAAGGAAGCAGGCATCCATGTATCTTCCTTCGACTCTTCCACCAACGCAGAGAGCCGCGAGATCTTCATCAACCAGGCCGGTGTACAGATCATCGGCGAGACCCTGATGGATGCTGTTAAGGATATCACCGGCGGCGAAGGCCAGTGGGCAATCCTTTCCGCAACCAGCCAGGCTACCAACCAGAACGCATGGATCGACGCTATGAAGTCCGTTATGGAAGGCGACGATTATGCAGGCCTTGAGTTAGTAGACGTTGTTTACGGCGATGACGAGTATCAGAAGTCTGTTGACCAGACCACTGCATTACTTTCTAACTATCCTGATCTGAAGGTTATCTGCGCACCTACTACTGTTGGTATCATGGCAGCAGCTAAGGTTCTGCAGGATCAGGGCTCTGATGTAAAGCTGACCGGTTTAGGTCTTCCTTCCGAGATGGCTGATTACATCGGCGATGACGATGCACACTCCTGCCCTTACATGTATCTGTGGAATCCCATTGATATCGGCAGCCTGACCGCTTATACCGCCATCGCTCTGGTAAATGGCGACATCACCGGCGCAACCGGCGACAAGTTCACCGCAGGCGACCTTGGCAGCTACGAAGTAGTTGAGGCATCCGACGGTGGTACCGAAGTTATCCTTGGGCCTCCTTTCAAGTTCGAGCCTTCTAACATCGACGAGTGGAAGTCTGTATACTAAAGCATAACAGCTGCCTGTGCGTGAACTGCGCACAGGCAGTTTCATTTTAAAAGGAGGTTAGTACCCAAATGGTAAAAGCATTTAAGATGAAGCTGTACGAAGGCATGGCAGAGGAATATGAAAAGCGCCATAATGCCCTGTGGCCGGAGATGAAGGATATGATCCATGAGTACGGCGGAAAGAATTATTCCATCTTCTTAGATAAGGAAACCAATATCCTGTACGGCTATATCGAGATCGAGAGCGAAGAAAAATGGGCTAAGAGCGCCGATACGGCCATCAATCGCAAGTGGTGGGACTTCATGGCAGATATCATGGAGACCAACCCGGACAACAGCCCGGTATGCACGGATCTGCAGAAGGTATTTCATCTGGATTAAGATCCAAGGCATTAAGCGGCATCCATAGGGACTTAACACCGGTATCAACCGTTTCAGGGGATACCGGTGTTTTTTTATAAACAGTTTGCTGTGCTTACCGTTCAGACGTCACCCTTCTGCCTGGCCGGCGTCTGAACGGTAACAGACCGCGGGAAATTCTTCAGACAGATGTGCGGAGAAGATGCATCAAAGAGCAAGAAAAATGGTATACTTTTCATTGGGGAAAGCCTGCACCAAGTAGGCTTGACGCAATAACAGGAAATGCCCACATGGGGAAGGGCACTTTCTGAGGCAAAGAACGGAGGTTACACCAAATGATCAAAGAAAGCTTTAACAGAAACTGGCAGTTTCGCAGATCTACCGGCTCGGTTTTTGAGAGTCTGATGGGCAATCCGGCCCAGAGTGAGGAAGTGGATCTGCCTCACGATGCGTCCATTCATGAGAAGCGCAGCAGTGAGGATCCCAGCGGCAGCGGTAATGGCTTTTTCCATGAGTACAGCTGTATCTATGAAAAGACCTGGACACCGGAGGAGGCAGACCGGGATAAGATCTTCACGCTGGAGTTTGAGGGCGTCTATCAGAATGCCTTTCTGTATGTAAACCATGCCTTTGTGGCTAAGCACCCCTATGGCTATGGAAATTTCTATGCGGACATTACCAAATATCTGGAAATAGGCCGTCCCAACCAGGTACAGGTAGTGGTGAAAAATGCCGGCCCCAGCGGTCGTTGGTATACCGGCGGCGGTATCTACCGGGATGTGCATATCATGAAGGCGGACCGGATGCACTTCTCCTGTACCGGTATCCATCTGGCCGTCACGGATCTGGAGCAGGATCAGGCGGTGATCCGGGCAGAGGCGAAGGTACAGAACCGGCGTCAGGGCGTGCAGAAGGCAGCGTGGAAGGTGCAGCTTTATGATGCGAAGCAGCAGCTGGCGGCAGAGGCGACCATGCCCTTTACCATGATGGAAAATGAGGAAGGTATCTACCGGCAGTATCTGTATGTGCCGGAGCCTCATGCGTGGAGCGCAGAGGATCCTTACCTGTATACCTATCGGGCAGAGTTGATGGTGGATGGAGTGGTATGTGACCGGGAGGAAGGAACCTTTGGCATCCGCAGACTGCAGCTGGATCCTAAGCATGGGCTGCGGGTCAACGGCCGGGAAGTAAAGCTGCGGGGCGGCTGTCTGCACCATGACAACGGCGTGATCGGCACCGCGGAATTTGCCCATGCAGAGGAAGTGAGGGTGCGAAACCTGAAGGAAGCCGGCTTTAATGCCATCCGCAGCTCCCACTATCCTATGAGCAGACGGCTTTTGGAGGCCTGCGACCGGCTGGGTATGTATGTGATGGATGAGTTTTCCGATGTATGGACCAGCACCAAGGTGGAATTGGATTACGGCATGGCCATGTCTGATTGGTGGGAATATGACATCACCCATATGGTGGACAAGGATTATAACCATCCCTGTGTGATCCTGTATTCCATCGGCAATGAAATTCCGGAGACGGGGAACTGCTTTGATGTGCAATGGGGCAAAAAGCTCGCCGATCTGCTGCGCCGTCTGGATGATACCCGTTATATCGTCAACAGCATGAATCTGATGCTCTCTGTCATGCAGGATATGCCAAAGCTCATGGCAGAAATGGCAGGTGCAGGAAATGGGGATGTATCGGCAGCGGGCGAGATCAATGAGATGATGACAGACCTGGGGGCGCTGATGGGCAAGCTGGTGACCAGTGACTTTGTGGATAAGGCCACGGCTGAGGCCTCCGGTCAGGTGGATATCACCGGTCTTAACTATGCCGCCCAGCGCTATGAGCTGGACGAAAAGCTTCACCCTGACCGCATCGTCGTAGGTTCGGAGACCTATCCCATGGATCTGGATGTGAACTGGGCCCTGGTAGAAAAGTATCCCAATATCATCGGTGATTTCGATTGGACGGCCTATGATTATCTGGGAGAGGCCGGTATCGGCAAGATCACCTATGGCGGGGAAGGACGCTCGGAAGGAAACTTCTATGCCCCGTATCCCTGCAAGGCGGCCTATTGCGGCGATATCAATCTCTTAGGAGATGCAAGGCCGGTGGCCTTCTGGAGAAAGAGTATCTGGGGCATGCAAAAGGCACCCTACATCGCCGTATGCCCGCCGGCACACTATGGACAAAAGCTTCAGAAAACCCAGTGGGCTATGACAGATGCCGTCCGCTCCTGGAACTGGACAGGCTATGAAGGCAAACCCATCCGGGTGGAGGTGTACAGCGACGCCCAGGAAGTAGAACTGCTGGTTGGCGGAGAGAGTATCGGCAGAAAGCAGCCGGGGCAGGATGCCGATGCGGATCATAAAAAGAATATGGTCGTTTTCCATACGGTCTATCAGCCCGGACAGATAGAAGCCGTAGCCTACAGCGACGGTAAGGAAGTAAGCCGGGATATCCTGCAGACCGCAGGGGATACAGTCCATATAAAGGCAGTGGCAGACAGAGATATCATACCGGCAGACGGCAGCGATATCTGCTATGTGGAGATAGAACTGGCGGATGAAAACGGGATCCGCAATCCGGAGGCAGTGAGGAAGATCAAAGTAAGCGCCCAGGGTGCCGGTTATGTCCTGGGATTCGGCAGCGCCGATCCGGAGTCGGAAGAAGATTACTTCGACACCGAAGCCAATACCTTTGAAGGAAGACTCCGGGCCGCCATTCGGGCCAACAAATCCGGTGAGATCCTGGTGGAATTCTCCGCAGAGGATATGGATAGCGTGACAGTGAAGATACTGGCGCAGTAGACAGAATGCTTGACAGCGTAAACGGAATATACGAGTAAGAGAGCGACCGACGTCCTGTTCTTTATGATGATGAAAAAAATGGTGGAGTTTGAGAGCAGTGCAAATTCGTAGGGGTACTGAACTGCAAAAGTAATAGCGCATCATCTATAGGAGAAAGGTTTGTTGTAAGGCAGCAGCTTTTCTCCTTTTTCATTATGAAAACTTTGTCGCAACACTGTAATAGATAGTTTTAATGGGGATAGCATGAAATGGAGGTTACCATGAAAGACAATTATGACGAACAGCAATCACCCAAATGGCACCGCACCGGCGCAGAGGATCACGAACTGATCCAAAACGAGGGTGGAAAGACCCTTGGCTTAGCCAAGGGGAGCAAAGTGTCCCTTCTGTATAAGGACGGCTATGCTTTTAAGGATTTCCTGGGGACGGGAGAACTGGCGCCTTATGAGGACTGGCGGCTTTCTTATGAAGAACGGGCGGCGGATCTGGCACAGCGGCTTTCCGTAGAGGACATTGCCGGCCTGATGCTTTACAGCAGTCACCAGCTGATCCCGGCCAAGGGACCCCGGGCTGTTATTTTTGGCGGCACCTATGGGGGAAAACGGTATGAGGAAAGTGGCGCAGAGCCCTGGGATCTCACGGACCAGCAAAAGACCTTTATTACCGAAGACCGGATCCGTCATGTGTTGATCCTGGGATTGGAGAGCACGGAGACGGCGGTCCGGTGGAATAACAAGGTGCAGGCGCTGGCAGAGGGAGAAGGCTTTGGTATTCCCCTTAATAACTGCTCCGATCCCCGGCATGGGGCCGGTACGGAGGCAGAGTACATGGCCATCACCGGAGAGCCCATCTCTAAGTGGGCCAACGGCATAGGCTTTACCGCCACCTTCGATCCGGAGACGGTGCGGGAGTTCGGCGAGGCGGCCTCGGCGGAGTACAGAGCCTTAGGCATCACCACAGCCCTTTCACCCCAGATCGATCTGGCGACAGAGCCCAGATGGATGCGGTTCGCAGATACCTTTGGAGAGCATACCCAGTTGACCATAGACATGACCAAGGCCTACTGCGATGGTTTCCAGACCACCCAGGACAGCCCGGATGGCTGGGGCGCCGACAGCGTCAACGCCATGGTAAAGCATTTCCCCGGCGGCGGTCCGGTGGAAGCAGGCAGAGACGCCCACTATGCCTATGGAAAATATGCTGTTTACCCCGGAGATAACTTTAAGGAGCACTTAAAGCCTTTTTCCCAGGGCGCTTTTGCACTGGATGGAAAGACAGGGAAGGCTAGCGCCGTCATGCCCTACTATACGGTGTCCACCGGCGCGGATCAAAAATATGGGGAAAATGTGGGCAATTCCTATAATAAATATCTCATCACCGATCTGCTGCGGCAGGAGCTGGGCTACGACGGGGTGGTATGCACCGACTGGTCTATTACCCACGACATCGGTAAGACCGAGGAAGAATTTGCCGGAAAATGCTGGGGCGTGGAAAATCTGACCGAGGCCGAAAGACACTTAAAAGCACTGGAGGCCGGGGTGGATCAGTTCGGCGGCAACAGCGACGCTGCGCCGCTGCTGGAGGCCTATGCCCTGTATCGGGAAAAATACGGCGAGGAGGCAGCCATGGCACGTTTTCGCCGGTCTGCTTATCGGCTTTTATTGAATATCTTCCGCACAGGCCTGTTTGAGAATCCTTATCTGGATCTGGCGTCCTCCGAGGCCACTGTAGGCAGAGCCGACTTTGTGGAGAAGGGCTACCGCTCTCAGCTTCGCTCGGTCACTATGATCAAAAATAAGGAAAATACCCTGCCCCTGCAAACCGGGATCCGCCTCTATGTGCCGGATCGTTTCGTGGGTTCCTATCTGGATTTCATGAGTCATCCCACCAGGGAGCGGACCATCACGCCTGCCGGCAAAAAGGTTCTGGAAAAGCAGTTTATCCTGGTGGATAGCCCTGAGGAGGCAGATGCCGCCATCTGCTACATGGAGTCCCCTATTTCTGTGGGCTATGATCCGAAGAATCTGGAAAAGGGCGGCAATGGCTATGTACCCATCACCTTGCAGTACCGCCCCTATCAGGCAGTCAGTGCGCGGGAGCACAGTCTGGCCGGCGGCGATCCGTTGGAAGATTTCACAGACCGCAGCTATAAGGATAAATGGAACCATGCCGCCAATGAAAGTGATCTGGATCACCTGATGGAGACAAAGAAACGCATGGGAGACAAACCGGTGATCGCAGTGGTCTCTCTCCATAATCCCATGGTCATGGCGGAAATGGAGCCCTATGCGGATGCTATCCTATTGGAATATGGCGTCAGTGCCCAGGCAGTGACAGACATACTGACAGGCAAGTCTGCGCCGGAGGGACTGCTGCCGGTACAGCTGCCCGCGGATATGGATACGGTGGAAAAACAGTGTGAGGACGTGGCCTTTGACATGACCTGCTATCGGGACAGCCAGGGTAATGTATATGACTTTGGCTTTGGTCTTAACTTTGAAGGAGTGATCCGGGACGAAAGAACCCGTCGGTATGCCAGATAAACCGGAGCATAAGGAAATATATGGAATATAGGGAGCACAAGGCAACTACAGGAACACGCCCGTTATCCGGTGGCATATCCGGGAGAAAGTGACAGAGACACCAAATTGTACTATAGCGAAATAGCTGCTTTGGCTTGACAAAAGCGGCTATTTGAAGGAAACTGATGGATGCGAAAATGCGGATCCGGGGGAGAAATAGAGGTCATCCGTGCGTCAAATGGCATTGATGCTGTAAACGTCATCGATGCAGGAGCACATCGGAGAATTCGCCTGGGTGAAATTCTCCTCGTGTTGCCGCGGTAAATTGCGGCAAGAAAGGAAAAAGTATGAAAAAGTTTTCTGTAAAAACAATCGTTGCCATCGGCATCGGCGCAGCACTTTTCTTTGTGCTGGCAAGCTATGTAGCTATTCCCACACCCATTCCGAATGTTAAGTTCAGCCTGCAGTATGCTGTTCTGGCGATCATGTCTGTATTATTCGGACCCGTGGCAGGCCTTTTGATGGGCCTGATCGGTCACTTCCTGACAGACTTAGCCGGTGGCTGGGGCATCTGGTGGAGCTGGGTGATCTGCTCCGGTATCTTCGGCCTGGTAATGGGCCTGGTAGGTCTTAAGCTGAACCTGGATGAGGGTGAGTTTAGCGTAAAGAGCGGCATTCTGTTCAATGCAGGACAGATCGTAGGACATCTGGTATGCTGGGCAGTAGTCGCACCGATCCTGGACATCCTGATCTACAGCGAGCCTTCTAATAAGGTATTCCTGCAGGGCCTTGTCAGCGCAGGCGGCAACATCCTTAGCACAGCGATCGTAGGCACACTGCTTTGCATAGCTTACGTGGCAGCTCGTCCTAAGACCGGCTCTCTGACCAAAGAGAATTAAATTCATCCTGACTTTGAGAAAGAAGGGCACCCCGGGGCCCTTCTTTCTTGTGTGTCCGGAAATTTTCTGTTATGTTTTGTAAGGCATGTGTTTAAACGCTGCTGGTCGGACATCGGCCAAGTGACAGAGAGGCGTCAATGCAGCGATCGATAAGCTGCTGCACACAGAGGTAACTATGAACAAAGAGAGAGAAACCCTTATTAAATTTGAGCACTTCGGCTTTCAATACAGGGCCCAGGCGGAGCCTACGCTCTACGATATCAACCTGGAGATCCATGCCGGAGAGAAGATCCTGATCGCCGGTCCCTCCGGCTGCGGGAAGTCCACTCTGACCCACTGCATCAATGGTCTGATCCCCTTTACCTACCGGGGTACCCAGACCGGACGCCTTCTGATCGATGGAGAGGAAAATACGAAACAGAGTATTTTTGATATTTCCAAGACGGTGGGAACCGTGCTGCAGGATCTGGACGGGCAGTTTATCGGTCTGTCGGTGGCAGAGGATATCGCCTTTTCCCTGGAAAATGACTGTATCCCCCAGGAAGAGATGAAGGAAAGGGTGAAGAAAACAGCCCGCCGGGTAGATATCGCAGAGCATTTGGATCATGCCCCGGGAGAGCTCTCCGGCGGACAGAAGCAGCGTGTATCCATGGCCGGTATCATGGTAGATGATGTAAAGCTGTTCCTTTTTGATGAGCCTTTGGCAAACCTTGATCCTGCCACCGGCAAACAGGCCATTGAGATCATCGAGGAGATCCGGAAGGATACGGATGCGGCGGTGATCATCATCGAACACCGCCTGGAGGACGTGCTCTGGCGGGATGTGGATAGGATCGTGCTGATGCAGGAGGGACGGATCATCTTTGATGGTACACCGGATACCCTGCTGGCTTCCGAACTGCTGGTGGAAAACGGCATTCGGGAGCCTCTATATCTGACCGCTATGAAGTATGCCGGTGTCCCCATTCGGGCCGAGGCAAAGCCGCACAGCATCCGAACTTTGGAATTAACACAAGAGGAAAAGGCAAAGATCAGAGACTGGGGAAAGACGGCCCAAAAGTCTGTACAAAAGACGCCGGGGGCGCCGCTGTTAGAGGCAAAGCACCTGGATTTTACGTATGAAAACGGCTTCCATGCCCTGAGGGATGTGTCCCTGACAGTGCGGGAAGGAGAACTGCTGGCCATCGTAGGCACCAATGGTGCCGGTAAGTCCACTTTTTCCAAGGTGGTCTGCGGTTTTGAAAAGCAACAGAAGGGAGAGCTGTCCTTTAAGGGAGAGGATATGTCTTCCCTGAGTATCAAGGAACGGGCAGACCGCATCGGCTATGTGATGCAGAATCCCAACCAGATGATCTCCAAATCCTTTATCTATGATGAAGTTGCTTTCGGCCTTCGCCTGCGGGGAGTGGGAGAGAATGAGGTAAAGGAAAAAGTGGAGAGTACCCTGCAGACCTGTGGTCTGTATCCTTTCCGCAAATGGCCTGTCTCTGCCCTGAGCTACGGACAGAAAAAACGTATGACCATTGCCTCTATCCTGGCTATGTCCCCGAAAATGCTGATCCTGGATGAACCTACAGCGGGACAGGATTACCGGCATTATACGGAGATCATGGAATTTCTGCTGACGCTGCAGCAGCAGGGCATCACCGTCATTATGATCACGCACGACATGCACCTGATGCTGGAATATGCTCCGCGGGCCGTGGTCTTTTCCAAGGGAAAGATCATCGCCGATGACGCTTCAGCCAAGATTCTGACCGATCCTCAGATCATCCGGCAGGCCAGTCTGAAGGAAACTTCTCTCTATGACCTGGCGCTAAACTGCGGCGTGGAGGAGCCTTCCGAGTTTGTGCAGCGTTTCATAGATCATGAAAGAGAGGTGGGCAGGGCATGATCACGTTTTTTAATTATATTCCCCGGAAATCCCCCATTCATGAACTGACAGGGGCAGCTAAATTCGCCTGCATGCTTTGCTGGTCCCTGGCAGCCATGCTTACCTTTGATACCCGGTATCTGCTGGTGCTGGCTGTGCTGGCTTTTGTGCTGTTACATATTTCAAAGATCCACCTGCGGGACGTAAAGGCATTGCTGATCTTTACCTTTGTGTTTGTGATCCTGAATAATATCCTGATCTACCTTTTTGCACCGGAGCACGGCACCACCCTGTATCATTCCAGGACGGTATTGGCCACCATTGCGGGACCTTATACCATCACCAGCCAGCAGCTTTTGTATCAGCTGAACGTATTTCTTAAGTATCTGGCCACCATACCGGTGGTGATCCTGTTCGTGTCCACCACGCAGCCCAGTGAGTTCGCCGCTTCTTTGAACAAGCTGGGAGTGAGCTACCGGGTTTCCTACTCCGTATCCCTGGCTCTGCGTTATATACCGGATATCCTGAAGGAATACCACGATATCTCCCTGGCCCAGCAGGCCAGAGGTGTGGAGCTGTCCAAAAAGCAAAGACTGGTGAAACGCCTGAAAGGTATGGCGGCAATCCTGATGCCTCTGATCATGTCCAGTCTTGACCGCATCGAGACGGTCTCCAATGCCATGGAACTGCGGTGCTTTGGCAAGGGCAGCAAGCGCACCTGGTACCGGGCCCAGGCCTTTAAAGCCGGAGATTATCTGGCTATCATCGCCGGCGTAGCCATGATCGTGATCTCTGTAGTTTTAAATATCATAAACGGCGGCAGATACTGGAATCCTTTCCTGTAAGGCGGGAGCTGCCATGGGACTTTGGCTTGGGAGTCTTTTAACTAAAAAAACAGCTGTCAGAGAAAAAATACTCTGACAGCTGCTTTTTTATATTGATCCGGTGCAAACAGACGTGCTTCAGGCATCGTCCTCCTGTACGGTGTCGGTACAGGAACGCTCCTGACGCCCGGCGGCGATCTCTTTACACAGGGAAAGCCATTCACAGTTCGGACAGGTCTCCTCTAAGTGAAAGAGGCTTAAAGGAGAGGTAAGAGCAGAAAAAGCACCCCATGTGACGTCCTGCCCATAGGAGAGTCCGGTGAGACGAAGTACATTTTCATCGAAAAGAGGAGGATGAAGAGAGGTGCAGGCGCTGCCTCTTCGGTTGGGACAGCGCTGGCACAGATCATCCGCGCCCTTGGTAATGGTAAGGCGGGTCTCGGGATCTTCCATAAGCAACTGCTGCATCCGGGACATATTGAGACTGAAGTCGTCCGAATATCCCTTACCGATGAAATTAAGAAGACAAATGCCGTGATGGGGCCGGAGATGTATTTGCATGGGAGCCTTTCTGTGTGATCATAATAACCACACTGCCATGCATGTTGGTGACATGCATGGCAGTGTGAGCGAATAACTTAGGTTAAATATCAACGATGGTATAAGTACTGCCGGTCAGTACTATTCCTGCGTTTATGAGGACGGAGCGGTGAGGACAGAGCAGAAGAAACTATGCCCTTTTAAGCTTCTGTCTTGCGCAGTGCGTTTTCGATAGGGGTGCTCAGGAGAATGACGATGATCATCTTCAGAAAGTCACCGGGCAGGAAAGGCAGGACGCACATACCGAGGGCGGGCACGAAGCCGGTGCCGCTGACTACGCAGAACCATACGGTGCCGAAGGCATAAAGGACGATGGTGCCGATAAGCATTCCCAGGAACTTCCAGAGTGCACGTACTTTGCCGCTCTTATCACGGCCGAACTTCCAGTACAGTAAGCCGGTGATAAAGGCCAGGATTGGGTAAGCTACGATATAGCCGCCGGTCATGCCTGCGATGCAGGAGAAGCCGGCACTGTATCCGGAGAAGACGGGAAGGCCCACAGCGCCCAGCAGCACGTAGACTAACTGAGATACGAATCCAAGCTTAGCGCCCAGCAGCACGCCTGCCAACATGACAGCGAAGGTACAAAGGGAGATGGGTACCGGCTCGATGGGAATGGAAATGGGTGCTAAGATACAGGTGATAGCAGCGCACATAGCGCAGAGAACGAGATTTTTGGTCTTGTTATTTTTCATGATCAAGCCTTTCTAAATAGATATATGTCCCGCCTGAGGCAGACGGTCGTGATGATGATTGACAGAAACGTACAGTGGGTAGGGTAGCATTGACAGAACTGATTGTCAACCTAAAAATGTAAAAGGTTAACAATTGGCTGCCGACCGGGAAGTGGAGCCTGGGGTCGGTATCCGGGTGAGGGGACGCCTCTCGGCTCCATCCTTCGGACCTAGCGGTACTAAGCTCGCAAAGAACGCGAGCTAAGGACCGAGGCCTCGCAAGGCCCCTCACCCGGACACCGCCCCCAGGCCCCTCCGTCTGGCCGGCGTCTGAACTGTAACCATGGCGGAGGTATCATTTTCCGCTTCGGCGGATGCCATCTTTCGGAAAATGTGCTAGGATAATAGGACAGAGATAATCCTTGCGTTGCCGCAGATAAGCTGCGGCATAAAAAGGTAAATACACAGGATAAAGGCAAAAGCCGGAAAGGACAATAGCGGACGATAGCTGCCGCGGCTTATGGGAAGAGAAGATTTGGTCATGAAACCGGTCGGTGTGGAATATTTAAAGCAGTATAACCAGCTGCTTCGCTACGTATTCCAGGTAACAGACAGAGAATTGCAAAGCAGTGGATGGGATGAAGAGAATGAATTTATCAGAGCGAAATCTCCCACCATGCAGAAATCAGATGTGATCGGCTGGTTTGATAAGGATAAACTGATCTCACAGGTAGCGGTTTATCCCATGCACGTACGTATTTTTAATCATACTTACAGTATGGGCGGATTGACGGGGGTTGGTACTTACCCGGAGTACGCCAATATGGGACTGATGTATGAGCTGCTGTGCCAGGCGCTGTATCGCATGCGGGAGCGGAAGCAGTACATCTCTTATCTGTACCCTTATTCCATTCCCTTTTATCGTCACAAGGGATGGGAGGTCATATCAGACCGGATCCATTACGAGATCATGGATTATCAGCTGCCTAAGAACAGGCATTTAGAGGGCGAGGTGCGCCGGGTGCCTTATGACAGCGATATCATGAAGGAAACTTACCAGCGGTTTGCCATGCAGACCCACGGAGCACTGCTGCGGGATGAGCTGGCCTGGAATGAATACTGGCTGTGGGACGTGGAAGAATTGATGGCGGCGGTCTACTACAATAAAGACGGAGAACCGGACGGCTATGTGATCTATTGGATCGCAGATGACATCTTCCATATAAAGGACATGATTTTTGTCAACGAGTACGCCAGAACCTGCCTGTGGAATTTCGTCAGCGCCCATCTTTCCATGATCGATAAGGTGGTGGGAGATACCTTTACGGATGAGCCCCTTTCGTTCCTTCTGGAGGATGCGGACATCAAGGAATCTATCTCTCCCTATTTCATGGCCAGGATCGTAGATTTTGAGAAATTCATCGAGGAATTTCCTTTCCGACCGGATACCATGGACAGGCGGTGGGTATTCCGTATGGAAGATCCCCTTCTCGACTGGAATCGGGGCTGCTTTGAACTGACCATCAGCAAGGAGGGTAAGGGCCGGGCCAGACGCATTGAGGCGATCGCAGAGGATCATCTGGATATCCAGACCATGGTGACCATGCTCCTGGGATACAAGAGACCGGAATACCTGCACCGGATCGGCAGACTGGTATGCGGGGAAGAGACGGTAGAAATGTTGGAGGATGCCCTGGGACAGCAGGTATCTTATTTTTCCGATTATTTCTAAATGATGGCTCCACTGTTTGCCCGGCTCGAAGCAGTAACGTGTTGCACTGTCCGGAAACGGACGACGGATATGCTGTGCAGAAAGGAAGCTGATCTATCGTGACAGGCAATGCAGGACAACAGAATAAAAACGGCTGGGACCGGGATCTGGATGTGGTGCTGCCCTGCACGGATTATGGCACTTATTCCCGTGAAAGGGAAAGAGCCAGGAACAGCCGGGAGAACAGGTATAACGGATCCAAAGGAAACAGCGGATATCGCAGAGAAAGCTATAATTATGCTCGTAACAGATACAGGAAAAAGAGCAGAAAAGCCAGGATCTCCTCTTCCACAGTCACTTTTCTTGCTACCTTTTTTCTGGTCATCGCTCTCGGTGGATTGGGGCTTTGCACCTATGGACTGATCCGCAGTGCGGACCGCCGGGCAGCGGGGGAAGGCACAGTGCAGGCGGTCTTAGAGGAAGTGATCCCGGTGGTGGCACCCAGTGCGGAGAGTGCCAGACAGATCGAGGAGACCTTGCTGGGGGCAAGTGCCGATCAGGCACAGAGTGCGCAGGAGCAGGGAGAAGCTACCGCCAGCGACAATATTACCAAACTCTCCGACGGCAGTTACCGGGTGGTGCCCTCTTCGCAGGATACGGTGACCTTTGCTTTTGCGGGGGACATTCTTTTTGATCAGAATTATGCCACGGGAGCGGCGGCACTGCAGCGGGGCGGCATTACCGGAAGCTTCGATCAGGCGGTGCTGGATAAGATGCGGTCGGAAGATGTCTTCATGGTAAATAATGAGTTCCCCTACAGCGAGCGGGGTACACCTCTGGCGGACAAAAAGTTTACCTTCCGGGCATCGCCTTCCACTGCTTCCTGGCTGACGCAGATGGGGGTGGATATCGTCTCTCTGGCGAACAATCACTGCTATGACTACGGGGAGGAGGCCTTTCAGGATACCCTCTCTACCCTGGAAAATCTGAGAATGCCCTATGTGGGAGCAGGGAGAAATATAAATGAGGCAGCGGCCCCTGCCTATTTCCATGTGCAGGATATGACCGTGGCCATCGTCAACGCCACCCAGATCGAACGCCTGGACAATCCGGACACCAAAGGGGCTACCCAGGATACCGCCGGTGTGTTCCGTTGCTTTGACCAGACGAAACTGCTGGAGGTGCTGGGGAACGCAAAGCAGAATGCGGACTATGTGATCCTCTATATCCATTGGGGAACAGAAAATGAGACCCAGCCGGACTGGCTGCAGACGGATCGCATCGCAGATCTGTCTGCGGCAGGGGCAGACCTGATCGTGGGAGACCATCCTCACTGCCTGCAGCCCTTTACCCATACCGGCAGTACCATGGTGGCATACAGTCTGGGGAATTTCCTGTTTACTTCCTATACCGTGGACACGGGAATACTGGAAGCTACTTTTTCCACTGCGGATAAGAGTCTTACTTCTCTTAAGTTTGTGCCCATGCTGCAGCAGGACAGTGCTGTGAAAATGGCCGACGAGACAGATAAGGCCAGGATCCTGCAAAAACTTCGTGATATTTCGCCGTATGTAAATATTGATGCGGACGGTTATATAACAGCGAAATAGAAGTGAAATGATGGCCAAATGGCAATAAAACAACAATGCGATGACGGTGAAACAAGAAAACAGCAGCAAAACCGATGGATGATCGATAGTGAGGTAACTGAAAAGATCGATAGTGAAGTAACTGAAAAGATCGATAGTGAAGTAACTAAAAAGATCGACAGTAAAATAACAGAAGGTTAACAATAAAACAAAACAGACCGGGTAGCTAAGAAGCTGCTGCCCGGTCTGTTTTTTATATTTTCAGTTCCTCAGTTCCTCAGGTCCTCAGAGCCTCAGATCCATCCGCCATTCAGACCCATCCGCCATTCAGACCCATCCGTCATTTAGATTCATCCGCCATTCAGATCCATCCGCCATCTAAAGTAATGATCTGCCCGGTGAGATAAGAGGGCATCCGGCATAGTGAAAGGACGGTCTGTGCCACCTCCCGGGGATCGGCGAAGCGGTCCGCCGGGATCTCCTGCTGCAGAGCCTGTCGCTCCTCTTGGGAGAAGCATTGGTTCATCTGGGTGTCGATGACGCCGCAGGCAATGGCGTTTACCGGGATGTTTTCCGGGGCTAGCTCTTTGGCCAGGGCTTTGGTAAAAGCATTGACGCCACCTTTTGTAGCGGAGTAGGCTACTTCCATGGAGGCACCTACATTCCCCCAGACAGAAGAAATATTGATGATCCGACCGGTGCGATACCGCAGGAAGAGGGGGATGGCTGCCCGGCAGGTATAAAAGCAGGCGCTTAAATTGACAGACAGGATACGGTTCCAGTCCGCATCCGACATATCCTGCAGCAGACCGATGTGGGAAATGCCGGCATTATTGACCAGCAGCTCCAGGGGACGATCTCCATATTCGGCAAAGAGTGTTCTGACGGCATCGGGATCGCCGCCGTCGCAGGAAAAGGCACGGCAGAGGATGCCGTATTCCTTTTCCAACAGATCTGCCTGCCGGTTTAATTCTGTGATAGAGTTGCTGCAGGTCAGCACCAGATCATAGCCCTCCGCGGCCAGTACCCCGGCAATGGCAAGACCGATGCCACGGGAAGCCCCGGTGATAAGAGCGGTAGGACGGGGAGAGGCAGACGACTTGTCGGTTTCTTTTGCTTCTTCCGAGGCGGCCTGACTTATTTTTTCATAGATTTCGTTTGTCTTATCCTGAGGATCGATCTGTGTCATATGGAGAATTCCTTTCTTATCTTGTAGTTGTATTGGAGTTTAGGAAATAAAGCGTTACTGTTCAGGCTTTTGTTCACATTTTAGTCATAAAAATTACAAACTTGTTTCCTTGACACTATACAGGTCCTTTGCTATAGTTTTTAATTGTAACAATTTTGTAACAAATGATAGACGTGAAAAGTGTTATTTGTTGCAAAACGGTAAGCGGGATACATGCAGATCTCCCATCCCATTGCACAGCAGGCATGATAGGTTTATTATAGGGCAGATCGCAGATTTTGTAGAAGTAATATATTAGATAAATTTTTAGAATGTAAGGCTTTAATGGATAGAAAATAGTCTGTACTGGGGAGTGCGGACTATGGGAGGTGTTATGTCTTTTCGTAAACAGGCAAAAATCGTGACGGTATGCATGACAGCCAGTCTGCTCCTTAGCTCTATGGGGCTGCCGGCACAGGCTGCGACGGTAAAGTCAAAGCTGTCGACCCAGCTGCCCAGCGCAGGCGTCAGTTATGCACTGTCTTCTCACAAGGTTTCCCTGAAGGATGTGGAGGACAATCTGGTCTCTGAGGGTAAGAAGACTCAGCGTAAGACCGTGTCCAATACCGTAGGCGCTTCTGCTGTTGTGGCAGTTTCCCAGAAAAACACCACGCAGGAAGTAAGCACTATTAAGGAAACAAAACTGACAGAGACCCAGCAGACCGAAAAGCAGAATCAGATCACAGCCGGTGAGACCATTGCTACCGTGGTATCTCAGGATGCCCAGGCAGCAGCGCAGGCTGCCGCAGCAGCAACTTCTTCCACAGAGGCAACAGCAGCGACATCTGCAGACAGCACGGCAGCAGAGGCATCGGACGCAGCTTCCACAGAGGCATCCGCAGATGCTGCTTCCACAGAGAATACTACAGATCTTGCAGTGGCCAATGTCAATGATTATGTCAACGTCCGCAGCGAAGCCAATACAGACTCTGAGGTAGTGGGCAAGCTCTATGCTGACGGCGTGGCTACCATTCTGGAGCATACAGCAGACGGCTGGGCTAAGATACAGTCCGGCGATGTGACCGGCTATGTCAAGGAAGAGTATGTGACTACCGGTGAAGCAGCCAAGGAAAAAGCGGAGGAAGTAGCTACCAAGGTAGCTACCGTCAATACGGAGACCCTTCGTGTGCGTGCTGCCGCTACCCTGGATTCCGACGTGATCACCCTGATCCCCGGCGGTGACGCTTTCACCATCGAGGAAGAGACCGACGGCTGGTACAAGATCCAGACAGCGGACGGCGAAGGCTATATCATGAAGGATTTCGCCGACGTGGAAGAAGAGTATCCGGAGGCAGAGTCCAAGCAGGCGGAGGCAGAACGTCTGGCTAAGGAAGAAGAAGAGAAGAAGGCCGAAGAGGAAAAGCAGGCCGCCGAAGAAAAGAAGAAAGCCGAAGAAGAAAAGAAGAAGGCAGAGGAAGCTAAGAAGAAAGCCGAAGAAGCTAAGAAGAAGGCTGAGGAAGCCCAGAAGGCAGCGGAAGAAGCAGCTGCAGCAGGGGAATCCTCCGCGGACAGCTCTTCCCAGCAGACCGAAGAGGAATTGAAGGCACAGCAGGAAGCAGCTCAGAAGGCAGCCGATGAGGCAGCCGCAGCCCAGAAGGCAGCGGAAGAGGCAGCTGCAGAGCAAAAGAAGGCAGAAGAAGCTGCAGCTGCAGCATCCTCTGCGGCTGCAGAAGCCAGCAGTTCTTCCTCCTCCAGCTCTTCCGGACAGGCAGTGGCCAACTATGCATTGCAGTTTGTAGGCAACCCCTACGTCTGGGGCGGCACCAGCCTGACCAATGGCGCAGACTGCTCCGGCTTTGTGCTGGCTGTTTATAAGAATTTCGGTATCAGCCTGCCCCACAATGACGCCGCAGACCGCAGTGTAGGCACGGCAGTGGGAAGCCTTGCAGAGGCACAGCCCGGTGATATCGTGTGCTATTCCGGTCATGTAGGTATCTATATCGGCGGCGGACAGATCGTTCATGCCTCCAACCCTGCCAGCGGCATCAAGGTGTCCAACGCAGCGTACAGAAATATCCTTGCGATCCGCCGCGTGCTGTAGGGAAGCATAGCATAAGAAATATGAGTTAAATTAAATAGCATACAGCATGCGTGCATACACACGTAATATGTACAAACGCCGGCCAGGTTTCGTTGCCTGACCGGCGTTTGTTTTACAGTGATAGGGTTGCTTAATATACAGAGATAGGAATGCTTGATACGCAGTGATAGGAATGTTTAATATACAGTGATAGGAATGTTTGATATATAGTGATAGGGTTGTTTGCTATACAGTGATAAGAGTAAGAAAAGAGGCCTTCTGCCGGCATCTCTATGCCATGCAGAAGGCCTCTTTTCTTGAGGTTATCAACTGATCAAGTTGTCCGATCCTATGTACGGGGGCTATCGGTTATGACTAACCAAACAACTTTTTGAACAACCAGCTGAAGAAATCATTATTTTTAGGCTGTTTAGGGATCGGTACGGGGGTGATGATCAAACCAATTTTGTTTTCTTCCATTTTGTTTTCTCCTTTTGTTGTATTAGTGTTTCCGCTCTTGGCGGCTACGTTTGTTTTTTGTTGAGCTTATCTTAATACCAAGTATGTATGAGAAGCGTAACAGATTTCCTGTTACGCGTATCATACGTCATTACCCATATGATAAGATTGATAAAACCAAAACAAATCAAATACGTAACAATTTTAACCAATAACAAACGGCTTTTTGCAATTCAGATGCCGGCCAGAGGCAGATCAAAAGCAAAACGACGCAAGGTGCATGGTGCGAGACATCTGCCGTGCTCCGGTGCATGGCCGGGCAACACTAGATTATCATAACAATCTAGACACACATTGTTTACAAAAAAAAGAAAACAATATGTTGTATTTAGTTAAATTGATATGATATACTGAAGCTGTCAGACGAAAGCCTGATGTTATCAAATTAAACAGCGGCATACAGAAGACTGTAAAGCCGCGGAAAGAGGCATCTTATGAAATACATCATCGTAGGTAAGAACATCGACGTGACAAACGGACTGGAAGATGCGATCCGTGAGAAGATGAGTAAGCTGGAACGCTACTTTGACGAAAATACAGAAGTACATGTGACACTGAAGGTGGACAAGGACCGCCATAAGATCGAAGTTACGATCCCGATGAAGGGTACCATCATCCGGGCAGAGCAGGTCAGCAACGATATGTACGTATCCATTGACCTGGTAGAAGAGATCATCGAGCGTCAGCTCAGAAAGTATAAGAACAAACTGATCCAGAAGCAGCAGTCCGGCGGCTTCCGCAAGGAGTATCTGGAGAAGGATTACATGGATGATGAGGAAATCCACATCGTCCGCAAGAAACAGTTTGATATGAAGCCCATGTATCCGGAAGATGCCTGCGTGCAGATGGAATTGCTGGGACATAATTTCTACGTATTCTGCAATGCAGAGACAGAAGAGATCAACGTCGTTTACAAGAGAAAAGGCAATACCTACGGTATGATCGAACCGGAAGCATAAAAGCCTGATACAGTTATATTGGAACCCTCTGCAATGCGCAGAGGGTTCTTTTTGCGCCGTTGCAGTTCAGCCGCCTGGCTGACAGCGGATCCTATGGTCGGTGTCCGAGCCCGGGGCCGCCTCTTGGCACCATCCTTCGGACCTAGAGGTACTAAGCTCGTAAGGCCTCTGCACCCAGATGCGCTCTGCTATCCTGCGGTCAGACCGGCATCTGAACAGTAATGCGCTGTCTGAACACTAAGCCATTTTCCACTGCTTTTCCTTGCAAATAAAAATACGGTATGCTATAATATTTGCAAAAGTGTGATAAAAAATTAACAAACTGATCACACCACACAGATAATGTAAAAAGCCACTGACAAAGTTCACAAAAAAGAGCAAAATGGAGGGCACTATGGCAAAGAAGGTAGTACTGGCAGGCGCATGCAGAACCGCAATCGGTAAGATGGGTGGAGCACTGAGCAACATCCCTGCAGCAGATCTTGGCGCGATCGTCATCAAAGAGGCTTTAAACCGTGCAGGTGTTAAGCCGGAGATGGTAGATGAAGTAAAGATGGGCTGCGTAATTCAGGCTGCACAGGGACAGAATGTAGCACGTCAGGCATCCATCAAGGCAGGACTTCCTATCGAAGTACCGGCAATCACCATCAACGTAGTATGCGGATCCGGCTTAAAGTGCGTTAACGATGCAGCTACCATGATCATGGCAGGCGAGGCTGATATCGTTGTTGCAGGCGGTATGGAGAATATGTCCATGGCACCCTATGCTATGACCAAGGCTCGTTTCGGCTATCGTATGAACAATGCGACCATCATCGATACCATGGTAAACGATGCACTGACCGACGCTTTCAATCACTATCACATGATGATCACCGCTGAGAACGTATGTGATCAGTACGGCATCACCAGAGAAGAGCTGGATGCATTCTCCGCAAACAGCCAGCAGAAGTGCGAGAAGGCTATCGCAGAAGGCAAGTTCAAGGACGAGATCGTTCCTGTTCCGGTAAAGGTTAAGAAAGAGATCGTAGAGTTCGCAACCGATGAGGGCCCTCGCGCAGGCACCACTGCAGAGTCCCTTGGCAAGCTTCGTTGCTGCTCCGGTAAGGAAGGCGGCCTGGTTACCGCCGGTAATGCTTCCGGTATCAACGACGGTGCTGCTGCAATCGTAGTAATGAGCGAAGAGAAGGCTAAGGAGCTGGGCGTTACTCCTATGGCTACCTGGGTTGCCGGTGCACTCGGCGGCGTAGCTCCTGAGATCATGGGCGTAGGTCCTGTAGCTTCTACCAAGAAGGTTCTGGCAAAGACCGGCCTTAGCATTGATGATATCGACCTCATCGAGGCAAACGAGGCATTTGCAGCACAGTCCATCGCAGTAGCAAGAGACCTTAAGTTCGATATGAGCAAGGTAAACGTAAACGGCGGTGCTATTGCTCTTGGTCACCCGGTAGGCGCTTCCGGCTGCCGTATCCTGGTTACTCTGCTGCACGAGATGCAGAAGAGCGGCGCTAAGAAGGGCTTAGCTACCCTTTGCATCGGCGGCGGCATGGGCTGCTCCACCATCGTAGAGCGTGACTAATCTATAGACAGACAGGATTTTGCCGCAGTACCACTATGCACGGTACTGCGGCTGAATCTGTGTAAAGGAACAGCTGCAGACAGCCTGTGGCATAGACAGAAAGAGGAAAATTATGGGATTTGTTAAATATGAGACAGAGGGTGCGGTAGGTATCATTACCATCGATCGCCCGAAGGCATTAAATGCGTTAAATTCCGAAGTATTAGATGACCTGAACGCAGTGATCGACGGCGTGGATGTAGAGACCATCCGTTGCCTGATCCTGACCGGCGAGGGTGAGAAGTCCTTCGTAGCAGGCGCAGATATCGGCGAGATGAGCAACCTGACCGTAGCAGAGGGCACCGCTTTCGGTAAGAAGGGCAACGATGTGTTCCGCAAGCTGGAGACCTTCCCTCTTCCGGTGATCGCTGCTGTAAACGGCTTTGCATTAGGTGGCGGCTGCGAGCTTTCCATGAGCTGCGATATCCGTATCTGCTCTGACAATGCTGTATTCGGTCAGCCTGAGGTTGGCCTTGGCATTACCCCCGGCTTCGGCGGTACCCAGAGACTGGCACGTATCGTTGGCCCCGGCATGGCTAAGCAGATGATCTACACCGCACGCAACATCAAGGCTGACGAAGCCCTTCGTATCGGTCTGGTGAATGCTGTTTATACCCAGGAAGAACTGCTTCCTGCAGCAAAGAAGATGGCAGCAGGCATCGCAAAGAATGCTCCCATCGCAGTACGCAACTGCAAGAAGGCTATCAACGACGGCCTTGAGGTGGGTATGGATGATGCGATCGTCATCGAGGAGAATCTCTTCGGCGCATGCTTCGAGACCCACGATCAGAAGGAAGGCATGGGCGCATTCCTTGAGAAGCGTAAGGAAAAGGAATTCCTTAACAAGTAAGTTACAAGACCAAAGTGAAAAACAGCTTACCGGGACTGCTGCTACGGCGCCGGTCAGGAGGTTCTGTCAACGCGGTTGACAGGGGACTTTGCCGGATCGTTTCCAGGGAGACGGTCCGGATGGCTGTTTGATATATTTTTCTTATAGGTTCGTAAACATCCTATTATAAAAAACAGGAGGAAAAGAAATGAAGGTAGGTGTTATCGGCGCAGGAACCATGGGCCAGGGCATTGCAAAAGCTTTCGCACAGACCGAGGGCTATGAAGTTGCACTTTGCGACATCAAGCAGGAATGGGCGCAGGGCGGCAAGGACAAGATCGCCAAGGGCTATGCAAGACTGGTAGAAAAAGGAAAGTTAGAGCAGGCAGCTGTAGATGCTATCCTTGCAAAGATCACTCCCGGTCTTAAGGAAGATCTGTGCGCAGACTGCGACCTGATCGTGGAAGCTGCTTTCGAGAACATGGAAGTTAAGAAGACCACCTTTGCTGAGCTGGACAAGATCGCAAAGCCGGAGTGCATTTTTGCATCCAACACTTCTTCCCTTTCCATCACAGAGATCGGCAATGGCCTGAACCGTCCTATGGTAGGCATGCACTTCTTCAATCCCGCTGACAGAATGAAGCTCATCGAGGTTATCGCAGGCGTGAACACCCCTGTAGAGACTGTAGATGCCATCAAGAAGATCTCTGCAGAGATCGGCAAGACCCCTGTACAGGTTAACGAGGCAGCAGGTTTCGTAGTAAACAGAATCCTGATCCCTATGATCAACGAAGCTGCATTCATCAAGATGGAAGGCGTTTCCAACATCGCCGGCATCGATGCTGCTATGAAGCTGGGTGCTAATCACCCCATGGGACCCCTGGAGCTGGGCGACTTTGTAGGTCTTGATATCTGCCTTGCTATCATGGACGTTCTTTACAACGAGACCGGTGACAGCAAGTACCGCGCATGCCCGCTGATCAGAAAGATGGTTCGCGGCGGCAATCTGGGTGTTAAGTCCGGCAAGGGCTTCTATGTATACAACCCTGATCGCACCAAGACCCCTGTAGACGAGTTATAAAATAAAAGGAGATATATATATCATGGATTTTACTTTAGATAAGAAACATGAGATGGCTAGACGCCTGTTCAAGGAGTTTGCAGAGAACGAAGCAAAGCCGCTTGCACAGGAAGTCGACGAGACCGAGATTTTCCCCAGAGAGACCGTGACCAAGATGGCTAAGGCTGGCTTCCTTGGTATTCCGGTTGACAAGAAGTACGGCGGACAGGGCTGCGATCCTCTGACCTATGCAATGTGCGTAGAGGAGCTTTCCAAGTGCTGCGCTACCACCGGCGTTATCGTTTCCGCACATACCTCTCTTTGCTGCGATCCCATCGCTACCTATGGTACCGAGGATCAGAAGCAGAAGTACTTAGTACCCCTTGCAAAGGGTGAGAAGCTGGGCGCATTCGGTCTGACCGAGCCCGGTGCAGGTACTGACGCACAGGGCGTACAGACCAAGGCTGTTTTAGACGGCGATGAGTATGTATTAAACGGCTCCAAGATCTTCATCACCAACGGTAAGGAAGCAGACATCTATGTTATCTTTGCTATTACCGACATCAAGGTAGATCCCAAGGGACGTAAGAAGAAACTCTTCTCCGCTTTCATCGTTGAGAAGGGCACACCCGGCTTCACCTTCGGTACCAAGGAGAAGAAGATGGGTATCCGTGGTTCCTCCACTTATGAGCTGATCTTCACAGACTGCAGAATCCCCAAGGAGAATATGTTAGGACCTGCAGGCAAGGGCTTTGCGATCGCAATGCACACCCTGGACGGCGGCCGTATCGGTATCGCTGCACAGGCTCTGGGTATCGCAGAGGGCGCTCTGGATCGTACCATCGAGTATGTTAAGGAGCGTAAGCAGTTCGGCAGACCCATCGGCGCATTCCAGAACACCCAGTTCGAACTGGCTAACATGGCTACCAAGGTTAAGGCAGCACAGATGCTGGTTTACCGCGCAGCTATGGCAAAGGCTACCCAGCAGAGCTACTCTGTAGAGGCAGCTATGGCTAAGCTCTTCGCAGCAGAGGTTGCTATGGAAGTTACCACCAAGGCTGTACAGCTTCACGGCGGTTACGGCTACACCAGAGAGTACGATGTTGAGCGCATGATGCGTGATGCTAAGATCACCGAGATCTACGAAGGCACCAGCGAAGTACAGAGAATGGTTATTTCCGGCGCATTACTTAAATAAGAAGGAGAGATTACACAATGAAAATCGTTGTTTGTATTAAACAGGTACCGGATACAAAGGGCGGCGTACAGTTCAATCCGGACGGAACGTTAAACAGAGCAGCCATGATGACCATCATGAACCCGGATGACAAGGCTGGTCTGGAAGCAGCGCTGGAGATCAAGGATAAGTATGGCGCAGAGGTTACCGTAGTGACCATGGGCCTTCCCAAGGCAGATGAGGTTCTCAGAGAGGCACTGGCTATGGGCGCAGACAAGGGCATCCTGGTAACAGACCGCGTACTGGGCGGCGCAGATACCTGGGCTACTTCCCAGACCATCGCAGGCGCTATCCGCAATCTGGAGTATGATCTGATCATCACCGGCCGTCAGGCTATCGATGGTGATACTGCACAGGTTGGTCCTCAGATCTCCGAGCACCTGGGCATCCCGGTGATCAGCTATGCGCAGAAGATCGTAGACATCAAGGATGGCTACATCACCGTAGAGCGTCAGTTCGACGACAGATATCACGTGCTGAAGGCAAAAATGCCCTGCCTGATCACTGCTCTTTCCGAGCTTGACCAGCCTCGTTACATGACTCCCGGCGGAATCTTCGATGCTTATGATGCAGAGATCACCGTATGGGGCAGAAATGACCTGAAGGACGTAGAAGACAGCAACCTCGGTCTGAAGGGTTCCCCGACCCAGATCGCAAAGGCATCCGACAAGGTTCGTAAGGGTGCAGGCGAGAAGGTTACACTCGACACTGCAGAGTCCGTAGATTACATCATGGGCAAGCTGAAAGAGAAGCACGTTATCTAATATTGGGTAAAGGAGCCATATAAAATGACACAGAATATTGAAGAATATAAAGGCGTATTTATCTTTGCGCAGCAGGTTGACAATAAGCTGGACAACATCGCTTTAGAGCTTGTTGGCAAGGCAAAGGACCTGGCAAAGGACTTACAGACAAATGTGACCGCTGTTCTGGTTGGTTCTGATGTAAAGGACCTGTGCGACGAGCTGGCTGAGTACGGTGCAGACAGAGTCATCCTCATCGATGATCCTGAGCTGAAGGAGTACAGAACAGAGCCCTATGCACATGCACTGGCATCTGCCATCAAGGAGTACAAGCCGGAGATCATGCTGGTAGGCGCTACCGCTATCGGCCGTGACCTTGGCCCTCGTGTTTCCGCTCGTGTACACACCGGTCTGACCGCTGACTGCACACAGTTAGAGGTTGGTGATTTCCCGATCAATCCTATCCCCGGCAGAGAGCAGAAGCATGGCCAGCTGCTGATGACCCGTCCTGCATTCGGCGGCAACACCATCGCTACCATCGCTTGCCCTGAGTTCCGTCCTCAGATGGCTACCGTTCGTCCCGGCGTTATGCAGAAGGCAGAGCGCGTAGAGGGTGCAAAGGCTGAGATCATCGAGTTCAACCCTGGCTTTACCCCGGATGACAAGTATGTAGAGATCCTGGAGATCGTAAAGAACGCAAAGACCACTGCTGATATCATGGAAGCAAAGATCCTGGTATCCGGCGGCCGTGGCGTTGGTTCCGAAGAGAACTTCAAGCTCCTGGACGACCTGGCAGAAGTACTGGGCGGCACCGTAAGCTGCTCTCGTGCAGTAGTAGATGCAGGCTGGAAGTCCAAGGATCTGCAGGTAGGTCAGACCGGTAAGACCGTTCGTCCTCACGTATACTTTGCAATCGGTATCTCCGGTGCTATCCAGCATCTGGCAGGTATGGAAGAGTCCGATATCATCATCGCTATCAATAAGGATGAGAACGCACCGATCTTTGACGTAGCTGACTACGGCATCGTAGGTGACCTGAACAAGGTTGTTCCGGCTCTGACCGAGAAACTGAAGGCTGAGCTTGGCAAGTAAAAGATCGTAAGATCTTGTGGCTGTTTGCAGCGGACGCTGTGAACGCCGATCATGTTAAAAGAATGCCTACAGGCACATAAAAACAGAGGAGTCATGATGATGGATCATGGCTCCTCTGTTTTGCTATCCATAGCCTTGGCGATCAGTTAAGGAATATTGTCAGGTCAGCACATGCGCAATGATGCAGGCTTGCATACAGACCTGTATTCAGATATTACCTTCAGGTTCAAATGTTACTTCTGGAAATAAGATACGGAAGTGCCTGCTCGAAGTTTACGCCGTACCAGCGTCTGTTCGGATCCTCCATGGTGCAGCGGATGCATTCTAAGACGAAGTCTACGGCCAGCTGCATGGCTTCCTGCATAGGCAGCCCCTTGGTCAGTGCACCCACCATACAGCTGGCGAAGAGATCGCCGGTGCCGTGGAAACGGACGGGGAGCTGTTTGTTATAGGCCTCCAGGAAAGTGTCATTGGCGCTGTCATAGCACAGAACCCCTAAATCATCTCCGTGATGGAAACCGGTCATGAGCACATAGCCGGCACTGGAAGGAGACTTCTGGGCTGCCATTTTCCGCAGCATTTCTTTGATGAAGCTTTCCTCATAATCCTCCCGGTAGGGGGTATCTGTCAGCAGGCAAAGCTCCGTGAGATTAGGGACTACCACATCGGCCTCTGCGCACAGAGATTTCATGGCAGTGACAAAGTCATCGGTAAAGCCGGCGTAAAGAGCACCGTTGTCTGCCATAGCCGGATCCACGAAACGGATGGTATGGGAGAAACAACCGGAAGCAGCGGTGTTTATCGTAGTAAAGTCCTCGAACATGGATTTTACCAGTTCGATCTGTCGAGGAGAGCCCAGGTAACCGCTGTAGATGGCATCAAAGGCAAAGCCTTCCTTTTTCCAGTGGGCGGTGATGCCGGGGATATCCTCTGTCAGGTCCCGGAAGGTAAAGCCGGAGAAGGCGGTATGGGTGGAGAGTACAGCGGTGGGAATGACAGCGGTCTCGATACCGATGGCGGAGATGACCGGCAGGGCCACGGTAAGAGAACACCGGCCGACGCAGGAGATATCCTGGATAGTTGCAATTCTTTTCATGCGTTTGAGAGGATCCTTTCTTTATTTGTTTTTGGCAGTAGTATGCCGACTTTATCTGTTTTATGAGGCAAAGCATTGCTTCATGTTTACACCGGATGCGTGTAGATATTGACGAATATAGCAAATAAATGGCTTGGTCGCAAACGCCATATTAGAAAGAAACGAGCATGCCATTTTGGAAAAATGAAATTTGACGTTGCCTAAAAGCCTTACTATAATGAGATCGTTACGGAGTAAAAACACATCATCCGTGACGGACGTATTATGGTGAAGAATTCGTCCGCACGAAATTCTCCTCTACTCACGGCGCTATAACGGTCTGCGGCATCAATGCGGAGCGCATCGGAGGATCGCCTGCGGGAAATTTTCCTCACGTAGCCGCAAACAAGCTGCGGCATAGGAAGGTAACTATGGCTAAGAAACAACAGGAAGTAAAGACCAATGCAATGCGGATTTTGGACAGGGCCGGAATTGCCTATACCCATGAATCCTATGAGCCGGAGGGAGAGTTCACCGATGGCATTCATACGGCAGACCGGCTGGGATTGCCCCATGAGCAGGTGTTCAAGACGCTGGTGACACTGGGAGCTGATAAGCAGCACTATGTTTTTGTGATCCCCATCGAAAAAGAACTGGATCTGAAAAAGTGTGCCAAGTCTGTGGGGGTAAAGTCGGTGGCCATGATCCATGTCAAAGAGCTTTTTGATCTGACAGGCTATGTCCGGGGTGGCTGTACCTCCATCGGCATGAAAAAGGCCTTTGTCACCAGGATCGACCAAAGCGCACAGCAGCAGGATAAGATCTATATCAGCGGCGGTCGCATCGGCTGCCAGATCTGCTTGGCACCCGGCGACCTGGTAAAGGTGGCCCATAAAGCGGATTTTGCAGATTTGACTATGGAATAGGGCTGTTGTTCATACATCAGCCAAGAGACAGGATCGGACCGCCTGACCGACGGCCGGACAGTAGCCAGTAGCCGGAACAGGCAGCAGAACATATGGGGAATCGGGTGCATGTGGCAAAATATCCCTCAACAATGCGATAACAGACAATAATGGAAGGAATTAACCGTGGAAAAAAACGAAAAGAGTATTCTGGATTATGAAACCGTGGAACTTTTAGATGAGCAGGACGCAGTGCAGATCATTGACCAGACCAAGCTGCCCGGCAAAACAGAACTGATCCTGTTAAAGACGGCCCAGGAAATGTGGGATGCCATTTATCTGCTGCAGGTGCGGGGAGCACCGGCTATCGGCGTATGCGCAGCTATGAGCATTTATATCCTGACCAAGGCCGTACAGGTAGAAGAGGATGTGCCGGAGAAGCATGATGAGAACTTTGCCATTCTGAAGGCGGAGTTTGAAAAGCAGAAAGACTATCTGGATTCCTCCAGACCCACCGCAGTGAATCTGTCCTGGGCTTTAAAGCGTATGGAAAAAGTCTTTCTTGCCTGTGGTGAGAAGAAAGAGATGACCATGGCCAAGATCAAGGAGCGGCTGCGGGAAGAGGCAGAGGAGATCAAGCGGGAGGATATTGATGTATGCCGCCGCATCGGAGAAAACGGTCTTACTCTGGTAAAGCCGGGGGATGGTATCCTCACCCATTGCAATGCGGGAAAACTGGCGGCCTGCAAATATGGCATGGCGACAGCGCCCGTCTATCTGGGACAGGAGCGGGGGTATGGTCTGCATGTCTATGCAGATGAGACAAGACCGCTGCTGCAGGGAGCACGCCTGACCGCTTACGAGCTGCAGTCCGCGGGCGTGGATGTCACAGTCCAGTGTGACAATATGTCCGGTTCCCTGATGCGGGAAGGAAAGGTACAGGCGGTCTTTGTGGGATGTGACCGGGTAGCTGCCAATGGCGATACAGCCAACAAAATCGGAACCAGTATGGTGGCTATTGCAGCCAAGCGGTACGGCGTTCCTTTTTATGTATGTGCCCCTACTTCCACCATCGACATGTCCCTTTCTGACGGCAGCCAGATCGTCATCGAGCAGAGAAAGCCGGAGGAAGTGACGGAAATGTGGTATCAGGAGCGGATGGCACCGGAAGGCGTAAAGGTATACAATCCCGCCTTTGATGTGACAGACAATGATCTCATTGATGGAATCGTCACAGAGTTTGGCATAGCAAGAGCGCCGTATACCGAATCCCTGAAGGAGATTTTCCGGCTGAAGGAAGAAAGTGCAGCAGCTGTACAGTAAGCTGGTATACAGACTTCAAGCAGGGATGTGGGAACTGTAACCTGGATGATGTATGAGCAGTGATTGGTAAGTTAGAGTTCAGATATCCACCGCCTGGTGGGGGATGAACTGTGATATCGATAACGGAAATTATTGTTTTTTAAAAAAATCCTTGACATAGGATCGAACTTCGATTATCATATGTATTGCTGTGACGGAGATATGAATCCGATCGCAGGAAATGTATGTGTAGCTCAGCTGGATAGAGCGTCTGGCTACGGACCAGAAGGTCGCGAGTTCGAATCTTGTCACATACATTACAGAAACCGCAGAAGGTATTGCTTCTGCGGTTTTTTTTGTAATAAAGACTTAGGTGATGCCCCGCGGAAGGATTTATACAGCTTTATAACGGTTACTTGCTGTTCAGCCGCCACTTGGCTGGCGGCCGAACAGTGATCTATAACTAAAAAACGCTAATAATAATACAAACTGGTCATGTAAACAGGACGGATCTTGCATATACTATACGCAATCCTGTTCATGATCATAACAGACCTGTGAAAGAGGGAGAGAATATGCCTGTTTTTGATTTTAATGCCCAGACAGAAGAGAAAGAAGGAGTGCAGAAAGGGGTATGCACCTATACCGTCTTCTATTCCAATGAGGCGGAGGCTTCACCGGAGAAACCGATCCTTGTGCTTGCGAACGATCAGCAGCAATGGAAGCATCACTCCGGCGGCGTGTTCGCCAACCAGAGTAAGCGGACCGCTTTTGAGTTTAAGGAAGAGGGAGAGAGTCACGAGGCAGACATCCTCCGCGTGGACGCCCGGTTCGTCAGCCTTTTAAAATGGCTGGGGGATAATCATATCCACGTGCGCCTCTCCGGAGAGAACCGACCGGAAGGCTATGCAGTCTATAAGATCCGGGAGACAGCCTTCGGCGGCGGCACCAAGCTGTCAGCGGAGGATGGCTTCCTGCAGTTCATGATCGAGCGGCTTTTTGCCAGCAGTGCGCCTACGCAGGAAGTACAGGAGGAAGAGGAGCAGGAGGAAGAGGGAGATGACATGAAGCTCACCAGCCTTCAGAGCATTTCCGATTTCATGACCTGCGCCGGCAGGACTCTGCCGGATAACATCCGTCTGTGGGCCAGAAGGAATCTGGCAGTAGCCAGATCCCATGAGGTGACACCGGAGGAACGGCGTCACGCCCAGCGGGCTCTTTCCATCATGATGAACATCCGCTGGAAAAGCGACTATTTCCAGGCTATCGATCCGGAGGAGGCGCGTAAGATCCTGGATGAAGAGCTGTATGGTCTTACATCCGTAAAGCAGCGGATCATGGAGACTATCATCCAGATCAACCGCACCCACACATTGCCGGCCTACGGTCTTTTGCTGGTGGGGCCTGCAGGTATCGGTAAATCCCAGATCGCCTATGCGGTAGCAAGGATCCTGAAGCTGCCGTGGACCACTCTGGATATGAGCTCTATCAATGACCCGGAACAGTTGACGGGAAGCTCCCGGATCTATGCCAATGCAAAGCCCGGCATCATCATGGAGGCCTTTTCCGTGGCAGGAGAATCCAATCTGGTCTTTATCATCAATGAGCTTGATAAAGCAGCCTCCGGAAAAGGCAACGGCAACCCGGCAGATGTATTGCTGACGCTCCTTGATAATATCGGTTTTACCGACAATTATATGGAGTGCATGGTGCCTACGGTAGGTGTCTATCCTATCGCCACAGCCAATGACAAGAGTCAGATCAGCGCGCCGCTGATGTCCCGGTTTGCGGTGATCGATATTCCCGATTACACACCGGAGGAAAAGGCCATCATCTTTACCAGATTCGCTCTGCCTAAGGTCTTAAAGCGTATCGGACTGCGGCCGGAGGAATGCATCATAGAGCCGGAAGGAGTAAAAGCAGTGGTGGACTGCTTCGCGGATACCACCGGCATACGTGACTTAGAGCAGGCGGCGGAGCACCTGGCTGCCAATGCTCTGTACCAGATCGAGGTAGAAGGGGCGAAGTCAGTGTGTTTCGACGCAGAGAAGGTACGAAAGCTTTTTTAGTGATACACAATAAGAGGGGAGCTTGAACAAATTTACTACAAGGAGGTTTTCAATTGGATAACAGCAGCATGAGTAAGGCAGAAATCTTGAAAAGTGAAATCTTATCCCAGTACAAGAGTGTGAGACAGTTCTCTACAAAGATGAACATCCCCTACAGCACCCTGGTGACGGCATTAGACCGCGGCATCGAGGGTATGGCTTATGAAACAGTGATCAGGATCTGTTCGGAACTGGCATTAAATCCGGTGGATTTCTCTCCGCTGGATGAGGGAAACGATCTTTCCCAGCAGCTCTCCACCAAGAGAGTGATGTCAGCCTATAACAGACTGAACAAGGCAGGCAGGAAGAAGATCCTGGATTTCCTGGATGACTATAACAGCATTGAAGCTTATACCAGGAAGGATTGATCGGTAACCGCATGAGCTACAGTTCAGATGCCGGTCAGGCGGCGGATACCGACTACAGGGCCCGCTCTATGGCTGGCGTCTGTACTGTAATATATAGAAAAACACAAAGAGAAAGGTTCGTTGGGATGGTGTCAAGCACAAATGAAAATGTCCCGAAATAGTCAAAACATAGGCCCCGGAAAAC
>CAVBJS010000006.1:0-75607 GCA_963596015.1 Bacteroidaceae bacterium
TAGTTCACAAATGAGATAGTTTAAGAGCACAGTTCGCAGTGATGCGGGCTGTGCTCTTTTAGTTCCGGAAAAATAAACTTCATAATTTTTTACGTTGTAAAGCGGAAGTTTACATAATAAAATAAAGGTAATTATACAGCGTACATCCCGATCTTTCTTCGAAAAATCTCGATGTGGCTGGTTTAAAAGTGAATTTGCTTGCAAGTAGTCAATTCACTTTTAAATAGGGCAGGTGACAAATAAAGATATAAAAGGGCAGGTGTTGAAATTAGGCGGAAGAATAGCCGAGTTAGCAAAGGAGGTGTTTATATGGCGACTTCTAGTATTACGAAGAATTTCATAATTTCCGGTCAGAAGCAGGTGGAAATGTTTGTAGATGCGATAGATTGTTCGGCTAATAATCGCCCAATGCGTACACCGGTATCTGCGAGACAGATCAAAGGAGAAGCGGAGTTAAGAAGATTCATGGAAAAGAGGAAGAAAGCGGATGGCGACCAGAGATAAGTATACGATGATCAACATCCGTGAGTATTTAGCTTTGGGAACTGATGAAGAGGTCGGAGAGCCTGCACTTGTCAGATTGCTCTCCGATTTTTCATGTCCAAAGAATCCGGATGTTGAACATTTTTTGAAGAAAAATGCGATAGAGTTTACCAAAAAGAATCAATCTGTCACATATTTAGTCTTTTCAAATGATGAGGGAGAATTGATAGGTTATTTCAGTATTGCATTGAAGCCATTGACTGTGAGAGGTGAAACTGTAAGCAACACAGTAAAAAGAAAATTGCTGCGAATAAGTGAGTTGGATGAAGAATCACAAACATATACAATGTCAGCATATTTGATCGCACAGCTTGGAAAAAACTTTGCCGATGGGCGGAACAATAGAATTACCGGAGCAGAGATGCTGGAACTGGCATGGTCGGTTATAGAAGAAATGCAGTATATGGGTGGAGGCATGGTGGTATTTCTTGAAGCAAACAATGATAGTAAACTGTTGAAGTACTATAATAATAACAGATTTTCACAGTTTGATACCAGACAGACCAATGCCAAGGAGCAGGAACCGCATGAACTAGTGCAGTTACTTAGACTGCTTTAATAATATTCACGATGATTTAGAACCTGTCTTGATTTTTCTTTGACATTTCTGTTTTCAGAAATTGCCAATGCGTGTAGAGGCATAATGCAACACAGTTTCTCAGAAATGGAGTAATCATGGATTTATTTGAATATATGGCCAGCACCCGCAAGGAACAGGAGTCGCCTTTGGCCGCCAGGCTTCGTCCCCAAACCCTGGAAGAGGTGGTGGGACAGCAGCATATCATCGGCAAGGATAAGCTGCTGTACCGGGCTATCAAAGCGGATAAACTGGGGTCTGTCATTTTTTACGGGCCACCCGGCACCGGTAAGACTACTCTGGCGCAGGTCATCGCCCACACTACCAGTGCAGAGTTTGTACAGCTTAATGCCACATCCTCCGGAAAAAAAGATATGGAGGAAGTGGTAAAACAGGCCAAGGATCGTCTTGGCATGTACGGGAAGAAGACCATCCTTTTTATCGATGAGATCCATCGCTTTAATAAGGGGCAACAGGATTATCTGCTGCCTTTTGTGGAGGATGGAACGGTGACGTTGATCGGCGCTACTACGGAGAATCCTTATTTCGAGGTAAACAGTGCGTTGCTCTCCCGGTCTATCATCTTCGAGCTTCAGCCTCTGTCAGCCCAGGATATCAAAAGTCTGATCCACAGAGCTGTCTATGATACCCAGAAGGGCATGGGAAGCTATCAGGCGCAGATCACAGAGGAGGCAGAGAATTTTCTGGCGGAGCTTTCCAACGGAGATGCCCGCCATGCCTTGAATGCGGTGGAGCTGGGTATCCTGACCACGGAGCGCAGCGAGGACGGACTGATCCACATCACACTGGATGTAGCCAAAGAATGTATTCAAAAACGGGTTGCCAGATACGACAAGAGCGGAGATAATCATTATGATACGATTTCTGCTTTTATCAAAAGTATGCGGGGGTCAGACCCGGATGCGGCGGTTTATTATCTGGCCAGGATGTTGGGAGCCGGAGAGGAACCGGAGTTCATCGCCAGGCGCATTATGATCTGCGCTGCGGAAGATGTGGGCAATGCGGATCCGCAGGCGTTGATCGTGGCGGTCAATGCATCTCTGGCCTGTGAGCGTCTCGGTATGCCGGAGTCAAGGATCATATTGGCTCAGGCCGCAGAATATGTGGCTACGGCGCCAAAGAGCAATACAGCAGTAGAGTCGGTCAGTGCAGCCGCCAGACTGGTGGATGAAACCGGAAATCTTCCTATTCCGCCTTATCTGCAGGATGCACATTATCCCCAGGCAGGCAAGTTGGGCCATGGCATCGGCTATGAATACGCTCATCTGTATAAGGGACACTATTCCGGACAGCCTTACCTGCCGGAGAAGATTCAGGGACAGGTGCTCTATACGCCCTCTGAGAATGGCTATGAAAAGCACATCAGAGCGCACATGCAGGCTTTAACCGGGAAGGGACGCTACGGCGAACCGGAGCAGCTGGCAGAGAGAACCGAATCGGTGGGAGATCATTCTCCCCAGGGGAATTTATAAAAATCGGAGAATTCGCCTGCGCGAAATTCTCCTCATGTGCCGCAAAAAGCTGCGGCAAGAAAGAGGAAAGTGTGACAAATACGCTCGATAGCGTATTTGTCGCACGGCGCTATGTTTTCAGAGAAAACATAGCGCATGATGGCAGACGAGAATCTGAGATTCTCGTCGCCTCTTCGCAGTGAAACTGCTCAGAAAAGGAGACAAATCAACATGCCTCGTCTGATGACGTGGCATGTTGATAATGACTATGCTGCACGGCAGCATAGTCATCTGATCACATCGGAGAATTCGCCTGCGCGAAATTCTCCTCATGTGCCGCAAAAAGCTGCGGCAAGAAAGGACAAACATGACAAACGCAGAGAAGGCAATCGAATTACACAAGGAGTGGAAGGGAAAATTAAGTGTGGAGGCTAAGGCGGCCGTGAAGACCAGAGAGGATCTGGCGCTGGCTTATACCCCCGGCGTAGCAGAGCCCTGCAAACTTATCGCAGAGAATCCCAGAGAAGCCTATACCTATACTATCAAGCAGAATACCATTGCGGTCGTATCTGACGGCAGTGCGGTACTGGGCCTGGGCAATATCGGTCCGGAGGCAGCTATGCCGGTCATGGAAGGTAAGGCAGTACTGTTTAAGGAATTCGGCGGTGTCAATGCATTCCCTATTTGTCTGGATACCCAGGATGTGGATGAGATCGTCAAGGCTGTGACCCAGCTGGCACCTACTTTCGGCGGTATCAATCTGGAGGATATCAGCGCGCCCCGCTGCTTTGAGATCGAGCGCAGATTAAAGGAAACGCTGTCTATCCCTGTTTTCCACGATGATCAGCACGGCACAGCCATCGTAGTGTTGGCCGGCATTATCAATGCACTGAAGCTGACCGGTAAGAAAAAGGAAGACTGCCATGTGGTCATCAACGGTTCCGGTGCAGCCGGCATTGCTATCGCCAAGCTCCTTCTTCGCTATGGCTTTAAGCATATCCTGCTGTGTGATTCCAAGGGTATTATCTCCAGCAAGACAGAGAGACTTAACTGGATCAAGAAGGAAATGCTGGAAGTCACCAATCTGGAGGATAAGAGCGGTACACTGGCAGATGCACTGGTTGGTGCAGATATCTTTATCGGTGTTTCCGCACCCGGCGTAGTGACACAGGATATGGTGCGCAGCATGAATAAGGATGCGATCCTCTTTGCCATGGCCAATCCTGTACCGGAAATCATGCCCGATCTGGCTAAGGAAGCCGGCGCTCGCATCGTAGGTACCGGCCGTTCCGATTTCCCGAACCAGGTCAATAATGTAGTGGTATTCCCCGGTATCTTTAAGGGCGCCTTGGAAGGCCATGCCCGTCAGATCACCGAGGAGATGAAGCTGGCAGCAGCCCAGGCCATCGCCGATCTGGTGACAGAAGAGGAACTTTGCGATGACTTTATCCTGCCGGAAGCCTTCAATCCCCAGGTAGCGCAGGTAGTAGCCGACACGGTGAAGGCCAATATCACAGAGGATAATAAGATTTTTTAGAAATTATAGAAGCTTATAAAGTTTTAGAAGGAAAGCAGTGGGAATATCCACCTGACAGCGACGGGGCAGAGAAAGTCTGCAGTGATCGTCTCACAAGAAGAGCAGCAGTTCTATAACGGCCGGCGGGAATCGGGTGTTCCCGCCGCTTCTTCGCCACACAGCGGCGAAGAAATGAGGTAACTATGGCATCGACGTTAACGGTTTATAAACTCATCATTCTCTATATGCTGGACAAGATCAATACGCCTATTTCCAAGGCACAGATCTCGGATTTTATACTGGAAAATGGCTATACCAACTTCCTGACCCTGCAGCAGACCTTTGCAGAGATGGAGGAAAGCCATCTGGTGGAATCCCAGACCAGGTTGAATCGCACCTTTTTGCGGATCACAGAGGACGGAAAAGAATCTTTGGGCTTTTTTGCAGATCAGCTTAATCAGGAGATCAAGACCCAGATCGAAAATTTCCTGAAGGAAAAAGGGGCCGTGCTGCGCAGTGAGTCGGCGGTGACTGCAGAGTATTACGAGACGGCCAACGGCAGTTTCGAGACCCATTTGGCTATCCAGGAGAAAAAGACAGTGCTGGTGGATCTTCGCATGAACGTGCCGGATCAGGAGACAGCCCGGAGCATTACGGAGCATTGGCAGGACCGAAATGAGGAGATCTACCGGTATTTAACGGAAAGACTGTTCTGATACGCTGATCTCATGTCAGATCACTGATCAGGTGCCCACCGGGAGGCAGGTCCTGTGGTCGGTATTCGGGTTAGGGGACGCCGCCTGGCGGACATCTGAACAGAAAATTCGCCCCGTCAAGTTGCACAACTGCCCTGCGGCTTTCCTTGACATATGTAAAAATCTCGTATAAACTTTAACTGTTGTGGATATGTCAATTAGGGTGCAAAATTCGATGGTTCGCAAGTCCTGCGGATAGCGGGAGGGGCATCGTACACCCGATCGGTGTAAATACAATACTAATTAAATAAGGAGGTGCTCCTGTATTATGCTGGGTGCGATCATTGCTGTGATTGTCACTCTCGTAATCGCCATTCCGGTCACTGCCGTCGTTACGACCAACTATCGTAAGAAACAGGCGGATGCCAAGATCGGCAATGCAGAGGAAAAGGCGAGGGCGATCATCGATGAGGCATTGACGACTGCTGAAGCGAAGAAGCGCGAAGCACTGCTGGAGGTCAAAGAGGAATCCATCAAGACCAGAAATGATCTGGAGAAGGAGATCCGGGACCGCCGCAATGAGGTGCAGCGCAACGAGCGAAGAGTACAGCAGAAGGAAGAGTCTGTCGATCGCAAGTCTGAGACCCTGGAACGTAAGGAACAGAGCTTACAGGCGAGAGAAGAATCACTGCAGAAACAGAAGGAAGAAATTTCCAGACTGAATGAACAGCGCGTACAGGAACTCGAACGAATTTCCGGATTAACCTCCGAACAGGCAAAAGAATACCTCTTAAAAACTGTTGAAGAAGAAGTAAGACACGATTCCGCCGTTATGATCAAAGAGATCGAGGCGGAGGCGAAAGAAGAAGCTGACAAGAAAGCAAAGGAGTATGTGGTTTCCGCTATTCAGCGGTGCGCAGCGGATCATGTATCCGAATCCACGATCTCAGTTGTACAGCTTCCCAGTGATGAAATGAAGGGCAGGATCATCGGCCGTGAGGGCCGCAATATCCGTACTCTGGAGACATTGACCGGCGTAGACCTGATCATCGATGATACACCGGAAGCGGTAGTTATTTCCGGCTTCGATCCCATCCGCCGTGAGGTGGCGCGGATCGCATTAGAGAAACTGATCGTGGACGGACGTATCCATCCGGCCAGGATCGAAGAAATGGTAGAGAAAGCGCAGCGGGAAGTAGAGACCAAGATCAAGGAAGAAGGCGAGGCGGCTACTTTAGAGGTAGGCGTTCATGGTGTTCATTCCGAACTGGTCCGTCTGCTGGGTAAGATGCGCTATCGTACCAGCTACGGACAGAATGCCTTAAAGCATTCCATCGAAGTGGCACAGTTGTCCGGTTTGCTGGCCGGTGAGCTGGGCTTAGATATCCGTCTGGCCAAGAGAGCAGGCTTACTGCACGATATCGGCAAGTCTGTGGACCATGAGATGGAAGGTTCCCATGTACAACTGGGTGCCGAGCTTTGCCGCAAATATAAGGAATCGGCAGTGGTCATCAATGCTGTGGAATCGCACCACGGCGATGTAGAACCTACCAGCCTTATTGCATGTATCGTACAGGCAGCGGATACGATCTCCGCCGCACGTCCCGGTGCAAGACGGGAGACACTGGAGACCTATACCTCCAGACTCAAACAGTTAGAAGAGATCACCAACAGTTTCAAAGGGGTTAGTAATTCTTATGCCATTCAGGCAGGCAGAGAAGTTCGTGTTATGGTAGTTCCTGAGCAGATCAACGATACCGATATGGTATTGCTCGCCCGCGAGATCTCCAAGAAGATTGAAAATGAAATGGAGTATCCGGGTCAGATCAAAGTCAATGTCATCAGGGAATCCCGAGTGACAGATTACGCTAAGTAATTCCTACATGAATGAAAAATGAGGTGGGCACCGACAGAAAGCAAAACTTTCTGTCGGTGCCTTTTTTGTAAATAAAATGAACATGGAGGGGTAGATAAAAGCGACAGCATAGACGATAACAGAAGAATATTTACAGGTAGACTACTTGCCCGCGAAGAAAACTACTTAAAAAGGAGTAGAAAACGGCTAAAAAAAGTAATTGATTCGTTTTTTGACTGATGCTATAATGCACTCAAAACCTAACAGAAATCTTATAAAAACGTACGATGGCGTATAAACAGAATACTCTGCTTGTACGCTTTTTTAGTACCGGCCGCCGTGAGGCGACAGAAAGAAGGAGGCAATACACTATGGAAACAAAAGAACAGGTTATCAAAGATCTGGACCGAGTGATCTCCCTGATCAAGACTGACAGCAAGGATATTCCTGCCGAAGAAAAGAAGCAGATGGTAGAGGATACACTGGATCAGTTTAATAATTACGTAAGCCCGGGGTGGCTGAAGTACAGAAAGTCCGTATCCTCTGACTCTGAGCACGGCGCTGTACTGGAGTGGGAAGACGAAGGTGCATATTGCTACGGCTTGAACGGTGAGAAGTTCATCGACTGTCTGGGCGGCTTCGGTATCTATACCTGCGGTCACAGAAATCCTGAGATCATGGAAGTGGTTAAGGCACAGTTAGATCACCAGGCACTGCACTCTCAGGAGCTCTTGGATCCCCTTCGCGGTTATCTGGCAAAGGCAGTTGCTAATATTACCCCCGGCGATCTGCAGTATTGCTTCTTTACCAACGGCGGCGCAGAGGCTGTAGAGATGGCACTGAAGCTAGCCAGGATCGCTACCGGCGGCAGATGGTATATTTCCACAGTAGGTGCTTTCCACGGTAAGTCCATGGGTGCTATCTCCATGGGTGGTAAGTCCACCTATCGTGTACCTTACACCCCTATGGTACAGCAGGTACAGCACGTAGAGTACGGCGTGGCTGAGGACGTACGCAAGGCTATTAAGAACCTGGTAGCAGTAGGTGAGAAGGTAGCCGCTGTTATCTTAGAGCCCATTCAGGGTGAGGCAGGCGTTATCATTCCGCCTAAGGGATATCTGGCAGAGGTTCGTCAGATCTGCGACGAGTACGGCGTAGCGCTGATCTTTGATGAGATCCAGACAGGCATGGGCCGCACCGGCACCATGTGGAGATGTGAGGCGGAAGGCGTTACACCCGATATCATGACTTTCGGTAAGGCTTTCGGCGGCGGTATCCTTCCCATCACCGGCATCATCTGCAAGCCTTCCATGTGGACACAGCAGCTCATCGACAACCCGTGGCTGCTTGGTTCTCCTACCTTCGGTGGCAACCCGGTATGCTGCGCAGCAGCGATTGCTACCATCAAGTATATGCTGGAGAATGACATTCCGGGCGTATGCAAGACAAAGGGTGAGTTCTTAAAGAGCGGCCTTGAGAAGCTGGCAGAGAAGTATCCGGAAGTGATCCAGGAAGTAAGAGGTACCGGCCTGATGCTGGCAGTAGAGTTCCATACCTGCGACATGGGTTATGAAACTGCAAAGGGACTGTTCGCAAGAGGCGTCATGACCGCCGGCACTCTGGTCAATGCAAAGACCATCCGCTTCGAGCCTACCGCTGTGATCTCCCAGCAGGATATGGAAGACGTTATCAGCAGAATGGATGAAGCGCTGGCAGATACCAAGAAGGTCATGAATCTGTAAGATACAGCGGAAGGATCAGAATCCAATTTAAAGACAGCAACGTTATTACAGAAATGTAATAACAGAAATGTAATAACAGAATAAACAGAAATAAAAACGTTCATGCAAAGGGGCATGCTTAGAGATAAGCATGCCCCTTTTTGCATGCATTTGTATGCAACAAGCTATTCTATAGAAATCTTGACAGTACATATTTCTATAGAACAGTTACTATTTCACCGGGCTCGCCTGTCAGGCGGGAGAAAACAGCCTGTAAATCGGGCAGGGATCATCCTGCGCGGTCATTTTCGTGTCCTGGTGGATTTTTTTCATGCTGCCGCAGTCAGGTGCGGCATAAAGGAGTAAACGTGTTATGAATATGGGATTGTTGGCGATTCTCATTATCCTGCTGATCATTATCGGTGCGGTATGGACCAAAAAGTGCGTGGAATTTCTGGTGGCAGGTTCCCTGCTGGGTGCCCTGTTTTTGTATGGCACAGGCTTTTTGTCCCAGTGGTGCTCTATGCTGCAGACCGCTACCACAGACAATATCTGGATCATCATCACCTGCGGGCTGTTTGGCAGCCTGATCGCTCTGCTGCAGGAATCCAAGGGCAGCTTTGGCTTTTCCAAGGTGGTATCCAAGTGGTGCAATACCGAAAAGAAGACTCTTCTGACCACCTTTGTCCTGGGTATTCTGATCTTTGTGGACGATTATCTGAATGTGCTTTCCATCGGTGTATGCATGAAGAACGTATTCGATAAGAAAAAGCTTCCGAGAGAGACCCTGGCTTATATGCTGGATTCCACCGGTGCGCCGGTATGCGTCATGCTTCCTTTTTCCACCTGGGCTGTGTTCTATGCCAGCCTGTTCTTTGAGCAGGAGGGAGTAAAGGCCCTGGGCTATGCGTCCGGTATCAGCGCCTATGTACATGCCCTGCCTTTCTGCTTTTATCCTATCCTTACGCTGGTAGTGGTATTCCTGTTCTGCATCGGTGTGGTGCCTAAGATCGGTCCCATGAAAAAGGCCTATCAGCGGGTGGAAGAGACCGGCAAGGTTTACAGTGATGCCAGCAGAAAGTATAACCATGAAGATTACAAGGGCTATGAGGAAGATGGCAATCTGTGGGATTTTGCTATTCCCATGATCGTATTGATCGCTATGGCTGTTGCCACCAGCGATCTGCTCTCCGCTGTGGTAGTTGCCATTGCAGCCTGCTTTGTAATGTATGTGCCCCGTAAGGTGGTTACACTGGACAACTTCTTTAATGTGATCATCAAGGGCTTTGCGGATATGCTGCCGGTACTGATCCTTTTGACTTCCGCTTTTCTTCTGCAGAATGTCACGGCGCAGATGGGGCTGTCTGACTATATCATTCAGATCGCGGAACCCTTCCTGACCGGTGCCATTTTCCCGGCCATTGCCTTTGTGCTGGTGGCTGCCCTTTGCTTTGCCACAGGTTCCTTCTGGGGAATGAGCGCCGTAGTGGCGCCCATCGTATTCCCGTTGGCACAGGCGGTAGGTGCCAATATGCTTCTGATCATGGCAGCTATCATTTCCGGCGGTGCTTTCGGAAGTCATGCCTGCATGTATGGTGATGCAACCGTCTTGGCCTCCACCGGTGCCGGCATCGAAAATATGGAACACGTGACCACACAGCTTCCCTATGTGGCCATTGCCAGCGCACTTTCCATCGTAGGCTTTTTGATCTGCGGATTTGTGATGTAAGCGGTTGTTGTACAGCCTTCTTGCTGCACTAGATAAATCGCAGAAATTCCCGGCGATCACGCAGTGGGGATCGTGAGAAAAAAGCGAAGGGAACAGGGATGAAAGACAGTAACGAAACAGGGATGAAAGACAGTAACGACAAAAATGTAAGTATGGATAAGAAAGACAGTAAAAACAGATTCATCATTCGGAGTAAAAATGTATATACCGGCCTCACGGATGCGCCGACGCCGGCGGCGGTGGCCATAGAAGGGGACAGGATCGTGGCCGTGCTGCCCTGGGCGTATACAGATGATCCTAATGGGACGCGCGCAGACGGTTCCGATGGGGCGTATGCAGATGTTCCCCAGGGTGATAATGCAGAGAATCCTTACAGAGGCTGGTCTCTGACAGACTATGGCGAAAAAATGATCATGCCTTCCTTCGTGGATGCCCATACCCATCTTTTCAGGGGCGCCGTTAATGCCAGCAGCTACGTGTGTGATGATCTGGGCGAATGCCATTCCCAGCAGGAATGTGCCCTTCGGATGCAGCAGTTTGCCGCAGAGCATCCGGATTACGGCATCCTGCGGGGCAGCGGCTGGTTTCCGGCAGGATGGGATGAGATGGTTTATCCTGACTGTCGGAGCCTGGATAGGCTGATCCCGGACAGACCGGTATTTCTGATGAATGCCGACTGCCACAGCATGTGGCTCAATACCAGAGCCATGCAGATGGCAGGCATCGATGCGCATTACCGGCCGGCAAAGGGGGAAGTGGTGCACTTCGAGGACGGAACGCCCACCGGTCTGTTGGTGGAGCCGGAGGCTTATGCGCCGGCAGAGGAGATCTTCTCTTCCTTTACCCAGTCAGAGCAGAAGGAAATCCATGAGGCTTTCCAGAAGACAGTGGCGGCTAATGGGATCGGCGCCCTCAGTGAGATGTTTGCCCACGATTACACCGACAGTACCCAAAAGTCCTATGATGTGCTGCGGGAGCTGGATACAGAGGGAAAGCTGAATACGCAGATCTATGTCTATACAAAGCTTTTCGGTTATACGGATTTTACGCTGTTTCACGAGTTTCAGAAAAGATATGATACCCCGCATTTTCATATTGCGGGATTAAAAGGGTTTGTGGACGGGGTGACAGAGACCCATACGGGACTTTTGTTAGAGCCCTATGCCGACGATCCCACTACCTGTGGAAACGGTCTCCCTCTGTGGCCGAAGGAGGCAATGCAGGAGGAGATCACGGCGGCCAATAAGGCAGGCATTCCGGTGCGGCTTCATTGCATTGCAGACGGCTCCGTGCGCATGGCACTGGATCTGTATGAGAAAGCGCAAAAAGAAAGCGGTCGCTATGACCTTGGCAATACCATTGAGCATATTGAGAATATCCATCCCTCGGATCTGCCGCGGTTTGCTGCTTTGCAGGTCATAGCTTCCATGCAGCCCTATCATCTGATTCTTTCCAATAACAGTAAGCTGGCCTCTCTGGGAAGAGAGAGATGCCGCTATGAGTTTCCCTGGCATTCTGTTCTGGAGGCAGGTGCCCATCTGGCACTGGGAACGGATTACCCGGTGGTCTCCTTAAATCCCTTTGCCACCATGCAGGCGGCACTGACCAGAAGAGAGGAATCAGGAGCCCCTTCCGGGCAGAATGCGGACTTAGAGTGTATGACCTTGCCGGAAGTGCTGCGGGGATATACCATAGAAGGAGCGAGAGTTTACCACGCCGAGAAGGAGATGGGTACACTGGAGGCCGGCAAGATGGCCAATATCATCGTCCTTTCCGGAAATCTCTTTGAGACACCGCCGGAGAAGATCGGGCAGATGAAGGTGCAGGTAAACTATTTCGAAGGCCGGAAATGCTATGAAGAGTAGAGTGTTGCCGCAGAAAAACAGCGGCAGGAAAGGAAAAGTCCTAAAGAAATGCTTGATAGCATTTCTCTAGGACTGCATGGATGCCGTAAACGTCATCCATGGGGATCGCATCGGAGAATTCGCCTGCGCGAAATTCTCCTCACGTTGCCGCAGAAAAACTGCGGCAGGAAAGGAAAAAATGAGCAAAAGTAAGTACGTGATCACGATCACAAGACAGTTTGGCAGCCTGGGGCGGCCTATTGCCAGGCGTATGAGTGAGCTTTTGAACATCGAGTATTATGACAGAGATCTGGTGGATCATGCCGCAGAGAAGTTAAATCTGCCGGAGTCAGTGGTAGATGAGGATGAGGAGTCTGCCAAAAACGTAGAGGTGGCCCCTTTTTATCTGCGCAGAATGCAGTATCCTCTGGGCAAGGGAACCAGCACCAGACAGGATGAGATTTTTGCAGCCCAGCAGAATATCATTAAATTCCTGGCAGAAAAGGAGACCTGCATCATCGTAGGACGCTGCTCGGATTTCACCCTGGAAGAGATGGAAAATGCGATTCATGTGTATATCTACGCGCCCTATGAAAAACGTGTGGAAAACTGCATAGAGAGCCTGCATATCGATGCCAAAGAAGCGCGCAAGCTCATCGTCAGTGTAGACGAGGCCAGAGATTCCTACCACATGCACTATGCGGGATTTCTTCCCAATGATGAGCACCACAAGGATATCATGATCGACAGCAGTCTGTTAGGAGCAGAGGGAACAGCAGAGTATCTGGTGGAACTGGTGCGGCGCAGATTCCCGGAGTAGTCAGAAGGGGAAGAGAGTGGAATAAAGGCGTTGCCGATACGGATCATAACATAAAAAAGGAGGATGTAAGGAATGAGAAACGTAACTGTAGCAGCTACACAGATGAGCTGCAGTTGGGATAGAGAGGAAACATTGGCAAATGCAGAAGCACTGGTGCGGGAGGCGGCTGCAAAAGGAGCCAATATCATCCTGCTGCAGGAGCTCTTTGAGACACCCTATTTCTGTCAGCACCAGAACTTTGATTATATGGAGCTGTCCACACCTTTAGAGGAAAATCCTGCTGTAAAGAAGATGCAGGAACTGGCAGCAGAGCTTTCCGTGGTATTGCCGGTCAGCTTCTTCGAGCGGGCAGGCAATGCCATGTTTAATACCCTGGCGGTCATCGATGCAGACGGCACGATTCTTGGAAAATACCGCAAGTCCCATATTCCGGATGGTCTTCCCTATGCGGAGAAGTTCTATTTTACTCCCGGGGATACGGGATTCAAGGTATGGAAGACCCGCTATGGCACCATCGGCGCCGGTATCTGCTGGGATCAGTGGTTCCCGGAAGCAGCCAGATGCATGGCACTGATGGGGGCAGAGATACTGCTTTATCCTACCGCTATCGGCAGTGAGCCTACCCTGGATATCGACTCCAAACCTCACTGGCAGAGATGCATGCAGGGACATGCGGCGGCCAACATCATGCCGGTGATCGCTTCTAACCGCATCGGTACCGAAAAGGATGCCGACACAGAGATGACCTTCTACGGCTCTTCCTTTATTGCCGATGAGACCGGCGGCATCGTGGCAGAGGCAGACAGAGAGACACAGAGCGTGCTGACCGCTACCTTTGATCTGGATGCTCTGGCTGTAAAGCGTCGTCAGTGGGGCGTATTCCGGGATCGCCGTCCTGATCTCTACGGCACTATCCTGACCCACGGGACGAAGTAAGAGTCGCAGTTATTCAGGGGTTTTGCTTGGACGATATCCAAGCGGCGGGCTTTTCGGAGGTATCCGCATAGCGGCGATATATAGGTGCCGCTCTTTTTTCGAAAACAATTTATAATTGACAAGGTAAAAAGAAATAGCTACAATTCGGACTGTTTGCGTTGTAGCTATTTCTTTTTTGTGGCATATTTTCAGGTATTACTGCATAATGAGGTGAAAATGAACAAAGTAAAACGTTATCTTATTTTCTTGATCGGTCTGTTTATCAATGCGTTGGGAGTAAGTCTTGTGACCAAGGCCAGCCTTGGCACATCCCCTATTTCTTCGATCCCCTATGTGTTGAGTTTGAATTTTCCCCTTACGTTGGGGAACTTTACGATCCTCTTCAGCCTTTTGCTGATCCTTTTGCAGATCCTGATCCTTCGAAAGAATTTTAAGCCGGTAAATATTCTGCAGATCCCGGTTTCCATTGCTTTCGGTTATTTCATCGATCTGACCATGTATCTGTTTGCATGGGTGGATCCTGCTGATTATCCTATCAAGATGTTGGTACTGCTTTTAGGCTGTATCGTCCTGGGGTTCGGTGTCTATCTGGAAGTGCTGGCAGATGTGGTAATGCTGCCGGGAGAGTCCTTCGTCCGGTCCGTTGTACAGACCTGGAATACGAATTTCGGCACCACCAAGATCATCTTTGATTCCTCGATGACCATCATTGCCGGTGTACTTTCCTTTACTTTTGCCGGAAGACTGGACGGCGTCAGAGAGGGCACCATCATCGCCGCATTGCTGGTGGGCTTTATCGCCAGATTGTTTGGAAAACATCTGGAATTTATCAAGCCCCTGCTTTTCCCGGAGGAATATGAAAACATTTCTGCTGCCATGCAGGGAGAATAAAGAAGGTCCTGATATGGGAATACATAAAAGAGATGCCGTTATATCCTGTAAGAAGAATATAACGGCATCTCTTTTGTATTCTAAGGTAACGTATCACTTACTTACCGTCTCAAATGCGATAGGCTGTGCGTCGGTGACTGCCTCACTTAAAGCCTGTACTTCTTCTGCGGTAGCTTCTGTATCGGTAGTATCGGCATCCTGTGCTGCGAAGCCGGTAAAAGCGCCTGCCGCATCGGGGTCTGCCACATACTTCGCATAGTACAGGCGATAATTGCCGTTGTCATCCTGACGGACCTTTGCCTCGTTATAGATGTGGCTGCTGCCGGCGTAAAGCGTACCGTCTGCGGAGAGCTTTACAGGGCTGGCGGTGCTGCCGGTATTTACATCGCCGATCAGAACAGCCTTATCGCCGTCCATGGCGTAGAAGTAAACACTGGTAGCCTCGTATTTACCTTCTTCCAACGGAAGAGCCAGATCTGTAACGGCCAGGATATCTCCTTCATAGCCGTCCAGCTGAATATAGGCATAACCGCCGTTTTCTCCCAGCTGACTGATGATGGTATCGTAGGAATCCTGCTCTGCCAGCTTGAAATTGATGATCGGGATCTCTTCTAAGTCATCAAACAGTGCGTAGAATTCATCCTCGGAGGTCACATCGATGTCGGTGGAAATGCTGTCCTGTCCGTCATCGGTGGTATAGTAGCCGCTGACAGTGGCGTTGCCGTCCTCATCATAGGTCAGATCGATCTTCTTAGAATAGAAGAGAAGATCCTGGTCGCTGATGCGCAGTTGTCCGAAGGTGCGGGAATTGCAGCCGTACAGGATGCCTTCATCGGAGCAGCGGATGGGATAGGCAGTGCCGCCGGTCTCAATGCTGCCGATATGGTGAATGCTGTTTTCCTGGATATAACCTACCGGGGCGAAGAAATCCACGGAGATAGAGGCATTGGTAGTCTCATCCCAGCCATAGGTCTGCTGGGCTACTGCCAGCACATAGCCGGTATGGCCTGCCACAGAGAGATAGGCATAGCCTTCCGTCCCCTGAAGCTGGTCGATGATCTCATCGTAAGAAGCAAAGGAATCCTTGCCGGTGCGCTCCTCGATAAAGGTGGTCTTGGCGGCATCCGCTACGTTATTGATGCTCTCGGAAGATGCTGCATCGGCGCTTTCTGTACTTTCTGCAGAGGAAGCATCACTGCTCTCATCAGAGGCAGCAGCATCCTCGGAGGTATCCTGCGCTGCACTTTCCTGCTCGGAGGAAGTCTGTGCGGTGGCTGTGTCCTGTTTATCCGATCCGGCGCAGCCGGTGAGGGCGCCGCCTGCAAGGACGACACAGAGCAGCAGCGTCAGTGCTGATTGTCTTTTTTTCATAAGATGTACTCCTTTCGTGGTTACCTCCTTATGCCACGGTTTGCTGCGGCATAAAAAGGAGAATTTCCTGGTGCGGCTGGCCGGAGGCACTTTGTGTTTCGGGAAGCAGATGATTCCAAAGAAGAATATACCTGCAGGCGGCCGGTTACCATTGAAAATGGCAACTGTCGAACAGTTACAAAAATTATAGCAAATCTGTAATACAAATAGTGTAAAAAATATAGGAAATTTTCTACGTATACCGGTCGGATGTTACCACTTTGATCCTTTTCAGGGAGTATCTTACTACATCAAATGTATGAGAAACGTAACACGCTTCATCACCCGGCTGCCTGGTTGGGGGCACGGCTAATAAGCTGCCCGAAATCCGGATACATCCGGTAGATCCCAATGCCCGGCAGGCGTCGGACCTGTGATAAACGTTGGTGTGCAGCACTTTATAAAGCAAAAAAAGATTGCTATTTTTTCGATAATAGGATAAAATTTCATAGTGAATTTGTATAGATCTATGCATAAATGATGGGCAAAGTGAATATGGTTCGGCAAAGTGATCGAAAGGTTGCGACGCAAAGCTACAGGGCCTGTAAAATGGCAGCCAGTTGCACAGATGTACATCGAAGGACTGCATGAGGAATATTTATGTAGCCTTCGTTTTTTATTGTTAATGAATGTGCGGATCGGGTTAAGAAAAAAGTTGTTTGGAAATGGGGAGCCGGGGGATTCCGGTGGCAGCAGAAAAGCTGCGGTATGGGAAGGTAAAAGCTTGGAAGAAATGCATGGTAGCATTTCTTTCAAATGGCACAGGAAGGTAAAAATGGGCAAAGAAGCGATAAAGCGTATAGGAGGCAGCCTGCTCTGCATCCTGTTGGTGCTGTCCCTGGCGGGCTGCGGGGCAGAGAAAGAACGGGACAGCCTGGAAGCACTGCCGGTGATCCGGGTAGGAAGCGATTCCTATCCACCCTACAATTATCTGGATGAGGACGGCGTTTCTACCGGGATTGACGTGGAATTGGCCACAGAAGCCTTAAGGAGAATGGGGTACCGGGCAGAGATCGTCATGATCAACTGGGAAGAAAAGAAAGAGCTGTTGGAAAGCGGAGAGATCGACTGCATCTGGGGATGTTTTTCCATGGAAGGGCGCCTTGCGGATTACCGGTGGGCCGGACCTTATATGGTAAGCAATCAGGTGGTGGCTGTAAAGGAAAACAGCGATATCTATACCCTGGCAGATCTGGAGGGGAAAAATATCGCAGTGCAGTCTACCACTAAACCGGAGGGGATCTTCCTGCGCAGGACAGATGAGAGGATCCCCAAGATAGATAATCTCATCAGCCTGAACCACAGAGAGCTGATGTACAGTTTTCTGGAAAAGGACTATGCAGAGGCCATAGCAGCCCATGAGACTTCCATATTGCAATATATGAAGGATTATGACGTCGTTTACAGGATCCTGGAGGAACCCCTGATGACGGTAGGCATCGGCGTGGCTTTTGCAAGGAACGATACAAGGGGCATCTGCGAACAGTTGGATGAGACCCTGGAAGAGATGAGAAAAGACGGCACAGCGGAAAAGATCATAGGAAAATATCTGGATAACCCGGAGAAATATCTGGAGGTAGAACAGCTTGACTACTAAAAGTAAAACCTTAGGAAAAAGGTTCTGGCTCCTGACGACAGTGCTGGGACTGCTCATTATGGTGCTTTCCTTTGTCTATTTTTACATTTACTCTGTTCAAAATACGCAGGAGAGACTTTTGAAGATCGCATCTTATATGAAGGTGCAATGTGATGTCTATACCCATTACAATAACGGCGCCGAGACCCAGGCGCTGCTGCGTGCCGTGGAAAGCAACCGGCTGGTGCAGGATAAACTGGATGAAGATCTTTCAGACGGCGAGGAGCCGGAGGAGGAGATGCTGGCGCAATACGCAAAGCAGTTCTGGCTTCATGGGATCCTGTTGATCGATGCCGAGGGCAATGAAGTCTGCGGATATGCTAAAGATGCGGAGATCAAAGATCAGCTCCTGCCGCTGTTAAGGAAAAGTGCGGCGCTGGATGCAGAAGGATATACAGCGAGAGAGTATACCCAGAGATTCTATCTGCCGGACGGCGGCTATATCAATATGGCAGCTACAGCCAGAAAAGACGCTGAGGGGGTGCTTGTTACCTATTATTATATAACGCCGGAATGCGCCAAAACATTTTCTCTGACCATACAGAGCCTGCTGGAAGGCTATCAGGTCTCTTCCGAAGGGACTATTATGATCGTAGATGACGGACAGGTGATCGCCTGCAATGATACCGCACAGATCGGACAAAGCGCAGCGGATAATGAAGTGGTACGGTCTCTGAAACAGGCGGCAGACAGCACCCATATCATTTTCATTCCGGAAATGCATAGTTACGGCGTGATGTGCAAGCAAAGAGATTATTACATCTATGCTTATACAGCAGACTGTGTGATCTTTTCCAGTCTTCCCCGGGATATGGTCCTGGTCTTATTGATCTACACTTTCGTTATTTTCGTAATCAGTCTGATGATCAGGAGAAACGAAGGACAGTATCTGCAAAAGAGATTGGAACAGGAGACAGCTTATAAGGAGCAGCTCCTTAAGGAAGCAAAGAGAGCGGATGAGGCCAATGCGGAAAAGACCAGATTCCTGCAGAGAATGAGCCATGATATCCGCACCCCCATCAATGGCATCTGCGGCATGCTGGAGGTGGCAGAGTACTATGCAAATGATCTGGATAAGCAGGCAGAATGCCGGGCAAAGATCAAAGACTCCTCCCATCTGCTGCTGGAGCTTATCAATGAAGTGCTGGATATGGGCAAGCTGGAATCCGGAGAGATCCAACTGGAGCATCAGCCTTTTAAACTGAAGGAAGTACTGGATGAGGTGACAGTGGTCATTGAAAAGCTGGCAGAGGAACAGCAGATCACCATGTCCTGGGAAGAATGCGATGTCCGGCACTGGCATCTGATGGGCAGTGTGAGCCATGTAAAAAGGCTGTACATGAACATCATGAGCAATGCGGTAAAGTATAATAAGAAAAACGGATCCATCCTTTTAAAATGCCGGGAATTGCCCGGAGGATCTGACGGGCAGGCCGTTATAGAATTTACCTGTCAGGATACCGGCATCGGCATGAGTGAAGAATACCAGAAGAAGATCTTTGAACCCTTTACCCAGGAAAATGCGGATAGCCGGTCCAGGTATGGCGGCAGCGGACTGGGCCTTTCTATAGCTAAGAGTCTGGCAGACTGCATGCAGGGAACCCTTACTTTTGAAAGCCGGGAAGGAGAGGGGACCACTTTTGTGGCCACCATTCCCTTTGATATTGATGTAAGAAGCCAAAACAAAGAAAGAAAAGCTGCGCCCCCAGAAGAGATTTCCATCAAGGAATATCATATCCTGCTGGCGGAGGATAATGAGCTGAATATGGAGATTGCGGAGTTTATTCTGGAAAAAGAAGGAGCCGTCATAGAAAAAGCATGGAACGGCAAAGAAGCGGTTGAGATCTTTAAAGAATCCCGGGAGGGAGAATTCGATGCGATCCTGATGGATATGATGATGCCGGAAATGGATGGTTACCGGGCCACAGAGGCGATCAGAGCCATGGACAGAGAGGACGCTATAGGGATCCCCATTATCGCCATGACGGCCAATGCCTTTACCGAGGATCGGATAAAGGCCCGGGAGGCAGGCATGAATGCCTATATTTCCAAGCCGATCGATCCGGACAAACTGATAAAAGTCCTGTACAAGCTTGTTTCATCCGGGGGAATATTGCCTTCGGACAGTCATAAGGAGTGACGGGAATGTAAAAAACGTATCGCCTGTTACGTTTATTCTTTAAGATCGACAAAGCTCTTTTGCACCGAGAAGGGTATGGGTGCAAAAGAGCTTTTTGTTTGCGAGAATTTTACTGACATTGTGGGGAATCGGTGCTATTGTAATAAACGGATATTCTTATGTAGCTGTTTTTGTGTAGGGAGGAAATATACAAATCTATGTCTGAAAAAACAAGAAACAGAATTTATTCCCTCTGTTTGCCTCTATTGACACTGCTGGCGGTGATCACGCTGGTGATAGGTGTGAAAATGAGTCGTCAGAGTGACGAGACGGATCCTTCATGGCTGTATTTCGAAGGAGAGTACAGCATGGACGGCAGCGAATTTAAAACGCTGAATGACAACGTAGACCTGAACGGACATACCCTCTCTTTGCGGGGCCATTTTGATATGGATGTGCCGGACAATGGCTGTGTGCAGCTTTATCTGCCCCACTTATCCATTTCCATCCGCGTGAACGGGGAGGAACGTTTTTCCTATCAGGGGGATTCCATTGATCCGGACAATCATCTGCGGGATGTATGCGGACGGCAGTGGGTGACCTGGCTGGTAGATGGGGATATCTCCAAGGATGATCTGATCGAGATCGAGCTGGTAAATGAGCATGACAGAGGAAACGGCTATGGCATGTGGTACTGTCTGGATAATATGTACGTAGGTACAGAGACGGACTTTGTACCATTTATGCAAAAGGTTTACCAGTTAGACTGGACGGTAGGTCTGGTATGCGGCGCTTCTGCCGTATTGTTGGCCCTGATTGCCATCAGTTACGTGCGCATCGACTTAAAGCTGGCCAGACATATGATCTTCTGGGCTGTCTTTACCATGTTTGCGGCAGGTTATTATATCTTTGACAGCGTCAATTTCAATCTGAATTTTCGAAGCATCGCTCTGGCTACCTATGGCCGGGAAATATCCCTGATGCTGGCCGGGATATCCTTACTGCTGTGTATCACGGATACACTGGCGGGAAAGCGCAGAAAGTGCAGCTATATAGCGGCGGCGGTCAGCGGCGTGGAGATCACCGTTATGATGATCGTGGTACTGACGGGAAGGGTCGGCATTTTTTCCATATGGAAGTACTGGATGCCGGTGATCTTCCTGGCTTATGGGGCAACGATGATCTGTTCTGTCATAGAATTTATCAAGCATCGCAGACCGATACAGATCTTCTATATCGTGATCATCCTCTCTGTCATGCTGGAGATGGTGAACATGGATAATGGCTGGTACAGAGGCGGCATTATCATGAAGCCGCTCTTCATGGTCACCTACATATTCTACGTAATAAAAGTCTTCCGGGATATGGGCAGAAGCTATCGGAGAGCCAAGGAAGCAGAGGAGATCGAGGAGGAGTTAAAGAACAGCCGCATTTTCCTGGCTATGAGCCAGATACGCAGCCACTTTATCTTTAATGTCTTAAATGCCATCAGTGGTATGTGCAAATATGATCCGGAAAAGGCAGACGAGACGGTCATCTGTTTCTCCAGATACCTGCGGGCCAACGTGGATATGATGGAGGAGGATGTGCTGCATCCTTTCTCTACGGAGTATCAACATCTGGCAGATTATATTAAACTGGAACAGATCCGTTTCGGCGAGGACGTGATCAAGTTTAAGACAGATATCGAGACTATGGATTTCCTGATCCCTCCCATGCTGCTGCAGCCCATTGTGGAGAACTGTATCCAGCACGGCCTTCGCCCCAAGCCGGAGGGCGGAACCATCACCCTTTCCGTGCACAAGGTGGGAGAGAATATTGAGATCACCGTTTCCGATGACGGTGTAGGTTATACCATCGGTAATGAGAGAGTAGGTTCAGTAGGCATGAAGAACGTACAGTTCCGCTTAAAGAGCATGGCGAACGGCACCATGGAAGTATGGTCGGAGCCGGGCAAGGGAACCAGTACCAAGCTGATCATGCCGGAAAGGAAGACAGCATAATGAGAATAATATGTGTAGATGATGAGCGCCCTGCATTGGAAAACTTCAGGATGACAGTGGCCAAAAATGCAGATGTGGAAGACCTGCAGCTGTTTCAGCGGGGAGACCTGGCATTGGAATGGGCCCAGAACAATAAAGTAGATGCTGCTTTTCTGGATATGGAAATGCCGGAGCGGCGAGGCATCGAACTGGCCAAGGAATTAAAGGATATCGATCAGAATATCAGTATCGTATTTGTCACTGCCTTCAGTCAGTATGCATTGGAAGCTTTTGGCGTAGATGCCATAGGCTATGTCATGAAGCCTTATACAGCGTCGGAGATCCGCAGAGAGCTGGACAAGGTACAGCAGCAAAAGCCGGTGCCCAAGTGCAGAGTGGAGATCGAGACGATCCCTGACTTTGTGTTTAAAGTAGACGGCCATCCCATTACCTTTGGCCCTAAGGTGGAAGAGTTGCTGGGACTTTTGGTGGACCGGGCAGAGGCTGGGGTCTCCGTGGGAGATGCCATCAACGCCATGTGGCCGGATCGTCCCTCGGATGATACCAGCCGCGCCCTGTACCGCAATACCTCCAAGCGTTTGATCGATACCCTTGCGGACTTAAAAATCAGCGATGTCATCGTCACCGACGGTCGCAAGCGCTATATCAACCGCAAGAAGGTGAACTGCGATCTGTACAGGATCCTGGACGGTGACATGGAGCCTATGAATCACTACAGCGGAGAGTATATGCGCCGCTGGACCTGGGCAGAGGATCGCAACGCCTGGCTGTATGATCTGTATTACGGAGAAGAGTGATAAAGGAAAAGTTCGAAAGAAATGCCGGGCAGCGTTTCTTTCAAGCGGCATTGGTGTCGTAAACGTCATCAATGCGGAGCACATCGGAGAATTCGCTTACGCAGGATTCTCCTCGTGTTGCCGCCAAAAACAGCGGCAGGAAAGGAAACTATGGCTAACGGAAAATACGAGCGTCTTTCCCGGAGACTGGTTCGCAAGGGAATCGTTATTGATGAATATGTAGATACTATGTCTATTCCCAACGGCATGGTGGAGGAGTGGGACTTTATCGACCACAAGGGTGCTGCTGCGGTGGTGCCGGTGCTGGAGGATGGCAGGATACTTATGGTACGTCAGTACCGCAATGCTCTGGAGCGGGAGACTTTAGAGATCCCGGCGGGAGGCCGCACCAGCCGGGAAGAGCCTATGTTAGAGACCGCCAGGAGAGAGTTGTCGGAGGAGACCGGATATACCAGTGAACACTTAGAGCGACTGCTTAGTCTGCGCACCACAGTGGCTTTCTGTAATGAAGCCATCGACGTCTACGTGGCCACGGATCTACAGCCCGGTGAGCAGCACCTTGACCCGGATGAGTTTTTGAATGTGGTGCCCTGTGAAGTCTCTGACCTGATGCAGCGCATCTATGCCGGAGAACTGCAGGATGCCAAGACAGTCTCTGCCATTCTGGCTTATGTCAATAAATACCGGATCAAATGGCAACAGTGAGAAAGCAGCAGTCAAAGGACAGTAAGAAGGCCTGTTCCCTGGAAAAGGATATAGAGGCATACCTGTCCTGGCTGAAGGAAGATAAGGATAGATCGCCGGCTACCTTAGCGGGGTACCGGTATGATCTGACCTATTTGCTCCGTCGCTGCGAAAAGCTGGGCATAGAGGATATCCGGGAGACCGGGGATGTGCTTTTACAGCTCCATTTCCAGCAAAGACGGGAGGAAGGAGCCTCTGAGAGTACCATTGCCAGAGAGATGACTTCGGTAAGAGGGTTCTATCGGTATTGGTATCGTCAGGGCAAAATAGAGCATAACTACGCCGATATACTGGAGAGACCTAAGTTTGTTCCGGCCTCTGAAGAAGTTCTCACAGAGGAAGAAACGGAAAAATTACTCCGGCAGCCGGATGAGACGTCGGCCCGGGGGATCCGGGACAGGGCCATCCTGGAGCTTTTGTGCGGCGCAGGCCTTAAGACCGGCGAATTACTGGCATTGCAGATGCAGGATATGGATCTGCAGGCCGGCTGTGTGACGGTGCGGGGAAACGGCAGTAAGACTGCGGCAGTTGCCCGGATCGTGCCCCTTAGTCGCCGCTCCAGAGCGGCCCTCCTTACCTATCAGCGGAAAGTAAGATGTCATTATACCGATGCCGGGGAGGAAGGGCCGGCAGATGATGCCCTTTTTATTACCGGAGAAAACGGAAAGCCCCTTTCCAGACAGGCCATTTGGCAGATGGCCGGCCGTTACGGCGCCCAGGCGGGCATTGATAAGAAACTGTCCCCGGCCATGCTGCGGCGCTCTTTTGCCAAGGATCTGGAAAGAAGAGGCGCGGATCCGGGGACTATACAGGAAATTCTGGGACAGAAGGTTGATCTATAAAGATATTGTAAAGAGAGTCGGCAAATGCAGACAGGATGCGCTGCTGCATTGCAATGTGTGATGTCTGCTTCGCTGCATAAGAGACCCTCTTTTCAGTAATATAAGTAATAAGTACAAAAGAAACAGAAACAAAGGAGTAGAAGATCATGTCATTTACATTTACACAGCAGTTGCCCACCCCGAAGGAGATCATCGAGGAATTGCCCATACCCAGAGAGCTGGCTGCCCTCAAGGCACAGAGAGACCGGGAGATCGCAGATGTATTCACAGGAAAGAGTGATAAGTTCCTGCTGATCATCGGACCCTGCTCTGCGGACAATGAGGAAGCTGTCTGCGATTATGTGAGCAGATTGGGAAAGGTAAACGAAAAGGTAAAGGATCGTCTGATCCTGATCCCTCGGGTTTATACCAACAAGCCCCGCACCACCGGTGAGGGATATAAGGGCATTACGGCACAGCCGGATCCGGAAGGCAAGCCGGATTTCAAGGCGGGACTGATGGCCATGCGTCATATGCAGATCCACGCCATCGAGGTCTCCGGCCTGACAGCAGCAGATGAGATGCTCTATCCGGATAACTGGGGGTATGTAGAGGATATCCTGTCCTATGTGGCTATCGGTGCCCGTTCCGTAGAGGATCAGCAGCATCGTCTGACGGTCAGCGGCTTCGATGTACCCAGCGGCATGAAGAACCCCACCTCCGGTGATATGACGGTCATGCTGAACTCCGTCTATGCTGCCCAGCATCCCCACTCCTTTGTATACAGAGGTTATGAAGTGCATACCAGCGGCAACCCGCTGGCCCATACCGTACTGCGAGGCGCTGTAGATGCCAGCGGACGCAACATCCCCAACTATCACTATGAGGATCTGATGCGTCTGTGCGAGCTGTATCAGAAGAGAGAACTGGTAAACCCGGCCTGCATCGTGGATACCAACCACTCCAACTCCAACAAGAAATTTATCGAGCAGGTGCGTATCGCCAAGGAAGTCATGCACAATCGTCTCAAGAGCCCGGAGATCGCCGGTCTGGTAAAGGGTCTGATGATCGAGAGTTACATCGAGGACGGCGCCCAGAAGATCGGAGAAGGCATTTACGGCAAGTCCATCACCGATCCCTGCCTCGGATGGGAAGCAACAGAAAAATTGATCTACGATATTGCAGAACATTGCTGATAAAAGCTATGTAAGCAGGCAGGGGAAGTGTTATAATAGAAAAGGATCAATGAAACAGGCCTGTCAGCATAGGCGCCGTCCTGGGGGATAGCGGTGGCGGCAGGCAGACAACGTAATGGGGGAAGTCTGTTTATGAAGAACATTTTGTTTGTAGCATCAGAAGGTGTGCCCTTTATCAAGACCGGCGGACTGGCCGACGTAGTAGGCTCTCTGCCGAAGTCCATTGATAAGGAGTACTATGACGTGCGCGTCATTCTGCCTAAGTATTCCTGTATGAAGCAGGAGATGGTGGACAAGCTTCAATATGTCACAAACTTTTACATGGATTTTCATTGGAAAAATGAATATGTAGGTATTTTCTATGCGGAAGTAGACGGCATCAAGTACTACTTCATCGACAACGAGGGATTCTTTACCGGCTTTAAGCCCTACGGGGACAATGTGCTTTTTGAGATCGAGAAGTATGCCTTTTTCTCCAAGGCAGCGCTGTCTATCCTGCCGGTGATCGATTTCAGACCTGACATCATTCACTGCCATGACTGGCAGACAGGCTTAGTGCCGGTATACTTAAAGGAGAGATTCCAGGGCGGCGATTTCTACAGAGGCATCAAGACCATCATGACCATTCACAATCTGAAATTCCAGGGACGCTGGAATGTAGAAGATGTGGAGGATATCACCGGTCTTTCCAAGTCCTTCTTTACACCGGACAAGCTGGAATCCTACAAGGATGCCAATCTGTTAAAGGGCGGCATCGTTTATGCCGATGCGGTTACCACCGTAAGCCCTACCTATGCAGAGGAGATCAAGACCGCTTTCTACGGCGAGGGACTGGATGGCCTTTTAAATGCCAGATCCAATGACTTAAGAGGTATCCTTAATGGTATCGATTACGAAGACTTTAATCCCACCACGGACAAGCGCATCAAACATTGCTATGATGCCTCTAATTTCCGCAAGGAGAAGATCAAGAATAAGAGAGCACTCCAGGAAGAGCTGGGTCTTGCCAAGGACGATAAGTGCATGCTGATCGGCATCGTCTCCCGCCTGACGGACCAGAAGGGTTTTGATCTGATTTCCTGTGTCTTTGAGGAAATGTGCCAGGATGCGGTACAGTTCGTGATCCTGGGCACCGGCGAAGAGCGCTATGAGAATATGTTCCGTCACTTCGACTGGAAGTATCATGATAAGGTATCCGCCAACATTTACTATTCCGAGGATCTCTCTCATAAGATCTATGCGGCTTCCGATGCCTTCCTGATGCCTTCCTTGTTTGAGCCCTGCGGACTGAGCCAGCTGATGTCCCTGCGCTACGGTACTATTCCGATCGTCCGGGAGACGGGAGGTCTGAAGGATACGGTAGAGCCTTACAATGAATACGAAGGCACCGGTACCGGATTTTCCTTCACCAATTACAATGCCCATGAGATGCTGGCTACCGTTCGCTATGCGGAGAAGATCTTCTACGACAAGAAGAGAGAGTGGAACAAGATGGTAGACCGGGCTATGGCAGCCGATTTCTCCTGGACCGTATCTGCGGGACAGTATCAGCTGATGTATGACTGGCTCTGCGGCAACTAGAAACAGATAGTACGAAGCACAACGTGTAAACATACAAATGAAACAGTAAAGAACTGTGTACCATGGTGCCCTCATGGGGACTGTGGTACACAGTAGCTTTTTACGAACGGACGAAGGACAATGGGAAAAAAGAAAGCGAAAGACGGGTTGTTTGTGCAGGCAGGCATCCTGGCTGTGGCCAGCATCATCGTCAAGCTGATCAGTCTGGTCTATCGGGGCCCGCTGACAGCCATCATCGGAGATGAGGGCAATGGCTATTACAACACCGCCTATAACTTCTACACCATTATATTGATCATATCCTCCTACAGTGTGCCGTCGGCTATCTCCAAGATCATGGCCGGCAAGCTGGCACTGGGACAGTATCGCAACGCGCAGAGAATCTTCCAATGCGCGCTTTTGTATGTATGCATAGTGGGAACCATAGGCGGCGGTCTTTTGTTTTTCGGTGCCGATGTCTTAGTTTCCAGTAATGCAGCGCCGGTGCTCCGTATTTTTGCGCCCACCATTTTTATCTTTGGTCTGTTAGGCGTGTTGCGGGGATATTTCCAGGCCTACGGTTCCATGCTGCAGACCTCGGTCTCTCAGGTGTTGGAGCAGCTGCTTAACGCCGTCGTCAGTATCGGGGCAGCCCATCTTCTGATGCAGATGGCAGCCGGTGCCGGCAAGACCCAGACCCAGCAGGCTATCGACGGTGCCATCGGCTCCGCCCTGGGTACGGGAAGCGGTGTGCTGGCGGCTTTACTGTTTATGGTCTGGATGTATCAGATCAATCGCCCCGGCATCCGCAAACAGATCCGCAGAGACCGACATCGCCAGTTAGAGCCCTATGGAGAGATCATGAAGGAGACCATCCGTGTGGTGACGCCCTTCATTCTCAGCAGTTTCATTCTGAATCTGACCACCTCCTTAAATCAGACGATCTATATTAAGACTCTGGTGGACGGCCAGGGACTGGATCAGGTGACTGTGGCCACCCAGTACGGCATTTTTTCCGGAAAAGCGGTGGTGCTGACCAATATTCCCATTTCCATGGCCACGGCGCTGGCTTCCGCGATCATTCCTGCCATTTCCGCCTCCTATGCCAAGGGGAATTATGAGGATACCAGGAGAAGGTATGTGAATATCTCCTGGATCACCATGATCATCGCAGTGCCCTGTGCAGTGGGCATGGCGGTGCTGTCTAAGCCCATTACCATGCTGCTCTTTCCCCAGAAGACCTCTATTGACCAGGCTTCTATTTTGCTGTCGCTGTTGGCAGTGACGGTTGTTTTTTATTCGGTGTCCACCATTACCAATGCGGTATTGCAGTCTATCGGCCGTATGAATATGCCGCTGGTATCTGCCGGCATTGCACTGGCGGTGCAGACGCTGGTGCTGCTGCTTTTGTTGAATTTCACGGATCTGGGGATCTATGCGCTGGCGTTGGTAAGCGTACTCTATTCTCTGATGATCTTTGTCTGCAATGAGCTGTTTATCCGCAAGTATCTGCGCCCCCGGATGGATATCATGAAGATCTATATCATGCCCATTCTGGCGGCAGTCTTTATGGGGGCCCTTTCCTTTGGTACCTATGAACTGCTGCATCTGCTGTTGGGCCTGGTTGGACTGGGATCGGATTACTTTAAGAATCTCATTACCATGGTGCCCACCCTGGCAGTGGCGGTGCTCAGCTATGCATTCTTCCTGGTGCGCTCAGGTGCCATGACCAGAAGTGATCTCCAGAGTGTGCCTAAGGGGACGGTGGTAATACAGGTGTTGACTAAGCTGCACTGGCTGCCGGAGGAGAGGGGCTTTGCTCGGCAACGCAGCCGGGAGGAGGGAGTTGATCTTTCGGTAGAGCAGCAGATCGGCGCCAGAAAGATCCTAAACCGAAATGCGGATATAAATGATCCCTATAAAGAAGCAGAGTACAGAACGGGCGCTTATGAGGAAACTGCGTATCGGCAGAGGGGTTCCTATCAGGAAAATACTTCCTATTACGGGGATTCATCCTATCAGGAGAGTGCTCCCTATTATGAGAATTCATCTTATCGGGAAAACGCTCGCTATCACAGGGATTCATCCTATCAGGAGAACGCTCCGTACTATGGGAATCCTTCCTATCGGGTGAACACTTCCCACTATGGGAATACATCCAAACAGGAGAGTACGTCTGACTACGAAAATCCCCCCTACAAGGAAGAAACCTACAGAGGAGGGGCACGCAGACAGCCCGCGTATCAGCAGACTTCGCAGGAGGATTATTACTTCGACGAAGACGATGAATAGAGAGCCCCCGCAGGCGACTTGGAAAGGAGCATATAGCATATGAAAAATATACTTGTTGGACAATCCGGCGGCCCTACCGCGGTGATCAATGCCAGCCTGTGCGGCGTGATCAGGGAGGCTCGCAGACAGGAACAGATCGGCTGCGTCTATGGCATGATCAATGGTGTGGAAGGCTTCCTGGAAGGCCGATATGTAAATTTAAGCGATACACTGGATGAAGAAGCACTGAATCTGCTGGAGGGAACACCGGCAGCCTACCTTGGTTCCTGCCGCTATAAATTGCCGGAAGAGATGGAGATGCCGGTATACAGACGTCTCTTTGAAAGACTGCATAAACTGAACATCGGCTATTTCCTCTATATCGGCGGCAATGATTCCATGGATACAGTGGATAAGCTCTCCCGTTATGCCAGAAAAACAGATTCCTCCATCCGCTTCATCGGTGTGCCAAAGACCATCGACAATGATCTGGTGGAGACAGACCATACGCCCGGCTATGGCAGTGCGGCCAAGTATGTGGCCGCTACGGTGCGGGATATCGTGCTGGATGCCTCTGTCTATGAACAGCAGTCTGTCACCATTGTGGAGCTTATGGGACGCAATGCAGGATGGCTGACGGCCGCTTCTGCGCTGGCCAGAAAGGAGATCGGCGACAACCCGGTGCTGATCTATCTGCCGGAGGTGGCCTTCGATATGGAAAAATTCATACAGGACGTGCGGGAGGCTCTGAAAAAGAGAGCCAATATCGTGGTCTGCGTATCCGAGGGCATTGCCGATGCAGAGGGGAGCTTTATCTGTGAGTACGGCCAAAGAGCCGGCACGGATAATTTCGGTCACAAGATGTTAGCCGGCTGCGGCAAGGTGCTGGAAAATGCCGTCCGCAGCAAGATCGGTGTCAAGGCCAGATCCGTGGAATTAAATGTATGCCAGCGATGCGCGGCACTGCTGCAGTCTGCGGCGGATGTGGAAGAAGCGGAAAATGCCGGAGCGGTAGGCGTACAGGCGGCATTGGCAGGAGAGACCGGCCGCATGGTGGCCTTTAAGAGAACTGGCACAGATACCTATGGATTGGAATATCCCCTGGTGGATGTAGGATACGTGTGCAACCAGGAAAAGAAATTCCCCCTTAGCTGGCTGAATGAAGAGAAAAATGATGTGACCCGGGCGTATATCCGCTATGCGCTTCCCCTGATCCAGGGGGAGCGGGAGCATTGCATGCAGGATGGCCTGCCCCGGTATCTTTTTAGGAAATTGCCGCAGTAAACCGCGGCAAGAAAGGTAAACATGGCATTTGATGGAATTACGACGGCCTGCCTTCGAAAGGAGCTGGAGGATAAGCTTACGGGAGGCCGGATCTATAAGATAGCCCAGACAGAGGCAGATGAACTGACATTGACGATCAAGCCGGAGATCTCCAAGGGAGGCGGGCAGGTAAAGCTTTTTCTTTCGGCTGACCCCACCCTCCCCCTGTGCTATCTGACCCAGGAGACCAAGAGCGCGCCTTTGACGGCGCCGGCCTTTTGTATGCTGCTGCGCAAGCACCTGCAGAACGGCCGGATCCTTTCGGTGACTCAGCCCGGTCTGGAGCGTATCCTTCGCTTTGAGGTGGAGCACAGAAATGAGATGGGAGATCTGTGCCGGCACATTCTGGTGCTGGAGCTTATGGGAAAGCATTCCAACCTGATCTTTTTAAATGAGGATGGACAGATCATCGACGCTATCAAGCGAATCTCCTCTATGGTCAGCTCGGTGCGGGAAGTGCTGCCGGGCAGAGACTACTTTATTCCCCAGACCAGAGGAAAAAAGGAACCTTTAGAGGAAACAAGGGAAGGCTTTCTTTCCATCCTGACAGGAGAAAAAAGCCAGCAGCCCCCGGCAGGTCTGCTCGCCGGCAGTTACACAGGTATCTCCAATGTAATGGCAGAGCAGATTTGCTATTTAGCGCAGATCGTTCATGACCGGAGTGCTGCTTCCCTGACCGAGGAGGAGCGGGAAGCGCTGTGGAAGGCTTTTTCCGGTTTGATGGAGCAGGTGCGTAAGGGAGAGTTTGCCCCTACGCTTTACTATAAGCCGGGACAGAAGATGCCTATGGAATACGGGGCAGTTCCGCTGACTATGTATGGGCAGGAGGGAACCGGTTTTTCCTCTATGTCAGCACTTCTGGAAAGCTTTTATGCACAGAAAAATGCCCAGACCCGCATTCGTCAGAAATCCGCCAATCTCCGGCACGTGGTGCAGACCATCTTAGAGCGGGATGTACATAAGTATGATCTGCAGTGTAAGCAGATGAAGGATACGGAGAAAAAGGAAAAATACCGGATCTACGGAGAACTGCTCCATACCTACGGATACGCGGTGCCGGCAGGCGCTTCGTCAGCGGAGCTGGACAATTACTATACCGGCGAAAAGCTGACGGTGCCTTTAGATCCCACCCTGACCCCGGCCCAGAATGCCAGCCGGTATTTCGACCGGTATACCAAGTTAAAGCGCACGGCCCAGTCCCTTGCGGAGCTGACAAAGGAAGTAAAGGCAGAGATCGAGCAGTTGGAGAGCATCCGTACAGCGCTGGATCTTTCCGAAAACGAAGGCGACTTGGCCCAGATCCGACGGGAATTAGAGGACAGCGGCCTGGTGCGCCGCCGCAGTATGCAGGGCGGAAACGGCAAGAATAAGAACCACGGAAAAGCCGGTGCCAAGGGCAGGATGCCCGAGAGTAAACCCCTTCACTATATCAGCAGCGACGGCTACGATATGTATGTGGGCAAGAATAATATCCAGAATGACGAGATCACATTCCATATGGCCAACGGCGCAGACCTTTGGTTCCACGCCAATGATATGCCGGGCTCCCACGTGATCGTAAAGACCGGCGGAAAGCGGATGGAAGAAGTACCGGACAGGGTCTTTGAGGAGGCCGCTTCCCTGGCTGCCTACTACTCCAGCGGACGTCAGCAGGAAAAGGTGGAGATCGATTATCTGGAAAAGCGCAATGTGAAAAAGCCCAGCGGCGCAAAGCCGGGATTTGTGGTCTATTATACCAACTATTCCATCATGGCCGGAACCGATATCTCCGGGCTGCAGCAGGTGTAATATCGTAAGCGGTTATAGAAACAGAGCTATCGGACTGCGCGGAAGAAGAAGTTTGAAAGAAATGCCTGATGGCATTTCTTTCAAACGGCATTGATGCCGTAAACGTCATCAATGCAAGATCACATCGGAGAATTCGCCTTCGCGAAATTCTCCTCGTGTAGCCGCAGTAAACTGCGGCAAGAAAGGGAAAAAATGAAAGAGCGTCAGACAAAAGGAAAGGGACAAGCCGCAGAAAAGGAACCCTGCCCTTTTGCTTGACGCTTTTTACACTGTAAACTATAATTAATCCGTATGCACAAAAATAGGCAGATACTGTCTGCTTAAGATAAAGCCGCATCAGGATGCGGTATAAAGAGGTAAACATGATCAAGAGCATGACTGGCTACGGCCGCAGCGAGATAAGCCGGGGTGAGCGCAAGATCACCGTGGAGATGAAGTCCGTCAATAACCGCTATCTGGATGTAAATATCAAGATGCCCAAGAAGCTTAATTTTTTCGAGGCTTCCATCCGGGCAGAACTGAAGCGTTATATCCAGCGAGGCAAGATCGATCTGTTCCTGACCTATGAGGACAGAACAGAGAATAATGTCTGCGTCAAGTATAATAAAGAACTGGCCGCCGAGTACTATCATTACCTGCAGCAGATGGCAGAGGATCTGCAGCTGCGCAATGATATCTCTCTTTCCGCTATCGCCAGATTCCCCGATGTCTTTACCATGGAAGAGCAGACCGTGGACGAAAAGGAACTGTGGGAGCTGGTAAAGGAAGCCATCGACGAGGCTGCCGTAGGCTTTGTGGAAAGCAGGGTCAGAGAAGGCGAATACTTAAAGCAGGATCTGGAGAATAAGCTGGATGAACTGTTGGGGCATGTGGACTTTATTACCGCCAGAGCACCGCAGATCGTGGCAGATTACAGAGAAAATCTTCGCAGCAAGGTACAGGAACTGCTGCAGGATACTTCTATAGATGAGAGTCGTATCCTTCAGGAAGTGACCATTTATGCCGATAAGGTATGCGTGGATGAGGAGCTGGTGCGCCTGCACAGTCATATAGAGGCTACCAGAGCAGCTTTATCCGGCGATGAGGGTGTGGGAAGAAAATTGGATTTCCTTGCCCAGGAGATGAACAGAGAGGCCAATACCATTTTGTCCAAGTCCGATGATCTGGAGGTCTCCGCCCATGCCATCGAGTTAAAGACAGGCATCGAGAAGGTCAGGGAGCAGATACAGAATATTGAATAATCTGATTCATATCGGCTTTGGCAATATCGTCAATGCCAACAAGATCATAGCAATCGTAAGCCCGGATGCAGCGCCTGTAAGACGCCTGGTGCAAAAAGCCAAGGAGACAGGACGCACGGTAGACGCCACCCAGGGGCGCAAGACCAAGGCGGTGCTGGTCATGGAAGATGACCGCATCGTACTTTCCGCGCTCTTGCCGGAGACCATCCGGGGCAGAGCCCAGACGGAGGATGACAGTACAGATGAAACATAAAGGACAGTTAGTGGTGATCTCCGGTTTTTCCGGAGCCGGCAAGGGAACCATCGTAAAAAAACTTTTGGCAGACTATGAGCAATATGCGCTGTCTGTTTCCATGACCACCAGAAAGCCCCGCCCCGGGGAGGTGGACGGCAGAGAGTATTTCTTTGTATCCACCGAGGAATTTGAAAAGGCCATTGCAGAGGGCAGGATGCTGGAATATGCAGGCTATGTGGACCACTACTACGGCACACCCCGTGCCTATGTGGAAGAAAAGATCGCAGAGGGTAAGGATGTGATCTTAGAGATCGAGGTGCAGGGCGCCAGACAGATCAAGCAGATCTTTCCGGAGGCGGTGCTGCTTTTTGTCACCACCCCTTCTCCCAGTATCCTGAAAGACCGGCTGACAGGCCGGGGTACGGAGGATGAGGAGACTATCCGCCAGCGTCTGCTGCAGGCAGCCACCAGAGAAGTGCCGCTGATGGCAGATTATGACTATCTGATCGTAAATGACGTGCTGGAGGATGCGGTGACCACCGTTCATCAGGTCATCGAGTCGGCCAGACTGGCACCGGCCCGCAACAGTGAGTTTATCAAAGCGTTCGCAGAAGGACTGCAGGGCGCTTCCGTACAGTAAACAATACAATTTATAGACAGAAAGGCAGGTAAAAAGATGTTACATCCCTCTTATGTAGATTTGATGAAGGTAGTAAACAAGGACGTTGAGGAAGGCGAGGAGCCTGTGATCAGCAGCCGTTATTCCATCGTAATGGCTACCGCAAAGCGTGCGAGACAGCTGGTAGACGGCGAGGAAGCACTGGTGCGGGAGGACGGCAGAAAGCCTCTTTCCATCGCGGTAGATGAATTGAACCAGGGCAAGATCCAGATCCTGGGCGAGGATGACGATGTGGAGGAAAACGTAGAGATCTCCGAGACAGAGGGCATGGAGATCAGCGAGCTGGACGAGGCTGAGCTGGCGGACGAAAAGGCCGAGGAAGCAAAGGAAGAAGCAGAGGAAGCAGAACAGGCATGAAAATTCTCTTTGTTTCATTAGGCTGCGATAAAAACCTGGTAGATACAGAGGTAATGCTGGGAGCATTGGCAGACCGGGGCTATTCCTTTACCGACGACGAGGAAGAAGCAGAGATCGCGGTAGTAAATACCTGCTGCTTTATCCATGACGCCAAGCAGGAGAGCATCGATGCCATCCTGGAGCTGGCAGAGCGTAAGACCAGCGGACAGTTGAAGGCACTGGTGGTCACAGGATGTCTGGCACAGCGTTACAAGGACGAGGTCCTGAAGGAGATTCCTGAGGTGGATGCGGTCCTTGGCACCACAGCCACAGATGTACTGGCAGAGGAACTGGATGCCATCCTTGGCAGCAGGGAAGACCGGGAAAAGCTGGTATTGGAAGACCTTTCCAAGGCACCGGCGGGCAATCAGAAGCGCGTGCGCACCTCCGGCGATGCCACAGGCTATTTAAAGATCGCAGAAGGCTGCAACAAGCGCTGTACTTATTGCGTTATTCCGGATGTGCGGGGACCTTACCGCAGCGTACCCCAGGAAGATCTGATCAAGGAGGCCCAGTCTTTGGCGGCGGCCGGTGTCAGAGAATTGATCCTGGTGGCACAGGAGACTACGCTTTACGGCCTGGATCTGTACGGAGAGAAACGTCTGCCCCAGCTTCTGACAGCACTATGTCAGGTGGAAGGCATCGACTGGATCCGTATTTTATATTGCTATCCGGAGGAGATCACCCCGGAACTGATACAGGTCATAGCCAAAGAGCCAAAGATCCTGCATTATCTGGATATGCCCATTCAGCATGCCTCCGATGAGATCCTGCGGAAAATGGGACGGCGGACCAATAGACAGGAGTTAGAGGAGCGGATCAAAGCACTGCGGGAGGCAATACCGGATATCTGCCTGCGCACTACTCTTATTACCGGCTTCCCCGGGGAGACCGAGGCAGACCACGAGATCCTGAAGAAATTCATCAAAAAAATGAAATTCGATCGCCTGGGTGTGTTCACCTATTCCCGGGAAGAGGATACACCGGCAGCTAAGATGAAGCCTCAGGTGCCGGCACGCATCAAGAAGCAAAGGCAGAAAGAACTTATGCTGCTGCAGCAGGAGATCGCCTTTAAGCAGGCAGCCAGGATGAAGGGCAAAAAGCTGCAGGCTTTGATAGAGGGCAGGATCGTAGAGGACGACAGCATCGACTGGGAGACCGGAAAAGAGCGCTTCGTGTATACCGCCAGAACCTATAAGGATGCACCGAATATCGACGGTCTGCTGTTTGTGGAGAGCGAGCGGGAGCTCCTCAGCGGAGAACTGGTGAATGTAAAGATCACAGGTTCCGAGCAATACGATCTGATCGGAAAACTCTGTTAGGAAAAGACAGGCAGTGGAACCGACGGGGCAAAGGCTCTGTAGTATTTCATAAAGGCCTGTGGAATGGAGACAGTATGAATTTACCTAATAAACTGACGATGCTGCGCATCATCATGATCCCTTTTTTTGTAGTGGTATTACTGGCAGGTATCGGCGGTGACGCCAGCAAGTGGATCGCCCTGGCGATCTTTATCGTGGCCAGCCTGACGGATATGCTGGATGGCAAGATCGCCAGAAAGTATAACCTGATCACCAATTTCGGTAAGCTGATGGACCCCCTGGCAGATAAGATGCTGGTCTCTTCTGCCATGATCTGTCTGGTGGGTATGGGCAAGATGCCGGCCTGGGTGGTGATCATCATCATCGCCAGAGAGTTTATGATCAGCGGCTTTCGTCTGGTGGCTACAGAGAGCGGCGTGGTGATCGCTGCCAGCAAGTGGGGCAAGATGAAGACCGTCTTTCAGATGATCATGGTGATCCTGCTGATCGCGGATATCAGCGCCCTAGCGATCCTGACCACCATCGTTATGTGGATCGCAGTGATCCTGACCATCATTTCCCTGGTAGATTACATTGTCAAAAATAAACAGGTATTGGCGGAGACGAAATGAGAGCAGAGATCATTACAGTAGGTACAGAGATACTTTTGGGCAATATCGTAAATACCAATGCGGCTTATCTCGCGCAGCAATGCGCCGGGATAGGCCTTTCCTGTTATTATCAGGAAACCGTGGGAGACAATGCCGGACGTCTTGCCGAAGTGCTGCAGACGGCATTGGGAAGAGCCCAGATCATCATCCTTTGCGGCGGCCTCGGTCCCACGGAGGATGACCTGACCAAGGAAACCGCTGCCCAGGTCATGGGACGCTCCATGCACATGGATGAGGCATGGATGGATAAGATCCGGTGCTATTTTAAGAAAAGAGGACTGGAACTGACGGAGAATAATGCCAAGCAGGCCCTGATCCCGGAGGGAAGCCTTATCCTGGATAATCCCAACGGCACGGCGCCGGGGATCATCATAGAGGGAGAAGGCCAGACCAGGGTCATTCTGCTGCCGGGACCGCCCGGTGAGCTCCGTCCTATGTTTGAAAATCTGGTCCGCCCTTACTTAGAGGAGATGAACAGCGAGAAGCTTTATTCCCGTACCGTGAAGGAATGCGGCATCGGCGAGAGCATAGCCGAGACCATGTTAAAGGATCTGATCGATGCCCAGACTAATCCTACCATTGCCACCTATGCCAAGATCGGCGAGGTGCATATCCGCATTACAGCCAAGGCGGATACCAGGGAAGAGGCAGAGCGGATCCTTGCACCGGTGGAAGAGGAAGTGCTGCGCCGCTTCGGTAAGCATGTTTATACAGACCGGGAGGAAGTGACACTGGAAGCTTCCATAGTGGCGCTTTTGAAGGAAAAAGGCATGACCCTGTCTCTGGCTGAGTCCTGTACCGGGGGAATGCTTTCTCAGCGGCTCACCAATGTTCCCGGCGTGTCGGCAGTCTATGCCGGCGGTTTTGTGACCTATACCTGCGAGGAAAAGCACCGGATGCTGGGGGTGTCCAAAAAGCTTTTAAAAGAAAAGGGAGCGGTATCCAAAAAGGCAGCCAAGGCCATGGCTGCGGGAGCATCGGCCAGAACCTATACCGATGTGGCAGTGTCTGTGACCGGCAATGCGGGCCCGGATCCTTCGGAGGAAAAGCCGGTGGGACTGGTGTACATCGGATGCTGCATAGACGGCAAGGCAAAGGCCAGAAAGTATCAATTCTCCGGAAACAGACAGAAGATCCGGGAGAGTGCGGTGGCATCCGCCCTGGCAATGCTGCGGGAGAGTCTGCTGGAGTGTTAAAAATGCTGCAACTGCGCTGCAGCATAGAGAGGTAAATCAACAAGGATTGCCTGATGGCGATCCTTGTTGATAGGACCATGCAGCAGGCTGCATGGTCTAAGATCGTATCGGAGAATTCGCCTTCGCGAAAGAGAGGTAAACAATGAAAAAACTAATTTCTCAGATCATGAAATTCGGTGTAGTGGGGGTTATCTGCTTTTTTATTGATTTCGCCATTTATACCGTCCTAAATCTGATCTTCCGGGCGGTGGGCTTTGATCAGCAGTGCAGCTGGTATTATCTGATCTCTCAGTTTTTCAGCTTCATCATTTCCATGGTGACCAATTATATCCTGAGCTTTAAGTTTGTCTTTGAGCGCCGGGAGGATATGTCCAAGAAGAGAGAGTTCGTGATCTTCTTTGTACTGAGTGTCATCGGACTGATCATCAATGAGATCGTGCTCTACGTGGGTATGGATGTGGTCTATGAGCGCTGGATCTGGCTTCATGATCTGGTGGGGACCGGACTGGCAGAGACCCTGTTCAAGTGCTTTGCCACCGGCGTTGTGATGGTCTATAACTTCATCAGCCGAAAGATCTGTCTGGAAAAGAAGGATTGACGAAAGGAAGGTAGTTATGGCGGATATTTTATACTATGTGATCCCTTGCTACAACGAGGAAGAAGTACTGCCGGAGACCTCCAGGAGACTGGCACAGAAAATGCAGGAAATGATAGAAAAGGACCTGGTGTCTGAAAAGAGCCGCATCGTTTTTGTCAATGACGGCTCTAAGGACCGTACCTGGGAGATCATAAAGCAGCTGCATGAAAAGGACCCTGTTTTTTCCGGTATAAATTTAAGCAAGAACCAGGGACATCAGAACGCCCTGCTGGCGGGACTTATGACGGTGCGCAGTCACGCGGATATGGTGGTTTCCATGGACGCGGATCTGCAGGATGACATCAACGCCTCGGAGGAAATGGTAAAGAAGTATTATGAAGGGGCAGATGTGGTTTACGGTGTTCGCTCCGCCAGAACTACGGATACAGCCTTTAAACGTATGACGGCGGAAGGCTTTTATGCAGTCATGCGCAAGCTGGGCGCTCATACGATCTCCAATCACGCAGACTACCGGCTTATGAGCAGCCGGGCCCTGGAGGGACTGTCCCAGTTTCAGGAGGTGAACCTGTTTCTGCGAGGCATCGTGCCTATGGTAGGATATCCCAGCGATGTGGTGTACTATGAGCGGGCAGAGCGGTTTGCCGGAGAGAGCAAATATCCCCTGAAAAAGATGCTGTACTTCGCCATTGAGGGCATTACCTCTCTGAGCACCAAGCCCATTCAGCTGATCACCTATCTGGGCATTTCCATTTTTCTGATAAGCCTTGTGATGCTGCTGTATTCTCTGGTGCGGTATTTCATGGGAGCTACCATTGTAGGTTGGACTACTCTGATGGTCTCCGTCTGGGCCATCGGCGGCCTGATCCTTTTATCTTTAGGGATCATCGGAGAATATGTGGGCAAGATTTATCTGGAGACCAAGAGCCGCCCTCGCTATCTGGTGGAGCAGTTTTTGGATGAGGAACACGGCTATACCACCAAAGCCCGGAACGCAGAGGAAAGATCCAAGCAGGTGTCTGCAGAAAAGTAAGACGAATCTTGAAGGAACGAAAACAGTATGACAAAAAAGCAGCCTTCAGAAGAAAATAAAGAAAAGACCGGCCGCTGCATTCTGGTATGTGCCGGGCAGTTTACGCCGGTAGAGATAGAGCGGGAAGAAGGAGACCTTCTCATTGCAGTGGACGCAGGCTTATGCTATCTGGAGCAGATGGGGATGCTGCCGGATATAGCCATCGGCGATTTTGACTCTCTTCCGGAGGGAAACAGGGCCCTGCTGGAAGAGTTGGAACGGGCCGACGCCGGACGGGTGATCCGACTGCCGGTATGCAAGGATGATACGGATACCATGGCCGGCATCAAGCTGGGCCTGTCCCGGGGATACCGGCGCTTCTTTCTCTACGGCGCCCTGGGAGGCCGGGTAGATCATACCATGGCCAATATCCAGACCTTGCTCTATCTGAAGAAGCAGGGAGCAGTGGGCTATATCATGGATGCCACCTGTATGCTGTTGGTACTGGAGAATGAGACCATTACATTTCACAAAGGCATGGAGGGGATCTTTTCTCTCTTTGCCCTGGACCGGGAGATCAGAGGGGTGACACTGGAAGGACTGGCCTTCCCCCTTAAAGACGGCGTGCTGACCAATGATTTTCCCTTAGGGGTCAGCAACCAGTTCCTGCCGAATCAGAGAGCCAGCGTTACCGTGGCAGAGGGAAGAGCGTTAGTGGTGATCAATTTTGAGACGGAGCATCCGCTGTAGAGTGGGAATGCCTTGTTACAGACACCTTTTTTTGTCCATGATTCTGGAGTTGAACAAAAAAAAAGACTGTAGTAAAATGATACGGCTGTTAAAAGAAGTTTTTTAATGCCTGCACAGCAGGCAATGGCATAAATCGCCGCAGCAAGCTGCGGTATAAGGAGGTAAATATGAAGCACAGACCAGTAGTTTTGATGATCCTTGATGGCTATGGGCTCAATGACGGCAAAGAGGGAAATGCAGTGGCTATGGCCAAGACACCGGTGATGGATGCACTGGAGAAGGAATATCCTTTTGTAAAGGGATATGCCAGCGGCATGGCAGTAGGTCTTCCGGATGGCCAGATGGGCAACTCCGAGGTAGGACATATGAACATGGGCGCAGGCCGCATTGTCTACCAGGAACTGACCAGGATCACCAAGGAGATTCAGGACGGCGATTTCTTTACCAATCCTGCACTGATGGGCGCTGTAGAGAATTGCAGGAAGAATGATTCCGCTATCCACTTCTTCGGTCTTCTGTCTGACGGCGGTGTGCACAGCCACATCGAGCACCTGTATGCCCTGCTGGAGATGGCAAAGAAGAATGGCCTTAATAAGGTATATGTACACTGCTTCTTAGACGGCAGAGACACACCGCCTAAGAGCGGCATCGATTTCCTGGCAGCTTTAGAAGAGAAGATGAAGGAGATCGGCGTAGGCGAGATCGCTACCATCGAGGGTCGTTACTATGCAATGGATCGTGATAATAACTACGATCGCGTGCAGCTGGCTTACGATGCTATGGTAAAGGGCGAGGGCCAGATGGCAGAGAGCGCAGCCAAGGGCATTCAGGCCTCCTATGACAGAGAAGAGACCGATGAGTTCGTAAAGCCTACCGTCATCGTAAAGGACGGCGCACCGGTGGCAAAGATCGCAGACGGTGATTCCGTAGTATTCTTTAACTTCCGTCCCGACAGAGCCAGAGAGATCACCCATTGCTTCTGCGATGATGACTTTGATAAGTTTGAGAGAGGCGCACGGGTGCAGACTGCATTTGTGACCTTTACAGACTATGATCCGCTGATCGTCAATAAGGAAGTAGCTTTCCACAAGGTAGAGCTGACCAATACCTTTGGTGAGTGGCTGGCAGCCCACGGCATGAAGCAGGCCCGCATCGCAGAGACCGAGAAGTATGCCCATGTTACCTTCTTCTTTAACGGCGGCGTGGAGCAGCCCAACGAGGGTGAGGATCGTGTGCTGGTAAATTCCCCTAAGGATGTGCCTACCTATGATCTGAAGCCCCAGATGAGTGCTTATGAAGTTTGCGATAAGCTGTGTGAGGCGATCCGTTCCGATAAGTATGACGTGATCATCATCAACTTTGCTAACCCGGACATGGTAGGACATACCGGTGTCATCCCTGCAGCCATCAAGGCAGTAGAGGTAGTGGATGAGTGCGTAGCCAAGGCTGTAGATGCTATCAAGGAAGTGGGCGGCACCATGTTTATCTGCGCTGACCATGGTAACTGCGACAAGATGGTGGATGAGGAGACCGGTGCACCTTATACCGCACATACCACCAATCCCGTTCCCTTCATCCTGGTCAACTATGAGAAGGGCTATACCCTGCGGGAGGGCGGCTGCCTGGCAGATATCGTGCCTACCCTGATCGAGGTAATGGGCATGGAGCAGCCGAAGGAAATGACCGGCAAGTCACTTCTGGTCAAGGAAGACTAATAGTACCGACAGCAGATCATATTTTTTGATTAGCTGTTGGAAAGCCGCGTTTTATATGATATAATCGTCGTAATTGTGTTTCAGACAAGCAGGAGGATAGATAGAAAAATGAGCGTTAGCGTAGAAAAATTAGAGCACAGCATGGCAAAACTCACCATTGAAGTTTCTGCAGAGACCTTCGAGCAGGCAATCGAGAAGACCTATCAGAAGCAGAAGAATAACATCAGCGTTCCCGGTTTCCGTAAGGGTAAGGTACCGCGCAAGCTGATCGAGAAGACCTACGGCGTAGGTGTTTTCTATGAGGATGCTGCCAATGATGTGATCAACAGCACATATCCCCAGGAAGCTGAGGACTGCGGCGAAGATATCGTATCTGCACCTAAGATCTCTGTAACGCAGATCGAGGCAGGCAAGCCCTTCATCTATACAGCAGAAGTTGCTTTAAAGCCCCCGGTGAGCCTGGGCAAGTACAAGGGCATCGAGGTAGAGAAGAAGGATGTTACTGTTTCCGATGAAGAGGTAGAGGCAGAGCTTAAGAAGGAGCAGGAGAAGAACGCTAAGTACAGCGATGTAACAGACCGCGCTGTTAAGGATGGCGATATGATCACGCTTGACTTCGAAGGCTTTGTAGACGGTGAGGCTTTCCAGGGCGGCAGAGGCGACAGCTATCCGCTGACCATCGGTTCCCACTCCTTCATTCCCGGCTTCGAAGAGCAGCTGGTAGGTGCTGAGATCGGCGTAGAGAAGGACATCAATGTGAAGTTCCCGGAGGATTATCAGGCTGAGGAGCTTAAGGGCAAGGATGCTACCTTCAAGTGCACCGTTAAGAGCATTCGTGAGAAGACTCTCCCTGAGCTGAACGATGAGTTCGCAGATGATGTTTCTGAGTTTGACACTCTGGATGCTTATAAGGAAGACATTAAGAGCAAGCTTAGCGTAAAGAAGGAAGAAGAAGCTAAGAATGCCAAGGAGAATGCAGTTATCGACGCTATCATCGCAGATGCTTCCATGGAGCTGCCTGAGCCTATGGTAGAGGCACAGCAGAACCAGATGATCGATGAGTTCGCACAGAGAATGCAGATGCAGGGTCTTTCCATCGACCAGTACTTCCAGTATACCGGTTCTTCCAGAGAGAAGATGGCTGAGGAGATCAAGCCCCAGGCTGAGAAGAGAATCAAGACCCGCCTTGTATTAGAGCAGGTTGTTAAGGATGAGAATATCGAGGCCTCCGAGGAAGATTTCGAGGCTGAGGTACAGAAGATGGCTGATTCCTACAAGATGGAAGCAGACAAGATCAAGAGCTTCTTTGATGAGAAGAGCAAGGCTCAGCTGATGCAGGATCTGGCAGTACAGAAGGCAGTAACCTTCGTAACAGACGCTGCAAAAGAAAAGTAAGATTTCATTCTAAGGCTTATAGCGCCGTTTATGCTTTTCACATGGGAGGCGTAAACGGCGTTGTCGTTTAAAAAAGGAATGAAAAGTTTGCAGGAAATCCTCGATAGCATTTCCTGCAAACGGCATCGATGAGGGGGGACGTCACCGATGTATATCATATCGGAGAATTCGCCTGGGCGAGATTCTCCTCACGATGCCGCAGTAAACTACGGCAAGAAAGGAAAAAGTATGGCAAGTTTTATTCCCTATGTCATTGAGCAGACCGGTAGCGGTGAGCGTTCTTATGATATCTATTCTCGTTTGCTGAAGGAGAGGATCATTTTCCTGGGAGATCAGGTTAATGATCAGACCGCAGAGCTGATCGTGGCACAGCTTCTGTTCTTAGAGGGTGAGGACCCGGAAAAGGATATCCAGTTCTATATCAACAGCCCCGGCGGATCCATTTCCGCAGGTATGGCCATCTATGATACCATGAATTTCGTAAAGTGCGATGTCTCCACCATCTGCGTGGGCATGGCAGCCAGCATGGGATCCTTCCTGTTGGCCGGCGGTACCAAGGGCAAGCGTTATGCGCTTCCCAATTCCGAGATCCTGATCCACCAGCCGCTTGGCGGAACAGAGGGACAGGCTTCCGATATCGCCATTCAGGCAGCCCACATGGCACGCATTAAAGAGAAGATGAATCGTCTGTTGGCACAGAATACCGGCAACAGCTATGAGCAGCTGGTAAAGGATACCGACCGCGATAACTGGATGACTGCCCAGGAAGCACTGGAGTATGGTCTGATCGACCACATTTATACTACACGTAAAGAGATGGAGCAGGCATAAGCGGTGGAGGAGAATTCGCCTGCGCGAAATTCTCCTCGTGCTGCCGCAATAAATTGCGGCAGGGAAAGGAAAGAACTATGTCAGATTACAGAAAGATGGAGCCGGGGGGACCTCGCAGGTGCTCTTTCTGCAACCGAACAGAGAAGCAGGTGAGAAAGCTGATTGCAGGGCCGGAAGGCGTTTTTATCTGCGATGAGTGTGTATCTATCTGCGCAGATATTCTGGATGAGGAGCTGGAGGAGGATGAACAGCTGGATGCGCAGGAAAGCGCAGCACAGATCAATCTCTTAAAGCCTGCACAGATCAAGGAATTTCTGGATGAATACGTGATCGGACAGGAAGAGGCCAAAAAGGTGCTGTCCGTCGCTGTTTATAATCATTACAAGAGAGTCAAGGCTCCTAATCTGGGTGACGGGGTAGAATTGCAAAAGAGCAATATCCTGATGCTGGGGCCTACCGGCTCCGGTAAGACGTACCTGGCACAGACACTGGCTAAGATCATCAATGTGCCCTTTGCTATTGCAGATGCCACGACGCTGACAGAAGCCGGCTATGTAGGTGAGGATGTAGAGAACATTCTGCTTAAGCTGATCCAGGCGGCAGATTACAATATAGAGCGGGCACAGCTGGGCATCATCTATATCGATGAGATCGACAAGATCAGCAAGAAGGGTGAGAATGTATCCATCACCAGAGATGTGTCCGGTGAAGGTGTACAGCAGGCTCTCCTTAAGATCGTAGAGGGAACCGTCGCTTCCGTGCCGCCCCAGGGGGGACGCAAGCATCCTCACCAGGAGCTGATTCAGATCGACACCTCCAATATCCTCTTTATCTGCGGCGGTGCTTTTGACGGATTGGACAAGATCATAGATGCCAGACTGGATCATCGTTCCATGGGCTTTAGCGCAGCCGTAGAGAGCAAGTCCAATAAGGACATCGGCCGTCTCCTCCATGAGGTAATGCCCCAGGATCTGGTGAAATTCGGCATTATCCCTGAGTTTATCGGCCGTGTGCCTATCTGCATTTCTCTGGAGGGGCTTGATAAGCAGGCATTGGTCCGCATTATGAAGGAGCCCAAGAATGCGCTGGTAAAACAGTACCAGAGGCTTCTTGCCTTCGATCATGTTAAACTTACCTTTGATGATGATGCGATAGAGGCTATTGCCGAGCAGGCCATAGAGCGAAAGACAGGTGCCAGAGGACTGCGCGCCATCATGGAGCATACCATGATGGATGTTATGTTTGACATTCCTTCCGATGAGACTATCTCGGAGTGCATCGTCACCAAGAGCGCCGCAGAGGGTACGGGCAAGCCTTTGATCGTCCATGACGAGTCCGAGAAACCCCGGTTAAAGGAAGCAAAATAGAGCTTTCCGCTCTCCGGGCAGACATCAGAAAATAACAGAAGAATAGAACAGAAAAAGCGCACACAGGCGGTAAGTCCTGGCGCTGCTTTAGTTACGCAGGGGGCAGTCAGGACTGGCTGTCCCCTGTTGCATTTCAGAAAGAGGAAGCAATGGTCATTAAAAGTGTAAATCTGGAAACGGTCTGCGGCATTACCAGCAAGCTGCCCCGTCATGAGGCACCGGAATTTGCTTTTGCAGGAAAGAGTAATGTGGGAAAGTCCACCCTGATCAACGGCCTGATGAACCGGAAGTCCTATGCCCGCACCAGCGCCCAGCCCGGTAAGACCCAGACCATCAATTATTACAATATCAACGATACCTTTTATCTGGTAGATCTGCCCGGTTACGGCTATGCCACGGCCGGGGAAGAGGTCCGTATCCAATGGGGTAAGATGATCGAAAACTACCTTCATACCAGTCCCAGCCTGACGGTGGTATTCCTGCTCATCGATATTCGTCACGAGCCTTCCGCCAATGATGTACTGATGTATGACTGGATCCTGCAGGCAGGTTTTCGCCCCGTGATCATCGCCACCAAGGCAGATAAGATCAAACGAAGCCAGCTGGCCAAACAGCAGAAAATGATCCGCGAGACACTGCTTACTAAAAGCACAGTCCACGCTGCCAGTGGCACCGGTGCAGGGCAGCTGACGATCTTTCCCTATTCCGGATTATCCAAGGCCGGGAGAGAAGAGATCTATGATTTCCTGGATCAGTGTATGATGCAGGAAACAGAAGGAGAAGAGAACACGCAAGTCGTGACAGAACCTTTGCAGTGATAGGTTTTATGCAAAACTTACAGCAGAGAAAGAAGAGCATTCGCAGCTTGCGGCAGAGCCTTTAAAGTAGTATTCTCGGCAGAAGGCGAGGTACATGCGAGGCTTGGTCAGAGCATGATAAATTAAGAAATCTGAAAGCAGCACCGGAACATAACACAGTACAGGAGAGGTATAAGACCCGGGAAGGAGTCGCTATGGAAAATGCAAGGCAGGATGAAATTATCAAAAAAGCAAAAGTGATCAAGGCCAACCGAATGGCAGGGGCTTTTATCTGGATGATCTTAGGCATTATATTGCTGTTCTGGCCGGAAAGCTCCATGATCACCTTAAGTAAGCTGATCGGTCTGGTGCTGACCGTGATAGGCGTTGGCATTGTGATCCTTTATTTCTGGAATCATGATGGTCTTCTGACCAGTTATCTCCAATTGACATTTGGCGTCATCATCGGTGCCGTAGGTCTGTGGATCTGCTGGAAACCGGCCCAGCTGGTGGAGCTGATCCCGACTATTTTCGGTATCATCGTATTGATCAATGGTCTTTCCGATCTGAGCCAGACCTTTGCGTTGGGCAAGCAGAAATATGACAGATGGTGGATCTCACTGCTGATCGCGGTAGCTACCTTGCTGCTGGGGTGCGTACTGATCTTCAAGCCCTTTGGTATCGCCAAGTTTATCACCCGGGTGATCGGTGTGGTGCTGATCTTCAACGGTATCTCCGATCTTTGGATCATTTCCCGGCTTTCTTACGAAGTAAAGACAGCCAGACAGGACGCAGAGGCCATTGCGGTAGAGGGCACCTTCGTGGATGAGAATGGAAGGGAAGTAAAGTAGAGCAGCATCTTTGCGAGTTACAGTTCAGATGACACCCTGCCGCCTGGCCGGCGTCTGTACTGTAACTTTTATGTCAGTGTCCTATATTTATTATCCGTAGGTAGCAGGACACAAGCAGGGGAGCTATGGTATACTGAATCAAAAGAAGGGTGCAGGACAGACGGCGCCCAGTGGTAGCCGGTATGCGACGCAGACGCCGCAGGGGATGCCAGTTGATAAAAGAAAGCGTCTGGGGAAGGAAACGGTGTATGAAGAGGGAGAAGAGGCGCGGCAAAAGAGGCCTGTCATTGTGGATCCTTCTGGCGGCCATGCTGGTCATTCTGATCGGCGGCATGGATAAGAGAGATGTCAGTGCGGGATTCGGAGATTACAATGACTACGACAGCGGCGATTGGGGTAGTTCAGACTCCTATGACTGGGGCAGTGATTACGATTACGACAGCGGCAGTGATTATTATTACAGCAGCTCAGACTATGATGGGGATGACGGCGGTGGCTTTTCCATCGTGGTAATCGTGGTGATCATCATAATCATCTATAGCGTTGTAAGTGCCAAAAAGAATACAGGCAAGGGCGGCCAGAGTACGCCGGCCAAGGGCCTTGTGAAGCAGCACAGTGATGAGTTTGATGCAAAGACCTTCCCGAACCGGGACAAGGAGATCGCAGCCCTTCTGCAGGAGACAGATCCCAATTTCTCTGCAGACGATTTCATCGTTTTCGTAAAGAATGTTTACATGGATATTCAGGATGCATGGTGTAAGCGCGATCTGTCACCGGTAAGAGCTATCCTGCACGAGAATCTCTATGCACAGACGGAGAAGCAGGTAGAGAAGAAGAAGTCCGAGGGTGTTATCAATGCTTTAGAGAGTATTGCTATCTGCACTTCCCATATGACCAGTGCCCGCAGGGATGACGAGTACGAATACATCGGTGTTTACCTGGTAGCGAAGATGATCGATTATCAGTACAAGGAAGATACCAAGGAAGTCATCCGTGGTAATAAGACCACCCGTTGGGAACTGGCTTACCGCATGCGCTTTATGCGTGCAAGAGGTTCACAGACAGCAGACGGTGACAAGACCCAGGCACACCTTTGCCCCAACTGTGGCGCAGCATTGCCGGCAGGTGCTTCTGTGGTTTGCCCTTATTGCGGATCCAATGTCAATACCACCAAGACCGGTTGGGTATTGTGTGAATTCCAGACTGTCCGCAAGGATATGAAGGATGAAGGCATCTCCTGGAAGAGCGAGAAGGATAAGGCAAGAGAAGCTGCCGTAAAGGCTGCCAAGGAAGCAGCAAAGAAGGCACAGCAGGATGCCGATAAGGACGACAGTCAGCAGTAAGATAGTATAGGACTCTATACAGCAGATAAAGAACACCAAAACCCATATTTCTGCATGTTTGCAAAATATGGGTTTTGGTATGTTATGTTGTTACGGCAGTGGATATGATCAGTATTTAAAAATGAAACGTTGCGTAAGAATGCCGGACTGTTAATGTAACGGATCAACGAAACTAGAAGGGGGAGTACTGCCGGATACAGGCAGGAAAGAAGTATATGAAGATCGTTTTTTTAGATGCCAATTCCATCGGAACGGATATTGATCTTTCTGATTTTTACCAATTGGGAGAGGTGGTTTGCTACGGATATACACAGGAATCTGAAGTGCCGGAGCGAGTTTACGATGCAGATGTGGTTATTGTAAATAAAACAGAGGTAAATGCCAAAACCATAGGGGAAGCACCGAATTTAAAGTTGATATGCGTGACGGCCACCGGCACCAATAACCTGGATAAAGCGTTTCTGGATCAGCGGGGCATTGCATGGAGAAATGTGGCAGGCTACTCCACGGAAAATGTGGCACAGCACACCTTTGCGCTGTTATTCTACCTGTTAGAAAAGATGAGCTATTACGACGACTATGTCAAATCCGGCCGCTATGAAAATGATCGGTCATTCACCCATTTTTCCAATGTATTTCACGAGCTGAGCGGAATGACCTGGGGCATCATCGGTTTGGGCAATATCGGTCGTCGTGTGGCGGACATTGCCAAAGCGTTCGGCTGCCATGTGATCTACTATTCCACCTCCGGCAAACACGAAGAGGAAGGTTATGAGAGAGTAGATTTTGATACGTTGTTAACGACATCCGACATCGTGTCTGTGCATGCGCCTTTAAATGACGATACCTTGGATCTGATGGACAAAGAAGCCTTTGCAAAGATGAAGAACAGCGCCATCTTTATCAATGTAGGTCGAGGCCCCATTGTGGTGGAGCAGGACCTGGCGGATGCCCTGAACAATGGTCAGATTGCAGCAGCGGGACTGGATGTACTGCGGCAGGAGCCCATGGCGTCTGACAATCCCTTAGGAAAGATCAAGGACAGCACCAGATTGATCATCACCCCCCATATTGCCTGGGCCAGCATCGAAACCCGTACCCGGCTGATGAAGATCATCTGGGGACAGATCCGGGATTTCTTTCAGGAATAGGTTTGAAAGAGATGCTAAGTAGCATTCCTTTCAAACCGCACCTATGCTGTAAACGTCATAGGAGCGGAGTGCATCGGAGAATCCGCTTATGTGAAATCCTCCTCTCTATGCCGCAGATAAGCTGCGGTATAGAGAGGTAAATATGAGTTATATTTCTCATGTATTGTCTGTATAGTGAATGAGCATTAGCAGGAAAAAGCAACCGTAAAAATCAACCGCACTATTTGCGGAGGTTTTGCAGTTGCTTTTTGTATATTGTTCAGCACCTGACATATCAAAGCGTGAATTGACTGCTTGCAGGCAAATTCACGTTTTGATATGGAAGGCGGCCAAGGCGCGAAGCGCCTCTGGCCCTCCCCAGCGAGGTTTTCCGGAGGAAAATCGAGATGGGGGCGGAATGATCAGTTCACAAAGTTTTTATAAAATAGCCCTTGCGAATTGAATTCACTGCGATATAATAAAACATAGTTCGCGGCCAAACAATTCGCAAGCTAACAATCAGTATACGAACAGTCAGCGCACAAACAGTCAATGCGTAGACAGTCTGTGTATAAACAGTCAATGCATAGACTGTCCGTGTGTAGACAGTCCGTGCACAAACAGTCAATGCATAGACAGTCCGTGCGCAAACAGTCGATACATAGACAGTCAGTACGTAGTCAGTCGGTATGCAGACAGTCCGTGTACAAAACGTTAGTGTGTGGATCATCGGCACAGAAAGCGCTCCACAGGACTGCCCACCTTTTGGGCGGAATACAGAAGGGATTACATTAAAATGAAGGGAGAAAAGGATCAAAAATGGCTTGATGAGAACAGACATCATGTAGGATTTCAGGTGCGGTGCTTTAATAATCAAATGACGCGTTACCTGGATTACAGCTTTAAATCTGTTTTGCAAAGGGAAGGGTGCAGTGACCTGACAGTGACCCATTCCTGGATCATCCATTTCATCAGAAAAAGCGGGGATACGCCGGTCTATCAGCGGGATATCGAGCGCAGATTTGATATAAGCCGTGCCACCGCCACCACCATGCTCCAGCTCATGGAGAAAAATGGTTACATTATCCGCAAGCCGGTCCCTCAGGATGCCAGACTGAAACAGCTGGTGCTGACGCCTAAGGCCTTACAGGTAGAAAAGGCAAAGGATACAGATATCATCTTTATAGAGCAGCGTTTGCAGGAGGGTATCAGCGAAGAGGACATGGAGATATTTTTTTCCTGTATGGAAAAGATGCGGGAGAACATGCAGAAACAGATGAACCAGTCCCAGGAAGAGGCAGAAAAGATGCCCTGTGATTCCTGCGATGGAGAAAAGAAGCTGTAATAAGACAACAATTGCCAAAGTAAGAAGAGTTACGTTACCGCGATCTATCGCGGTATAGAGAGGTAATTATGAAAAAGAAGAATTTAGAAGAAAGAAAAAAGAATGCCTCCTATATCATTAAAGTCCTGGGCACCCAGGTAAAGGAATTTAAGAAAGATTCCATTCTGACGCCCATCTTTATGGTGGCGGAGGTGATCATGGAGACGCTGATCCCGGTCATGATGGCTTTTATCATTGACCAGGGCGTGGAAGCCGGCAACATGAAGAATATTCTCCTCATGGGTGCTCTGATGGTACTGGCAGCGGCCATAAGTCTGACGGTAGGCTTCTTAGGCGGTAAGTACGGTGCCAGTGCATCCACCGGATTTGCCAGAAACTTAAGAGAGGCCATGTTCGAAAAGATCCAGACCTACTCTTTTTCCAATATCGATAAGTTCAGCACCGCAGGTCTGGTGACCCGTATGACCACGGATGTGACCAACATACAGAATGCGTACCAGATGATCCTGCGTATGTGTACCAGAGCTCCTTCCAGTTTGATCTTTGCCATGATCATGGCATTTTTGATCAGCCCGAAGCTGGCAAGTGTATACCTGATCGCCGTGATCTTCCTGGGCTTTTGCCTTTTTATGATCATTCGCTCGGCTACCGACCGGTTTGATAAGGTGTTCCGCAAGTACGATGACATGAATGCCAGTGTACAGGAAAATGTCTCCGGTATCCGTGTGGTAAAGGCCTACGTCCGTGAGGATTATGAGAATAAGAAATTCCAGAAGGCCAGCACCAACGTCTATAACCTGTTCGTGAACGCAGAGAAGATCCTGAGCTGGAACAACCCGTTGATGCAGTTCACCGTCTATGTCTGCATCCTGCTGATCAGCTGGCTGGGGGCAAAGACCGTAGTGGCAGGTGATCTGACCACCGGTCAGCTCATGAGCCTTCTGACCTATTGCATGAATATTCTGATGAGCCTGATGATGCTGTCCATGGTTTTCGTTATGATCACCATGAGTACCGCCAGTGCAGAGCGTATCGCAGAGGTGCTGACAGAAGAGCCGGATATCCGTAACCCTGAGAATCCCCTCTATGAGGTAAAGGACGGCAGCATCTCTTTTGAAAATGTGAACTTCCAGTACAGCAAGGAAGCAGAACGGCCGGTATTGCAGGATATCAATCTCCGGATCCGCTCCGGAGAGACCATCGGTCTGATCGGCGGCACCGGTTCTGCCAAGTCCACGCTGGTGAACCTGATCAGCCGGCTTTACGATGTGACCGAGGGCTGCATCAAGGTAGGCGGTGAGGATGTGCGCGCCTATGATGTGGAAACTATTCGTAATGCGGTGGCCGTAGTGCTGCAGAAAAACGTCCTTTTCAGCGGCACGATCCTGGATAACCTTCGCTGGGGTGATGAAAATGCCAGCGAGGAAGAATGCAGGCGAGTCTGTCGCTTAGCCTGCGCCGATGAATTCATCGAAAAGATGCCGGATGGCTATAATACCTATATTGAACAGGGAGGCAGCAACGTCTCCGGTGGTCAGAAACAGCGTCTGTGTATTGCCAGAGCACTGCTGAAAAAGCCTAAGATCCTGATCCTGGATGACAGCACCAGCGCCGTGGATACCGCCACAGATGCCAAGATCCGCCAGGCCTTTGCGCAGGAAATTCCCGGCACTACCAAGATCATCATCGCCCAGAGAATCTCCAGCGTCCAGCACGCAGATCGTATCGTGGTCCTCAATGAAGGCCGCATCGACGATATCGGCACTCACGAAGAGCTGTTAAAGAACAGCACGATCTATCGTGATGTCTATGAGGCACAGACAGGCGGCGGCGGAGACTTTGACCAGCCGCAGTAAGCCGTTTAGAAATGGAGGCAAATCGTGAAGAAAAATGAAATGCGGACGGCACCCAGGCCGAAGGTGCCCAATCCCTGGAAGCTTTTAAAGCGTATGCTCGGCTACGTATTTAAATACTACGGCATTCAGTTTTTGATCGTGGTGATCTGTATCTTTGTAACGGTTTATTCTTCCGTACAGGGTACCCTGTTCATTCAGCAGCTGATCGATGAATATATTCTGCCTATGATCGGCAACCGGAACCCGGATTTTGCACCGCTGGCGGCAGCCATCGGCCGTGTGGCATTCTTTTATATACTGGGTGTGATCGCTGCTTTTATCAACGCAAGACTTATGATCTATGTATCCCAGGGAACTCTGAAGCGGATACGTGATGAGTTGTTTGAACACATGGAAAGCCTGCCGATCCGGTATTTTGATACCCATGCCCACGGCGATATCATGTCGATCTATACCAATGATACGGATACCCTGCGGCAGATGATCAGCCAGAGTATTCCCCAGCTGCTCAACAGTGTCATCACCATCGTCAGCGTGCTGATCAGCATGATCATTCTCAGTGTTCCGCTGACGGTGCTGACACTGGTCATGGTAGCCGTTATGCTAGGAGCCACCAAGTATCTGGCAGGCTTCAGCGGACGATTCTTTGCAGCACAGCAAAAGGATCTCGGTAAAGTAAACGGCTATATCGAGGAGATGATGGACGGCCAGAAGGTAGTCAAAGTATTCTGTCATGAGAAGGCCAATTTCCATGATTTTAAGGAGCTTAACGACCAGCTCTTTGACAGCGCCAATAATGCCAACAAATACGCCAACGTACTGATGCCTGTAAACGCGCAGATCGGCAATATCAGCTATGTGCTCTGCGCCATCGTAGGCGGTGCTCTGGCAATGAATGGGGTAGGAGGCTTCACCTTAGGCGCTCTGGCCAGCTTCCTGACCTTTAATAAGAGCTTTAATATGCCTATCAACCAGATCTCCATGCAGCTTAACAGCATCATCATGGCCCTGGCCGGTGCAGAACGTATCTTCAATCTGCTGGATGAAGAGCCGGAGGTAGACGACGGCTATGTGACGCTGGTGAATGCCAAGTATGAAAACGGCAATCTGACAGAGTGTAAGGAACGCACCAATGTATGGGCGTGGAAGCACTACCATCAGGCAGACAATACCACTACCTATACACCTTTAAAGGGCAACATCGAGTTCCACGGTGTGGACTTTGGTTACAACCCGGACAAGATCGTGCTGCATGACATCGAGATGTACGCCAACGATGGTCAGAAGATCGCCTTCGTCGGCTCCACCGGTGCCGGCAAGACCACCATTACCAACCTGATCAACCGTTTCTATGATATTCAGGACGGCAAGATCCGCTATGACGGCATCAATATCAATAAGATCAAAAAGGACGACCTGCGCCGTTCTCTGGGCATGGTATTGCAGGATACCCATCTGTTTACCGGCACGGTGATGGAGAATATCCGTTTCGGTCGTCTGGAGGCCACCGATGAGGAAGTCATCAATGCAGCCAAGCTGGCCGGCGCCGACGGCTTTATCAGGCGTCTGCCCCAGGGCTATCAGACAGTGCTGACAGGCGATGGTGCCAACTTAAGTCAGGGTCAGAGACAGCTTCTTTCCATTGCCAGAGCGGCTATCGCAGATCCGCCGGTACTGATCCTGGATGAGGCAACCAGCTCCATCGATACCCGCACAGAGAAGATCGTGCAGACCGGTATGGACAACCTGATGAAGGGCAGGACCACTTTTGTCATCGCCCACAGACTCTCCACCATCATGAACAGCGACTGCATCATGGTCCTGGAAAACGGCCGCATCATCGAGAGAGGCGGACACGAGGAGCTGCTGGAGCAGAAGGGCAGATATTATCAGCTCTTTACCGGTAATTCTGTGGCTTCATAGGAACTGTAACACAGCAACAAGATTACATGGCGGGATGGTTCCGGCAGATTGTTTTCTTAACGTTAATATGATATATTTTGTATGCGCAGACTGTGACAGACACAGGCTGCGCATATACTGTATGTAAGGGGAATTACCCATGATGAATTCTCCTCATGATGCCGCAGCAAACGGCGGTAAGAGAGGTACTTATGAAAAGAAAATGCGGTGTTTTGCTGCCGGTGGCCAGTCTGCCGTCCAAATACGGAATCGGCTGTTTTTCCAAAGAGGCCTATGAATTTGTGGATTTTCTTGCCAGGGCCGGACAGACCTATTGGCAGATTCTGCCCTTAGGACAGACGGGATATGGGGATTCCCCGTATCAGTCTTTTTCCACCTATGCAGGCAATCCTTATTTCATTGACCTGGAGGAGCTGATGGAGAGAGGATACCTTACAAGGGAAGAAGTAGAGGCCTGTGACTGGGGAGATCAGGAAGGATATATCGATTATGCCGCTGTTTATGCCAGCCGCTATGGTCTTTTGAAGGCTGCCTATGACAATAGCCCCTACGCACTGCATCCTGCCGGAAAGTGGGCAGAGGCTGCTTACGATGAGGAACGGGCTGCACTGGAGCAGTTTATAGAGGAAAAGAAGGAATGGCTTCCGGACTATGCCCTTTACAGTGCGGTGAAGGCTTCTTTCGACGGAAAGCCGTACATAGAGTGGGAGGAGGATATCCGCCTTCGCCGACCGGCTACCATGGAGCATTACAGAAAGATGCTGGAAGAGGAAATTCGTTTCTATGAATTTCAGCAGTTCTTTTTTGACAGGCAGTGGAAGGCGTTGAAGCAATACGCCAATGACAAGAAGATCCGGATCATCGGCGACATTCCGATCTACGTAGCTTTTGACAGTGCGGATACCTGGAGTCACCCGGAGTTGTTCTGCTTCGATGAGAAGGGATATCCCACGGTAGTGGCAGGTTGTCCGCCGGATGGATTCTCCGCTACCGGCCAGCTTTGGGGCAATCCCATTTACGACTGGCCCTATCATGCAAAGACAGGATATGCATGGTGGATGAGCCGCTTGGCCCATTGCTTTGCGCTGTATGATGTGGTGCGCATCGATCATTTCCGGGCCTTTGACGAGTATTATGCCATTCCCTATGGAGACAAAACAGCAGAATTCGGTCAGTGGCTGCCCGGGCCCGGCTACAGCCTTTTTGCAGAACTGAAAAAGCAGCTGGGACAGAAGGATATCATCGCAGAGGATCTGGGATTTTTGACTCCCAGCGTATTAAAGCTGGTGAAAAAGACTGGATATCCCGGTATGAAGGTCCTGCAATTTGCCTTTGATTCCCGGGAAGAGAGCGACTACCTGCCTCATAATTATACCCACAATTGCGTGGTCTATACCGGTACCCATGACAATGAGACCATGCGGGGATGGTATGAGCATGTGAACCGAAGAGACAAGGCCTTCGCAAAGCGTTATGTCAATGTGCGAAGCACAAAGACAGCAGCCTGGGCGTTTATCTGCTGTGCTTTTATGAGTGTGGCGGATACTGCTATTATCCCTATGCAGGATTATCTGAATCTGGGAGATGAGGCTCGCATCAACATGCCTTCTACCATGGGCACCAACTGGAAATGGCGGATGCTGCCGGGACAGGATACATCGGAGTTGGCCGAGAAGATGTATGAACTGGCATGGACGTACAAGAGACTGTAGGGACGATAACTGAATACATACAAAATGAAAGCCGACTGCCTCTCTGCAGATGATGATTGCTGAGAGTAGCCGGCTTTCATTTTCGATATTTTAATATCAAAAGTTCTGATAGTTTTAATCCCGGAAAATCATAGGTATATGATTTTCCGGGATCTTTGTAGAGTTTTTCGTTGTATTGATCCGCACATGAAACGAGATATTTACAGGGATGATCCCTACAGCGGCACATCCAGCTTGCGCTGGCTGAGCCAGGAGTTGTGGTAGTGGGGGTTCTGGGTTACGTCCTCCTTGAACCATTCCGGCGGGATAAAGGCCAGAGCCATCTCCTCAGAGGGAAACTCTACCTCAGCGATGACCAGATCCTGAAAAGGAGCACCGAAGAGATCCAGTTCGATGGTCAGGTCCACCGCGGCGGTGCCGGCCATAGGATCTGTGGCGGGATTATAGTCAGAGCGGAACCGGGGATAGTCGATGGGAATGCGATACCGGCGCTTGGTGATCACATTGCCGTCGGCTTTTGCCAGCAGGTGGGCATAGGACTGCGCCGTCAGGGGCAGATTATATTCCATGCGGGTCATCATGCCGGCGCCCTTATAGGTCAGATAGTAAGTGTCATCCTGGCGGCGGATCCGTACCACCGGATCTGTGCACAGATAGGCCTGCTCGATCAGGAGGCAGGGGTAGTTGTTGAGATTTTCCGGCAGCTGCCGGATGGTGAATTTGCGTTCTATTTCCACGATCAGTCCTCTTTTCCCATGGATGCTTTCATTTTCTGATAAGAATCTGTTAAAAACTGCATTACGTCCTTTCTGGTGACAATGCCGATAAAGGCGCCTCCGTCATCCACTACAGGGACGAAATTCTGGGTCTTGGCAGAGGAGATCAGATCCTCAATGTCGGCGTCGATGCGCACCGGCAGATAATCTCTCTTGCGGCGGATGCTCAGCATGGGAACATCTTCCGCTTCCTTAAGGCTCAGATCATAGCGGTCTTTGATAAAGCGCAGCAGATCTCCTTCGGTCAACGTACCCAGATACTGGCCGGTAGACTGCCGGATGACAGGGATGGCACTGAACTGACGGTGCTCCATTTTTTCGATAGACTGCCGCAGGGTATCGGTGTCATAGACGTAGGCAACGTCATTCTTGGGCGTTAAGCAAAATAATATATTCATTTGTGGTATCCCTCATTCGCTCAGTTTCTGTAAACGATGGATTCTGCCAGGGCATTGGCCGCTTCTTCTCCCAGGTAGTAGGTGACGATGGCCAGACCGAAGTCAATGGCACAGCCCATACCCCTGCCGGTGATAAATTTCCCGTCGGTGGTGGCGGGCTCATAGGTCAGAATGGCGCCCTTCATATCCGGCTCCATGGCAGGATAGCAGGTGGCGTGTTTACCTTCTAAAAGGCCAAGGCCGGCCAAAACCGTAGGAGCTGCACAGATGGCAGCCAGAGGTTTGCCCTGGGCGGCAAAGGCGGTAAGCTGTGTGGTGAGGGCAGTGCATTCTTTCAGATGGGTAGTGCCCGGAAGACCGCCGGGGAGAACCAGCATGTCATATTCGTCAAAGTTTAAGTCCTGCAGCAGGATATCAGCGGTGATGGTGACCTGATGGGAAGATGTGACAGTGAGACTGTCGGAAATGGAGACTGTGGTAACCGGGATACCTGCTCTGCGCAGCAGATCCACCACTGTCAGTGCCTCGATCTCCTCGTGTCCGTCAGCGAGAAAGACAGCGACTTTTTTATCAATAAGTATCTTATGCATGGTAAATTACCTCCTTATGCCGCAGCCATAGCGGCGTGACCATCTGTTTTCCATTCCGAGATTTCTTCTGTGTCGCATCCCGGTATTCCTCTCTTCAGTATACCATTGTTCTGCTAAAAAAAATGGTCAAAACCGTGAACATACTATAAAAAATGTATAAAGGGGTTATAGGTTAGATGCTGGTCAGGCGGTAGGTGACAGTCATCATGACACAATATTATTTAAACCAGTGATCTGCATAGTCCTTTAAGAATGAATCAACTGTTAGAATAAACTGCTCTTTAGGAATTCGTACGCCCCCTAGTTCATATTTGAAATGTACTCCATCTTCGGAATCTTGATTATTCCATGAAATTTCAACATTTTCTCCAACAAGCTGAAAATAAAGATCTGCTAATATTGCTCCATTTGAATATGGGTGCCATCTATGGCGAAGATTCCATTCATCCAGCTTGTCGTAATATGCATCAAATTCTTCATCGTCATCGGAGTCAAAGTCTCTTGCAGTGATATCTTTTATTGCAGCATATTCACCTTCAACATCCACAGGATAAGGATCTTCCTCCATGTGATCGAGAAAATCTCTGAGCCACAGCACCAACTCGTCAATGTTCCATCTGGTAGTTAACATTATTCCGTTGCGGTTAAACGAGAGAATATTATCTCCATTAATGTTTATTGCTATTTCTGTCATATGTGATTCATCGAAAAACTTATATGAAATTGAAAAATGTGGTATAGCGTTGATTATTGATGTGTTCATGGTCACCTCTTGCCTTTCCTAATTTTATTGTATTCTGCTTTTGAGATTTTACCATCATACGGAAGGGGGACAAAAAGTTAACAATTGAAATCATGTAATAAAGTTGCTTTTCGTGTACAATATAATAGTAATCGATACTTTTCTAAATGAAATGTCTTTACAGAATAAAGATGGTAAAATAAATGGAAAAACAGATATGGCTGAAAGCTGAAGAAATAATACAGGAAGTTGCGAGGATCTGCCATTCTTTTCATGCGAAAGAGGTGATCTTATATGGTTCCAGAGCAAAAGGGACAGCACAGGAACGCAGTGATATTGATATTGCGGTATCCGGCGTCGAGGAGTTTGGATCGCTGACGGAACAGATTGAAGATCTGCCAACACTTTTCAGCGTGGATATCGTAAATATGGATACCTGCAGGAATCAATTGTTATTGGAGGATATCAGGCAATATGGACGCAAAATTTGAAAGACGTTTTCTCTCGTTTTGTAACTCATTAGATGCACTGGAAGAAGCAAGACGGCGAGACCTTGGTGATTCCTTCGTCTTGAGTGGAACCAGCGCAAAATTCAGTATTACCTTTGACCTCGCATGGAAGGTTATGAAAGATATATTGGTACAATACTATGCAATTACCGGTTTTGTCACAGGCTCCCCGAGAGAAGTTCTTCGGGAGTCCTTCAAGGCGAATCTGATTTCCGATGATACGTGGATGGAAATGCTGCAAGTGAGAAACGAATTATCACACGATTACGATGGTGAAATTGTAAAGGCACACTGTCATGCGATCGTGGAAACGTACATTGACTTGTTTTATGATTTTCGCAAGCAGGTAGAAAAATTATTCCGAGAGGTATAGGAGTGTCGGCAGCAGGCACGATTACAGTTTTTTTAAGCAATGGTGAAAGATACCATTACATAAGCCCAGTATATAGATCATCAGAAAGGAAAATAAAAAATGGGAAGATTCACAGTGGATACCAAAATGTCTGAAGTGTTTACAGCGCCTGAATTTGCCGGCTATGAGAAATATGTGATCTACGCACCCTCCATGGCCCAGGCTGTGCAGGAACAGAATGCTGCAGAAGCAGGTGAAATGTCGGAGGAAGCCAGGCAAAATGAGCAGATGGCCATGGCGCCTCTCAAGGCGCTTGCAACGATCGGTTGGAGCCCGGAGGGAATCGTAAACGGCTTGAATTTCTATGCCGAGGCCAACAGTCAAGGCAGAACAAGAATACATTTTGTATATGATGAGAGTGAGATCGATGATCCTTTAAAAAGAGACGTTAATCTGATGCAGATCATACCGGAGGGAGAACTTGATCGTTCTAAGCCTGCGATAGTTCTCAGCGCCGGAGGGGCTTACAATTCTGTATGTACCATGGTTGAGGCTATGCCTGCAGCAAGACACTTTACAGAGGCGGGTTATCAGGTATTTATGCTTACTTACAGAGTTGGCTGTGATATGGCGACGCCTAAGGCGATCGATGATCTGGCAAGAGCTGTGAAATATCTGATCGATAATAAGGAAGAGCTAACGATCGATCCTGACAATATATGCTTCGGCGGCTTCTCCGCAGGGGCTAATCTGATTAGCAATTGGGGCTGCACCAATATTGGTTATAAGAAATATGGTCTTCCAAAGCCGAAGGCAATGTTTCCGGTCTATACCTTCATCGATCTTAAGAGCGAGTCAAAGAGGGATGAAAAGGGCGGACTGGTGCCCATGATGTTTGGCCCGGATTACATGGATCACATAGAGGAATACAATGTCGTGGATCATATTGATGCCGATTATCCGCCCTGCTATATCGTTTGCGGCAAGGACGATACCACCGTTCCCTGCGCCAATTCCGAGATGATGAAGGAAAGGCTTGATGCAGCAGGTGTTCCTGCAGTTTTAAACGAAGGAGAGCATGCACAGCATGGCTTTGGGGACGGAACAGGAACAGATGTGGAAGGCTGGCCCGAAAGAGCAATGGAATTTGTGGCGTCATTGTAATAGAACACTTACAGGGACTTGATCTGAGCGAGAAACTGTTAGAGAATCGGAAATCCGACAGGGTAACAATTTCGGCAAACTGTGTATAATTGCGGCTCGGCTCTTCCTTTTTGTGGGGAAAAGGTTTACTATAGGAAACAGTAATTTTGAAAATCTGAATAGAATACAAGGGGCAGTGGCTGCAGTGATGCTGCGGTACCTGCAGAATGGAGAGTAAGTTATGGCAAAATTCGGCAAGTTTGTAGTAGGATGTGCAGTAGTCGGGGCAGCAGCAGCCAGTGTTTATCACTATCTGGAGCAGAATTCCAAATCTTCTGTCTGTGATGTGGATGAGCAGGATGATGATTTCGCAGAGGAAACAGAAGAGGCAGCCGGAGAAGAGGATGCTTTCACACAGGCAGCCAGCCGCACCTATACGACTTTAAAGACCGGTGCCGATGAGGCGATGGCTAAGGTAAAGGAAGCCATCGGCCCCAAGGGTGAGAGTGTCTTAAATGTAGTTGGCGAGACCGCCGGCAAGGTAAAGGATGTGGTAGTAGATTCTACCATCCGTATCAAGGATATCGTGCAGGAAAAGCCTGAAGACGAGGATCCGGAGAATGCAGTACCGGAAGATGATACTTTTGCAGACGAGGCAGAGGCAGAAGAGGAAACCGCTGAGGTCACAGAAGAGGTTGAGGCCTGCGCTGATGCAGCGGCAGAGGTCGCAGAGGCAGCACAGGCAGCACAGACTGCAGAGGAAACTGCAGAAGATACCGCAGAGGAAGTGGCAGATTTTGCCGATGTTTCCAATGCTTTTGCCCAGAAGGCAGACAAGGTAGAGAAGTTCTTCGACGAAGAGTAAAATAGCTGCTCTGTTGGAAGGACAAAAAGAGTATTATAGTTTCAGAGCATCACATTATTATGGTAAAAAAGCGCAGCGAGGAAGCTACCTTCTTCGCCGCGCTTTTTGTGGGCAAAGGCGTAAGCACCTTTGCCCGGCCGCGCCGGGTTTTTCTATGGAGGATCCTGTCTGAAAGAAATTCAAATGGAGCGGAACAGATACAATACTTTCAATCTCATGAGGAGGGAAAAGATTCATGTCAAAAGAAAAAGTCAAAATCGGAGAAAATCCAATTTATGACGCAAGGGTTCTGGGAACCCCCAGAGTGCTGGTGTTGGGCATACAGCATATGTTCGCCATGTTCGGTGCAACAGTGCTGGTGCCGGTACTGACAGGTCTTAGTGTCTCCACTACCTTGCTTTTTGCAGGTGTCGGCACTTTGCTGTTCCATCTGATCTCCAAGAGAAAGGTACCTGCTTTCCTGGGATCTTCCTTTGCTTTCCTGGCAGGCTATGCAGCCATCGCACCTAATCAGGAAGCGGAGCTTTTGCCCTATGCCTGCTTTGGCGTGGCTGTGGCCGGTCTGATCTATCTGATCCTGGCAGCACTCTTTAAGGTATTCGGCGCCAACAAGGTTATGCGCTATTTCCCGCCGGTAGTTACCGGACCCATCATCATCGCCATCGGCCTTAACCTGTCCCAGTCTGCTATTGATAATTGCGCATCCAACTGGTGGATCGCACTGGTGGCTATCGCTATCATCGTTATCTGCAATGTATGGGGCAAGGGCATGATCAAGATCATTCCCATCATCATGGGCGTGGTTGGCTCCTATCTGGTAGCGGCAGTCGCAGGTCTGATCGATTTCACCCCTGTGGCAGAGGCTGCATGGATCGGCCTTCCCGTGGATTATTCCCGTACCGTATTTGCTATCTTCACAGACGGTAATATGAACACATCCCTGCTTTTGACCAGCGTTATCACCATTGCACCCATTGCTTTTGCAACCATGATGGAGCATATCGGTGATATTTCCGCTATTTCCTCCACAGTAGGAAAGAATTACATCAAGGATCCCGGACTGCATCGCACCCTGACCGGTGACGGCTTGGCCACCGCCATCGCATCCCTGTTTGGTGCACCTGCCAATACCACCTACGGCGAGAATACCGGCGTTCTGACACTGACCAAGGTCTATGATCCCATGGTAGTGCGCCTGGCAGCTGTATTTGCCATTATCTTCTCCTTCTGCCCTAAATTTGCAGCCATCATCGAGGTAATGCCTGCAGCCACCATGGGCGGTATTTCCCTGGTACTTTACGGCATGATCTCTGCAGTAGGTGTGCGTAACGTGGTAGAGACAAAGGTAGACTTCAGCAAGAGCCGCAATGTCATTATCGCGGCGCTGATCCTGGTACTGTCCATCGGCATCAACTATTCTACAGCCGGCAGTGTAGGCTTCAGTGTAGGAAGCGTTACCTTAAGCTTCTCCGGTCTGGCAGTAGGTTCCTTTGTAGGTATCGTTCTCAATGCCATTCTGCCCGGCAAGGATTACAAGTTTGCAGACGAAGAACCCAATACCACCGGTGTGGACTTCGAGATCGTGCAGGGAGAGAGCCTGACAGAGAAAAAGTAAGCGTATACGAAAAAGTATAAGAAAGAAAAAAGTGCATTTATCCCGCAGTATGTGGATGATGCATCGGCAAAGAAGTGCCGGATATCACGAGAAGGTGTGATATCCGGCACTTCTTTGTGCGTTAGTACCTACTGTTCAGTCTTTAGTGTTTACTGTTCAGTCCCCAGTCAGGCGGCGAAGTATATCCTACATCTTGACTTTTCATAAGAAATACCTTACATTTAGTGTATTAACAGAAATAGTACAGTAAATACAGAAGAATACAAAAGCGAGAAAGGAGAGCCAGATGGTACTGATCGACTATCAGGATCCGCGGCCGATCTATGAGCAGATCACGGATAATTACAAAAAGCTCATATTAAAGGGCGCTTTTGAACCCGATGAGCAGATGCCTTCGGTGAGAAATCTCGCCATGGAACTCTCAACCAACCCCAACACAGTGCAGAGAGCTTATGCGGAATTAGAGAGGCAGGGCTTTATCTATACGGTGAAGGGCCGGGGCAATTTCGTAAATGGCAGCAAGTCTCTCAAGGAGGAGAGAAAGAAGGAGATCCGGCAAGAGATTGAAAAGCTCCTGCAGGAGGCAGCGGAAATGGGATTTGGCAGAGAAGAAGTGTTGCCGCAGACAAGCTGCGGCGCAGAAAGGAAACCATGATCGATATTAAAAATCTGGAAAAGTCTTTTGGTGAAAATAAGGCTGTTGATCAGATCAACCTTTCCATTCAGGAGCGTCAGGTTTTTGGACTGATCGGTACCAATGGCGCGGGAAAGAGTACCCTGCTTCGGATGGCGGCAGGGGTACTGCGGCCGGATGGGGGATCGGTATGCATAGACGGCCTGCCGGTCTATGATAATCCACAGGCTAAGAAAAAACTGTTTTTTATCCCGGACGAACCCTATTTTTTCCCCAATGCCAGTGCCGTGGATATGCGGGAGTATTATGGCCATATTTATGATGACTTTGACAAAAGCAGGTTCGACCACTATCTGGAGGATTTTGGTCTGAAGCCGTCAGATAAGATCCAACACTATTCCAAGGGAATGCGCAAGCAGCTGGCGGTGCTTTTGGGGGTCTGTGCCGGCACATCCTATCTTCTCTGTGACGAGACCTTTGACGGTCTTGATCCGGTGATGCGCCAGGGTGTGAAGAGTATTTTTGCCAAGGATATGGAAGAGCGGGGGCTGACCCCCATTATCGCATCCCATAACCTGCGGGAGTTAGAGGATATCTGCGACCATGTAGGTCTTTTGCACAAGGGCGGTGTCCTTTTGTCAGAGGATGTGGAATCCATGAAGCTGGGGATCCAGAAAGTACAGTGCGTCTTTGAGGATCCACAGGAGGCGGAAACGGTCATAGGTAAGTTGCAGGTGATGAAGCATGAGACCCGGGGGCGGCTTCATACCCTGACGGTAAAAGAAAGCCGGGAGAAGGTGGAGGAGGTCTTTGCGGGGGTTAAGACCCTGTTTTATGAAATACTTCCTCTGTCTTTAGAGGAGATCTTTATCAGCGAAACGGAGGTAGCAGGCTATGATGTCAAAAAACTCATCCTCGGTTAAAACCATTTCTGTGAGAGGCATGCAACGGGAGTTGTTTCGACGGCGCATCTGGGTAGCGGTGCTTTCCTGCCTGTTTTTCCTGTTGTATTATCCGGCAGGGGTCATTATGCTGATCACCGGTGTACAGGCCAAAAGCCAGTATTTTCAATATACCGCCAGTCAGATGCAATATGCGTCCATGTCCCAGGTATCCAGGTGGATCGGGCTGCAGCAGCCCGGAGTATATTGTGTAGTCGTTTTGGCTGTTTTACTGGCACTGGAGGGATATTCCTACTTGAATAATCGCCGGAAGCTGGACTTTTACGAGAGCCAGCCGGTACCCGGGACAACCAGATTTTGGGCCATCTATTTAAACGGGTTGCTGCTGTATGCCATTCCTTATGCGTGCAGTCTTTTGCTTTCCGTTGCCATAGCGGCAGGGATGCACGCTATGAGCGGCCCCATTGCGGTCAATGCTTTGTATGCTTTTGTGCGGATCAGCTTCCTGTTTCTGGCAGTATACAGCACGGCTATTCTGGCGGTCATGCTGACAGGCAATCTGTTGGTGGCCGGCGGGCTTACCGCATTGTTCCTTGGCTTTGAGGAAGTGCTTCGCTATGTGCTTTACCACTATGCCTCTATGTTGCTGCGGACGTTCTATAGTGACGGCATGAAGGATACGGTTTTTTCCTGCATCGGTGCTTATAACCAGTTCCTGAATACAGACATCTGGCGCCAGGGAATGACCACCACGGAGGAAGGCTATAGGCTTTACGGCGTCTATGGGATCGAGATCCCTACCATGGACTTTTTAAGAAAGGCCTTTGTGCAGGGATGGACCTGTGATCTTCGGGTATTGGTGCTGGGAGCGGTTGCCGTTATCCTCGCCTTTGTCTGCTATAAAAAAAGAAAGACAGAGAGCGCAGGGCGGGCATTGGATTTCCCTATTACCCGTTTTCCCCTTAAACTGGCAGTGGGCATTCCGGCAGCGCTCTTTGTCGGAGTTCTGATCACCAATATGTATAATGTATCCCGGAAGAGCGCAGCTACGGCTATTACCATGCTGGGTATTGTTCTGACAGCAGTGCTCTTAGCATGTGCGCTGGAGATCCTGTATGATTTTAATATCCGGTCGGTATTTCGCAGGTTCTGGCAGGCGGGCATCGTGGGTGTGGCGGCGTTATTGATCTTCTGTATCTATCGTTTTGATCTGACAGGCTATGACCGGTATGTGCCGGATGCGGACAAGGTGGAAAGTGTCACCCTGGTGGGGGAGGATGCCAACCGGGGATATGTGGACAGCACGCTGGAATATGTTGATTCTTATACCTTCCTGAAGGAACACATGAAGCTGACGGAGATAGAGGCGGTGCGGGAGATCGCTTTTGCGGGACAACAAAACCGCATCAATAACGACGGACAAAGCTATCAATACGGCTCGGGAGATGCCCAGGGATGGGAGGCTTTGGTCTTTTACCATATGAAGGATGGCAGGACTATCGCCAGAGCCATCACCATTCCCTATACCATCGATCCCCAGCTCATGAATGCAGTGGTGGGATCAAAGGAGTATAAAAAGGCAGTCTATGAGGGAAGTGACAGTCTGAATGAGAAAACCCTTCAGAACCTTGCCCAGAACGGCTATATAGGTTATGACTGCGGCTATGGCACAAAGCGGAAAGAGGGCGCTTCTTTTGAAGAATTCTATAAAGCATATGCCAAGGATCTGGAGCAATATGACTTCACATTGGCCAGCACCAAGGAGCCGGTAGGCGTGGTGTATGTGGGATTACAGGAAGGATTCAGCAGTTACAGCTATCTGCTCAATTACGAGATCTACGATACCTATACGAATACCATCGCTTATCTGAAGGAGCAGGGCATCTATCAGGAGACCGTCCCGTCTGCGGAGCAGTTGGCCAAGCTTTCGGTGGAATACTACGGCCCGGGATCGGGAGAAACAGATGTGGATCCGGATAACATCGATCCGGGCATGAATGTGGATTATGCCTATACAGACAGCAGCGCCGGCAGCACCAGAAAGACCTATACCGATAAAAAGCAGATGGAAGAGATCCTGCAGCACGTGGTGTCCGCTTCCAGGACCTGCTATTGGAAATCGGCGCAGATGACAGAGGACTATTTCAGCGTCACCCTGACCCTGGCGGATGATTCCGGTGCGGACAGCCAGGGATACCAGAACGTCTGGTATTACGGCTTCAGACCAGGAGAGGTACCGTCTTTTGTCAGTAAGGACCTTGGCGTAAACTGAGCCGGATCTTAGTATGACTCATAAGCGTTGCTGCGCAGACGCCTTCGACAGGACATGCCGTCCGGTCAGCGTCTGAACAGTAACTTTCATAACCCTGCCGGGCCTTCCGGCAGGGTTATTTTATTGAAGAGAAATGTCGACTGTGTTAACATGATATGTTAGGAATTGCGGCGTTACAGTGCAGACATGGCCGGGCAGCAGCGCGGCGGAGTAAGAACAGTAACGTTGCAGAAACGAACAGGAGGTGACCTGCCTAAATGAGTAAGATAGCAGCCATGATGATCGTAATCATTGCCTTTGCACTGGCCACGGGGCTGTCGGCATTTCTGAGTTTTCGCTCCACCATGAGTAGGAGCAGAGACAGGCAGCAGGCGGAGGCCAGAGAAGCAGTGGAGAATGCAGCCGGAGAAAGTAGGGACGATAGTAAGACAGCCCGGTCCGGAGAATCTGCAGAGGGAAGTAAATAAAGGAGAATATCATGTTAGATAACGTAAAAAAATGTATCGAAGCCATTCGTGAAAAGACAGATTTCGTGCCCCGGGTGGCGCTGACTTTAGGATCCGGTCTCGGGAATTATGCCGGCAAGGTGCAGGTGGTATGCGAGATCCCTTACCGGGAATTGTCAGACTTTGACTTCCCGGTCTCCACGGCCCCGGGACATGACGGCCGCTTTATCTTAGGATATGTGGGAAAGACACCGGTGATCTGCATGAAGGGAAGAGTCCACCTCTATGAAGGATACACAAAGGAGCAGGTGGTGATGCCGGTGCGGGTCATGCAGGGACTGGGGGCGAAGATCCTGCTTTTGACCAATGCCAGCGGCGGCATTAACCCGGACAATCCGGCAGGTTCTCTTTGCCTTATTAAGGATCATATTTCCTGCTTTGTGCCCAATCCGCTGATCGGGCCTAATGATGAAGAGGAAGGGGTACGCTTCCCGGATATGACTGCTGCCTATGACAAAGAATTGCAAAAGCTGGCGCAGGAGGCGGCGGCCAAGGCAGAGGTAGCGCTTGGCAGCGGTATTTATGTGCAGCTGACCGGTCCTTCCTTTGAAAGTCCTGCGGAGATCCGTATGCTGCGCACTTTGGGAGCGGATATGGTAGGCATGAGCACCGTGATAGAAGCGATCACAGCCAGACATATGGGCATGCGGGTGCTTGGTATTTCCCTGATCACCAATCTGGCAGCAGGCATCAGTCCTATCCCGCTTACCCAGGAGGAAGTGACAGAGGCCGGCAAAGCAGCAGAGGTTAAATTCGAAACTTTGGTGACGGAGATCTTAAAGCAGATGTAGTGCCGGCAGACAAGCTGCGGCATAGGAAAGGTGAGAAATGAGCAATTACAGATTTTACAACGCACGCATATTGACCATGGCAGAGGGAGAGGACGTTTTTCGGGGAGAGGTCTGGACCGAAAATGACCGGATCATTTACGTGGGAGACGGCACGGATTTAGATGCTTATTATGAGCGGACGGGGCGGCAGATGATCCTGTGGGATCAGGAGATCGATTGCGAAGGCAACCTGCTGCTGCCGGGATTTAAGGATGCTCATACCCACTCCGCCATGACATTTCTTCGCTCCTCGGCGGATGATATGCCTTTAAATGACTGGTTAAACCAGCAGGTTTTCCCCTATGAGGCGAAGCTGACACCGGAGGATATCTATACCCTTTCCAAATTGGCGATCCTGGAATACCTCACCAGCGGTATTACAGCAGCCATGGAGATGTATCTCACCCCGGAATCCATTGCACCGGCCTTTGAGGAGATGGGTATGCGGTTGGTACAGGTGGGAGCTGTGAATAACTTCTCCCAGTCCGTGGAGAAGGTGGAAAACTGGTATAAGACGCTGAACGGCTCGTCCGCTCTCACCGGTTTTCAGCTGGGCTTCCATGCGGAGTATACCTGCAGCAGAGAGCTTTTGGAGCAGATGGCTGCGCTGGCCCATCAGTACCAGGCACCGGTCTATACCCATATTTCCGAGACCAAGGCTGAGGTGGAAGGCTGCATAGAGCGCTACGGTAAGACTCCGGTGGCTTTCCTGGCGGATCTGGGCATGTTTGACTACGGCGGCGCCGGCTATCACCTGGTGCATACCACACCGGAGGACTGGGATATCCTGAAGGAGAAGCATATCGCAGTGGTGACCAACCCCGGCTCCAATACGAAGCTGGCCAGCGGTATCGCTCCCATTTCCGACTATCTGGAAAAGGGTATTCCGGTGGCTATCGGCACAGACGGACCGGCCAGCAATAACTGCCTGGATATGTTCCGGGAGATGTTTCTGGTTACCGGACTGGCCAAGCTGCGGCAGCAGGATGCTTCTGCCGTGCCGGCAAGGGAAGTCTTAAAGATGGCGGTTTCAAACGGCGCCCATGTCATGGGCCTGCATGATGCGGACTGCATCGCAGAGGGAAAGCTGGCGGACATGATCCTGCTGGACGTGCACCAGCCCAATATGCAGCCGGTGCAGCATCCGGATTGTAACATTGTCTACAGCGGTTCCAAGCAGAATGTGATGATGACCATGGTGGCAGGACGGATCCTCTATGAGCGCCTGCGGGGCGACCGGGCCAGCTTCCATGTGGGAGAGGATCCGGAGAGTATCTATGAGGCCTGCACACGGATCAGAGACAGGATAAAAGCATAAAACGAATATGGAATATATAACTTTTATTATTTTTGTGGCGGTGATCCTGCTCCTTATGACCCTTATGGGGAAAAAGGAGGAACGCCGCAGAAAGCTTCGCTTTCGCCGGGAACTGGAAACCGGGTTCGGTACCATGTCACAGAAGGAGATTTCTCCGGAACGGTATGCCCATATCGGCGGTTATTACGAAAAGCACAGGCAGGATACCGACATTGATGCCATTACCTGGAACGATCTGGAAATGGATCAAATCTACAGCCGGATGGATACCTGCCAATGTGCCGCGGGAGAGGAATACCTCTATGCACTGCTGCACACCCCGGCTCTTAATAAACAGCAGGAGCAGCTTTCGGAAGAACAGCTCTCTTACCTGACCGCTCATGCCAAAGAAAGAGTACAGCTCCAGGAACAGTTGGCAGAGCTGGGGGGCACAGGTAAGTATTCTCTCTATGATCACCTGGATTATCTGGATCAATTGGGAGAGAGAAAGCCTTTTAAGCATATGGTGTCCCTGCTGCTTCCTCTTGTGTGCGTAGCCCTTATGTTTGTATCCGTGTCGGTGGGAACTGTGGCATTGGTACTGGCACTTGGTTACAATCTTTACAGCTATTTTAATGAAAAAAGGCAGATCGAGCCCTACCTGGTCTCCTTTGGCTTTTTGCTTCGGCTGATTCGCTGTGCCAAGGCTATGACAGAGACAGATGCTTTTGCACAGGAAGAGATCTTTGCAGAAGAAAAGAAAAGTCTTAGTCAACTGACGGAAGGCTTTCGTGACTTTTGCAGAGGCTCCGGTCTTCTCTTAAGCGGCAGCTACGGAGCAGGAGGCAGTCCGGCGGACTTAGCCATGGACTACGTGCGCATGCTGCTGCATTTGGACCTTCTTAAATTTGACAGTATGCTGGCGCAGGTAAAGCAAAAAAGGAAGGAAATAGACCTGCTTTTGACCGTGATCGGTCGGATGGATGCCCAGATTGCGGTAGCAAGTTACAGACAGGCACTGCCTTATTGGTCACTGCCGATCTTAGAACCGACAGACGGGAAAATGTCAGACGGCAAAGAGGCGGAAGGGAAAGTGACAGATGGAAAAGCAACAGATGTAGATGGAAAATTGACAGACGAAGTGGGGCAGCCGTCTTTACAACTGTCCGCGCAGTTGGCTTCACAGTCGTCTTCACAGCCGTTCTTTCATGTGCAGGAGCTGTATCATCCGCTGATCGCAGAGCCGGTGCCTAATTCTCTGGATACAGAGCGTTCGGTGCTGCTGACAGGCTCCAATGCCTCCGGCAAATCCACCTTCTTAAAGGCGGTGGCCCTGTGTGCCCTTCTTTCCCAGACCATCCGCACGGCGCCGGCCAAGGCTTATAAAGGTAATTTTTTCCGGATCTATTCTTCTATGGCACTGCGGGATAACCTGCAGGGAGGAGAGAGCTACTTTATAGTAGAAATCAAGTCCTTAAAGCGCATTGTGGATGCGGTGGGAGCAGATGGGGACCGGACAGAGCAGGCATGTACTTCGCCGATTCTGTGCTTTATCGATGAAGTATTGCGGGGAACCAATACCGTAGAGCGGATCGCAGCTTCCGCCCAGATCCTGAAAAGTCTGTCGGAAAAAGGTGCCCTTTGCTTTGCGGCCACCCACGATGTGGAGCTGACCCATATGCTGGAGGAGTTCTACGAAAACTACCATTTCGAGGAAAGCTTTGCGCAGGGGGATATCAGCTTCCCTTACAGACTGCTGCAGGGGAGAGCCCAGTCCAGAAATGCTATCCGCCTGCTTTCTTCCATAGGCTATGAACCGGAAGTGGTGCAGTTGGCAGAGGAGAGCGCGCAGCGGTTTCTGGATACCGGGAACTGGTGCTTGTAGACAGCGATGCAGATGCAGAGCAGATCAGAGTGCTCTATGCTTGGAAAGGTAAATATATGATGAAGGTTACGATCTATACAGATGGGGCAGCCAGAGGCAATCCGGACGGTCCCGGGGGCTACGGTACCATTTTGCAGTATGTGGATCCCAAAGGCGTTCTGCATGAGAGAGAATATGCGGAAGGATTTCCCAAGACTACCAATAACAGAATGGAGCTGATGGCGGCTATTGTGGGACTGGAGGCACTTAAAAAGCCCTGTGAAGTGGATCTTTATTCCGATTCCCAGTATCTGATCAACGCTTTTAACAAAAACTGGATCGCAGGATGGCAGAAAAAGGGATGGAAAACATCCACCGGCAGCCCGGTGAAAAATCAGGAGCTGTGGGAGAGACTGCTGAAGGCAATGGAAATGCATGAGGTACATTTCCATTGGGTCAAGGGCCATGACGGCCATCCGGAAAATGAGCGTTGTGACAAGCTGGCCACCACGGCGGCAGATGCTTTGAAAAAGTAATAACGGCGGCATCGATGCAAGAGCACATCGGGAAATTCGCCTATGCGAGATCTTTCTCGTGTTGCCGCCGTAAACTGCGGCAAGAAAGGTAACTATGAAAACAATACAGATCAAATATTTCAGCAAGGAAATCGAAAAGCTTCATGCTATCGCAGGCAAATCGGATTGGATCGATCTGCGCAGCGCAGAAAACGTAGAACTTAAAAAAGGAGAATTCCGCCTGATCCGGTTGGGCGTAGGGATGAAGCTGCCGGAAGGCTATGAGGCCCATGTGGTGCCCCGCAGCTCTACATATAAGAATTTCGGACTGCTGCAGACCAACCATATGGGAGTCATCGATAATTCCTACAGCGGGGATAATGACGAGTGGAAATTCCCGGCCCTGGCAGTAAGAGATACTAAAATAGAGATCGGAGACAGGATCTGTCAATTCCGCATCATGGAAAGACAGCCGGAACTTTGCTTTGAGGAAGTGGAGTATCTGGATGATACGGACAGAGGCGGATTCGGAAGTACGGGTAAGAATTAGAAGAACAGTATATACAAAACAGGCAGACAGTGCAGTTTTTACAGCAGCAAAAGGTTCCTGTGCAGTCGTCAGGGAAGCGGCGTTACAGTTAAGATGTCAATCAGCCGACAAGCCCGCCGCCTGGCCAGCGTCTTAAGTGTAACTAAACGGCATGGCCTGGGGAAGATGTCTGTATAACAGTGTGTATAGGAACAGACATGTGCAGGAACAAGGGTGTGCAGGAGCAAGCGTGTGCAGGAGCAAGCGTGTACTAAGCAAAAAAACCAGGAAGATATACATCTTCCTGGTTTTTTTATAAGCGTTCAGCACCTGTCCGAATTTTTGCCACTGTTCAGGATCCGCCGCCTGGCTGCTGGCTGAACAGTAACAATCTCTCTTTCGAAGATCCCGGTGCGTCAGCTATATTTTAATGTATAAAGCAGATGCGAAAATCTTATAATTTCTCGCCCTTATGTCTTTGGAAGAAATCCTTGGTCTCCTTTACCACGACGCCGTTTAAGACGAACAGAGCGATCATGTTGGGGATAGCCATGAGACCGTTAAAGATATCGGCGATGGTCCATACGGCGCTGACAGTCATGTAGGGGCCGATGAAGACAGCCAGGATGTAAAGCCAACGATAAACCTTCACATGCTTCATGTTGCCGCCGCTTAAATACTCCAGGCAGCGCTCACTGTAGTAATCCCATCCAAGGATGGTGGTGAAGGCGAAGAATACCAGACACAGCATCAGGATAAAGGAAGAGAACTGCTCCGGGAAAGGGAGACCTTTCTGGAAGGCATAGGTGGTGACCTGTACGCCTTCTAAGCCCTCTACCTGCCATGCACCGGTCAGAACGATGGAAAGACCGGTAAGTGTGCAGATGATGATGGTATCGATAAAGGTACCTGTCATGGATACAAGACCCTGACGGACAGGCTCCTTGGTCTGGGCTGCAGCTGCGGCGATAGGAGCGCTTCCTAAGCCGGCTTCATTGGAGAAAATACCTCTTGCTACACCCTTTTGCATGGCAACGAACATGCTGCCTACCGCACCGCCGGTAATGGCTCTGGGAGAGAATGCAGCTTCTACAATGGTGCAGACAGCGGCGGGTACTGCTGTAATATTGCAGATGATCAGGATAATGGCAAATGCAAAATACAGAACAGCCATGAAAGGAACGATGATCTGGCTGACACTGGCAATTCGCTTTACGCCGCCGATGAGCACTGCTGCCACACAGATAGAGAGCAGCAGGGAGGCGATGACTACAGACCAGGAATACTCGCCCAGGAAAGGCAGGATCTTTACGGTATGGACATTGGAAGGATCAAAGAATCCGTTGATGGCACTGGAGATACCGTTGACCTGGCTGAAGGTACCGATGCCGAAGAGACCTACGCAGACACCGAAGAAAGCAAAAAGCTTTGCCAGCCATTTCCAACGCTTGCCCATGCCTAACTCAATGTAATAGAAGGGACCGCCCAGGCTGTGCCCGTCGGGGGCTACCGTACGATATTTGACGGCCAGAAGACCTTCAGAGTACTTGGTGGCCATGCCCAGGAAGGCTGCCACGATCATCCAGAACAAAGCACCGGGACCGCCGGCGCAGACAGCAGTGGCAACACCTACGATATTGCCGGTGCCGATGGTGGCACTTAAAGCGGTGCAAAGGGCTGCAAAACTGGTGATTTCACCCTCGCCGCCTTCTTCATTTTTGACCATCCACTTCAAGGCCAGCGGCAGCTTGCGCACCTGCAAAAGACCAAGACGTACGGTCAGAAGCAGACCGCCTGCCATGATCAGCACCATCAGAGGAACACCCCAGACAAAATCGTCTATGGTTCCCAGTAAGCTGTTAATTGAACTCCACATTGTTTTTTCCCCTCTCGATATGATGAAATGATGAGAGAGCGTTCCCGAAATGAATCGATGACCCGGATTTGGAAATTGCACAGATTGGTTGCTAAAACAGCTTCTCTGTCCTTTTACCTGAGAGATTTCATGTACCGGTCAGAACGGTACATGTTGCCCCTTCGGCCCCCGGCTATACCGGGCGTCTCCAGAGAGTCGATCTGTTTACAGTTTCACCGCAATGGCGGCACCTGAGAGTGTTACTCCTTCGGCAGCGTGTCAGCTTGAGGGTACGCGCGGAGCGCATCCGCTTAAGCATCAGCATTTTCCTGCAAACTTCGTCTCGAAAATAGCTCTATGGGCGATACTATAGCGTGAAACTGTATATTTTTCAAGATGCACTTTGGAATTTGAGAGAAAACCGTGAAAAGTGAGCCGCCAGGCAAACACGTTATAGTTCGGACGTCGGCCGGAGGGCAGAGTGGCAGAGTGCATCCGGGGGCAGTGGACCTACATGAGCTGAGAAGTGTCCCTAAACCTAAATCCGGACACATCCGACAGGACACGCCACTAGCAGGGTTCTGAACGATAATGATCTTTTATAGTTTGCGGAGGTCCGGATCGATAGCAGAACGCAAAACGTAATGCACCGGAGCGCGGCAGAATGGCTCGCAACCTTTGCGCTGCGCGCCAGTTTTGCATGATCGGCATCGAAGCCGCAGGATGGTATCGGGCACGCTTTCAGAGCGTGCCCGATAGGCCCGTAATGTCTGAGCATCCCCGCATCAGGCGGGGATGCGAGTTC